>NZ_CAJPVH010000073.1 GCF_905397395.1 Cupriavidus campinensis
CCAGCGCCGGCAGCGCGCCGCCGTGGGCGGCCGGCACGCAGTAGCGCAGCCAGCCGGCGTCGCCCAGCTGCCGCACCAGCGCCCGGCAGGCGGCGTCCGTATCGGTGTGATCGACGTGAGCCAGCGCGGTGCGGCACCACGCGTCCAGGTCGCGCTCCAGCGCCCGGTGCGCATCGTCGAAAAACGGCAGGTCGAGGTAGGTCTTGTCGCTCATGGATGCTCCGTGGCCTCTATCCGCCTCAATCGCCCTCGAACACCGGCTTCTGCTTCGCCACGAAGGCGTCGTAGGCGCGGCGGAAGTCCTTCGTCTGCATGCAGATGGCCTGCGCCTCGGCCTCGGCCTCGATCGCCTCGTCCAGCCCCATGTTCCATTCCTGATGCAGCAGCTTCTTGGTCACGCCATGCGCGAAGGTCGGCCCCGCCGCGATCTGGGCGGCCAGCGCCTGGGCGGCGGCCAGCACGGCGTCCGGCGCGTGGAGCGCGTTGAAGAAACCCCATTGCTGGCCTTCCTCGGCGGTCATCGCGCGGCCCGTGTAGAGCAGCTCGCTCGCCCGGCCCTGCCCGATCACGCGCGGCAGCAGCGAGCACGCGCCCATGTCCGCGCCGGCCAGCCCCACGCGCACGAACAGGAAGGCCGTCTTCGCCTGCGAAGTGCCGAGCCGCAGGTCCGAGGCCAGCGCCATCATCGCCCCGGCCCCGGCACAGATGCCGTCGATGGCGCTGATCACCGGCTGCGGGCAGGCGCGCATCGCCTTGACCAGATCGCCGGTCATGCGGGTGAAATCGAGCAGTTCGGGCATGCTCATCTTGGTGAGGGGGCCGATGATCTCGTGCACATCGCCGCCCGAGCAGAAATTGCCGCCCGCGCCGGTCACCACCACGGTCTTGATGTCGGTGGCGTAGCAGAGGCCGCGGAACAGGTCGCGCAGTTCCGCGTAGGAATCGAAGGTCAGCGGGTTCTTGCGCTCGGGCCGGTTCAGCGTGATGGTGGCCACCTTGCCGTCGCCGGACACCGACCACAGGAAGTGCCGGGGCTGGTAATCGGCAAACGGGCGCTTGTGGTGATGCATGTGCAGTGCAATCTCGCTCATGGGTTGTCTCTCTCGCTTTCGCCTTCGAATTTGTTCGATGTCAGCCGGCCATGACTTCGCCGCCCGCCACGGGCACGGCCTGCCCCGTGATGGCGGAGGCCGACGGACGGCACAACCACGCCACGGCATCGGCCACCTCGTCCGGCTGTACCAGCCGGCGCTGCGGGTTGCGCGCGGCCAGCTCGGCCCGCGCCTGGTCTTCCGTGCGGCCGGTCTTGCCGACGATATTCGCCACCGCGTCGCGCACGATGTCGGTTTCGGTGTAGCCGGGGCAGACCGCGTTGACGGTGATGCCCTTGGCGGCCAGCTCCAGCGCCAGCGCCCGCGTGAGGCCGATCACGCCATGCTTGGCCGCGCAGTAGGCGCTGACGTAGCCGTAGCCGATCAGCCCTGCCGTGCTCGCCACGTTGACGATGCGCCCCCAGCCCGCGCCCAGCATTGCCGGCAGCGCGGCCTGCGTGCACAGGAAGGTGCCGGTCAGGTTGACGTCAAGCATGCGCTGCCACAGTGCGAGGTCGGTCTTGCCGAACGGTGCGCTGTGGGCCTGCCCGGCGTTGTTGACCAGCAGCGTGATGGGGCCGCGCGCTGAGGTGGCGGCGGCGAACGCCGCTTCCACGCTGGCGGGATCGGCGATGTCGGCACACACGGCACCTACCGAGGCGTCACCGAGCCGGTGCGCCTGCAGCGTGGTGACGGTGGCGTCGAGCGTGGCGGCATCGCGGCCCAGCAGCGTCACGCTGGCGCCTTCGCCCAGCAACTGGCGGGCGATGGCGGCCCCGATGCCGCGCCCGCCGCCGGTGACGAGCGCGTGCTTGCCAATCAAGGATGGGGATGGCGTCATGTCACTTCCCCGGCGGCACACCGGCCGCGCGTTCCAGATTGGTTTCGAGCTGGCGCTTGCCGGCCACGTACTGCTTCGGCCAGGTCACGTCGCGGAAGCCGAGCCGCGCGGCCTCGTGCAGCGTCCAGGCCGGATCGGCCAGATGCGGGCGGGCAATCGCGCACAGGTCGGCACGGCCCGCCGCGACAATGCTGTCCACATGGTCGGCCTCGAAGATGGCGCCGACGGCAATCGTCGGGATGCCAGCCTCGTTGCGGATGCGGTCCGCGAACGGCGTCTGGTACATCCGGCCATAGACGGGCGCCTGATCGGGGCTGACCTGCCCGGAAGAGCAGTCGATCATGTCCGCGCCGGCCGCCTTGAACGCGCGCGCGATGGCGACCGCGTCGTCGGCGGTAATGCCGCCCTCCACCCAGTCGTGCGCGGAAATCCGCACCGACATCGGCCGCTCCGCCGGCCAGACCGCGCGCACGGCGGTAAAGACTTCGAGCGGAAAGCGCAGCCGGTTCGCCAGCGTGCCGCCATAGGCATCGGTGCGCAGATTGGTCAGCGGCGAGATAAAGCTGGAGAGCAGGTAGCCGTGGGCGCAGTGCAGTTCCAGCCAGTCAAAGCCCGCTTCCGCCGCGCGGCGGGCGTTGGCCACGAAGTCATCGCGCACCTGCGCCATGTCGGCGGGGGTCATCTCGCGCGGCATCTGCGAGATGCCGGGCAGGTAGGGCAGCGGCGACGCCGAGATCAGCGGCCAGTTGCCCGCCGCCAGCGGGTAGTCCATCTTCTCCCAGCCCAGCTGGGTCGAGCCCTTGCGGCCCGCATGGCCCAGCTGGATGGCGATCATCGCGTCGCTGTTGGCGTGCACGAAATCGACGATCCGGCGCCACGCATCGCGCTGGGTGTCGTTCCACAGCCCGGGGCAGCCCGGCGTGATCCGCGCGTCCGGGGACACGCAGGTCATCTCGGCCACGACCATGCCCGCCCCGCCCAGCGCCCGCGCGCCCAGGTGCACGAGGTGGAAATCGCCCGGCACGCCATCGACCGACGAATACATCGCCATCGGGCTGACCACCACGCGGTTCTTGAGGGTGACGCCGCGCACGCGGTACGGCGTGAACATCGGCGGCAGGCCGTGTTGGGGATCGGCGGCGCGCAGGTGCAGCGTCTCGGGCGGCACGCCGGCCTGGGCGGCCAGCCATTGTTCGAAGTCCGCCACGTAGCCGGCATCGCGCACGCGCAGGTTCTCGTGGGAGATGCGCTGCGAGCGGGTGAGCAGCGAGTAGGCGAACTGCTCGGGCGCGAGGCTGTCCGCGTAGCGCTCCACGTTCTCGAACCATTCCGTGGAGTTGCGCGCGGCGTTCTGGATCTTGAGCACTTCCACGCTGCGGGTGGCCTCATAGTGCGTCAACGCCTCGGGCAGGCCGTCGATGCCGCCGTGCGCGCGCCCGATGGCGTTGGCGAGGTCGATGGCATCCTCCAGCGCCAGCTTGGTCCCCGAGCCGATCGAAAAATGTGCCGTATGCGCTGCATCGCCCATCAACACAACCGGCACCCGGCGCCCGTCGTCCAGCGTGTTCCAGTGCACCCAGCGGTGGCAGATCACGCGCGGGAAACGAATCCAGATGGCCGAGCCGCGCAGATGGGTGGCGTTGCTGATGAGCTTGTGACCGTCCAGATGGCGCGCAAACAGGCGCTCGCAGAAGGCCACGCCCTCCTCCTGGCTCATCTGCTCGATGCCGGCGGCGCGCCAGACGCGCTCGGGGGCCTCGACGATGAACGTGGATGTGGTGTCGTCAAAGCGGTACGCATGGGCCTGGAACCAGCCGTGCCCGGTCTTCTCGAAGGCGAACGTGAACGCGTCGAACAGCTTGTGCGTGCCGAGCCAGACGAAGCGGCACTGGCGGGTGTCGATATCCGGCGCGAAGGTCTCGGCGTAGCGCGTGCGGATGCGGCTGTTGATGCCATCGCACGCAATCACCAGGTCGGCCCCGTACTGGCGCGCCAGCGCCTGGTCATCGGCCACATCGGTCTCGAACACGAGCTGCACGCCCAGCGCCTCGCAGCGCGCCTGGAGGATGTTCAGCAGCCGCTTGCGGCCGATGCCGATAAAGCCGTGGCCGCCCGAGCGGATGGTGCGGCCGCCGATATGGATGTCGATGTCGTCCCAGTGGTTGAACGCGGCGTCGATCTCGCGCGCGCTCTCGGGGTCGGCCTGGCGCAGGTTTTCCAGCGTGGCGTCGGAGAACACCACGCCCCAGCCAAACGTGTCGTACGGCCGGTTGCGCTCCACCACCACCACCTCGTTGGCGGGGTCCTGCAGCTTCATCAGCAGCCCGAAATACAGGCCCGATGGGCCACCGCCTATGCAAAGCACGCGCATCGCTCGCCTCACTACATCATGGTTAAATATTTTATGCTTAAAATATTAGGCTGCAGGGGAAGTCGTGGCAAGCGAAATCTGCACGGCCGAGGAATGCTCCCGAGCCGCACCGACTTCGCCCCTATATATATAGGCAGTCAGCCCGCCATGGCGGTCTTGACCTGCTCAAGTGCTGTGGGGTCCTCAATTGTGGTCAGGTCGCCCGGGTCGCGGCCCTCCGCCACAGCCTGGATCGCCCGGCGCAGCAGCTTGCCGGAGCGCGTCTTGGGCAGCGCGTTGACGAAATAGACCCGCGCCGGCCGCGCCACCGCGCCCAGTTGCTGGTCCACCGTCTTCATCAGCTCGCCCTCCAGCGCCTGGCAGTCCGCCGGCGTGGCGGTGCGGGCCGCGTCGCGGGCGATGCAGAACGCCATCGCCACCTGCCCCTTGAGCGCGTCCTGCACGCCCACCACGGCCACCTCGGCCACGCCGGGGTGCGAGGACAGGCTTTCCTCGATCTCGCGCGTGCCCAGCCGGTGCCCCGCCACGTTGATCACATCGTCGGTGCGGCCGAGGATGAAGACATAGCCGTCCTCGTCGCGCACGCCCCAGTCGAAGGTCGAGTAGCACTGGCGGTTCGGCACGGCGGACCAATAGGTCTTGACGAAGCGTTCGTCATCGCCCCAGACCGTGCTCATGCAGCCCGGCGGCAGCGGATAGTCGATGGCCACCACGCCCTTCTGGTTCGGCGGGCATTCCTCGCCGGTAACCTCGTCCACGATGCGCAGGTCGTAGCCATAGGCCGGCACGCCGGGGGAACCGAGCTTGGGCGGCAGCGCCTCCACGCCGCGCTGGATGGCAATGATCGGCCAGCCGGATTCGGTCTGCCAGTAGTTGTCCACCACGGGCTTGCCGATGCCGTCCTGGATCCAGCGCGCGGTGGGCTCGTCCAACGGCTCGCCGGCCAGGAACAGCAGCCGCAGGCTGGACAGGTCGTGGCGCCGCAGCAGCGCCGGGTCCTGCTTCTTGAGCACGCGGATCGCCGTCGGCGCGCTGAACATGATGTTCACGCCGTACTGCGCCACGATCTGCCAGAGGATGCCGCCATCGGGCCGGATCGGCGTGCCTTCGTACATGACCGTGGCCATGCCCGCCAGCAGCGGCGCGTAGACGATATAGCTGTGCCCCACCACCCAGCCGATGTCCGACGCCGTGAACATCGTGTCGCCGGGCTTGCCGCAGAAGATGTACTCCATCGACGTGGCCAAGGCCACCGCATAGCCACCGGTATCGCGCTGCACGCCCTTCGGCTTGCCGGTGGTGCCGGAGGTGTAGAGCACGTACGAAGGCTCGCTCGACTCCAGCCAGGCGCAGGGCACCACCTGCCCGGCCACGCGCTCGCGCCAGGCGGCGTAGTCCTCGTCGCGGCCAGCGGTGACCGGCATGTCCGCGAGGCCACGGTTGACCAGCAACACCTTGTCGGGATGATGGCCGGCAAGGCGGATCGCTTCGTCCAGCAGCGGCTTGTAAGGCACGACCTTGCCCGCGCGGGAGCCTGCGTCGGCGCTCACGATCACGCTCGGCTTGGCATCGTCGATGCGCGCAGCAAGGCTCACCGAGGCAAACCCGCCGAAGACCACCGAATGCACGGCGCCGATGCGGGCGCAGGCCAGCATGGCGAACATCGCCTCGGGAATCATCGGCATGTACACCAGCACGCGGTCGCCCTTGCGCACGCCAAGCCCCTGGAGGATGGCGGCCATGCGCTGCACCTCGTCATGAAGCTGGGCGTAGGTGTAGACGCGCTGCTGGTCCGTCTCGGTGGACACGTAGATCAGCGCGCGCTGGTCGGCGCGGTCCGCCAGATGGCGGTCGATGGCGTTGTGGCAGAGGTTGGTACGCCCGCCGACGAACCAGCGCGCGAAGGGCGGCCGGCTGTCATCGAGCACGGTCTCGAAGGGTGTCTCCCAGTCGATCCGCTTCGCCTGTTCCGCCCAGAACCCCGCCGGGTCGGACAGCGATCGCGCATGCAGGGCACGGCTTGCCGTCATGGTGTGTCTCCTCCGCCTGATCCGGCGTGTCTTTGGTCCAGGCCAGTGTGCCAGCGCGTGGGGCGCCGGTCTATCGGTGGAACTATCGGGAACTGGCGGAAATTATGGGGAACTGGCGTGGAACTACCGGGACCCGCCGTGGGCGCGCAGCGGGGCCATCTGGCGCGGGGAATCGACCATCACGGCGTCCATGCCAAGGCGGACCGCTTCGTCGAAAGTGGCGGCATCGTTGACGCCAAATGCCACCATCCGGGCACCTGCGCCCTGGCGGAAGCAGGCTACCGAGCGGGCCGTCCACAGTGCCGCGCGCGCCGGCGAGCCGGCCTTGCCCATCGTGAAGGACTCCACAACCTCCACATTGCGGCGCATTTCGAACCCGGCCCAGGTGCCGGGTGCCTGCGGCGGGTCGCACCGGTCCGCCAGCGCCACGTTCACCAGCCGGCCGCGCGTGGCATCGCGCGACTCGAACACGCGGGCTTCCGGCCACGCCGCGAACGCCTGCTGGTAGGCCGCATCGGTCGAATACAGGGTCACGCGGCCCCACGCGCCCTGCTCGGCCAGCACCGCCGCCACGGCGGCTGCCTGGGGCGCTGCCGGCACGGCCTTCATGTCGAGGATGACCGGCACGGCGGGTGGAATGGCCGCGAGCGCCTCCGCCAGGGTGGGCAGCGGCTCGGGATGGGTTCGATAGGGTTGGGTGCCGGAAGCCGGGTCGGTGTACCGCCAGCCCGCATTGAGCCGCCGAAGGGCTTCGAGCGGCGTGTCGGCCACGGTGCCCTGCCCGTCTGTCAGCGCGGAAAGATCGGCCGGACGATAGAGCACCGGCACGCCGTCCCGGCTCAACTGGACCGACAGCCAGATCATGTCCACGCCGTGGGATAGCGCCGACCGGATTGCCGCGAGGGTGTTTTCCGGCGCATCGGCGGTGCCGCCACGGTGGGCGATGATCCAGGGCCGCTGCGGGCCGGCCACCGGCCCCGCCGACGGGCAGGCCGCCAGCAGGCTGGCGGCGGCGAGCACCGCCGCCGTCCGGCACGTTGAAACTTTCAGGAAATTGGGAGTAAAGCTCACAAAACGCCTCCGTCGGAGAAGTGGGGGCGGCAGGTAGTCTCCCGGTCTGGTCCTAGTGGACCTTGCTCTTGCTGGCGCTCGCCTTGGGGGCCGGCGACGCCTTGGTCTCGCGCACGACCTTGGCCGAGGCGGCCTTGGACGCCGGCTTGGCCGCACCCTTGCGCGGGGTGGCTTCCACCACCACACGCTTGCGCGGCTCCGCCTTCTCGGCTCTTTCCGCCTTGGCGGACTTGCTGACGGTACGGCCCCTGGGCTCTGGCTTGCCACGCGTGGCGGCACGCGCCGGCGTGTCGTCATCGTCGTCACGCGCCGCGCGGGCGGCGGCCGGCGAGTTGGGCCGGACCATCAGCACAAGGCTCTGGCCCGCCACGAGCTTGCTGCCCGACAGCTTGTTCCACGACTGCACCTGGCGCGGCGAGACGCCGTAGCGGCGCGCCACCGACACCACCGTGTCGCGCCGGCTGGCCCGCACGACGATGCGCTTGGCGTCCGGTACATCTGGCTCCACGGACAGCATCGCCGTGTCCACCAGCGAGGCGCTGATGTCCTGGTCATGCCGCTCGGAGCGCGGAATCATCACCGTCGAGCCCGCCTTCAGGCGCATGCCCTTGGGAATGCGGTTGATCTCGCGCAGCGTATCCGCATCGACATTGAGCCGCGCCGCCAGCGCTTCCACGCGCTCGCGGCTGTCCACGGTCACCGCCGTCCAGCTCGACAGCCCGCCCCGGTACGTATTGAGGTTGTACTGGAAGCGCTCGGCGTTATCGAACGGCAGCAGGATCTGCGGATTGGCCGCGCCGAGGATCACCGGGCGGTTGAACGAGGGGTTCAGCGCCTTGAACTCGTCCAGCGGCATGTTGGCGAGCTTGGCGGCCAGCGCCACGTCGATGTCCCGCGAGGTGGTCACCGTGACGAAGTACGGGTGATCGGGGATCTCGGGCAGCTTCACGCCGTACGCGGCCGGGTTGGCGATGATGTTCTTCACCGCCTGGAGCTTGGGCACGTAGTAGCGCGTCTCGTTCGGCATGGTCAGGCTGGCGTAGTCCGTAGGCAGCCCGCGCGCCTGGTTGCGGGCGATGGCCCGCGAGACGGCGCCCTCGCCCCAGTTGTACGCGGCCAGGGCCAGGTGCCAGTCGCCGAACATGTCGTACAGGCGCGAGAGGTAGTCGAGCGCGGCATCCGTGGAGGCCAGCACATCGCGCCGCTCGTCGCGGAACATGTTCTGCTTGAGGTTGTAGGACTTGCCCGTGCTCGGGATGAACTGCCACATGCCGGCCGCCTTGGCCGTGGATTCCGCCTGCGGATTGAACGCGCTCTCCACGAACGGCAGCAGGGCCAGCTCCGTGGGCATCTTGCGCCGCTCCAGCTCTTCCACGATGTGGTACAGGTAGCGGCTCGACCGCCCCACCATCCGCTCCATATAGTCAGGGCGTGCCGCGTACCACTGGGTGCGGTCATCGACCAGCGTGCCCTCGAGGTCCTGCATGGCAAAGCCACGGCGGATGCGGTCCCAGATATCGTTCGACGGGCCGCGCAGCCAGTCGAGGCTGACCTGGTCCACATTGACCACGGTGGTGCTGCCGAGCGTGCCGGCGCGTCCGGTGCTGTTGAGCGTGTTGAGCGGGTCCTTGGGCGGACCGGATTCGAGGGCGGTCGTCGTGCCGGCCATCTCGCCGGCGGGCGGGGTGGGCGTGCTGGCGCAGGCTGCAACCAGCGCCGCACACGCAACTACCGCCAGAAATCGACCAAATTGCATGAATTTCTCTGAAGTGACGCCAAAAAAGGTGGCCCGATCCTATGGAAAAGCCCCGTTGGCGTCAATGAGATTTTCCCGCGAGCGGCCGATCAACCGGCCTGTTTCGGACAAATTCGATGTCCTCTTCGATGTCCTCCCCGATGTCTTCCCAGCGCCGGCCCGGGGTCAGCGGAAGCCCTGCGCCCGCTCAGCGGAAGTTGTCCTTCCAGCCGCGCAGCGCGCCAAAAGCCGCCGCGTCGGTACTTGTATCGGCGCCCTGGGCGGCCACCGCCCGGCGCACCTGCGGCTCGCGCGAGCGCAGGAAGGGATTGACCGCGCGCTCGTGCGCCACGGTGGTTGGCACGGTGGGCGTGCCGGCCTCGCGCAGCGCGTCCACGCGGGCCGCCCAGGCGGCGAGGTCCGCATTGGCCGGCTCCACGGCCTGCGCAAAGCGCACATTGCTGCGCGTGTACTCGTGGGCGCAGTAGACGCGGGTGTCGCCCGGCAGCGCGGCCAGTTTGTCCAGCGAGGCCAGCATCTGCGCCGGCGTGCCCTCGAACAGCCGCCCGCAGCCGCTGGCGAACAGGGTGTCGCCACAGAACACCACCGGGCCGGCGCCGGGCAGGTCGCCCGCATAGGCCACATGGCCGGCGGTATGCCCGGGCACGTCGATCACGCGGAAGGCGGCGGCCGGATGGCGCAGCGTCACCGTGTCGCCCTCGCGCACCGCCTGGGTGCGGTGGCCGATACGTTCGCCGGCCGGGCCAACCACCGGCACGGGGGCGCCGTCGGGCCCCTCGGGATGGGCCGCCAGCAGGTCCGCCACCCCGCCCTGGTGATCGCCATGGTGATGGGTGATTACAATAGCGCCCAGTGCCAGCCCGCGCTCGGCCAGAAACCGCGCCACGGGCGCGGCCTCGCCGGGGTCGACGATGGCGGCGCTATGCCCGTCATGGATCGCCCAGATATAGTTGTCCTGGAATGCGGGGATTGACTCCACTTTCAACATGAGTGCTCCTATGTCCAACCGACCGATTATAGATTGGGAAGAATGGCTCGCCTCGCCGCCCGGCCAGTACGTGCTGGAATGGGAGTCGCGCCAGTACGACCAGGTCGTGGCGGACATCTTCGGCTATCACGCCGTGCAGATGGGCCTGCCCGCCATTGACACCCTGCGCGAGAACCGCATGCCGTTCTCGGCACTGGCGCTGGACGGCCGCGCCGGCCCCCATGGCCCGCGCGACGCCCATCCGGATGCCCGCCAACTGCTGTGCCGCTTCGACGAACTGCCGTTCGACACCCAGAGCATCGATCTCGTCACCCTGCCGCACATCCTGGAATTCTCCGAAGACCCGCACGAAGTGCTGCGCGAGGTCTCCCGCGTGCTGATGCCCGAAGGCCGCATCGTGGTGACCTGCTTCAACCCGATGAGCCTGTGGGGCGCCCGCCAGGGCCTGAACCGGCTCGGCGCCCTGCCCTTCCTGCCCAGCGACGCCCAGACCATGGGTTTCGTCCGCATCAAGGACTGGCTCAAGCTGCTCGGGTTCGATATCATTCGCGGCCGCTTTGGCTGCTACTGCCCGCCCTACCGCACCGAGCGCTGGCTGCAACGCAGCGCGTTCATGGAGAAGGCCGGCGACCGCTGGTGGCCCATCTTCGGCGCCGTCTACATGATCTCGGCGGTCAAGCGGGTGAAGAACATCCGACTCGTCGGCCCGGCCTGGAAAAATCCGAAATCCGCGCTGACGCCAGTCTCCGCCCCGGTGGCCACGCCCACCGGCACGCACGGCAAGACGCCGCGCGACCCTCGCTGAACCCATCGACCACGCCATGCAAGAAGTTACGATTTACTCCGACGGCGCCTGCAAGGGCAACCCCGGCCCCGGCGGCTGGGGCGCCGTGCTCGTCGCGGGCACCCATGAGAAAGAACTGTTCGGCGGCGAGAACCCGACCACCAACAACCGCATGGAGCTGATGGCCGTGATCGAGGCGCTGCGCTCCCTGAAGCGTCCGTGCGTGGTCCAGGTCTATACGGACTCGCAATACGTCCAGAAAGGCATCAGCGAGTGGATCACCGGCTGGAAGGCGCGCGGCTGGAAGACGGCCGACAAGAAGCCGGTGAAGAACGCCGACCTGTGGCAGCAACTCGACGAAGCGCGCCAGCCGCACACCATCTCCTGGCACTGGGTGCGCGGCCACAACGGCCACCCGGGCAACGAGCGGGCCGACGCGCTGGCGAATCGCGGCGTGGCGTCCATCGCCGTGTAACCGCCCCCCCGCTGCCCGTCCTCGTCTCCTGCCTCGTCTCCTGCCTCGTCTCCTGCCTCGCCTCCGTTAAAATGCCCGCCATGCGACAGATCGTTCTCGACACCGAAACCACCGGCCTGAACCACGCCACCGGCGATCGCCTGATCGAAATTGGCTGCGTGGAACTGGTGAACCGGCGCCTGACCGGCCGCCACCTGCACTACTACATCAACCCCGAGCGCGATATCCACGAGGACGCCATCGCCGTCCACGGCATTACGCTCGATTTCCTGGCCGACAAGCCGAAATTCGCCGAAGTGGTCCACGACATCCGCGAATTCGTGCAGGACGCCGAGCTGATCATCCACAACGCGGCGTTCGACCTGGGATTCCTGGACATGGAATTCCAGCGACTGGGCCACCAGCCCTTCCGCACGCACGCCGCCAACGTGATCGATACGCTGCGCGAAGCGCGCCAGATGTTCCCGGGCAAGCGGAATTCGCTCGACGCACTGTGCGACCGCCTCGGCATCAGCAACGCCCACCGCACCCTGCACGGCGCCTTGCTCGATGCGGAACTGCTCGCCGAGGTCTACCTGGCCATGACGCGCGGCCAGAACTCGCTGGTCATCGACATGCTGGATGCCGGCAGCCACGGCGCCGGCGCCCAGGCCGCGGCAGACCTCTCCGCCCTGACCCTGCCTGTGCTGCTGGCTACCGACGACGAAGTCACCGCCCACATGGGCGTGCTGAAGGAACTCGACAAGGCCAGCGGCGGCAAGACCGTCTGGCAGGAACCGGCCGAAGCGACGCCGACGCTGCAGTAATCGCGAACTTTCTCGCGCAAAGCCGAAAAAAGGGCTTTACAAGATACTGCGACATCTGCATAATCTCGTTTCTCCACTGCACGACGTCACGCAACAACGACGCCGACGCAGCAAGGGGTGGTTAGCTCAGCGGTAGAGCACTGCCTTCACACGGCAGGGGTCACAGGTTCAATCCCTGTACCACCCACCAGAATACGGTGACCAAAGAGGATCTGAGGCGAAAGCCCAGGTCCTTTTTGCTTTGGGGCGCCGCCGAAGTTGACGCACGGGGCCCTCTGGCACAATCCCGCCATCCTGTCTGCTTCCCACCCCATGCTCCGCCTCACCCTCCTCTTCGCCATCACCGCCGTTGCCGAAATCGTCGGTTGCTATCTGCCGTGGCTGGTGCTCAAGCAGGGCAAAAGCATGCTGCTGCTAATCCCCGCCGCAATTTCCCTCGCCCTGTTTGCCTGGCTGCTAACCCTCCACCCCACCGCCGCCGGGCGCACGTATGCCGCCTATGGCGGCATGTATATCGTCGTGGCGCTGGTGTGGTTGCGGGTGGTGGATGGTGTGCGGCTGACTGGCTGGGATCTGGCCGGCGCGGTGGTGTGCCTTGCCGGCATGGCGTTGATTGCGTTGCAGCCACGGGCTTAGGGCGCCCTTACGCCACCTCGAAGAAGTGCGTGCCGTCGCGGTCAAGTTGGGCGATGAGGCCGAATTCCCAGTCGAGGTAGGCCTGCATGGCGGCCGATGCGTTGTCGGTGCCTTCGTACGGGCGGCGGTAGCGGTCGGTTCTGGGCACGGCGAGGCGGGTTTCGCCGGATTCCAGCGGCAGGCCGGCGTCGATCCATGCCGTGGTGCCGCCTTCCAGCACCAATACCTGTGCCGATTTCAGCCGCTTCAGGTCCGCCGCCGCAAAGCGGGCGAGCTGGCTGGTGCCGCAGGTCAGCACATAGCGTTTTGCCGAAGGAATCGCCGCCAGCGCCTGCGCCAGTTGGGCGCGGATGACGAACCAGGCGCCTGGGATATGGCGCTTCACGTAATTGGCGCTGGCCGTCACGTCGAGCACGGCGATGTCGCCCTCGCCTGCCTGATCTAGCCATTTCGCGAGTTCGGCCGGCGAGACGGATTCAACAGCCTCCGCCTCGGGCACCGGCGCCGCCGGCGTGCCGCGTTCGCTGCGGGCGGCCTCGCCCGCCGGCTCCACCACGAATACCTCCCAGCCCATCTGCGCCAGCCACGAAGCGGTCATGTCGGCGCGCACGCCGTGGTCGTCATCAGCCAGCACGATCCGCGCGCCGCGCACCGGGACGCTATGGTCGGTTTCCTGCACCAGTTGGCCGCCCGGCGCGCTGGCGAAGCCCGGCAGGTGGCCATCGGCATATTCCTCGGGTGTGCGGACATCGAAGCGGTACAGCGTCCGCCCCGGCTGGGCCAGCGTCGCCACGGCGTGGTGGGCAATCCGTTGCACGCCGGCCTTGTCGGCAATCGTCCGGGCGCCGCTACGGGCTTGCGCGCGGTTGGCGGCGTCCACCGCCACCGGCGCGCGCCGGCTGGCGCCATGGTCGAGGGTCTGCCCCGCCAGGGTCCAGCCGATGGTGCCGTTGCGCAACGCGGCCACCGGGTTCGGGAGGCCGGCATTGATCAAGGATTGCGTGCCGATGATGCTGCGCGTACGGCCTGCGCAGTTCACGATGACCCGCGTCTGCGGGTCCGGCGCCAGCTCCCGCACGCGCAGCACCAGTTCCGCGCCGGGCAGGCTGGTGGCCGTGGGAATGCTCATAGTCTGGTATTCGTCGAAGCGGCGCGCGTCCACGATAACCACGTCGGCCTGTTCGTCGATGAGCGCCTGCACTTCCCGCGCGGCCAGCGACGGCGTATGGCGCTTCGCCTCCACCAGCTCGCCGAACGACTTGCTCGGCACGTTCACGTCGCGGAATACCTCGCCGCCAGCGGCGATCCAGGCTGCCAGCCCGCCGTCGAGCCGCGACACATCCGTGTAGCCCAACCCGTGCAGCACCGCCGCCGCGCGCGGCGCCAGATCCTCGCCCGCGTGCTCCCCATAGACCACGATCCGCGTATCGCGGCGCGGAATCCGCCGCCACGCTTCCAGTTCGAGCTTCGAGAGCGGGAAGTTGGCCGCCCAGAGCGGATGCTGCTGGGCGTAGGGGTCTTCCTCGCGCACGTCGATCAGCGCGATCTCGGTGCGGTCGAGCAGCGCCTGCCGCACGGCCAGGCTGGAGACGGTGGGAAACACGGGGGAAATCACGGAAGGCAACACGGAAGGCAAAGCGGTCATGGCGAAACGGGTTCCTTGGATCGATCCCAGGGATTGGGCAGGGTGGAGTTGGAATAGCCGGAGATGAACGGCTTGCGCCCGCCCGCCTCCGGGTAGACGTGCCGCCGCACCGCGCCGATATTGGCGCCATACACGTGGATGCTGATGGAGACGCGGTCCTCATACGCGTTGTGCACGCGGTGGATGTCCCCCACCGTGGGCGACACCGCCTCCACATGGCCCGGCTCCAGCCGCGTGGCCGCGCCGTGCGGCTGCGGGCGCCCTTCGGCATCGATCTGGTACGGCTGTGAGTATTCGGCCCCGCGCAGCATGCCGATCAGCCCCCAGACCGTATGGTCGTGGATGGGCGTGCGCTGCCCCGGCCCCCAGACAAAGCTGACGATCGAGAATCGCTCGGCGGAATCGCAATGCAGCAGCACCTGCTGGTAATACTCGGGGTGTGGCTGGGCGAAGGCGTCGGGCAGCCAGTCGTCGCGGGCCACCAGCGTGGCGAGCAGCGCGCCGCCTTCGGCCAGGATGCGGGGTTCGTCGGGCTGCTGGTCCAGCAGCCCCGAAAAACCGGTGATGAACTCGCGCAGCGGCGTGAGCGTACGCGCTGGGTGCGCGGGGGGTGTCTGGGTGTCGTGCATCCCGTGTCTCCTCGATGGTCCGCCTGATGATCTGATTCGGTGGGCCGTCTGTGGATGGTGAGTCTGTGAACGGTGACGATCGCTGCGGCCCTGTCTCGAACAGCGGCCTTAAACATAGCACGAAGCCGCCGTCCGAGCTGGGTCAGCCGGCCAGCGCCGTACGGCCGGCGGCGGTCAGGATGGCGTCGTTCTGCGGCGTGTGGATGCGGCTGCAAAGCACATCGCGATAGTGCCGTTCCAGCGGGTTGCTCCGGCTCAGGCCGTGATTGCCCGACAGCTGCAACGCCAGCTCCACCGCCCGGATCGCGTTGCCGGTGACGGTGTACTTCAGCAGCCCGCTGTCCGCCGCCGAGGCCGGCGTGCCGGCATCGGCCTGTGCAGCGGCATCGTCAAGCAGCACCTGGTTGGTACGCAGCAGCGCGGCAATCTCGCCGATGGTCTCCTGCACGCGCGGCAGGGTGGCGAGCGGCGCACCCAGGCTGCCCGGCGCGCGGTCCTGCACGAAGCTGCGGATCCAGTCGAAGCCGGCCCGCGCCACGGCGTCGTAGAGCGTGCCGAGCAGGCCCACCATCCACGCCTGCTGGTCGGCATTGGCGTCCACGTCGGCCTGGCTGGCCCCGGCTGGCGCCCAGGCCTCGGGCCGGCGGATGTCCACCGCATGGTCGAGCGGAATCCACACGTCCTCGAACACGGTTTCATGGCTGCCGGACGCGCGCAGGCCAAGGTGGTTCCAGCTCTCCACCACGCGGATGCCCGGCGTGCCGGCCGATGCCGATGACTTCGGCACCAGAAAAATGCCCACGCGCGGCTCCGGCTCGTGCGTGCGGCCCCACACGGCCAGCCAGCGCAGCGCCGGAATGCCGGTGGTGTAGAGCTTGTGGCCGTGAATGCACCAGCGGTCGCCGACGCGCGTGGCCACGGTGCCCGGCAGGCCGCCGCGCGCCGGAGAGCCAAGTTCCGGCTCCACGCGCAGCGAGTTGATCAGCGCGCCCTCCTCTACCGCGCTGGCGAAGACCTCCCGGCGCACCGCCTCGGGCCAGCGCGAGTCGGCCCGGCCGATGGCGCGATGCTGGAGGTAGGTCATGGTCAGGACCAGCGCCGTGGCCGGGTCGCCGGCCGCCACGGCCGCGATGATCCGGCGCGCTTCCGCCAGCCCCGCCCCGCCACCGCCGTAGTCGCGCGGCACCACCTGGGCAATCAGGCCATGTTCGTGCAGCAGGTCGAAGTTCGCGTGCGGGAAGCTGCCGTCGGCGTCATGGCGCGCGGCGGTGGCGCCCAGCCGGGCGGTCAGCGTGGCCAGCAAATCGGCCAGCCGGGGCTCGCTGGCGGGCAGGCGGCGCAGGGTGGTACGCGGGGAAGTCGAAGCCATGATGGGGGGTCTCGGGAGAACATCGTGCGATGAGTGCCGCATAGCGTACCGCGCGCCCGCCGCGCCGATAACGACGCATATCGCATATCGAGCGACGGTTTCTGCCGCATATCGAGCCGCGTTTTTATTCGTTGGGGGCCACCGCCCGCCGGGCGTACTTTGCTCGTCATTCCTGACACCACCCGCAAGGAGGCCCGTGCAATGAGCGTCGATTTCATCGGCATGATCCAGAGCCAGAAGCAGTCCGAGATCCACCCGCCCTCGGACCCCGTGATCGACCGCGACTATGTGCGCGCGTTCGCCCAGGCCCATGAGCAGGCCGGCTTTGACCGCATCCTGGTGCCCCACCACTCCACCGGCCCTTCGGCCACGCTGACGATTGCCTACGCGGCGGCCGTGACCGAGCGCATCCACTTCATGCTGGCGCACCGCCCCGGCTTCACGGCGCCGACGCTGGCGGCACGCCAGATCGCCACGCTCGACCAGTTCAGCGGTGGCCGGCTGGGGGTGCACTTCATCTCGGGCGGCTCCGATAGCGAGCAGGCGCGCGACGGCGATTTCCTCGACCACGACCAGCGCTACGCGCGCACGGACGAGTACCTGGGCATCCTGCGGCGCATCTGGGCCGAGGACAAGCCGTTCGACCATGACGGCGAGTTCTACCGCTTCGCGCAGGGCTTCTCGGAGGTCAAGCCGGCCCAGAAACCGCATGTGCCGATCTACTTCGGCGGCGCGTCAGAGGCGGCGCTGGCCGTGGCCGGCAAGCATGCCGATGTCTACGCGCTGTGGGGCGAATCGCTCGACCAGGTGCGCGAGCTGACCACCCGCGTGCGGGCGGAAGCCGCCAGGCACGGGCGCGAGGTGCGCTTCTCGGTGTCGTTCCGCCCGGTGCTGGCCGAGACCGAGGAAAAGGCGTGGGCGCGTGCCGACAGCATCCTCGAACGGACCCGCGCGCTGCGCGTGCAGGCCGGCTACAGCCGGGGGGGCCCGCAACAGAGCGAAGGCGCGCGCCGCCTGCTGGCCGCCGCCGAACAGGGCGACCGCGTGGACCAGCGCCTGTGGACCGCCATCGCCCGCGAAACCGGCGGCCGCTCCAACTCCACCGGGCTGGTCGGCACGCCCGAACAGGTGGCGGAGGCGCTGCTGGCCTACTACGACATCGGCGTCACCACCTTCCTGATCCGCGGCTTCGACCCGCTGGAGGACGCCATCGACTACGGCCGCGAGCTGATTCCGCGCGTGCGGGAAGAGGTGGCGCGCCGCGAGGCGGAAGCCAGCCGCAAGGCCGCCTGAGGCGGCCTGCGCCTGCGCCCAACAACAACGAAAACGGGGAGTTCCAACACCATGAGCCAATCCAACGAATCGAATCCGCCCAACCTGCCGCAACCCAACACACGCCGGCGCGGCGTGCTGCGGCTGGCCGGCAGCGCCGCCCTCGCCGCCCCGGCGCTGATCCTGGGCCGCCAGGCGTGGTCGGCGCCGCGCAAGCTCACCTTCGCGTGGAACCAGAACTCGTTCTGCCTGACGCCGATCGTGGTGGCGCAGGAGCGCGGCTTCTTCGAGAAGAACGGCCTGCAGGTAGACCTGATCAACTACAGCGGCTCCACGGACCAGCTGCTGGAATCGATTGCCACCGGCAAGGCCGATGCGGCGGTGGGCATGATCCACCGCTGGCTCAAGCCGCTGGAAGCCGGCTTCGACGTCAAGATCATCGGCAGTTCCCACGGCGGCTGCGTGCGGCTGGTGGGCGCCAAGGCGGCGGGCGTGACCAACCTCCAGGCGCTCAAGGGCAAGACCGTGGGCGTGAGCGATCTCGCCGCGCCGGGCAAGCACTTCTTCACGATCCTGCTGGCCAAGAACGGCATCGACCCGGACCGCGACATCACCTGGCGCCAGTACCCCGCCGACCTGCTCGGCGTGGCCGTGGACAAGGGCGAGATCCAGGCGATTGCCGATGGCGACCCCAACCTCTACCTGCTGGAGAAACGCACCAATGGCGCCTACGTGGAGCTGGCCACCAACCTGACCGGCGAGTACGCGCGCAAGGTCTGCTGCGTGGTGGGCGCCCGGGGCGATCTGGTCCGTAACGACAAGCCGGCCGCCGCCGCGCTGGCGCGGTCCATCGTGCAGGCCACGGATTTCGTCAACGAGAACCCGAACGAGGCCGCGAAGATCTTCGCCAAGTATTCGCCCAAGATCAGCCCGGACGACCTGCGCAAGCTCTACGCCACGCTGACCTACACCCACCACCCCACCGGTGTGGACCTGCAGGAGGAAATCGCCTTCTATGCCGACGATTTCCGCAAGATCGGCGTGCTGAAGAAGTCCACCGACGCGAAGCGGCTGGCGCAGCACGTCTACGCCAACGTACTGGGATGATGCGATGACCACCACGAGTCCATCCACGCTCGACACCCGGCATGCCTCGCTCACCGCCAACGCGCCCCGGCAGGCCGCCGTGGCCCGGCCGGGCCGCCTCTGGCCAACTGGCCTGCTCGCCGCGCTGGCCTGGGCCGCGTTCGGCGCCATTACCTGGCGCTGGCCGAACAAGGTGGCGGGCTTCTCCGACTGGGCCTATACGGAAGAACTCGGCATCGCGGCGCTGGTGGCCGCCGCCGCGCTGGCTGGATTGGCGCTGGCGGGAGCGAGCCTCCCGCCGCTGCACCGCACGCTGGCCACCCTGCGCCCCACCGGACCGTGGCTGGTGGCGCTGCCGCTCGGCTTCCTCGGCTGGGAAATCCTCACCGCCAAGACCGCGCTGCTGCCCACCCCGTTCTTCGCGCCGCCGCAGGCGCTGATCGAAGTCTATGTGGACGACTGGCGCCGCCTGGGCGACAGCGTCCTCAACACCATCCGCCTGCTGGGGCTGGGCGTGGCCTATGGCGGCGTGGCGGGCTTCCTGATTGGCGTGTCGATCGGCTGGTCGCGGCGCCTCGGCTACTGGGTGCACCCGGTGCTGCGCGTGCTGGGGCCGCTGCCCTCCACCGCCCTGCTGCCGCTGACCTTCTACTTTTTCCCGTCGAGCTACTCGGCCGCCGTGTTCCTGATTGCGCTGGCCACCGCGTTCCCCGTGGCGGTGCTCACGTGGTCCGGCGTGGCGAGCGTCAACAAGAGCTATTACGACGTGGCGCGCACGCTGGGCGCCTCCGGCTGGTTCCTGGTGCTGCGCGTGGCGATTCCGGCCGCGCTGCCGCAGGTGTTCGTCGGCCTGTTCATGGGGCTGGGCGCGTCGTTCTCGGTGCTGGTGACGGCCGAGATGATGGGCGTAAAGTCCGGGCTGGGCTGGTACCTGACCTGGGCCCAGGGCTGGGCCTCGTACGTGAACATGTACGCGGCGCTGATCGTGATGGCGTTGCTGTTCTCGGGCGTCATCACGCTGTTGTTCGCCGTGCGCGACCGCGCGCTGTCTTGGCAGAAAGGAACCGTCAAATGGTAGCCGTGCTGGAACGTGAACCCTTGCCGGCGTCGACAACGACGTCGGCCCCGTCGGCCGAAGCCAGCGCCGGGGCCCGCATCGACATCCGCAACGTCAGCCATGACTTTGGCGATGCCGGCCAGCGCCTGCCCGTGCTCGACGGCGTGAACCTGAGCGTGGCGCCCGGCGAGTTCGTGGCGCTGCTGGGGCCGAGCGGCTGCGGCAAGTCCACGCTGCTGCGGCTGGTGGCAGGGCTGGACGCGCCCACGTCCGGCCAGATCCTGCAGGACGGCACGCCGATCACCGAGCCCGATCCGTCGCGCATCGTGGTCTTCCAGGACCCCACGCTCTTCCCGTGGCGCCGCGTGCGTGACAACGTGGCGCTCGGCCTCCAGGCGCGCGGCATCGCCCGGCAGGAGGCCCATCGCGTGGACGAGGCGCTGCGCCGCGTGGGGCTGGAAGCCTTCGACCGCGCCTTTCCGCACCAGCTCTCCGGCGGCATGGCGCAGCGCGTCGCGCTGGCCCGGGCCCTGGTCAACGACCCGCGCCTGCTTGTGCTCGATGAACCGCTCGGCAAGCTGGACTCCCTCACGCGGCTGACCATGCAGAGCGATCTCGTCGAACTGTGGCAGCGCGCGCGGTTCTCGGCCCTGCTGGTCACGCACGATGTGGAGGAGGCGCTGTTCCTGGCCCAGCGCGTGATCGTCTTCAGCCAGCGGCCGGCGCGCATCACGGCGGAAATCGTGGTGGACCTGCCCTATCCGCGCCATCGCGGCGATCCGCGCCTGACCGCGCTGCGCCATGAGGCGCTGCGTCATCTGGGGCTGGATGCCAGCTGGTGATGGGTGCTTCGGTCTGGCCAGATGCGGTCTGGCTCAACAACCTGCTGGCGGTGCTGCAGGCGGCGCAGCTTGCGCTGCTGCGGCTCTGCCACGCACTGGGCCTGACGGGCGATAGTCACGGCCAGCCGGCGTGGCCGTGGGCGCGGCGCATTGCCGGCGAGACGCTGCTGATCGACCCCGGGCTGGCCCGGCAACTGGCGTGGAGCATCGGGGCGATGGCATTCGCGCTGCTCGCGCTGGTGTTGGCGCTGGCATGGCGACGGGGCCAGCTGGCCTCGTTCGGCGCCGGCGCGCTCGCCCTGATTCTTGCCCCTTGGCCGACCCCGGGCCTCGTCCTCAGCCCCGCCGCGCCCACCAGCTTCCATGTCAGCCCTACCCGCTTCGCCGTGGCGTCCATCGCACGGGGTGAGCGGGTCTACACCCAGCACTGCGCAGCCTGCCATGGCGACGATGGCCGGGGCGAAGGGCCGCTGGCGGCGTCGCTGTCACGCTGGCCGCCCACGCTGGCCGGCCCCCTGCTGGGCCGTCGCGCCGATGGCGAGCTGTTCTGGCACGTCGTGGCCGGCATGCGGGGCCGTGACGGCCAGCCGACCATGCCCGCGTTCGGCACAACACTGGGCGACGCGGACGTCTGGGCCGTGATCGACTATATGAAAGCGCTCTCCGCCGGCACCGGCGCGCGCCTGCAGGGCACATGGCCCACGCCGCTGGCCCTGCCGGACCTGCCCGTGCAATGCGCCGGCGCGGCGCCGCGCCCGCTGGCCGACTGGCGCGGCACGCAGCGGGT
>NZ_CAJPVH010000074.1 GCF_905397395.1 Cupriavidus campinensis
AGGCGCTGAGCGCGCGCGTCGGCGCCTTGCCCGGCAAGGGCCCGGTCATGCTCGGCAGCTACGAGCCCGCCCCGGGCGGCGAGCCCCTGCCCGCCGCGCTGCGCCAGTCGGCCTTCGTCTATGACAACGCGCTGGCCGGCATCGCGCTGATTGCCTGCGGGCAGCCCGCCGCCGCGCGCCGGATTGCCGATGGCGTGGTGGCCGGCGTCACGCGTGACCGCCATTACCACGATGGCCGCGTGCGCAACGCCTACCGCGCCGGCGCCGTGCCCGATGGGCCGGTGCCGCTGCCGGGCTGGTGGGACGAGCCGAGCAAGAAATGGTTCGAAGACCGCTATCAGGTGGGCACGGCCACGGGCAACGTCGCCTGGGCCGCGCTGCTGCTGCTGGCGGTCTACGAATCGACGCAGGACCGCCGCTACCTGGACACCGCCGGCACGCTGATGGGCTGGATCGACAAGCAGACCTTTGCCAGCGAGCCCCCGGCGGCCTTCATCGGCGGCTTCTTCGGCCATGAGCCCGCGCCGCAGCGGCAGGGCTGGAAGTCCACTGAACACAACGTCGATGCCTATGCGGCCTTCCGCTGGCTGGGTCGCTACGGCAATGACCCGCGTTGGCGCACCGGCGCGGACCGCGCCAGGCGCTTCGTGGAAGCAATGTGGCAGCCCGGCGAAGGCCGCTTCGTCATCGGCACGCGCGACGATGGCCGCACGCTCAACGGCGGGCCGTCCGCGCTCGATGCCTCGCTATGGCCGCTGATCGCCGTGCCCGAATTGGCCAACGGCTGGCGCCGCGCGCTGGACTGGACGCGCAGCCGCCACGCCGTGGGCGGCGGCTACGGCTTCAATGCCAGCCCCGATGGCGTCTGGACGGAAGGCACCGGGCAGGCCGCGCTGGTCCTGCGCGCCATGGGCCGCGAGGACGAGGCCCGCCCGCTCTGGCCGCTGCTGCTGGCCCAGCGCGCGCCCTCGGGCTACCTCTACGCCACGCCCGAGCGCCGCATCCGCACCGGCCTTCAGATCGGCCCGGACAGCACCACCGACGATTTCTACTACTACCACCTGCCCCACCTCGGGGCCACCGCGTGGGCCATCCTGGCCGCGGCGGGCTGGAATCCGTTCCAGCCCGGCGGACGTCAGGCCGACACCGCCAATGTCGCCAACAAGGAGTGACGATGTTCGCCGATTTTCTCGAAAACCGGATGTTGATGGAGATCAACGCCGGCGCCTTCCTGATCGCGGTGCTGTGCCTGCGCGGCAGCCGCCACCGGGCGGCGGACCGCTGGCTGTTCGGCATCGCCGCCGGGGTGCTGCTGTCGTGCTACTACGTCTGGCGCTGCACGCAGACCCTGCCGGACTGGCGCCTGGACTTCCCGAGCGTGTGGTCGTACGCGTTCTTCGGCTTCGAGACCCTGACGATTGCCTACACGCTGATCTCCATCGTCACGCTGACGCGCACCTCGGACCATAGCGCGGCAGCCGATGCCGGCGAGGCGGCGCTGCGCCGCAGCCCCGAGGTGCCGCAGGTGGACATCTTCATCGCCACCTACAACGAGGGGCTGGACGTGCTCGAGAAGACCATCGTCGCAGCGCTGGCCATCGACTATCCGAACTTCCGCGTCTGGGTGCTCGACGATACCCGGCGTGACTGGCTCAAGGACTTCTGCGGCACGGTTGGCGCGCGCTACGTGACCCGGCCGGACAACGCCCACGCCAAGGCCGGCAACCTCAACAACGGGCTGCAGCACAGCGCCGAGGCCGGCGGTGCGCCGTTCATCATGGTGCTGGACGCGGACTTCGCGCCGAACCGGAACATCCTGCTGCGCACCATCGGCCTGTTCGATGACCCCGTGGTCGGCGTGGTGCAGACGCCGCAGTTCTACTACAACGCCGACCCGATCCAGTACAACCTGCGCTCCACCGAATGCTGGGTGGATGAGCAGCGCGCCTTCTTCGATGTGATGCAGCCGGCCAAGGACGCCTGGGGCACCGCGTTCTGCATCGGCACCTCGTTCGTGGTGCGGCGCGACGCGCTGGCCAGGATCGGCGGATTCCCAACCGGCACGGTCACCGAGGACATCCACCTGACCTACCGCCTGATGCCGCACGGCTACATCACGCGCTGGCTCAACGAGCGGCTCAGCGTGGGCCTGTCCGCCGAGGGCCTGCCGGAGTACATCAGCCAGCGCAGCCGCTGGGGGCTGGGCACGATCCAGGTGGCGCTCACTGCCGACGGCCCCCTGCGCGGGCGCGGCTACTCGCTGCGGCAGCGGCTGCACTACGTCCACGGCCTGCTCCACTGGCTGAGCCGCCCGTTCACCTTGATGCTGCTGGCCGGCCCCCTGCTCTACTGGTATTTCAACGTGCCAACGCTGTATGGCGATCCGGTCCAGTTCCTCGCCTACGGCGTGCCGGCGCTGCTGCTGTACTGGGCCTACAGCATCTGGATCACCGGCTCGCGGGCGATGCCGATCTTCACCGAGGTCACCCAGATCGTGGCGGCGCTGGCGGTCACCGCCACGCTCGCCAGCGCCGTGTTCAAGCCGTTCGGGCGGCCGTTCAAGGTCACCAACAAGGGGCTGGACCGCTCGAAGCTGGTGATCCACGGCAAGTTCGCCGCGCTCTACGGCGGCATGTTCCTGCTCACCGGCATGGGGCTGGCGCGCGCCGTGGCCGCCGATGGCTCGGCGCCCGGCCTGGCCTTCAACATCGGCTGGACGCTGGTGTCGATGGTGCTGTACTTCGCCTCGCTGCTGGTGTGCTTCGAACTGCCGCGCCCCCGCAAGGAAGAACGCTTTCCGCACCGGGAGCGCGCCGTGCTGCGGCTCTACGGCAAGGATGGCCTGGCCTACGAATTCCACGGCACCACGCGCGACCTCTCCTGCAACGGCGCGGGCCTGCTGCTCGACGGCAATGCGGAGGTCACGCGCGGCATGGCCGGCGCCGAAGGGGCGATCTGGCTGGAACCGCTGGGCTGGGTGCCCTGCCGCGTGGCGCGTGCGCGCGGCAACCTCGCCGGCGTGGCGCTGCGCCCCGACACGGCCGCCCGCCACCGCCTGATCCGCCTGCTGTTCAGCGAGCCTGCCCACAACATCGCAGACCGCGGCCGGCCCGGCGTGGCCATCGCCCGGCTGCTGCGACGCGCTTTTTCGGGATGACCACCATGACCAAGAAAATCACGACGATGCGCCACCTGCTTCCCCTGCTCCCGCTGGCGCTGGCCGCCTGCACGCTCGAACCCACCTACCAGCGGCCCGATTCGCCGGTGCCCCAGCAATGGCCGACCGGCGCCGCCTATCAGACCGGGGCCGCCGGTGCATCCGCCGGACAGGCCGCGCAAGCACCACAGGCACAGGCGCCCGCCGCCAGCCTGGGCTGGGAGGATTTCTTCACCGATGCGCGCCTGCGCCGGCTGATCGAACTCGCGCTGGCCAACAACCGCGACCTGCGCATTGCCACGCTGTCGATCGATCAGGCGCGCGCGCAGTACCGCATCCAGCGGGCGGCGCAGTTCCCGGCCATCAACGGCAGCGCCGGCTTTGCCAGTTCGCGCATCAGCGGCGACCTGCGTCCGCCCGGGCAAGACCCGGTCATCAATGCATGGACGGCCGGCGTGGGCTTCAACGCCTTCGAACTGGACCTGTTTGGCCGGGTGCGCAGCCTCAAGCACGAAGCGCTGGAACAGTACCTCGCCATCGAAGAGGTGCGTCGTAGCGCACAAATCAGTCTGGTGGCCGAAGTCGCCAGTGCCTACCTGACGCTCCGGGCCGATCAGGAACTGCTGAAGATCTCGCAGGACACGCTCAAGGTGCAGGAAGACGCCGCGCAGATGATCGACCGCAGCAAGCGCGCCGGCGGCATGGCCCAGCTCGACATGCATCGCGCCCAGACCCAGCTGGAGACGGCGCGCGTAGGCGTGGAACAGTACACGCGCCAGGTGGCGCAGGACGAAAATGCGCTGGCGCTGCTGATCGGCGGGCCGCTGCCGACCGACCTGCCGGCGCCGCAGCCCTTCGAGAACAACGCTTTCGTGGCCGAATTGCCGGCCGGGCTGCCCTCCACCGTGCTCGAGCAGCGGCCGGACATCATGGCCGCCGAGCACCGGCTCAAGGCGGCCAACGCCAATATCGGCGCGGCCCGGGCGGCCTTCTTCCCGACCATCTCGCTCACTGCCAGCGTCGGCGCGGCCAGCAGCACGCTGGCGGGGCTGTTCTCGGGCGGCATGGCCTGGGTCTTCGCGCCGCAGATCACCCTGCCGATCTTCAACGCGGGCGCCAATCAGGCCCGGCTGACCGTTTCCGAGGTGCAGAAGGATATCAACGTGGCCGCCTACGAGAAGACCATCCAGGGCGCCTTCCGCGAGGTGGCCGACGGGCTGGCCGCGCGTGGCACCTACGACCGCCAGGCCGCTGCCCAGGAGGCACTGGCGAAGGAGATCACCGAGACGCGGCGCCTGTCGGAAATCCGCTTCAAGAACGGGGTGGATGACTACTTCGGGGTCTTCGACGCGCAGCGGCAGCTTTACAACGCCCAGCAGACGCTGGTGACGATCCGCCTCGCGCGGCTGACCAGCCGGGTGGGCCTGTACAAGGCGCTCGGCGGCGGATGGACGCAGGCGACGGTGGCCCAACCGGCCGCGCCGGCCACCACAGTTGGCACGTTAAACACAGGGTCGAGATAATCATAGTTATCAGGCCATGTCGGTTTCCGCTTTCACTGGATACGCAGGGAAAATCGGTCGCCGGCCCCCGGCGCGGCGGTAAAATGCCGCTCCGCTCGTATCGACGATCCACGCCATGGTTTCCCCTGTCCGCGGCAAGGCCGCACGGCTCCGCGAGTGGGCACGCCGCGTCAAGCGCGATGGCGTGGCCCTCTGGTTCGCCTGCCGCCACCCCGCCACGCCGTGGTGGGTCAAGGTGCTGTGCGGCGTCGTGGTGGCCTACGCGCTAAGTCCCATCGACCTGATTCCGGATTTCATCCCGGTGCTGGGCTATCTCGACGATGTCCTGCTGCTGCCGGCCCTGATCTGGCTGACGGTCCGGCTGATGCCAGCGCCGATCATGGCCGCCAGCCGCGACCAGGCCACGCAATGGCTGACGACCGAGGGCAAGAAGCCGCGCAGCCGCTGGGGCGTGGCACTGGTGGTGGGCGTCTGGCTGGCCGTGGCCATCGGCGGCTGGGCGTGGTGGTCGCGCGCGGGCTTTTCCCAGTGATGGCAGTGATCGGTATCGACATGTTTTTCAGACTTCTTCCCGTGGTCGTCGGCTTGTTGGCGGCGAATGCCCACGCCGCCGGCAATATCGAGACCGGCCGCGCCGTGTTCGACAAAAAGTGCGCCTCCTGCCACAAGATTGGCCCGGCCGCGCGCGGCACCTTCGGCCCCCATCTCAACGCCATCGTCGGCCGGCAGGCAGGCGCGACAACCGACTACCGCTATTCGGAAGCCATGAAGACGTCGAAGGTGGTCTGGACCCCCGAGACGCTGCGCGCCTTTATCCACGCCCCGAACAAGGTGGTGCCGGGCAACAAGATGCGCTTCTGGGGCATCGGCGACGAAGGCGAAATCACCGACCTGCTGGCCTTCCTGCAAACGGTGCGCTGACGGCCCTCTCCGCTAGAATCCGGCCAGCATCTCCCCACAGGTTTTCGATAGGCTTCCAGCGTGGCACTTGAGCAGGGCTTCATCCTGACCCGGCACTGGCGCGATACCCCCGCCGGTACCGAGGTCGATTTCTGGCTGGCCACGGACCACGGGCCGCGCCTGCTGCGCCTGCCGCCCCAGCCGTCGGTCGCTTTCCTGCCCGAAGCCCAGCGCGATCAGGCCGAGCCGCTGCTGCGCGGCGAGCGGGACGTGGAACTGCGCCTGCTCCAGTTGCAGGACTTCCACCGCCGGCCCGTGCTCGGGCTGTACTGCCAGCAGCACCGCCAGCTGATCCGGATCGACAAGGCGCTGCGGCAGGCTGGCGTGGATGTCTACGAGGCCGATATCCGCCCGCCCGAGCGCTACCTGATGGAACGCTTCATCACCGCGCCGGTCTGGTTCGACGGCCAGCCGGACGCGCATGGGGACGCGCGCGGGGACGCGCGCGGCGTGCTGCGCCACGCGCAGATGAAGCCGGCCACCGACTACCGCCCCACCCTGCGCCTGGTCTCGCTCGATATCGAGACCACCGCCCATGGCGAGTTGTATTCGATTGCGCTGGAAGGCTGCGGCCAGCGGCAGGTCTATATGCTCGGCCCGGCGCCGGCCGGCGATCCAACCCCGGTGGACTTCGCGCTCGAATACTGCGACACCCGCCCCGCCCTGCTGGAGAAGCTCAATCAGTGGCTGGCCGAGCACGACCCCGACGCCATCATCGGCTGGAACCTCGTCCAGTTCGACCTGCGCGTGCTGCAGGCCCACGCGGTGCAGTTCGAGGTGCCGCTGCGGCTGGGCCGGGGCGGCGCCGAGATGGAGTGGCGCGAGCACGCCAGGCAGCAGCACTATTTCGCGGCGGCGGCCGGGCGGCTGATCATCGACGGCATCGAGGCGCTGCGCGCCGCCACGTGGAGTTTCCCGTCGTTCAGCCTGGAGTCGGTGGCGCAGACCCTGCTGGGCGAAGGCAAGGCGATCGACAACCTGTATGACCGCATGGACGCCATCGACCGCATGTTCGCCGAGGACAAGCCCGCGCTGGCGCGCTACAACCTGCGCGACTGCGAGCTGGTCACGCGCATCTTCGCCGCCACGGAACTGCTGACCTTCCTGCTGGAGCGCGCCACCGTGACCGGCCTGCCGGCCGACCGCAGCGGCGGCTCGGTGGCAGCGTTCACGCATTTATATATGCCGCTGATGCACCGGCAGGGCTACGTGGCGCCGAATCTGGGCGAACTGGCGCCCGAGGCCAGCCCCGGCGGCTTCGTCATGGATTCCCGCCCCGGGCTGTACGAGTCGGTGCTGGTGCTGGACTACAAGAGCCTGTATCCGTCGATCATCCGCACGTTCCTGATCGATCCGATTGGCCTGGTGGAGGGGCTGGCCCACCCCGATGATGCCGATTCGGTGCCCGGCTTCCGGGGCGCGCGGTTCTCGCGCGGCAAGCACTGCCTGCCCGCCATCGTCGCGCGGATCTGGCAGGGCCGCGAGGCGGCCAAGCGCGAGCAGAACAAGCCGCTCTCGCAGGCGCTGAAGATCATCATGAACGCGTTCTACGGCGTGCTGGGATCGAGCGGCTGCCGCTTCTTCGACCCGCGCCTGGCGTCGTCGATCACCATGCGCGGCCACGAGATCATGCGCCAGACCCGGCTGCTGATCGAGGCGCGCGGCTTTGACGTGATCTATGGCGACACCGATTCCACCTTCGTCTGGCTGCGCGGTGCCCATGCCGAGGACGATGCGGCACGCATCGGGCGTGAACTCGTGGCTTACGTCAACGACTGGTGGCGCGACCACCTGCGCCAGACCTTCGGCCTGGACAGCGCGCTGGAACTCCAGTTCGAGACGCACTTCCGGCGCTTCCTGATGCCGACCATCCGTGGCGCCGAACTTGGCAGCAAGAAGCGCTATGCCGGTCAGGTCATGCGTGCCGATGGCCGCGCCGAGATGGTGTTCAAGGGGCTGGAGACGGTGCGCACGGACTGGTCCCCGCTGGCGCAGCAGTTCCAGCAGACGCTGTACGCGATGATCTTCAACCGCGAGCCGTACCGCGACTATGTGCGGGACATCGTGCGCCGCACGCTGGCCGGCGAACTGGACGCGCAACTGGTCTACCGCAAGCGCCTGCGCCGCCAGCTCGGCGACTACCAGCGCAACGTGCCGCCCCACGTGCGCGCCGCGCGGCTGGCCGATGCCTATAACGACAGTCAGGGCCGTCCGCGCCAGTACCAGAACGGCGGCTGGATCAGCTATGTGATGACGGTGGCCGGGCCGATGCCGATGGAGACGCTCGATCCGCGCCAGTCGCCGATCGATTATGACCACTACATCACAAAACAGCTCCAGCCGATTGCCGATGCCATCCTGCCCTTCCTCGACGACGATTTCGACACGCTGCTGACCGGGCAGATGGCGCTGTTTCCGGACTGAAATCCGCCCCCATCCCAAGAGCAGCGCGGGATTCCTGCTGCATCGCGGCAGATTCGAACCGCCCGAACCCATTACACTTGGCGCCTGTTCTGATACTGCGCCCCACTCCGTCCCCATGTCCGAGACCGCCGCCACCACCACCACTGCCACCGCCGCCGCCCCTGTTCGCTCCAAAGCCCTGCGCGCCGCCGCCAGCGTGCTGGTGCTCCGCGACGGCCCCGCGGGCATGGAAGTGCTGATGATGCGCCGCCCCCAGCGCGACGACGACCGCAGCGCGGGCGCCTTCGTCTTCCCCGGCGGCACGCTGGATGAGCAGGATGCGGCACTTCATCCGCTCTGTGATGGCCTCGATGATGCGGCCGCCAGCGCCCGGCTCAACGTCGACCAGAACGGGCTCGATTACTACCTCTGCGCCGCCCGCGAGGCGTTCGAGGAAGCGGGCCTGTTATTCGCCCGCGATGCCAATGGCCAGAATGTGGATCTCGATGCACTCGACGCCGACACCTACGGCAGCCTGCGCGAAGCCGCCGGCTATAGCGGCGCGGGCATCGCCCATGTCTGCGAACGGCTGGGCGTGCGCCTCGCAGTGGACCAGCTGGCCTATGGCAGCCACTGGCTGACGCCGCCCGGCCTGCCGAAGCGCTTCGACACGCGCTTCTTCTTTGCGCTGGCGCCGGCTGGGCAGACCGCGCGGCACGATGGCGTCGAGGCGGTGGAGCATCGCTGGATGCGGCCCGTCGATGCGCTCGACCCGGCCAACCAGATCTCGCTGGTCAACGTCACGCGCCGCATGCTCCAGTCGATTTCGCACTTCCAGACCGCGCAGGCGTGCTTCGACCATGCCCGGCAGCTGCGCAACATCGTGCAGATCATGCCGCGCCTGGCCACCGGCCCCAAGGGCGTGCGGCCGGTGATGCCGGAGGAGGCGCCGTATGCCGAAATCGCCCGGATCGACCCCGATGGCGCCGGCCATGGCCGCTACGCGCTGGCGCCGGGCGCGGCGGTGAAGCTGTCCGAGCGGGTCTGGCGCGTCACGGCGGACAACGGCAACGTGATGACCGGCCCCGGCACCAACACCTACTTCGTGGGCGGCGGCACGGACAACACCTGGGCCATGATCGATCCCGGCCCTGCCGACCCGGCCCATATCACCGCGGTGCTGGCTGCCGCGCCGGGCCCGGTGAAGTGGATTCTCGTCACGCATACCCATCTGGATCATTCCCCCGCCTCCGTGGCGGTGCGCGAGGCCACCGGCGCGCCGGTCTGGGGGCGCGTGACCGCCGTGCAGGACCGCCAGGACCAGACCTTCGCGCCGGACCGCATGCCCGAGCACGGCGAGCGGATCGTGCTCGGCCCGCACGCCACGCTGCGGGTAGTGCACACGCCCGGGCATGCGTCGAACCATCTCTGCTACCTGCTCGAGGAGGAGAAGACGCTGTTCACGGGCGACCACGTGATGCAGGGCTCCAGCGTGGTCATCAATCCGCCCGATGGGGATATGCGCGCCTATCTGGCGTCCCTGCAGGCGCTGCTCGACGAAGACCTGGAGTGGATTGCGCCGGGCCATGGCTTCCTGATGCCGCGCCCCCGGGATGCCATCCGGCTGCTGATTCGCCATCGGCAGCAGCGTGAGGCCAAGGTGCTCAACGCGCTGCGCGCGCTGGCGCCGGCCGATATCGGCACCCTGCTCGCCAGCGTCTACGACGACGTGCCCGAGCGCATGCACCCGGTGGCGCAGCGCTCGCTGCTGGCCCACCTGCGCAAGCTTGAGGAAGACGGCGTGGCGCGCGAGACCGAGGCGGTCTGGCATCTGATTTCGGCATGAATTTCAATCTGTCCGATCTGCGCGCCTTCGTGGCGGTGGCTGAGCTGAGCAGCTTCCGCGCGGCGGCGACAGAGCTGCATCTGTCCCAACCGGCCTTGTCGCGCCGGATCGAGAAGCTGGAAGACGCGCTCGGCGTGCGGCTGTTCGACCGGACCACGCGCTCGGTGGAGATGACCGCCGTGGGCCGGGAGTTCTCGCGCAAGGCACGAGAGCTGCTGAACGGGCTGGAGGAGTCGCTGCTCGGCATCCGGGACGTGGCCACCCGCGTGACCGGCGAAGTGACGGTGGCGTGCGTGCCGTCGGCGGTGCGCTACTTCCTGCCGGCGGTGCTGCGCAAGTACCACGAGAGGTGGCCGCGCATCGTCGTGCGGCTGATCGACGAAGGCGCCAACGAGGTGCTGAACCTGATCGTCCGCAACGAGGCCGACTTCGGCCTGAACTACATCGGCACGCAGGAGCCGGACGTCGAGTTCGAACCCGTGCTCAAGGAACCGTTCGTGGTGGCCTGCCCGCCCGACCATCCGCTGGCGCGCAAGCGCAAGGTCACCTGGGCCGAGCTGGGCCAGTACGACTACATGACCGTGGGCAAGGCCAGCGGCAACCGCATGCTGCTGGACCTGGCGCTGACCGACGTGCCCGACCGCCCGCAGTGGTACTGCGAGGTGCGCCACGTCAGCACGCTGGTGAGCCTGGTGGAAGCCGGGCTCGGCGTGGCGGCGGTGCCCCGGCTGGCCATGCCGCCGGGCAAGCATCCCACGCTGACCAGCGTGCCGCTGGTGGAGCCCACCGTCTCGCGCACGGTGGGGCTGATCCGGCGCCGTGGCCGGTCCCTCTCGCCGGCGGCGCAGCAGCTGTACGACATGCTGCTGACCGCCAATGCCGAAATGCAGGGCGCCAAAGCCGTGTCTGGCCACTCAAAGCGCGTCAACCCGCGCGTCACCCCCCGTACCTGAAATATCTGGATACCTTGCCGTACTGGCAGCGCGGCGCAGCGCTGCCTACATTGGATGACATCGCCATTCGTCCAAGGTGCCGCCATGCCCAGACAAATTGCCATCCTGCTGCTGACGCTGGCCGCCTCCGGCGCGGCCCATGCCGTGACCAAGTGCCAGAGCGGCAAGGAAACGCTCTATACGGCGGCATCGTGTCCGGCGGGCTACCGCGACGTCACGTCCGGCATGCGCGCCAACGTGACCACCATCACCAAGACCCCCAAGATCCGTCAGGACGAACAGGCCTACCTGCAAAGCCGCGCCCAGCTGGCGCAACAGATCCAGGCCTGGCAGGGCCGCGAGGACGACCTCGACCTGCGCGCGCAGAACGCCTTCTGGAACCAGTGCCGGGCACTCGAGTACCAGGCGCGGGCCGCCGAGCGCGCCATGCATACCACCGAGTACTGGAGCCGCGCGGACCGCTACCGCAGCGACGTGCACGCTTTGCGTTCGCAGCAATACGAGATGGGGTGCTACTTCTAGGGGGGGGAAGTTGTGCGAGGCGGCCATGATCCATGTTCCTCGTAGAACGTGCCGATATTAATTGGGCTTAGATCGGCATACAGAAAATTTCAGGCGAATCGGTGCCGGCGAAACGTTTTGCCTCACATACAATTCGTTCCCATCGGCCCGCCAGCGGAAGCTGGCAACGCGGTCGCAACCTACTCCTGTGATGCCATGCTGACTCTCACTGTGATCGTTGCGTATATGCTGGCCTGTATCGTCGCTCTGGCCTTTGGCGCCCGCTGGGTGCTCAAGAATGACCCGCTGCTCAAGCAGTCGGGCGCCGGCTCTCACGGCGACGATCATTCGACGCTGACGCGCTAACCCGCCAGGCGCTGATCGCCCCCGGCCACGCCAGCCACGCAATCCCCAGAAGCCCGGTTCACGAGACCGGGCTTTTGCTTTGGTGGGGTTTCCGTGTATCAGGCTGCACACGACCCAGATCACCCCGGAAGGTCGCGCCGCTGTCCTACAGCGCGACCCGCAACGCGCCGACACCCGCCCCGGCCCCGCAGTGTCTATCGTTATGGCAGGCGTCCGCCTCGTGACGCCATGCCCTTCATGTCTGCGAGCCGCCCTGCCACCCATGTCGCGCGTACCGATCCAGCCCGCCATGCGGGCCACCCCGCCCGGCACCGTGGCCGGGCCTGATGTCGTGCCAGAAGCCTTGGCGGAGGGGGCACCCGCCGCCAAGGCCGAGGTGCCAGTGGACGCCGTGCCGGCGGCACCCGTTCGCATCACCCCCAAGCTGTCCGTCTCGGTGCGGCGCGCCAGCACGGCGCTGGTCATCCTGGCGACGCTGGCGGCGCTCTACACCGTGCACCTCGCCCGCGACTTCATCGTGCCGGTGGTGGTGGCCATCGTCATCGCCTACCTGCTCGATCCCATGGTCGAGTGGCTCCAGCGCCAGCGCATACCGCGCGCCATGGGCGCTACCGTGGTGCTGCTCGGCATGCTGGCCCTGCTGCTGTGCGGCGCCTACCTGCTCCAGGGGCAGATCGAATCGATCGTCGACCGCCTGCCCGCCATCGCCAGCAAGCTCTCCCGCTCGCTGGGCGAACTGGTGAGCGGCGACGACTCCATGCTGCAAAAGATCCGCCGCGCCGCCACGGTACTGGTCGGTACCGGCCAGCCGCCGCCCGCCAAGGGCGCGCCGATCGTGGTGGAGCGTTCCGCCGACGCGCTCAACAACGCCATCTGGGTAGGCTCGATGGGCGTCTTCGCGATGCTGGCGCAGGCCGTGGTCGTGCTGTTCCTGACCTGGTTCCTGCTGCTGGGCGGCGACATGTTCAAGCGCAAGTTCATCAAGATGGCCGGTACCACCATCAGCCAGAAGAAGATCAGCGTGCACATGCTCGACGAGATCAACCGGGCGATCCAGCGCTACATGCTGATGCTGGTCATCACCAACGCCGCGCTGGGGCTTTGTACGTACATCCTGCTCAGGTATCTGTCGATCGACAATGCCGGCGCCTGGGCGCTGGCCGCCGCGGCGCTGCACCTGGTGCCGTACTTCGGCGCGGTGCTGATTGCGCTGTGCCTGGGCGTGGCCGGGTTCATGCAGTTCGGCACGCTGTCCGTTGCGGCAGCGGCGGCTGGCGGGTCGCTGCTGATCGCCACGCTGATCGGCTCCGGCATGACCACCTGGATGACGGGCCGCATGGCGCGCATGAACGCCGTGGCCGTCTTCGTCTCGCTATTGCTGTTCACGTGGCTCTGGGGCACCTGGGGGATGCTGCTGGCAATTCCGCTGGCCGTCATCGCCAAGGTCGTGGCCGACCACGTCGAAGGGCTGGAAGTATTGGCCGAGTTCCTCGGCGAATAGCCCCTCCCCGCCTCGTCCTCCTCCCTCCTATTTCGTCACGCGGAACTTGATGCGACGCAGAATGACCGCGCCGCATGGATCACGTATAACCGGATGCTGCGCCGCGATGTGGCGGCGGCGCTTCAACCGGCATCATCTTTCGCAAGGGAGGTATCAGGCATGCGTTGGCAGCAACGTCCGCAGGGCTCCAACTGGGGCGATTTCGGTCCTGACGATCAACTGGGGCGCGTCAACTTGATCGGCCCCGAGCAGGTGCTCAAGGGCGCGCGCGAGATCCAGGCGGGGCGCAGCTTCTGCCTCTCGCTGCCACTGGACTACCCGGGCGGCAACAAGCTCAATCCGCGCCGCCATCCGCCCGAGCTGCGCCCCACTTTCCGCGACGACTCCCCGTACATGAACTTCCCGCTGGCCAAGGTGAACCCGGCCGCGACCGATGTCATCAGCGACGACCAGGTGCTGCTCTGCCTCCAGTACTCCACCCAGTGGGACTCCCTGGCCCACGTGGGCGCGCTGTTCGATGCGGATGGCGACGGCAGGCCCGAGCGCGTCTACTACAACGGCTATCGCGCCAACGCGGACATCGTCGGCCCGGTCGACTATGCCGATGACGACCAGTTCGCCGCCCACGACTGCAGCCACGGCCATGCCCACAGCCACGCCGACGCGCTCGGCATCGAGAACTTCGCCGTCAAGGGCATGCAGGGCCGGGGCGTGCTGGTGGATCTGGCCGATGTGTTCGGCATGGACTTCCGCAACGTCGGCTATGACGACCTGATGCACGCCATGGACACCCATCGCGTGGAAGTGGAGCCCGGCGACATGCTCCTGCTGCGCACCGGCTTTGCCGAAGTCGTGCTGTCGATGCAGCGTGAGCCCGACGAAGCGGTGCTCCACCACAGCTGCGCCGCCCTGAACGGGCGCGACACCCGCCTGCTGAACTGGATCACCGATTCCGGCATCGCGGCGCTGATCGCCGACAACTACGCCGTGGAGCGCTACCCGGCCCTGCCGCCGCCCGACGCAGAGAAGACGCATCCGCTGCTGCCGCTGCACCACCATTGCCTGTTCAAGCTGGGGCTGCCGCTCGGCGAACTCTGGTACCTCAAGGACCTGGCGGACTGGCTGCGCGCGCACCGCCGCTCGCGCTTCATGCTCACGGCGCCGCCGCTGCGGCTGCCGGGCGCGGTGGGCTCGCCGGTGACGCCGGTGGCCACGGTATGAGCCACGGTCTGACTGCAAATCGTAGAAGAACTAGATAACAACACTGGAGGAGACAACCATGAAGACTTCCGCAACATGGCGGCGGACTGCCGCTGCGCTGCTGGCGCTGGCCGGTGCCGGCGGTGTGGCCGGCATCGCCTCGGCCCAGCCAAAGGCAGGGATTTCCGATGACGTGGTCAAGATCGGCCTGCTGCTCGACATGAGCGGCCTCTACGCCGATGTGACCGGGCGCGGCAGCGCCACGGCGGCGCAGATGGCCATTGACGACTTCGGCGGCAAGGTGCTCGGCAAGAAAATTGAGCTGGTGGTGGTGGATCACCAGAACAAGGCCGACATCGCCGCCAACAAGGCGCGCGAATGGTTCGACACGGACAAGGTCGATGCCATCCTGGATGTGGCGGCTTCGGCACCTGCGCTGGCCGTGCTGGACGTGGCGAAGCAGAAGAACAAGATCGTGGTGTTCTCCGGCCCCGGCAGCGAGCGCATTACCAATGACCTGTGCACGCCAATCTCGGTGCACTACGCCTACGACACCTACGCGCTGGCCAACACCACGGCCAAGGCAATGGTCCAGCGCGGCGGCAAGACATGGTTCTTCCTGACCGCCGACTACGCCTTCGGCCACACGCTCCAGCAGTCGGCCACCACGGTGGTCACCGAGGCCGGCGGGCAGGTGCTCGGCGCCGCGCGCCATCCGCTCAGCACCAGCGACTTCGCCTCCTACCTGCTCCAGGCGCAGGCCAGCAAGGCGCAGGTGGTGGGGCTGGCCAACGCGGGCGGCGACACCGTCAACGCCATCAAGGCCGCCTCCGAGTTCGGCCTGACGCGCGACGGCAAGCAGCGCATGGCCGGGCTGTTGCTCTATATCAACGACATCCACGCGCTCGGCCTCAAGACCGCGCAGGGGCTGGTGCTGACCGAGGCGTTCTACTGGGATATGAACGACGCCACGCGCGCGTGGTCGCGCAAGTACTTCGACAAGGTCAAGAAGATGCCGAACATGAGCCAGGCCGGCGTCTACTCGTCCGTCACGCACTACCTGAAGGCGGTGCAGGCGGCCGGCACCGACGAGACCGCGCCGACCATGGAGAAGATGAAGGCGATGCCGATCAACGACTTCTTCGCCAAGAACGGCCGCATCCGCGCCGATGGGCGCATGGTGCACGATATGTATTTGTTCGAGGTCAAGACGCCGGCCGAGTCCAAGTACCCGTGGGACTACTACAAGGTGCTGGCCACGGTGCCGGGCGACCAGGCGTTCATCCCACCGTCGAAGTCGCAGTGTCCGCTGTTGAAGGGACGCTGACGGCGCGCTGAGGGGAGTCTGACTCCCCAATTGTTCAAATCCCGGGACAGTCTGTCAGACCAGACGCGCTTCTCCCGTTCCTGATCCCTCGTTACATTGCAGTCGCCGCCAGCACGCCCGAGCCCTTACGGGGTGCGCCGGCGGCGACCCATAACAAGGATCACGAACACATGAAGACCCGTCTCGCCTGCCTGGCCGCCATGGCCGTCCTCCCTGCCCTGCCCGCCGCTGCCCACGCCCAGGGCAGCATCACGCTCTACGGTGTCGTCGACGCCGGCGTGGAATTCCTGACCAACGTGCCCAACGCGGCCACCGGGGGCAGCAACAACGTCGTGCGGATGTCCGCCGGCAACCTGTCCACCTCGCGCTGGGGCCTGCGCGGCGCCGAAGACCTCGGCGGCGGCCTGAAGGCCGTCTTCACGCTGGAAAACGGCTTCGACCTCGACACCGGCAGCGCCAACCAGGGCGGCCGCATGTTCGGTCGGCAGGCGTTCGTCGGCCTGCAGAACCAGTACGGCACGCTGTCTCTGGGCCGCCACCAGACCGTGCTGTACGACTTCTCGCTGGCCTATGATCCGATGGCCATCGCCACGCGCTACTCGGTATTGATGCACGACAAATGGATGTCGGGCCGCGCCGACAATTCGGTGAAGTTCACCGGCCAGACCGGCGCGCTGTACTACGGCCTGTTCTACAGCACCGGCTACGACAGCAGCGCCGGCGGCGAGGTGCCGGGCGACTACAAGGCAGGCCGGAACTTCAGCGCCAGCGTGGGCTACAGGGCTGGCCCGCTGTCCGCCCGCGTGGTCTACGACGAGGTGCGCGGCAGCACCGTCGTCACGGACGACAACCGCGAGCGCCGCGCCACCCTCGGCGCCAGCTACGACTTCGGCCGGGCCCGCGCCTTCGCCGGCTATCGCTGGTACTACGGCGACTTCGCCAGCAGCTCGCTGCGCACCAACCTGTACTGGATCGGCGCGAACTACCAGGTCACCCCGGCCATCACGCTGACCGGCGCGGCCTACTACACCGACGTACGCAACAGCGGCGGCGACCCGTACAGCTTCGTGCTGTCCGGCACGTACGCGTTTTCCAAGCGCACCGACCTGTACACCATCGTGGCCTACGCCCAGAACCGGGACGGCTCGGCCATGGGCCTGTCCGGCTTCGGCCCGTCGCTGAACCGCAGCGCCAGCACCCTGACGGCCACAACCGAACAGGTGGGCGCCGGCCAGAACCAGTTCGGCGCCATCGTCGGCATTCGCCACCGCTTCTGAGCGCGTTGTCCCCGCTGACATCCACTTGACGGAGACTTTCCCTTCGTCTTTGGGCCCGCCTTGGCGGGCTCTTTTTTATGCCTGCCGTTATTCAGTATGCCCAGTTGGCCGGTATATATCGGAAGGCATTGCCATCGACCGCGACGCGGCCGAGTGAGGGGAACGATAAGTGGCTGGCCAAGAACAACTCGCCGGTCGCCGCAGCCTCTCGCAAGAGGCGAACCCGGACGCGAGCTGCCTCCTCGGGTTCGTGATCGAAGGCGTTTTGCCATTCGGGGCATTCGACACCGACCGGGACCACCGCGTCACCCGCGAACGTCAGCCGTTCCCCCCCGGAGGCCACGCGAACCATACTGTGCCCGGGGGTGTGGCCACCGGTGAGCGTGACGACAACCCCGGGCGCCACCTGGCACTCCTTGTCGAACGGCCGCAACTCGCTCTTGTACGCGTCCAGGAAGTTCCGGGCGCTGGTCCGGATGATGTCCTGAATGCCGTTGAAGGTGTTGTGGGAGAAATCGGGCGACTCAAAGAATTCGACATCCGTGTGCGACACGTGCACCCGCAGGTCCGGACGCATCTGACTCCTCAGCCGCTCGTCGAGCAGCCCGCCAATATGGTCCATGTGAATGTGGGTCGCGATGACATCGGTCACGGTCCCGGGATGGATGCCGGCGCCCTTCAATCGTAGGGCCAGGCGTCCGGTCCGCGTGGATTCCGGCATCTCCGACCCCATCCCGGCGTCGATGAGGATCGTCCGGCCGCCGCTACGGACGACGACGACGTTCAGCCCCCAATCGATCACGTCCGGCAGGAATCTGCCGCGCAGCGCGGCATCCCGGACGGCCGAATCAACGTTGGTGCCCAGGACGTTGGCGGGTACGGGTATCGCCCCATCGCTAATGACCATTACCTCGATATCGCCGATACGCGTCGCGTAGTGCGACGGAACCAAGTCGTGATCAGGGTAAAGTGATCCGTGGCATAAGCACATGTCTGTCTCCTGCTTCTGACAAATTTTCATTGCCGGCGAACTTCGCGTTGCAGGATTCTTTTCGCCGGGCCGGTGGTACCTCGTGAGAAGTAGCGTACGCGGCCAGGCCATCGCTCGGTAGACATGCGGCTGGACACACTTTGGTGCGCGGCGGGAAACAACGACGCCCGCTCTACGCCTCCCCGCCAAAATACTCCGCAATGCGCGCCAGCTTGTCCGGGTTGCGCTGCACGTGGATGCGGGCGATGCGGTCGCCTTCCACCACAAAGGTCTGCGCGGACTCCAGCGCGCCGTCGAAGTAGCGCAGCAGCGCCCACTCGCCGTTGAGCAGCACCAGTTGCACCCGGAGCCCCTCGCCGGGGTATTTGAGGCGCGTGGCGTAGAACAGTTGGGCGATGCGGCGCGCGCCTTCGAGCGGCTTGGGGAAGGTCTGGACCTTGCCGCCGCCGTCGCCAGCCAGCGTGGCGTCATCGGCCAGCAGCGCCTGGATGCCGGCAAAGTCGCCGCCCTGCATCGCGTGGGCGAAAGCCTGGACCATGTGCCGATGGGTGTCCGGAGACACCGTGAAGCGCGGCCGGTCGTCGCGTAGCTGGGTCTTGGCGCGGCTCACCAGCTGGCGGCACGTGGCCTCGCTCTTGCCGATCACGCGCGCCACCTCGTCGTAGTCGTTGTCGAAGACCTCGCGCAGCAGGAAGGCGGCGCGGGCCTCGGGCGTCAGGCGCTCCAGCAACAGCAGGAAGGCCACGGAGATATCGTCGGCGCGCTCCGTGATGGCCTCGGGGGTGTCCGGGCTGTCCGTGATCAGCGGCTCGGGCAGCCAGATCCCGCTGTAGTGCTCGCGCTGGGTCTTGGCCGCGCGCAGGCGGTCGATGGCGATGCGGGTGGTGACCGAAACCAGCCAGGCCTCGGCGTTGTCGATGTCCGTCTGGTCAGCCGTGTGCCAGCGCAGCCAGGCGTCCTGTACGACGTCCTCGGCTTCGGCCACGGCGCCCAGCATCCGGTAGGCAATCCCGTGCAGGCGCGGGCGCAGCTTGTGGAAGGTGGCGGTGGTGTCGTCCATGATTCGATGCAAAAAGGCGGCTTGCAGACCGCCATGGTGACCATGCGAACCGGGCCAGCGCAAGCACTTTCAAGGGTTTTCCGACGCACACCTTGAAAATTCCGATTCACTGTATATATTTACAGTAACTGTATGAATGAACAGTATATCGGAGTGCGGAATGGAACACCTGATTCACCTGATCCGTGTGCAGAACGAATATGACCGCCAGGTGCTGGTCTGGCTGCGGGGGCGCATTGGCGATGCGGCCTTGCTGTCGGCCGCCCGCCGGGCCACCGTCGACGACAAAAAGCCTTATCTTTCAACGATTTGCCGTTTGATCGGGATTCGGGCGCCGTCGCGCCGCGCGCTGGCCGACGAGGCCCGCAAGACCCATCGCGCGGTAGGCGAGCGGTATCTGGAGCAGATCCGCGAAATCCTGGCCCGCCCGGCGTCCGGCCATGAAAAAGCCGGGCACGAGGCCCGGCCACAAGCGGCGCTGTTCTAGGTAGCCCAGGCAGCGTCTGATCCCGGCTCAGGCCGGCAGGTCGGTCACGCGCATCGCCGGCGTGATCTGCAGCGGGTCGGTCATCAGCTCCAGCACGGCCGGCTGGCCGGCGTTGCGGGCGCGCTCGAAGGCCGCCGCAAAGTCCTCTGTCTTCTCCACCCGCTCCGCCCATGCGCCGCAGGCGCGCGCCATCGCCACGAAATCCGGGTTGGCGATGGTCGTGCCGCTCTGGCGGCCCGGGTAGCGCTTCTCCTGATGCATGCGGATGGTGCCGTACATGCGGTTGTTCACCAGGATCACGATCAGGTTGGCGCCATGCGCGGCGGCCGTGGCGATCTCCTGCGGGTACATCAGGAAGCAGCCGTCCCCAGCCAGGCAGACCACGGTCTTCTCGGGGGCGCGCAGCTTCGCGGCAATCGCGGCCGGCAGGCCGTAGCCCATCGCGCCGCAGGTGGGCGCCAGTTCCGTGCGCGGACGCTTGTAGGCATAGAAGCGGTGCAGCCAGACCGTGTAGTTGCCGGCGCCGTTGCTGAGGATGGCGTCCTCGGGCAGCACGGCGTTCAGGTGCGACATCGCCGCGGCCATATCCACGCCCGTCAGTTCCGCATGCGGCTTGGGCGGCGTGACGAAGGCCTCGTGCTCGGCCCGGGCACCGCTGGTCCAGTCCTTCCATCCGATAGAAGCCGGCGCCGGCAGCGCGGCCAGCATGGCTGCCGCAGGCACCACGCCCGAATGGATCGGCAGTGCCGACTGGTAGACGCGGCCCAGCTCGCCGCTATCGGCATGGATATGCACCAGCTTCTGCTTGGGACGCGGGACTTCCAGCAGCGTGTAGCCATCGGTGGCGATGTCGCCCAGCCGGGTGCCGACCGCCACGATCAGGTCGGCCGTGCGCACCCGCTCGGCCAGCTTGGGGCTCACGCCCAGGCTCAGATGGCCGATGTAGTGCGGGTCGCGGTTATCGATCACGTCCTGCCGGCGGAAGGCGCAGGCCACGGGCAGGTTCCATGCCTTGACGAAGGCGGCGAAGTCGCGCACCGCGGCGTCGGTCCAGCCGGCGCCGCCGGCAATCACCAGCGGCTGGCGGGCCTCGGCCAGCGCGTCGGCCAGCGCCCGGGCATCCTCG
>NZ_CAJPVH010000075.1 GCF_905397395.1 Cupriavidus campinensis
GTCGTCGCCACCGGCGGCTGGGCCGGGGTGGACGGCTGCGCATCGGGCTGCCCCACGGGCTTGGCCGGCGTCTTGCTCCACAGCGGCCGGTTCGGGTCGCTCGGGCCTTCGGCCTGCTGCTGCGGTTGCGTGGGTGCCGGCAGCGGCGTGGCCACGTTGCCGGGCTCGCTCGGCGGGCGCTGCTGGGCACTGCCGTTGGCGCCCTTCTGCTGGAACGGCGCGGGCGACTTGGTGATATACAGGGCCACCACCACGGCGATGGCCAGGCCGACGATCAGCCCGAGCACCAGGCCCAGGAACGTACCACCGCGCTGCATCCGGACATGGGTACGGGTTCGGCGCGCGGCGCGCTTGCGTTGCTGTTGCATGAAGTCCTCTTCGGTGTTGCCGGGGATTATAGGGCCTGTCCCGGCAGGCACGATTGAGACCACTCTGAAAAGTGGCCCAACCATCCGTCCCAGGCGCCTGGCGGCTCAGTTTGGAGCGGCCTCGCGGTCCATCCGTTGCGGCGCCGAGACGCCGATCACCGCCAGGCCGTTCTTGAGCACCTGGCGCGTGGCGGCCAGCAGCGCCAGCCGGGCGCGCTTGACCGCCTCGTCGTCCACCAGCACGCGGTCGGCGTTGTAGAAGGCGTGGAAGTCGCCGGCCAGGTCGCGCAGGTAGAACGCCACCGCATGGGGCGCCAGCTCGCCGGCGGCGGCGGCCAGCATGTCCGGGAACTCGGCCAGGCGGCGGCCCAGCGCGATGGCCTGGGCGCTCACATCCGCGCCGGTCACGGCGGCCAGGTCGGCCCCGGCCAGCTCCGGCAGGCGGGCTTCCCAGCCGGCGCCGCCCCAGGCTTCGAAGATCGAGCAGATCCGGGCATGGGCGTACTGCACGTAATACACCGGATTCTCGTCGTTCTGCTTCAGGGCGAGGTCCACGTCGAACACGAATTCGGTATCCGCCTTGCGGGACAGCAGGAAGAACCGCACGGCGTCGCGGCCGCGCGTGAAGTGGGCCGGCCAGTCCGCCACGCCGGCATCCAGCAGGCCGCGGATGGTCTCGTCGCCGCCATTGCTCCACTCGATCAGGTCGCGCACGGTCACGTACGAGCCGGCGCGCTTGGAGATCTTCACCTCCTCGCCGTTCTTCATCACCGTGACCATCTTGTGGAGCACGTAGTCGGGGTAGCCCTTGGGAATCCCCATGTCCAGCCCTTGCAGGCCGGCGCGCACGCGGGCGATGGTGCCGTGGTGGTCGCTGCCCTGCACGTTGATGACCTTGGCGAAGCCGCGCTCCCACTTGGTGGTGTGGTACGCCACGTCCGGCACGAAGTACGTGTAGGTGCCGTCCGTCTTCTTCATGACGCGGTCCTTGTCATCGCCGTCATCGGTGGTGCGCAGCCACAGCGCGCCTTCGCTCTCGTAGGTCTTGCCCTTGCCCACCAGCGACTGCACGGCGCCTTCCACGCGGCCATCGCTGTACAGCGACGACTCCAGGTAGTAGCGGTCGAACTTCACGCCGAAGGCCTGGAGGTCGATGTCCTGCTCGTTGCGCAGGTAGGTCACCGCGAACTTGCGGATCGACTCGATATCCTCGATGTTGCCCGAGGCGGTCACCGGCTCGCCGTCGCTGGCGGCCACCGTCTTGCCGGCCAGGAAGTCGGCGGCGATGTCGGCGATGTAGTCGCCGTTGTAGGCGGACTCGGGCCAGCCGGCCTCGCCCGGCTTCAGGCCGCGCGCGCGGGCCTGGACCGAGATGGCCAGCGTCTGGATCTGCACGCCGGCGTCGTTGTAGTAGAACTCGCGGTGCACCGCCCAGCCGTTCCAGGCCAGCAGGTTGGCCAGCGCGTCGCCCAGGGCGGCCTGGCGGCCATGGCCGACGTGGAGCGGCCCGGTCGGGTTGGCGGAGACGAACTCCACCAGCACCTGGCCATGCTCGCCGGCCGGCCGGGCGCCGAATCGATCACCTTCGGCCAGCACGGCGCGCAGCACGTCAGCGCGGGCGGCGGGGGTCAGGCGCAGGTTGATGAAGCCGGGGCCGGCGATCTCGGCCTGGGCGACGATCGCCGTGGCGCGCGGGTCGGCCTGCACGGCGGCGACGATCTTCTGGGCCAGTTCGCGCGGATTGCTCTTGAGCGCCTTGGCCACCTGCATGGCGATATTGCACGCCAGGTCGCCGTGGGCGGCCACCTTGGGGCGCTCGAAGGTGACGGCGGGCAGGGCGGCGTCGGCCGGGGCGAGCGCGCGCACGGCGTCAGTGAACGCGGCGGCAAGATTGGAGGTCTGAACAGGCAGCATGGATGTCTTTGCCCTGAAGGCGCTAAAGAGAGCGATGACCGGATCGGGGCGGTGCGGCAAGTGCGCCGCGCGTCGCGTGACCGGCACCCGGAAATCGGGAAACGCGGAATTTTATCAGGTGCTATGCTGACATCATGCGACCGCGCCGCCCGGCTTGTGCGGACCTTCGTCACTCGTGAAAGGAAACATCATGCTGATCACCTTCAAATCCCACGCGGCGCAGGACCTGATCATGATGAAGGATCTTGCCATCACGCTGCTTGGCATCATCGGCAAGCATATGGGCGAGCGCGGGGTGATCATGTCCGAGGAACTGCCGCACGCCATCAAGAAACTCGAGGCGGCCGTCCAGGATGCGAAGAAGGTACACCCCGCCGGTGCCTCCGTCCACGCCGACGCCCGCGACGAGGACGAGGAAGAACCCCTCCACCTGGGCCAGCGCGCCTACCCCTTCCTGGACATGCTGCGCGCGTCCGAGAAGGAAGGCGCCAACGTGATGTGGGGCGTCTGACGGCAAGCCTCCAAGTGCGGGCATCGGACGACATCCCGGTATACAAATAGAGAAAAAGGGCTGCGGAGTGATCTCCGCAGCCCTTTTTTACGCCCGGCCGGCCACGATGCGGTCAACCGGGAGGGGCGATGCTTACCACTGGAAACCAGCGCCGAGCGTTGCACCATAGTTGCCACGGGTATTGGAACTGGCGACGGCTTTGTAGACCCAGCGGCCGCTCTTCGACACCTGGGACACGCCCAGCGCCATGGCCGATTCGCCATTAAAAGTCGATCCCGCCATGGCAACCATGCTCTTGCCCGCCGCCGTGGCCTGCGGCAGGCCCGCCATCGCCATCGCCGACGCGACGCCTGCGTTGGCTTCCCGGCGATTGCTGTCGATGCGGGCGTCGGTGTAGGCGTTGGCCCGGGCCACCGTATTCTTGCCGTGGCTCTCCATCTGGGACACGTTGACCGCGTCGGTAGCGGCTGTGCCAGCGGCCACGTTGGCGATCTGCCGTTCGGCGCCCGCCGCGCCGACCGACACCGTGTCGGCCCGATCCGCGACGGCGTCCGCGCCGATGGCGACGCTGTTGCTCGCCGTGGCGGTCGCGCCGGCCCCCATCGAGACCGCCTTGTCGCCGGCCGCTTCCGCACTGCGCCCAATCGCCACACTGCCATTGCCCGAGGCATTGGCCTTGCTGCCTGCGGCCACGCCCTGGCTACCGCCCGCGGCGCGTGCCGCGTCGCCGCCGTCGCCCGTCCCGTCGGCGGCGAAGTAGGAGGTCGCGGTGGAAATGGTGCCCACCCGCTCCGTCAGTGCATAGATCTGGCCACCGTTGACGGCGTCCGAGCTGCCGGCCGCAATCGCCCCATCGGCGACGCCGGTCATCTTGCGGGAACCGTCCTTGCCGCTGATATCCACCATCTTGCCGCCCTTGTCGGCCGCCATGGAGATGTTGCCCGTTGCCGCATCCTGCTTGACCAGGCCGATTTCGCCATTGTTGATCTGGTTGGTGACCGTGGTCACCGAGCCTTCCACCCCCGCGAGACGGCCGTCGAGGTTGGTCACCGCCGCGCCGACACTGTGGACCGTCGTACCCCCCACGTTGTAGGTCGGCGCGGTGATCGCACCATTGGCGCCGACCGTGGCCCCGCCACCCAGCGCGTTGGCGGTGGCCAGGCTGGCGCCATAGAACTGGCCGCCGTTCACGGCAAACAGGCTGCCAGCGGAAACGGTGCCCGCTGCCACGCCGTCGAGTTGGCGCGCACCCGCGGTGCCGGCGAAGTTCACCGACGTGCCGGCCACGTCCTTGCCCACGGTCAGCGCCTTGGTCGTTGCGTCCTGCTGCACCAGGCCGGTCGTGCCGTTGATGACATCGGTGATATTGGTGTTGATCTCGTTGATGTCCGTGGTGTTGTTCTCGATGTTGGTCGTGTTGACCGAGACCTGCTGGTTGGTGGCATGCAGCTGCGCACCGTTCACGGCCTCCGTGCTGCCGGCCGAGAGCGCCCCGGCCTTCACGCCGGTCAGCGTGCGGACCCCGGCGGTGCCGGTGAAGTCCACCGACGTGCCGGCCACGTCCTTGCCCACCGACAGCGCCTTGCTGGTGGCGTCCTGCTGAACCAGGCCGGTCGTGCCGTTGGTGATATTGGTGATGGCCGTGCTGAGGTCATCGATGTCCGACGTATTGTTCGCGATGTTGGTCGTGTTTGTCGCGATGTTGGTCGTGTTGTTCTGGATGTTTGTAGAATTGGTCGACACCCGCTGGTTGGTCGTATGGAGCTGTGCGCCATTGACTGCATCGGTGCTGGCAGCCGCCACCGCACCAGCCTTCACGCCGGTCAGCGTGCGTACGCCGGCCGTGCCGGTGAAATCCACCGACGTCCCATCCACGTCCTTGCCTACCGTCAGTAACCTGCTGGTCGCATCCTGCTGCACCAGCCCCGCCGCGCCGTTGGTGATGTTCGTAATCGCCGTGTTGATATCGCCGATGTCCTGCGTGTTGTTTTCGATGTTGGTCGTGTTAGTCGCGATGTTGGTGGTGTTGTTCGCGATGTTGGTGGTGTTGGTGGACACCTGCTGGTTGGTGGCATGCAGCTGCGCACCGTTCACGGCCTCCGTGCTGGCGGCCGACAGCGTGCCTGCCTTCACCCCGGTCAGCGTGCGGGCACCTGCTGTGCCGGTGAAATTCACCGACGTGCCGGCCACGTCCCTGCCCACCGTCAGCCCCTTGCTGGTGGCGTCCTGCTGCACCAGGCCGGTCGTGCCGTTGGTGATATTGGTGATGGCCGTGTTGATGTCGCCAATGTTTTGCGTGTTGTTCTCGATGCTGGTCGTGTTGTTCTCGATGCTGGTCGTGTTGTTCGCGATGTTCGTCGTGTTAGTCGCGATGTTGGTGGTGTTGTTTGCGATGTTGGTCGTGTTGGTCGACACCTGCTGGTTGGTGGCATGCAACTGCGCACCATTCACGGCCTCCGTGCTGGCGGACGACAGCGCGCCAGCCTTCACGCCGGTCAGCGTGCGGACCCCAGCCGTGCCGGTGAAATTCACCGACGCGCCATCCACGTCCTTGCCCACCGTCAGCACCTTGCTGGTCGCATCCTGCTGCACCAGCCCCGTCGCACCATTGGTGATGTTGGAAAGCGCCGTGTTGATGTCGCCAATGTCCTGCGTGTTGTTCTCGATGTTGGTCGTGTTGATTGAGACCTGTTGGTTGGTCGCATGCAGCTGCGCACCGTTCACGGCCTCCGTGCTCGCGGCAGAGAGCGCACCGGCCTTTACGCCGGTCAGCGTGCGGGCACCAGCCGTGCCGGTGAAGTTCACCGACGTGCCGTTCACGTCCTTGCCCACCGTCAGCACCTTGCTGGCGGCGTCCTGCTGCACCAGACCCGCCCTGCCGGTGGCGATGTTGTTGATCGCCGTCGTGTTGTTCTGGATGTTCGTAGAATTGGTCGACACCTGCTGATTGGTGGCATGCAGCTGCGCACCGTTCACGGCCTCCGTGCTGGCGGCGGAGAGCGTGCCGGCCTTGACGCCAGTCAGCGTGCGGGCACCCGCAGTGCCGGCAAAGTCAACCGACGTGCCGTCCGTGGTCTTGCCCACAGTCAGCGCCCTGGTGGTCGCGTTCTGTTGCACGAGGCCCGCCGCGCCGTTGGTGATCCTGGTAATCGCCGTGTTGATGTCGCCGATGTCCGACGTGTTGTTCGCGATGTTGGTCGTGTTGACCGAGACCTGCTGATTGGTCGCATGCAGCTGCGCACCGTTCACGGCCTCCGTGCTGCCGGCCGACAGCGCGCCAGCCTTCACGCCGGTCAGCGTGCGTACGCCGGCCGTGCCGGTGAAATTCACCGACGCGCCATCCACGTCCTTGCCCACCGTCAGCAGCTTGCTGGTCGCATCCTGCTGCACCAGCCCCGTCGCACCATTGGTGATGTTGGAAAGCGCCGTGTTGATGTCGCCAATGTCCTGCGTGTTGTTCGCGATGTTGGTCGTGTTGTTCGCGATGTTGGTCGCATTTGTCGCGATGTTAGTCGCGTTGTTAGCGATGTTGGTCGTGTTGACCGAGACCTGCTGGTTCGTCGCATGCAGCTGCGCGCCATTGACGGCATCCGTGCTGGCGGCCGACAGCGTGCCGGCCTTGACGCCAGTCAACGTGCGCACACCGGCCGTGCCCGTGAGGTTCACCGACGTGCCGGCCACGTCCTTGCCAACCGTCAGCACCTTGCTGGTGGCATCCTGCTGCACCAAGCCTGTCTTGCCGGTAGCGATGTTGTTGATCGCCGTCGTGTTGTTCTGGATGTTGGTCGAGTTCGTTGCGATGTTGGTGGTGTTGTTGGCGATGTTGGTCGTGTTGGTCGACACCTGCTGGTTGGTGGCATGCAGCTGCGCACCGTTCACGGCTTCCGTGCTGGCGGCCGACAACGCGCCGGCCTTCACACCAGTCAGCGTGCGCGCACCCGCCGTGCCGGTGAGGTTCACCGACGTGCCGGCCACGTCCTTGCCAACCGTCACCACCTTGCTGGTCGCGTCCTGCTGCACCAAGCCTGTCCTGCCGGTAGCGATGTTGTTGATCGCCGTCGTGTTGTTCTGGATGTTGGTCGTGTTGGTCGACACCTGCTGGTTGGTGGCATGCAACTGCGCACCGTTCACGGCCTCCGTGCTGGCGGCCGACAACGCGCCGGCCTTCACACCAGTCAGCGTGCGCGCACCCGCCGTGCCGGTAAGGTTCACCGACGTGCCGGCCACATCCTTGCCAACCGTCAGCACCTTGCTGGTGGCATCCTGCTGCACCAAGCCTGTCTTGCCGGTAGCGATGTTGTTGATCGCCGTCGCGTTGTTCTGGATGTTTGTGGTGTTGTTGGCGATGTTGGTCGTGTTGGTCGACACCTGCTGGTTGGTGGCATGCAACTGCGCACCGTTCACGGCCTCCGTGCTGCCGGCCGCCAGCGTGCCAGCCTTGACGCCGGTCAGCGTGCGGGTACCTGCCGTGCCGGTGAGGTTCACCGACGTGCCGGCCACGTCCTTGCCAACCGTCAGCACCTTGCTGGTGGGATCCTGCTGCACCAAGCCCGTCCTGCCGGTAGCGATGTTGTTGATCGCCGTCGTGTTGGTCTGGATGTTGGTCGTGTTCGTCGCGATGTTGGTGGTGTTGCTTGCGATGTTGGTCGTGTTGACCGAGACCTGCTGGTTGGTGGCATGCAGCTGCGCACCGTTCACGGCTTCCGTGCTGGCAGCCGACAGCGTGCCAGCCTTGACGCCAGTCAGCGTGCGGGTACCTGCCGTGCCGGTAAGGTTCACCGACGTGCCAGCCACATCCTTGCCAACCGTCAGTACCTTGCTGGTGGCATCCTGCTGCACCAAGCCTGTCTTGCCGGTAGCGATGTTGTTGATCGCCGTCGTGTTGTTCTGAATGTTGGTCGAGTTGGTCGCGATGTTGGTGGTGTTGTTGGCGATGTTGGTCGTGTTGGTCGACACCTGCTGGTTGGTGGCATGCAACTGCGCACCGTTCACGGCCTCCGTGCTGCCGGCCGCCAGCGTGCCAGCCTTGACGCCGGTCAGCGTGCGGGTACCTGCCGTGCCGGTGAGGTTCACCGACGTGCCGGCCACGTCCTTGCCCACCGTCAGCACCTTGCTGGTCGCGTCCTGCAGCACCAGGCGGGGCGCGTTGGCCAGGTTCGCGATTGCTGCCGCGTTCGACGAGGTTTGGACGTCCAACGCGGACACGGCCGCGCCCACGTTGGTGTAGTTGGTACCGGCCACGCGGAAGCTCGGCAGCACGGGCGAGCCACTGGATGAAATCGCGGCGCCCCCTCCCACCATCGCTGCCACGCCCCGGACCTGGCGCACGGTCGCGCCATCCGAATCCGAGGTGCCATTCCCCATATTGGTAATCTGACGCGTCTGCGTCGCATTCCCTATGGATACGGAATCGCTTCTGGAGGACACGGCGCCCGCACCGAGCGCCACACTATTTGCCGGACTCGCGACTGCGCCGGTGCCAAGGGCCAGAGTATTCCCACCAGTTGCCCGGGCATTTGCCCCGAGCGCCACCGCATTGTCGTAGGTGGCCATCGCGCCCGTGCCAATCGCCACGGAATCGACGCCGTTGGCCACCGACATCGCGCCCACGGCGATCGCATTATTGCGATTCGCGGCCGCGTCCGCACCCAGCGCGAGAGCGTTGTTCGCCTCCGCGCTGGCGCCGAAACCAACAGCAGTCGAACTGACGCCATTCACAACAGTGTCGGCACCGATCGCGGTGTTCCCCGCACCTGTGCCGGAATTTGATGCAGCACCGACGGCGACGCCGTCTTCTCCGGCGGCGCTGCCGCCGCCCGCCTCATAGGCGTTTGCTACGTCGATAGGCGCGAAGCTTGCGAACGCGCTCAGCGCGGTTGCAGCCACGGTGGTCCGGGCCTTCCTGCCGCCAGATTTCGCGTTTTCTGCAGCGGCGACGAATGTCTCGGTGACGTGGTTCCAAATGCTTCTGTAGTGCTTGTTCATGTCAGTCCCTACTCTGATTTGCTGGATTCGCCCGATCACTGTTGCGCCATCTGCAATGTCATCGACGATCTCAATTTCGTTGTTGTGGGGACTTTCCTGAATAGTGATATCTTTAAAAGTAACGGAGTGATGACCCGGCGAACCAAGCAGTGCCCCAGGACAAGGACAGGACACTTGTGGAGTAAGGAGGACTTGGAAGCCTAGTAATTCTCTTGATACGACGGAAATGCAAAGAAAAAAGCACAAAAAAATGCCCGGCCACCAGTGAGGTGCCGGGCGTCCCGGATCAGGGATATATCCGGAAAGGGGGTTTTGCTGCAGGGGTAAACCGGTACGGGCCCGGGCTTCCCGGGCCGTGAAAAGTGGTGTGTCGTCGGCGGTTACTCGTCGCGGCGGCGGCCCGCCAGCAGCAGCCCGATACAGGCGCCCACCAGCGCGGCAATGCCTACCGCCTTGAGCGGGCTTTCCGCCACGCGAGCACGGCCGTGATCCACGGCTTCGTCCATATGTTCCCGGGCCCAGTGCATGCCATCGGTCCCCCGGGCGCGAATCCGTTCCGCCATCTCGTTGGCCCGCATGCGCAGGCGGCGGCCGGCCGCCAGGCCCTCTTCCGACCCCTCGTGGGTGAGCACGTCGATGGTCTGCTGGAGCTGGGCGATCAGGGCCTTGACCTCGCCCGAGACCGGTACGGCTGCGTCACGCGCGGCGTCGCGGGTATCGCGGGCGGCATGTTTCAGCTGGCGCACGGCTGCGTCGGCGCTGTCATGCAAGTGATTGATTTCCTTCCTTACTTTGGGGTTCTGCGTGAGCATAGGGACTCCTCATTGCGGTTCGGGGTACTGAGCACCGCCCCCGCCGCCAATCCGGCGATGGGCGCGTGCCGCGTGGGTGCCCCTTACCTTCTGCGGATCAGGCCCATCACAAAGGTGACAAGCGCCACGACCAGGAAGATGAAGAACAGGATCTTGGCAATTTCGACGGCACCGGCGGCAATGCCACCAAAGCCGAAGATCGCCGCGATCAGCGCGACAACGAAGAAAACGAGTGCGTAATGCAGCATGGCCAGTCTCCCGAGGTTAGCGGGCGCACCCCTGATGCTGTGGTGCGTCCGGCTTGCGCCACGGCGCGCAAGCTCATAGCCTCATCGTAGGGTCATGCCCCGGCCCCAGACACCGACACCCGACCGATTCCCGTGTCAGCCAAGTCCTACAATGCACACCGCGCCGCACCGGGTGCGCCACCCGGGCGCCGTCTGTACGATTGACCCTGCCATGTTGATGTGATCCCATGGCCGCACGTGCGCGCCCGCGCGTCCGCCCAAACCGGTATTTCCTGGTATTCGTGATGGCCAAGCACTCCCTACTTCTCAGAAATACCCTGCTGCTCGCCGGCGGCATCGTGCTGACCCTGGCCGTCCTGATTGCCTCGGAGACGGGCAACCTGCGCCTGCGCGAGGGCTATACCGAAGCCATCCGCTCGCAGCAGCTGCAGAGTGACCTGGGCGCGCTGATGGGGGAACTCGTCAACGCCGAGGCGGGCCAGCGCGGTTTCCTGCTGACCGGCCAGGACAGCTATCTGGAGCCGTACTACAAGGCGCTGCCGCAGATCAACGCACTGATGGCCCGCATCCGCCAGCACTACGCCAACGACGCCGAGGGCCTGCGCCAGTTTGGCGAGGCGTCCCAGTTCGTCACCCGCAAGCTCAACGAGATGGCCCTGACGCTGGTCTACGGCAAGCGCGATGTGGACGTGGCGATGGACCTGATCCGCACCGATTTCGGCCGCCAGACCATGGAAGCCGCCCGGCGCGGGCTGGAGCAGCTGCAGGCGCGCGAGTCCGGCACCGTGACGCACAACCTGGAGGCGGCCGAGCATGACCTGCAGCTCTCGCGCTACGGCATCGGCCTGTTGACGGCGATCAACATCCTGCTGCTGGTCACGGTCGGGCTCGGCCATTCGCGCCGGATGTCGATGGCCGAGGCGGCCCGCATCCAGCTGGAAGAGGAAAGCGCCCGGCTCGACCGCAAGGTGCGCGCGCGTACGCGGCAGCTGTCCGCGCTGGCGGCCCACTTGCAGCGCGTGACCGAGGACGAGAAGACCCGGCTGGCCCGGGAACTCCACGACGAACTGGGCGCCATCCTGACGGCCATCAAGCTCGACCTGCACTGGGTGCGCATGCGTGTGCAGGAGACCCACCCCGAGGCGCGCGACAAGCTGACCCGCGTGATGCTGCACGTGGATCAGGGCATCCAGATCAAGCGGCAGCTGATCGAGGACCTGCGCCCGACCGTGCTGCTGAACCTGGGCCTGCGCGAGGCCATCATCCAGTCCGTGGAGGACGGCGGCGCGCGCAACCAGTGGGAAACCGATGTGGATCTGCCCGATTCCCTGCCGCCGCTGCGCGACAGCGCGGCCATCGCGCTATACCGGATCGTGCAGGAATCGTTGACCAACGCCAGCAAGTACGCCGAGGCGCGCCACGTCTCCGTGGCGCTGGCCTGCACCGACGACCATCTCACCCTGACCATCCGCGATGATGGCAAGGGTCTGCCGCCGGACTTCGACGCCGGCAGCACGGCCGGCCACCACGGCCTGCTGGGGATGGAGCAGCGCGTGCTGGCGCTGGGCGGGACGATGCAGATCGACTCCGCGCCCGGCCAGGGCGTGAGCGTGCGCATCGAGGTGCCGCTCACCACATCGGTGCTGGCGCCGCCGGAGGAAACGGAAAAGGCAGCCGAGCAGCTGTAGGCCGTCAGGCCGAGGTCGCATATTCCTCGATCACGCGGAACACCTGCTCCAGTTCCAGCGACTTGTCGAAGAAATAGTCGGCCCCGGCCTCCGCGCACTGGCGGCGGTACATCGAGACCTGCGCGTGATTGGTGTAGACGATGCGGATGCCGGAGAGCCCGGCGCGCTGCATCTCGCGCAGCACATTGATGCCGTTGCCCTGCTTGAGCTGCAGGTCGACGATCACCACGTCATAATGCCCGCCCCCGGCCAGCCGGATGGCCATGGCCTCGGTATCGGCCCAGTCCACGGATTCGACGAACGGGAAGGCCGTCAGGTATTCCAGCAGCATGCCCCGCAGGACCGCGGAATCCTCGATCAGGAGGACGCGCAGCGAGCGGGTCGAGGAGGCCGTGGCTTGCTCCGGCATGGTGCGATAGGGGGCGGCGAAAGGTCTGTTTGCTGACGGGGACGACGGGACGCTACTCCACCAGGCCGTTCTTGATGGCGTAGTACGTCAGGTCGGCGTTGGTCTTCATGCCCATTTTTTCCAAAATGCGCGAGCGATAGGTGCTCACGGTCTTCACACTCAGGAACAGCTCGTCGGCGATGACCGAGACCGACTGCCCGCGCGACAGCTTGCAGAAGATCTGGAACTCGCGCTCGGAAAGGGTCTGGTGCACCGGCTGCTCGGTGGGCTTGTCCAGCCCGCCGATCAGCAGGTCGGCCACGGTCGGGCTGACGTAGCGGCGGCCCTGGGCCACCGTGCGGATGGCCTTGACCAGGTCGTCCGGCGCGGACTCCTTGGTCAGGTAGCCGGACGCCCCGGCACGGATCAGGTTGATCGCGTACTGGTCTTCCGGATAGGTGGACAGAATCAGCACCGGCAGGTTAGGCAGGCGCTGCCGGATGAGTTTGAGTACGTCGATGCCGTTCCGGTCCGGCATGGAAATATCGAGTACGAGGACATCGAACTCGCTGTCGCGCAACTGCGCCATCACTTCGTCGCCGCTGGCGGCTTCGCCCGTCACCTTGATGTCGGGTTCCTCTGAAATGAACTGGCGCAGACCGGCGCGAACGATCTCATGATCGTCGGCGATCAAGACGCGGATCATCGGTGTCTCCACGGTGAGGGGGCAGCGCGGCTGCCAAAGCACGGCCCGCGCCGGTTTCTGCATTGTAGTGCCGGCGCCGCAGCAAATATGTCAGTGTCAGGCTGACACTGACGCGCCACGGCACGGGCCTGCTGCGCTGCGCCAAATCGGGCGCCCGGCCGCCTCCAGCACGTGAAAACGGCAGAACGGGCGCCGAAGCGCCCGTTCTGGTGATGCATTCCGCGTCCTGCGCCCCGGCCTGGGGGGAGGCGGCCTGGAGGGTACCGCCCCGGCCCCTGCCGGGCGCCGAGCGCTGGGATAGCGATCGACTACTGGATCTTGGTACCGGCGTCCGCCCCCGCCCCGGCACTGGCGCCGAGCGGCGTCACGCCGTCCTTCGACTCGCCCTTCTTGCTCTTGGCCTTGGCGTGGCTGCCCTGCTTGCTCTTCGAGTGGGTCTCGGCCTTGGTGCCGGCTGAGGTGTCTGCCTTCGCACCGGCCTTGGCGCCGATGTCTGCCTTGCTGTCGGCGGCCGTCGGCGCGGTGGTCGTGGCGGCGCCACCTTGCGTGCTCAGGCCGCCCGATGCGTTGGCGCCCGCGCTCACACCCGGCGCGTTCACCGAGGCGCCCAGTCCGTTTTGCGCACCGGCGGTGACGCCGGTACCTTGGGCCATCGCCACGGAGGAAGCGGCAGCAATCGACAGGGCGGACAGGGAGATCAGCAGCTTGTTCATGGAAGAGACTCCTATTCTGGAATGCCCCGCGACGAAACATTCGTCGCGGCATTCACGCGGTGTCACGTGAACTGAGGCTCAGTCTAAGGAGTCTTTCCGGCGCGGTCTGTGAGGACTTGTAATGCCCTGTAAGCAGTGGTGAGGCCCGTTACAGGTTCGGCGCGAGGGCGCGTTCCAGCGTGGCACGGTCTTCGCCACGGCGCGCCACCATGTCGTCGAGCTGGTCCTGGCCGATCTTGCCAACGCTGAAGTACGTGGCGTCCGGATGCGCAAGATAGAAGCCGCTCACCGAGGCCGCCGGCGTCATCGCCAGCGATTCGGTGATGCCCATGCCGATCTCGCCGGCGTCGAGGAATTCGAACATCGGGCCCTTGACCGTGTGCTCCGGGCAGGCCGGATAGCCGGGCGCCGGGCGGATGCCGCGATACGACTCGGCGATCAGCTCGTCGTTGCTCAGCGTCTCGCCAGCGTTGTAGCCCCACAGGTCCGTGCGTACGCGGGCGTGCAGGCATTCGGCGAAGGCTTCGGCCAGACGGTCGGCCAGCGCCTTGAGCATGATCGCGCTGTAGTCGTCGTGGTCGGCCTCGAACTGGGCTTCCTTCTTGTCCACGCCAATGCCGGCCGTGACCGCGAACAGGCCGATGTAGTCGGCCACGCCGCTGTCCTTCGGGGCGATGAAATCCGCCAGGCTGCGGTTGGGGCGGCGCACGCCGTCCACCACCGGGCGCTCGCTCTGCTGGCGCAGGTTGTGCCAGGTCAGCGCCACCTTGGTGCGGGTCTCGTCGGTATAGATCTCGATGTCGTCGTCGTTGACCGTGTTGGCCGGCAGCAGCGCCATTACGCCGTTGGCAGTCAGCCAGCGGCCCTGGATCAGCCGGGCCAGCATGCTCTTGCCGTCCGAGAACACGCGGCGGGCGGACTCGCCCACGATCTCGTCGTTGAGGATGTCCGGGAATTTGCCGGCGAGGTCCCAGGTCTGGAAGAACGGGCCCCAGTCAATGTAGTTGGCCAGTTCGGCGAGGTCGTAGTTGCGGAACACGCGGCGGCCGATGAATTTCGGCTTCGGCGCCACGTAGGCGCTCCAGTCCACCGGCGTCTTGTTGGCGCGTGCCTGGGCCAGCGTCACCATCGGCGTGGCCTTCTTGCTGGCGTGCTGGGTGCGGATGCGGTCGTAGTCGACGCGCAGCTCGTCCAGGTACTTCTTGGCGCCTTCGTCCGAAAGCAGGCTGGAGGCCACGCTGACCGAGCGCGAGGCATCGGGCACGTAGACCACCGGACCTTCGTAGTGCGGGGCGATCTTGACCGCCGTGTGCACGCGCGAGGTGGTGGCGCCGCCAATCAGCAGCGGAATCTTCTTGATGCGGAAGTAGTCGTCACGCTGCATCTCGGACGCCACATAGGCCATTTCCTCGAGCGACGGGGTGATCAGGCCGGACAGGCCCACGATGTCCGCGCCCTCGACCTTGGCCCGCGCCAGGATCTCGTTGCAGGGCACCATCACGCCCATGTTCACGACTTCGAAGTTGTTGCACTGAAGCACCACCGACACGATGTTCTTGCCGATGTCGTGCACATCGCCCTTCACCGTGGCGATGACGATCTTGCCCCGCGCGCGCACGTCGCCGCCGGCCTCGGCCAGCAGGCGCTTCTCTTCCTCGATGAACGGCAGCAGGTGCGCCACGGCCTGTTTCATCACCCGCGCGCTCTTGACCACCTGCGGCAGGAACATCTTGCCGGCGCCGAACAGGTCGCCGACCACGTTCATGCCGTCCATCAGCGGCCCTTCGATCACCTCGATGGGACGGCCGCCGCGCGCGAAGATCTCCTGGCGCGCTTCCTCGGTATCCTCGACGATGAACGTGGTGATGCCGTGCACCAGCGCATGGGCGAGGCGTGCGGCCACCGTCACCGGCTGCTCGGGCGTGCCGCGCCAGGCCAGGTTCTCTTCCCGCTTGGCGCCGCCGCCCTTGAAGCGGTCGGCAATCTCCAGCAGGCGGTCCGTGGAATCGTCGCGGCGGTTCAGCACCACGTCTTCCACGCGCTCGCGCAGTTCCGGGTCGAGCTGGTCGTACACGCCCAGTTGGCCGGCATTGACGATGCCCATGTCCATGCCCGCCGCGATGGCGTGGTACAGGAACACGGTGTGGATGGCTTCGCGCACCACGTCGTTGCCGCGGAACGAGAACGACACGTTGGAGACACCGCCGCTCACCTTCGCATACGGCAGGTTCTGCTTGATCCAGCGCGTGGCCTCGATGAAGTCCACCGCGTAGTTGTTGTGCTCCTCGATGCCCGTGGCCACCGCGAAGATGTTCGGGTCGAAGATGATGTCCTCGGGCGGGAAGCCCAGCTCGTTCACCAGCAGGTCGTAGCTGCGCTTGCAGATCTCGGTCTTGCGCGCGAAGGTGTCGGCCTGGCCCTTCTCGTCGAACGCCATCACCACGGTGGCAGCGCCGTAGCGGCGGATCAGCGCGGCCTGGTGGCGGAACTGCTCCTCGCCCTCCTTGAGCGAGATCGAGTTCACCACCGGCTTGCCCTGCACGCATTGCAGCCCGGCCTCGATCACCTCCCACTTGGACGAGTCGATCATGATCGGCACCCGCGCAATGTCCGGCTCGGAGGCAATCAGGTTCATGAAGCGAACCATCGCCGCCTTCGAATCCAGCATGGCCTCGTCCATGTTGATGTCGATGATCTGCGCGCCGTTCTCCACCTGCTGGCGGGCCACGGCCAGCGCCTCGTCGAACTGGCCGTTCAGGATCATGCGCGCGAACGCCTTGGAGCCGGTGACGTTGGTACGCTCGCCCACGTTGACGAACAGCGTGTCGTCGTCGATGGTGAACGGCTCCAGGCCGGAGAGGCGCATCGGACGCGGGGGCAGGTTTTGCTGGCTCATGGGAAGGCTATGTCTCGCTATGTCTGGTGTGGGGCGGGCGATGGATCAGGCGGCGGCGGTGGCGGCCACGGCGGTGTCGTCGCGGTACTGGCCGGGCCAGGTGCGCGGCGCCTTGTTGGCCACGCGCTGGGCGATGGCCGCGATGTGCTCGGGCGTGGTGCCGCAGCAGCCGCCCACCAGGTTCACCAGCCCGGACGCGGCGAATTCCTCCACCAGCGACGAGGTGACCTCGGGCGTTTCGTCGAAGCCGGTGTCGCTCATCGGGTTGGGCAGGCCGGCGTTGGGGTAGCAGGACACCGCGGCGTCGCACACCTTGGCCAGTTCGGCGATGTACGGGCGCATCAGCGTGGCGCCGAGCGCGCAGTTCAGGCCGAAGGTGATCGGCCGGGCGTGGCGCAGGCTGTTCCAGAACGCCTCGACGGTCTGGCCGGAGAGAATGCGCCCCGAGGCGTCGGTCACGGTGCCGGAGATCATCACGGGCACGCGCTCGCCGGTGTCCTCGAACAGCTGGTCGATGGCGAACAGGGCGGCCTTGGCGTTCAGCGTGTCGAAGATCGTCTCGACCAGGAACACGTCGGCGCCGCCCTCGAGCAGACCCTTGCCCTGCTCGTAGTAGGACTCGCGCAGTTCCTCGAACGTGACGTTGCGCGCGCCGGGGTCGTTCACATCCGGGCTGATGCTGGCGGTCTTCGGCGTGGGGCCGAAGGCGCCGGCCACGAAGCGCGGCTTCTCCGGCGTGCTGAACTTGTCGCAGGCGGCGCGCGCCAGGCGGGCGGCCACGACGTTCATCTCATAGGCGAGGTCCGCCATCTTGTAGTCTTCCTGCGCCACGCGCGTGGCCCCGAACGTGTTGGTCTCGATCAGGTCCGCGCCGGCGGCAAGGTACTGCTCGTGGATCTCGCTGATGACTTCCGGGCGCGTAAGCAGCAGCAGTTCGTTGTTGCCCTTCACGTCGATGCGATGGTCCGCGAAGCGCGTGCCGCGATAGTCGGCCTCGCCAAGCTTGTAGCGCTGGATCATGGTGCCCATGGCGCCGTCCAGGATCAGGATGCGGTCGCGCAGCAACCGGGGCAGGTTGGCGGCCCGCGTGTACGGACGGACAGGTGTGGGAGTGGCGCTCATGACGGGGCTGGGGCGGAAGACTGCCGAATTTTGGGTAAGAGCGGGATTTTATCAGGGTGATCAAGGCATTGCGGGCAGAAAGGACATCGGAAACCCCGCTATTCCGCGCCGCGCCCGGGTTGTCAGTGCCGGGCGCGGCGGCCTACACTGGGAGACGTAATCGCCACCGCACTTGTTCCCGTCCTCCCAAACCCGCCCCAACCCGCCCAAACCGGCCCGAACCGCATGCAACACCTGAGCCCCGCCGACGCCCGCGCCCTGCTCGACAGCGCCCCCGATGCGCTGTTCATCGACTGCCGCAGCGAGATGGAATACCTGTTCGTCGGCCATCCGCAGGGCGCCCACAACGTGCCCTGGAACGATGGGCCGGACTGGGAGGTGAACCCGCATTTCGTCCAGGCGGTGAAGAAGCTGGCCGGCCATGCCTCGGCCCGCCCGGTGCTGCTGATCTGCCGCAGCGGCAACCGCTCCACGGCGGCGGCGCGTGCGCTGGAGGGCGCCGGCTTCACCACGGTGTACAACGTCCTGCACGGCTTCGAGGGCGACCTGGACCCCCAGCGGCATCGCAATACCCTGAATGGCTGGCGCCACGACGGGTTGCCGTGGGAACAGTACTGACACCGGCTGTTGACCCGCCCGCGCCATGAAAAACGCCCGCTTGCGCGGGCGTCGTCGTATCGCGGTGGGGCAGACGGTGCCGGGTCAGTGCATGACCAGCGGGTTGTTCATCACCGTATCGAACTTGCCGAGGAATTCATCCACCTCTTCCACGGATGGCTCGCTCTCGATCAGACGCGTCACATCGGCGCGGAAGGTCTCGGCCATATGGCCGCCGAGGAAAATTTCGCGTTTCAGGTTCTTGTCGACGATTTCGTAGCCGCCCGAGGCAAGGGGCGCATGCTCGACATCTGCTCCAAACTCGACAATGCAGTAATTGTCGCTGTTGTAGATCATTTGCATTGCGCTACCTCCTGGCGTCATGGTTGGCGACAATCCCGCAGATTATTGCGGTTTCCGGCGTTAAACCGGCGTGAATGCCGCGATTTCACCTCCAAGCTGAGGGTAGTCGTCCGTAATTCAAGTTCTGCTGCCGGACGAAACCTTGCGTGCCATTGCTGCCCTCCTAGGTTGGGCATCGGCGCCGCACGCAAGTTTCTTGAGCGCCGAGCAGTTCTGTATTCCAAATCTTTCAGCGTATTACTAGGGCACGTCGCATTGACCGCCGCATGCCGCATTGCCGAGGAACGCATCGAACACCGCGAAAAAGCGTTCCGGCTGTTCCAGGAACGGCAGGTGCGCGGCCTCGGGCAATACCTCCAGCTTCGCACCATGGATCTTGCTGGCAATGGATTGCGCCATCGAAACGGGCGCACCCTCATCGTTTTCGCCCACGATCACCAACGTGGGGCAATGAATCCGGCCGATGGCCTCCGAGAGGTCGAAGGCCACGATGGCTTGCGCCACCCCGACGTAGCCCTCCACCGGCGTACCCAGAAGCATCCTGCGGACCCGCTCGACCGCCTCCGGATGCGCTTCCCGGAATCCGGCCGTCAACCACCGCTCCAGCGTGGCATTGACCATGCCCGCCATGCCATGTGCCTCGGCCTGGCCGATGCGGTTGGCCCACATCGGGTGCGCCGTCATCGGCGTATGGTCTTGCGTGTCGACCAGCGTCAGCGACAGCAGCCGCTCCGCATGCCGCACGCCGAGCGTCTGCCCGATCATGCCGCCCACCGAGACCCCGCAGAAATGCGCCTGCGGAATCTCGAGGGTGTCCATCAGCGCGGCCACGTCATCGGCCAGCCGCGCCATCGTATAAGACCCGATCGGGGCATCGCTGCCGCCATGGCCGCGCAGGTCGTACCTCAGTATGCGATACCGGGGCGCCAGATGCCGTGCGGTGTCGTCCCAGAGCGACAAATTCGCACCCAAAGCGTGCGCCAACACCACCCACGGGCCGTCCGAACCGTCGATGCGGACCTGCAGGTCCACGTCGCCAGTGCGTATGCGTCGGGTGTTCGTGTCAGCCATATGTCGATCTCCGGAGTGTCACGGCACGAATGATTCTCAACGTCCCTCAGTACTACGATAGACGAGATCAATCTGAGTGCCATCGGGTTCCGTCTGACGCAGACGCGCCGGCAGCCATTTCAGCGCGGGCGCCAGCCACACTTCCACGCGCCGTTTATCACCCGGATGACGTGGCAGGCGCACGAAGTGCTTCGTGCTGACCATGCCATGCACGCCGATCTCGATGGTCTCCTCCCCCACGTATTGCACCTGCATCGGCTCCACCTCGCGGGTATCGGCCACATTGAAGGTGTCGGTCACGCCCGGCGCGGCGTAGCGCTGGGGGTTGGCGGCGACCCATCCCACCAGTTGCAGGAACACACTGAAGCGGTCCTGGAAGTTCTGCGGCATCGGCGCCTGGCCGCCACGCGTTTCAAACACGATCAGCCCGGCCGCAGGGTCGAAGCGCGCCACTTCCTTCTTGCTGCGGCGGGCTTCCTCGTAGCGCAGCGGGGTCAGCCCGCCCGGCCCCATCTCGCCGGCGCTCTGGAACACGAAGCGGAACCACAGCACGCGCGTCTCCACCACCAGCCGGTAGCGGCCGCCGTCCTGCTCCCAGCGGATCAGGCCGTCCGGGTTCTGCACGCCATTGACGTAGCTCGAGTAATGCATGGTGGCCGATGGCGGCGGGGTGTACTGGGGCGATGCCGGCGCGGGCGGGGCCGGGGGCGCCGGCGCGGCGGTGGCGCTG
>NZ_CAJPVH010000076.1 GCF_905397395.1 Cupriavidus campinensis
AGCCAGCAGCGCCGCAGCCATTGGCGGCGGGCGGCGCCGGCGGGCTCGGGAAGGGGCTGTGCCAGCGGCGCGGCGGGTGAGGCCGCCCCCGAGGACCACGCCGGATGCAGCGCACCGCCGCCGTGGCCGAATGCCGCGATGCCGGTGGACAGCATCGCGCCGAGCCCCTGGCCAATCTGCGCCAGCAGTGCCTCACCAAGTGCATCGCCAATGCCATCACCCTCCACATCGATGGCAGAGGGCCCGTCGCCGGGCGTATCCAGCCCGACAAGCCCCCAGCACCAACCGTCGTAGGCCCGCACCAGTTGCCAGATGCGCTGCCAGAGCGCGGCTTCCGCTTCGCACTCCAGCGCACCGAGAAATTCACCATCGCGCCGCGCCAGCGGAAACGTGGCCAACTCGGCGAGCAGCATGGCGGGGTCCTGGCGCAGGGCCATGTCCCAGCGTCCGCCGTCGTCGCGCGCGCCGAAGCGCAGCCCGCCCGCCTGCGCCAGCGTGATGCGCACGCGCTCGGCCAACGCGAATTCATCGGGCAGCATGTGTCCGGCGCCGAGCGCCTCGGCAAGCCGCTGGTCCTGGCGGGTACCGTTGGCCATGCGCTAGAACGTCCTGACCGGCTCGGTCGCCTGGTCGAGGTAGAGCGGATAGACGAGGTTGTGCCGCGTGTTGGTGGTGCGCACGCGATAATCGAGCTGCAGGTCGATGCGCCCTTGCAGCGGATCGACTTCGGCACCGATGCGCTCCAGCACGATGCGCGGCTCGAAGAACAGGATGGCGCGCCGGATCGACTCCTTGAGGTCGGTGAGCGTGCTCTCGTCGATGGTCTCGAACACGGCGCGGCGCACGTCGCAACCATATGCGGGCAGCATCACGCGCTCGCCGGGCGCCGTGCCGAACAGGATACGCAGGCTTTCCTCGATATCCTCCACCCCGGCGGCCATGCCGACCTGCCGGTTGCGCGGATCGAAGCGGAGCGGAAACTGCCAGCCCCGGCCGAGAAATGGACTCATGGTTCAGCCTCCGATGATGACCGTGGGCAAGCCCAGCACGATGCTACCGCCGTGCGCGGTGAGGTCGCCGACGCGCGCGGCCGGCCGCTTGCCGATCATTACCGTGGCCGACCCCTGCACGATCACGTCGGGCGGCCCCACGCAGACTGCGTTGTCGCCAACCACGGCGGCGGGCAGCTTTCCGATCAGCACCGTCGGCACGCCGGGGCCGATTACCGGGCCGCCGACATGCGGCACCGGGGGCAGGCCCGGCGTCTGCATGGGGCAGCTGTGCATGTCGGTTAGTCGCGCGGCAGGTGGCATGAGGTATTCCTCTCGCTTTCAGTCCGTATCAGTTGATCATCACCATCGCGCCCTGCACGATGGTCTGGCCGGATGCCGACAGTTCGGCGGTGGCCGCGCCCTTGCCGCTGAAACCGACCTGCGCCTCGCACTGGACGTTGAGGCCGGTGGCCTTCACGTCCGCCTGCGCGGCGAGTTCGATCGACATATCGGCGCTGAGCCGGATGCTGCCCTGCGCGGTAAGGGTGATGTCCTTGGGACTGGTGCAGGCAATGCCCGTGGCCGACAGCTTGACGCTGTTGCCATGCTGGTCCTGCACCAGGATCGACTCGCCGGTGTCGTCCAGCACGATCTGATTCTTGGCCGGCGTGGTCACCGTGATGGTCTTGTTCTTCTCGTCGAAGGCCAGCACATGGCGCGCGCGCGTGACGATGGCCTTCGTGTCGTTGGGCGCTTCCATCGTATAGGGCGGCACATGGCTGGCGCTGTAGACCGCGCCCAGCACCACCGGGTGGCACGGGTCGTCGTTGAGATGCCCGACGATGACTTCGTCGCCCACCTCGGGCAGGAAGAAGGCCCCGAAGCCGCTCGATGCATAGCCTTGCAGCAGCCGCGCCCAGACGCCCTCGGTGGCGGCCTGGTTTACGGGCAGCGACACCTGGATGCGCTGCGCGCCCTGCGGATCGCCATCGAGCTTCATCACCACCCCGATCTGGAGACCGCTCACAGCCGGGAGCAGCCCTGCGGCCGGCGGTCCCTGAACGTCGCCCGTGGTTGGCTGCCAGTGCGGATCGAGGCCGAACTCGACATCGGTGTGCCAGAATCCGCCCACCATTGCATGCTCCACCGCCGTCACGAATACTGCGCCCGCGAAGCGCTTGCCGACACCGCTGACCTGGACCAGCGCACCCGGCACAGCCAGCGCCGTGCCCATGCAGCGCAGGTGGCCGCGTATGCGTGCGAGCTCTGCGCGCGTCTGCACGCCCTTGGCCCACGCCGTCAGCGTCTGCGGATCTTGCGTGGTGGACGTCTGCAATTGCCACGCGGACAAGCCGATGACGCCTGCCAGTGTGGCGCTGTCCAGGTTGCCCTGCTGGTTGAGGGTTGCCGGCGCGGCCGGATCGCCCTGCACGGTCTGCTGTTGCGCCGGGTCCCAGGCGGTCGCCATGACGGACTGATACTGCAGGCGTGCGTCGATATCGGCGTCGAACGCATAGAGATCCAGCCCCCAGGCTAGCCCGAACGCGGGCGCGCCGTTAGCCTGCGGCGGCTGCACACTCACTTTTCCGTCCGCCACGTCGACCAGCATGCCGTTGAACTCGGCCCGCGCCAGCAGGAAGTCCCAGTCGGTGCTGTGGTACTGCACCAGTTCGCCGTAGGTGCCGGTGGTGACGGCCACGTCCGCATCCAGGCCGTGCGCGCCGATCAGCGTGGTCATGGCATCGCTGTCGGTGCTGTCGACATAGTTGGCGCTGCGACGGCCCACCGTCATCTTGACCGCCAGGTCACGGCACTCGATCACGAGCCGCGAGTCGTTCTGCCCGTCAATGCGCACGCCATGGCGAATCACCACGCCGCTGAACACGGGGTCCTCGTCGTCACCGAAGCCAGCCGCAATCTTGATGGGGCTGCCCGGCGCGAAATCGGCGGAGTCGCCACAGGCGAAGGCGCCGGTCGGCATGTCGCCATCCTGGATCACGATCTCAGCCCACGGAATGCGGTTGAACGCGCGCCGCACCGTGACAGACATCACGGCGAGATCCGGCTGCGGGGTGCCGTTGGCGGTCACGGTGAGCCGCAGCACACCATCGGTGTCGATCGACGGATAAGTCGGCATGCCTTACTCCAGCGGCGGGAAATGCAGCGCCGTGCCGGGCTCCAGCGCACGGAACTGGCGCAGACCGTTGAAGCGCGCCACGTCCATGTAGTAGCGGCTGTCCCCGTAGATCCGTTCGCACAGCAGCGGCAGCGTGTCGCCATCGCGTACCCGCACGAGGTGGCTGAGGTCCGGCGAGCTGGCATCGGCCTCGAGCCGCGCCTGCTTGCTGCTGGTGTACGAATCGAACGCCAGGGTGGCCGTGGCGCGCAGCGGCGCGCCGCTGGGCCTGAACAGCGTGTAGTCGGTGCTGAAGCTGGTCAGCCGGCCGGTAAAGATCAGCAGGCCCCACAGGATCTGCACGATGCTGGGCTGGTGCTGGACACCCTTGTACGCATAGATCACCGCGCTCAGAGCCTTGAGCTGGTCTTCCACTTCGTCCGGCATGGCGCTGTTGGCCGGGCGTGGCACCACCCCGGTACCGTCGAACACCACGGCGAACGAGAGCTTGCCCGGCTGCATGTGGCTGAACGGGCGGCCCGAGCCGGTATCGCCCATCGGCTTTTCCTTGCTGAAGCAGGTGTTGCGTTCGTGCCGCAGCTGCGAAGGATTGATCAGCAGCGCGATCGACGCGCCCGCGCCAGACTGCGGCGACACCACGCCGCCGTTGTCCGTGCAGGCGGTAATCCTCAGCGGCGTGAGCGCGCCCGACGGCACCGGCATCTAGCGCTCCCTGAGCCGGGCGAGCTGCAGGCGCAACTGCCGCAGCTGCGCGCGCTCGGCACGGTGGCGGTCGCTGGCGGCCTCGTCCTCGTCGCAGCAGGACGCGGCCCCGCGCTGTTCGCCTGAAGGCGCGCTGGCCGGCTGGCCCGCCGCACCGTTGCGCGGCGCACCAACCTCGGAGCGGATTACCATCTGGCGGATTTCCAACGTCATGGCCTCAAAGCTCCCGGATGCACTGCAGGTAGGCCAACTCGATTGTCTCGATGACCACGCTGTTCTTCGTCGAATTGAACTCGTCCACGCCCCACCGCACTGGATACGCGGCCTGGAAGGTCCATCCACGAATCTTGTTGCCGGCCTCGTCCAACAGATAGACGCTGACGTCCATCGGGGTCACCGGCTGGGCGAAGCCGCCAGACAGCACGGACTTGCACCAGCGCATCAGCGGCGAACGCATGTCCGCCACGCCGCGCCGGAGCACCAGCTTCTCCTGTCGGACGCCCTTGGGCAGCTTGTAGACGAAGCGGTTCTCGCCGCCGGCCTGCAGGTCCTCGACGTCCATGACCAGGTCCATGCCCGAGACCTCCTGGAACGAGCCGTCCACGCCTTCCGCGATGTTGTTGAAGCCCACCGCGAACGAGAACGAGACCGGCATGAAGTCCGTGCCAAAGCGCGCCGATTTCTGCATGGCCCGTGTCAGGCGTTGGCGATGGTCAGCCCCTCATGGGCGATCTCGATGGTTTCCACGGCCACCTCGTTGCCCTGCGCCTTGAGATCGGTGCCGGTGATCTTGGCCGGCCACGCGTTGGTCAGCGTCCAGACCATGGTCGGCTTGCCCGACTCGTCCAGCAGGCTGATGATCACCGGTACCCGCTTGATCGTGTTCATCTTGATCTGGTTGAACCAATCCCAGAACTTGTTGTCGGCCTTGAACACGCCTTTCTTCATGGTCACGTTGCCGTACTTCTTGAGCCCCGGCATCTTGACGGTCGAGAAGACCGGGCTGTCGCCCTGCCGGTATTCGATCTGCTGCGCCTCCACGTCGAGCCCCGAGACCTCCTCAAAGGACATCACGTTGGAATCCCACTTCACCTGGAAATGGAACTTGGGAAGCGGCCAAACATTGCTGGACTGTGCCGAGCCGTCGTCTGCCATGACAGTTCTCCGTTATTGCCGTTTGTGTGTGCGGTGGACGTTGCTGGTGCGATGCGCGCGTCAGGACTTCTGCATCTGCTGCTGGAAGGTGATCTCGATGAACTCGGCCGGGCGAACCATTGCCACCAGCACGGTCACGCGCAGGATGCCTTCCAGGATGTCGTCGGGCGTCATGGTCTCGCCCAGGCCCACGTGGACGCTAAACGCATCCTCGGGGGTGGCGCCGGCCAGGCCGCCGCGCTTCCAGATGCTGGTCAGGAAATTCTGGATCATGCTGCGGATGGTGACCCAGGTGTTGGCCACGTTGGGCTCGAACACCAGTGCCTTGGCGGCGAGCCGGCACGATTCCTCGAGCATGATCATGGTGCGGCGCACGTTGATGTAGCGCCAGTCGAGGCTGTTGCCGTCGAGCGTGCGCGCGCCCCAGACCAGAACGCCTTCGCCAATGAAGCTGCGGATCGCGTTGATCGACTTGCCCTGCGTGGTGACGTTGAGCTCTTCCTGGTCCACCGCAGAGATGGACACGGATGGTGATACGACGCCGGCTAGGCTCACGTTGGCGGGCGCTTTCCAGACCCCGCGTGTATTGTCCACCATGGTGTAGATGCCTGCCATGGCGGCACTTGGCGGCAGCAGGTTGAGCTGGTACTTGACCTCGTCCAGGATGGTGTTGAACAGGCTGCTGACCGAGGTCAGCGTCTTGTGCAACAGCGCCTTGTTGGCCAGCACCGCGTCCTCGGTGAGCGCTGGCGTGACCGCGCTCCAGTCCTTGGTGATGTCGTCGATGGCGGCGGCCAGCTCGCGCGTCTTCAGTTGCGCATCGGCGGGCAGTGTGTCCGGCAGGCCGAGGTCGGCGCGCAGCAGCTGTTGCAGTACATCCGGATTGGCGATGTTCTCGTAGCTGATGTCCTTGTCGCCAATCACCGTGGTGTTGAGCCACGGATAGTAGGCCGCGGCGAAGTCGAGGTAATTGATGCCGAGCGCGTTGCGGAATGCCGCCACGGGGTCGCCGGCGGGATCGGTGCGAGGCTTGTCGCCGCCCCACACGTCGAGGATGGCCACACGATTGCGCATGTGGCCGCCGCAGTGAGCCAGCATGGCTTGCTGCAGGTCGATGCAGACCTCCGCCTTGAAACGCACCGCCTCCGGAATCACGACCATGGTCGGCTCCTGCTCCTTGAGCAGTTCGTCGATGCCGGCCTTGAACCGGTCGGGGTCGAGGTCCTGGCTGTAGTCGCCCACCGAGACGACATAGCAGGGCCCCCCGCCGTTCTGGAAGAAATGGCGCAGCGCGCGGTAGAGCATGTAGCCGCCGCCGTCCTTGCCCTCCGGCATGGTGAGCACGTAATCCTTGCCCGCCACTCGGAACGCCGGCGTGGCCGACGCATCGGCCATCTCGGCCACGTTGAAGCGCGGGAATGGCGCGTAGCCGAAGTACTGGTGGTACTCGGCCATCGAGCTGATGCGCCATGGCTTCATGCTCAACGGCTTGTTGCGGTTGTCCGCGATCTGCGTGTGGCCGATAAAGGCCGGAACCGCCGTCGCCACCTCCACCACGGAGTTCGGAAAGGCGTTTTTTTCTACGATATAGACGCCAGGCGTCTTCATTGCACCCATTTCACACTCTCCCGGTGAAAGCAGTTAGCGATTGACAAAGATCTCGGACACGTCGCACAGCAGGCCGCCGACCATTTCCCGGCGCAGCGCGGCGGGGCTCGCCAGCGGCAGGCGCGGCACCAGCACGCGCATGTCGCCGGCCGTGCCGCGCTGCAGCACAAAGCGCTGGCGCGGACGCTCCGCCAGTGCCAGCGGCACTGCCGAGCGGATCACGGTCACCATCGTGCCGTCCGGCAATTGTTCCGACTCGGGGGCGTTGAACGTCACCGCCCCGTCGACGTCGGCCACGCCAAGGTCCGCGCCCCATTCGCCGACCATCACATACTTCCAGATCGTCTCGCGGACGGGCAGCGTGACGACGTGGTTGACAGGCGCGGCCGCCAGCCACGCGGCCTGGCTGTCGTGCGCCGCGTCGGCCAGCGCGAACGCGAGGCGCAACGTACCGGTGCCCGCCAGCCGGCGCACGTCGGTGTAGTAGGCCCAGAGCGGATCGGGCGAATGCGCGGCGAACGACAACCCTTGCGCCGGCCATTCGTCGCGCAGGCGCCAGAGCCCGTCCAGGCCGGTCCCATCGGCCATGATGACGAAGCGCCGGGCGTCGCCGCGCAGGCGCAGGTCCAGGCGCGTCATCAGCGCGGCGGTGCCCGCGTCCGCCTGCAGCCGCAGCGCCGGGGGCCATCCCGCAGCAAAGTACGGATGCAGCACGGCCAGGCCGCTGACGGCGCGATAGCCGCCACTCACGGCCGCGCCTCCACCTCGGGCTGCCCGACCAGCGGCTGCCGGCGCAGCACCGCGCCGTTCTCGAGGCACACCAGACGCACCCGATACAGCACCGACGGCAGGTAGCGGCCCCCGTGAATGCTCCAGAGGCTGTGCATCTCCGCCGTCGTCAGATTCTCGATATTGACCACGAGGCGCTCGATGCGTGCGTCGAGGCCCGGCGTGCCCTGATGGTCGAGCACCGGGTTGGCCTGGAAGAACGCCACCGCGTCCGAGAGGAAGCGCAGCGCCTCCGGGTAATGCTGGCCGCTGAAGGTGGCGGCACACATGACGAGCAGGTTCAGGAACAGCGGCTCGGCAACGGCCATCTGGCTGCGCTGCTCGCCAGTGGGCGTGGCGCGGGCCCGGTACGCAGCCGTATCGCGCTCGATGCCCGCAAGAAACAGCACCAGCTTGCCGGCCGCCTGCGACACGGCGCTGCCATCGAGTTCCTGCAGGTTCGAGACCACCACGAGGTCCTCGCTCAGCACGAGCCGCCCCCGGAACATCTGGTTCAACTGCAAAGCGAGGTGGCCAAGCGCACTGTCGATCACGGCGGCTGCATTCCTGAAATACCCGTCACGGCGCCGATAGTGGCCCATGCCGCCCCGCCCCACCATCAGTAGGATGCTGAGATGCGGTTCGGAATTGCCTAGGCGAGCCTCCCATGGCCCGTGGCGGATTTCCAGCGTCTCACGGCAGGGCGTGCAATGCTGCGACGACCGACGCTCTGTTGCCCGCTCTCCCTTCACTGGACCTGCTCCGCATGGGCGCGTTGCATCGTTTCCAATATTCGACTATATTCGAAGAATGGAAACAGATAACGCACTTGAGGCGCTTGGCGCACTCGCCCATGCCGTTCGGCTGGCCGTGTTCCGCTTGCTGGTGCAGGCCGGACCCTCCGGCCTGCCGGCCGGCCGCATTGCCGACCTCATGGACATGCCGGCGTCCTCCCTCTCCTTCCATTTGAAGGAACTGCACCGTGCCGGCCTGCTCACCAGCCGCCAGGACGGGCGATCGATCATCTACATGGCGCGCTTCGAAACGATGAACGCGTTGATTGGCTATCTCACAGAGAACTGCTGCGGCGGGAACCTGTGCTCGCCGCTCGCCGGCTGTTCCGTTACCTCGGAGTCTCAATCATGAAGCGCTTCCACGTACATGTAAGCGTGGCCGACCTCTCGGCCAGTATCCGCTATTACTCCGCGCTCTTCGCCGCCGAGCCGAGTGTCGTCAAGGACGACTACGCGAAATGGATGCTTGAAGACCCGCGGGTGAACTTCGCAATTTCTGCGCGCGGTGCGGAACCGGGTGTGGACCACCTCGGATTCCAGACCGACGACGCAGGCGAACTCGCTGAGTTGAAGTCGCGGGCTGAGGCCGCCGACATGGCACGGCTCGATGAAGGCGAAACAACCTGCTGCTACGCCCGCAGCGACAAGTATTGGCTGACCGACCCTCAAGGTATCGCCTGGGAGCACTTTCATACGCTCGGTACGGTGCCCGTATATGGCGAATCCCGGCAGATGGAGGCCGCGCCCGCCGAATCCGCATGCTGCGCTCCACGAGCGCCCAAGGGGAAACCCATTGGCGTTGCGGTGACTTCCAAGTCGTCTTGCTGCTGAAGGCCGATCATGAGCGAAAAGATCTACAACGTGCTGTTCATCTGTACCGGCAATTCGGCCCGATCGATCCTCTCTGAAGGGCTGATGAACCATCTCGGCCAAGGCCGATTCCGCGCCTACTCGGCCGGTAGCCATCCGACCGGCGTGGTCAATCCGCTCGCACTGGCGGCGCTGGCGCGGCACGGAATGGACACTGCCGGCTTTCGCAGCAAGAGTTGGGACGAGTTCTCCCAAGACGGCGCGCCGTCGCTCGATTTCGTCTTTACCGTATGTGACAAGGCAGCCGGAGAGATGTGCCCCGTCTGGCCGGGCCAGCCGATGACCGCCCACTGGGGGGTGCCCGATCCGGCCGCATGCGAAGGCACCGACGCGCAAAAGCAGCAGGCCATTAACGACGCCACCATCGCGTTGAAGCGCCGCATCGAACTATTCCTTTCGCTGCCGCTGCCGAAACTGGACACCGTCGCGCTCCAGAAGGCCGTGCGGGACATCGGGAAGAGTTGACGCCCATCTCCCTCTCCACGCTTGTTTCTTTCTCGCCGCCCCATGACCACCAACGTCCTGATTCTCTGTACCCATAATTCCGCGCGCAGCGTGCTTAGCGAAGGCATGCTGAACCATCTTGCCAAGCAATTTGGCCGTGATGTGCGCGCCTACAGCGCCGGCAGCTCGCCGAGCGGCCGCATCAACCCGTTCGCCATCGACGTCTTGCGCGAGGCCGGTGTCGACGTGAACGACTTCCGCAGCAAGAACTGGGACGAGTTCGTCGCAGACGGTGCGCCAAAGATGCGCATTGTCATTACCGTCTGCGATAGCGCCGCCGAAGAGGAATGCCCCTACTGGCCTGGTAGCCCCGTGAAGATCCACTGGGGCTATCCCGACCCGTCGAACACGGCAGGCGGAGACGACAAGAAGCGACTCGCCTTCGAACTGACCCGGCAGGCCATCGCCTACCGGATGCTGCAATTACTGCTGCTGCCGATCGAAGACATGACCGACGCGGAACTGCAAGAGACGCTCCAGCGTCTGGCGGGGAGCTGAACGATGACCAGCCAGAACATCGCCTCTGCGGATCAAACAGCCAGCAAGCCGGCCATCGGGTTCTTCGAGCGCTACCTCACCGTCTGGGTCGCGTTGTGCATCGTCGTCGGCATTGCGCTGGGGCAGATCATGCCGGACGTGTTCCAGGCCATCGGCCGCATGGAATACGCGCAAGTCAACCTGCCTGTTGGCTTGCTGATCTGGGTAATGATCATCCCCATGCTGCTGAAGATCGATTTTGCGGCATTGGGCCAGGTGAAATCGCATTGGCGCGGCATTGGCGTGACGTTGTTCATCAACTGGGCGGTCAAGCCATTCTCGATGGCACTGCTGGGCTGGCTCTTCGTGCGGCATTTGTTCGCGCCCCTGCTGCCCGCCGATCAGCTTGACAGCTACGTCGCCGGGCTGATCCTGCTGGCCGCCGCACCGTGCACGGCCATGGTCTTCGTCTGGAGCCAGCTCTGCAAGGGCGATCCGTATTTCACGCTGTCGCAGGTGGCGCTGAACGATGCCATCATGGTCGTGGCGTTCGCCCCGGTCGTGGCGCTGCTGCTCGGCCTTTCGTCGATCACGGTGCCCTGGGACACCTTGCTGACTTCGGTCGTGCTGTACATCGTCGTGCCGGTCATCCTCTCGCAATTGCTGCGCAAGGTGCTGCTCGGGCGTGGGGTGGCGTATTTCCAGCGCGTCACCCATGCACTCGGCCCCTATTCCATTTCCGCACTGCTGCTCACGCTGGTCCTGCTGTTCGCCTTCCAGGGCAAGGCGATCATCGACCAGCCGCTCGTAATCGCTCTGCTCGCGGTGCCGATCCTGATCCAGGTCTTTCTGAATTCGGGTCTGGCATACCTGCTGAACCGCAAGCTTGGCGTCGCCCACTGCGTGGCGGGCCCGTCGAGCCTGATCGGCGCGAGCAACTTCTTTGAACTGGCGGTGGCCACCGCAATCAGCCTGTTCGGATTCCAGTCGGGGGCGGCACTGGCAACCGTGGTCGGGGTGCTGATCGAGGTGCCTGTCATGCTGCTGGTCGTCAACATCGTCAACCGCTCGCAGACCTGGTACGAAGCCAAGGCCTGAAGGAATCCTGATGTCTGTCACGATCTACCATAACCCCGCGTGCGGCACATCGCGCAACACGCTAGCCATGATTCGCAATGCCGGCATCGAGCCGGAAGTCATCGAGTACCTGCATGCCCCGCCTACGCGCGCGCAGTTGCAGAAGATGATCGCCGATGCGGGCTTGACGGTGCGCGAAGCCATCCGTGAGAAAGGGACGCCTTACGCAGAACTGAGGCTTGGCGACCCGGCGCTCACGGACGATCAGTTGCTCGACGCCATGCTCGCCCATCCCATCCTGATCAACCGGCCTTTTGTCATCACCGAACGGGGCGTGCGGCTGTGCCGGCCCTCGGAACTGGTACTCGACATCCTGCTGTCGCCGCAGCAAGGCGCGTTTACCAAGGAAGACGGCGAAGTCGTCATCGATGCGCAGGGCCAGAGGGTTGTGCGATGACCGTTGCGTTGCCTAACATCGTGTCGTCCGTGCTCGACACCCCGGACCTGATGAAGCTGGAACCGGCACGCGTGAGCACCCACCCGCCGCGCATCCTGCTGCTCTATGGTTCGCTGCGCGAGACATCCTTCAGCCGACTGCTGACACTGGAAGCCGAACGCATTCTGCAGCACTTCGGCGCCGAGACCCGCGTGTTCGATCCCACTGGCCTGCCCGTGACTGACAGCGTGCCGGCCGACCACCCGAAGGTCGCCGAGCTGCGCAAGCTGTCCGAATGGTCCGAAGGCCAGGTCTGGTGCAGCCCCGAGCGCCATGGCACGTTGACCGCCGTCTTCAAGAACCAGATAGACTGGCTGCCGCTCGAGAGCGCAGGCATCCGGCCGACACAAGGTCGCACGCTGGCGGTCATGCAGGTCTGCGGCGGCTCGCAATCGTTCAATGCGGTCAACGCGTTGCGCGTGCTGGGCCGCTGGATGCGCATGGTGACGATTCCGAACCAGTCGTCGGTAGCCAAGGCGTACCAGGAATTCGATGCCTCCGGCCGGATGAAGCCCTCGTCCTACTACGATCGCGTGGTCGATGTGATGGAGGAACTGTACAAGTTCACGCTATTGATCCGTGACCGCTCTGACTACCTGACCGACCGCTACAGCGAGCGCAAAGAGGCGGCCCCGGCGCGCGCGGCAGCACTTGCCGCCGCCGCAATGGATCATGAACGGCCTGCGGCCTCCGCAGACACCGACGACGGCGAAGTCGAGTAGGGACGATCATGGCGCAATCGCCGAATGGCAGTCTCGTGGCCCGCCTAGGCGCCGCGCAAACACTCGCGTGGGCGTCCTCTTACTACCTGGTGGCGATGCTGGCGGTGCCCATGGCGCACGACACTGGCGTGTCCGTGCCTACCGTCTTCGCGGCATTCAGTGCCGCACTGGTCATCTCCGCCCTGCTCGGACCCTATGCCGGGCGGCTCATCGACCGGCTGGGTGGACGGCCGGTGTTGATTGTGACGAGCCTCGTGTTTGCCACGGGATTGGCTGGTCTCGGGCTTGCCCGGGAGGTCATTGGCCTGTTTGCCGCCTGGCTTGTCCTCGGCATCGGCATGGGCAGCGGCCTCTATGAAGCCGCGTTCGCCACATTAGTGCGCCTGTATGGCACCCGCTCACGCAATGCCATCACCGGCATCACGTTGATTGCGGGTTTCGCCAGCACGGTCGGATGGCCCCTTTCCTCCTATCTAGAAAGCCACTACGGCTGGCGCGTCGCCTGCTTCGTGTGGGCGGCGTTGCACCTGACGCTGGGTCTGGCGCTCAATGCGAGCCTGCCGCGTGCCGAAGAAGAACCGGCATCCCCGAGCCTCCGACAGGCCGCGCGGTCCGGTAGTGCCGATGTGGACGGCCCAACGCCCGGACCGATGGCAACCTATGCGCTCGCGTTCGTGTTCGCCGCGACGTGGTTCATCAGCACGGCGATGGCGGCGCATCTACCACGGCTGTTGCAGGCGGGCGGCGCGACCTTGGCGACGGCGGTGGTAGTCGGCGCGCTGATCGGCCCTTCGCAGGTCGGCGCGCGGCTGCTCGAATTCGGCCTACTGCGCAAGGTTCATCCGCTACTATCAGCGCGGCTTGCCGCATCACTCCATCCAGTCGGCGCGGCTGCCTTCGTCATTCTCGGCGCACCGGCCGCCACGCTGTTCGGCGTGCTGCACGGTGCGGGCAACGGCATCCTCACCATCGCGAAGGGAACGCTTCCGCTTGTAATCTTCGGCCCGCACGGCTATGGGCATCGCCAGGGCTTGCTGATGGTGCCCGCGCGCATCGCCCAGGCTTTGGCGCCGTGGCTCTTCGGCATCTGCATTGATCTTTGGGGCGCACAGGCTTTGTGGGTATCGGGCGGATTGGGGCTCGCTGCCACCGGCGCGTTGTTCGCCATTCGTTCCGCAACAGCCGAGCCGACGCGGCAGGTCGCCGCAGCAGAGTAGCCGATCATAAGCGCAAGCGGCGGCCGTCCATTCAAACGACTGACGGCTCCGCCTCCGAAGCGCGAATGCCAAGGCGCTTCATCTTCTCCCACAATGATTTGCGCGACACTCCCAGCAACCCGGAGCAACAAAAAACCCGCCACTTTCAACAAAGCGGCGGGTTTTTCATTCCACTCATCAAACCATCAACCCTCAGAACGCAAAATTAGCGCCCACGTTGCCGCCGCTCACGTCGGCTGGCTGGGTCTGGATCGGGCCGTTGATGCTGGTGGCTTCAATCGTATATTTGCCGGCCGCGGTGCTGGCGGCGGTTAGCGGGATGGGCAGCGTCGTCGAATAGGTGCCGACCATTGGTGCGGCAGCCGGTAGCGCCATGCTGTAGGCCCCCGATGTCACGTTGGCGAAGGTGGTGCTGATGGTGAAGTTCTGCCCGGACGTGTTTTGTATGGCGCGAAGGCTCGCCTGGGCGCTGGCTGGCGAGACGGTGCCGGAGGCCGTGCGGATCGTGGAGACAGGCAGGTCAATCGGCGCGCCCTGGGTGGATACCACGGTATTGCTGCCGGCGACCACGGGTACGCTGCGGACGATGCCGGTGGCGCGGCCCGTTGGCACGATCACCACGTCCACGTTGCCCGATGAGGTGCTTTGCTCGATCGGCGACAGCACGAAATTGCCATTGGCATCGGCGACGGTGGACTTGACCACCAGCCCGCCCCGCTCCGCGTAGACGGTAGCGCCGGCCTGGGCCGGCGTCAGCGCGCCGGACACCTTGCCGCTGACCACCACCGGTAGCGCGGTGACCACTGGCTTCAGGTTGTAGCCGCCATTGCCGCGCGGAACCACGGACTTGCAGGCGTCGAAGTCGAGGATCAGGTCGGTGAGCGTATCGGGTGCCACCGTGAACGGGCGGATGATCTTGTAGCCGCTTTGCGCAGCGCTCGGGGTGTCGAGCGCGGTTTCGGTCCCGCCGGTAGGCACCACCGAGTTCGACAGCGCGTTGCCGCTATTTGGCGACAGAACCAGGCGAATCTGCTGATAGTTGCCGGCTGGCAGTGCGGTCTGGCCGAGCGTGGCCAGCACGCCGTTTGTCAGCGACAGCAGATCGATCCGCTGCGCCGGACTGACCGGGATATCGACCCAACCCGAGCCATTGTCGTCCGCATCCGGACTGCCATTGACACGCACGCGGTTCACGGTCACATAGACATGGTCGTAGCCACACGCCGGTGCATCGGTCATTTGAACGCGCAGCGTGCCATTGGCCGGCCCGGGTGTAGGCGGATCATCGCCGCCACCGCCGCCGCATGCGGCCAGCAGCACGGCGCCGCCCAGGCTCAGGGCAACGCCGCCATATATGTTGTGTGGCGCCATTTTGGATACCTCTTCTGTTGTGGGTATCCGGAGCTTAGTGGCGAAGTTGTATCAGATAAGTGACACAATCGTAACGAATGTAATGCTGCCGCAACACATGCGGTTTCAGCCAATCCGCACGTCCACCAGTTCCCCTGCCGCGCCCCGTTCCCCTTTGGGATCCACGATATCGGCGATGGCCATTGTTACGCTGACGCCCGAGAACAGGAAAGCGACGGCGAGGGCGAAGAGGGTTGCGACTTCCATGAAGCACTCCAACTGCGTTTAGGAGTTTCCATTATATGATGCGTCGCACCATCTGTAAATATTCTGTATGTGGTATATCACGAGATCCAAAAGGTAGCGGCTGGATACAACCAATCAATCACTTTTCGTCTCTTTTCTGCATCGATCCGCGAATTCCCGGGCTGCCCAGTCTAGAAACGCCCTCACCCGCGGCGATAGCTGCCGGGACCGCTGATACAGCAGCGAGACGGGCGCCGAGGGTGGCGGCATGTCCGTCATGATCTCCACCAGTTCGCCGTTGGCCAGTTCCCGTTCGATATGGAAGCGCGGCACCTGGGCCAGCCCCAGCCCCAGCTTGATCCCGGCAAGGTAGCTTTCCGTCCCGGTCACGGTCAGGGCGGCCGGAATCGATACGGCCTGCATTTCCCCGCGTACGTTGAACTCCAGCGGCGTGACATTGCCCGTCGTCACAGACCGGATGCCCACCATCTGGTGCCCGTCGAGCGATGTCAGGCTCGTTGGCGTGCCGAACCGCTCCAGGTAGGTCGGCGTGGCGCAGGTCAGCCGGTCCAGCATCGCCACTTGCCGCGCCACCAGCTCGCTATCTGGCAATTTGCCGTAGCGGAGCACGCAATCGACGCCCTCCTGCACCATGTCGACCCATCGGTCGCCCTCGCTCATGGAGATCTGGATGTGTGGATGTCGGGCGAGGAAGTCGGGAAAGCCCGGCAGCAGGAAATGTCGCGCCAGCGTGCCCTGCACCTCCAGTCGCAGCAGCCCTTTCGGCTCCGTGCCGTTGAACGCGCCCTCGGCGTCCTCGATGTCGTCCAGGATGGTCAGGCAGCGCCGGTAGTAGGCCTCGCCGTCCAGCGTCGGCCGGACTACGCGTGTGGTCCGCTGCAGCAGCCGGACTCCCAGCCGCCCCTCCAGATCGTGGATGACCTTGGTCACCGTCGATCTCGGCACCTCCATGTCGTGCGCCGCCAGCGTAAAGCTGCGCCGCTCCACCACCCGCGTAAACAGTCGCATTGCGTCAAACCGGTCCACCCCATCCTCCGCCGATTGTTTCCCTGCCAGAACAAGTGCGGGCAATTCTAGACCGATTATCTAGCTGCTCCAATCGCGCATAGTGCATTCAACCCGCAGCGATTGCGGTGATCCAACACCGGAGAACAACCATGAGCAACACCCAGAACAGCACCCAAGCCAAGTCCAACCAGCAGGTCGCCATCGTGACCGGCGCCTCGCGCGGCATCGGCGCCGCCATCGCCCGGCGGCTGGCGCAGGACGGCTTCACGGTGGTCGTCAACTACGCCGGCAGCGCCCGTGAGGCCGAGGCGCTGGTGGCCGAGATCGAAGCCGCCGGCGGCCGCGCGATTCCGGAACAGGCCGATGTGGCCGATCCGGCTGCCGTGGCGCGCATGTTCGGCGCCGCCGAAGCCGCGTTCGGCGGTGTGGACGTCCTGGTCAACAACGCCGGCATCATGAAACTGGCGAAGCTGGCCGATAGCGACGACGCCCTGTTCGACAGCCAGGTCGCCATCAACCTCAAGGGCACGTTCAACACGATGCGCGAAGCGTCGCGCCGCCTGCGCAACGGCGGCCGCGTGATCAACCTGTCGTCGAGCGTGGTCGGGCTGTACCAACCCGCCTACGCGGTGTACGCCGCCACCAAGGCCGGTGTGGAAGCCATGACGCACGTGATGACCAAGGAAATGCGCGGCCGGAACATCACGGTGAACGTGGTGGCGCCCGGCCCCACCGCCACCGCCCTGTTCCTCGACGGCAAGCCGCAGGAAGTCATCGACAACCTCGCGCGGCTCGCCCCGCTGGAGCGCCTGGGCGCGCCGGAGGACATCGCCAGTGCCGTGGCCTTCCTGGCCGGCCCCGACGGCGCATGGGTCAACGGGCAGACCCTCCGCGTCAACGGCGGCATCATCTGATTCAAGCGTGGAGTCCACCATGAAGAAAGTCATCCTGATCACCGGCGCGTCGAGCGGCTTCGGCCGCCTGACCGCCGAGGCCCTCGCCAAGGCGGGCCACACGGTCTACGCCTCCATGCGCAACACGGCCAGCCGCAATGCCGAAGTCGTGGCGCAGATGGCCGCATTCGCCCGCACGCATGACGCCGATCTGCGCACGGTGGAACTGGACGTGCAATCGCAGCCGTCCATCGATGACGCCGTGGCCGGCATCGTCGCCGCCACGGGCCGTATCGACGTGCTGATGCACAACGCCGGCCACATGGCCTTCGGTCCGGCCGAGGCGTTCACGCCGGAGCAATTCGCCCAGCTGTACGACATCAACGTGCTCAGCACCCAGCGGGTGAACCGCGCGGTGCTGCCCCATCTGCGCCGCCAGGGGCAAGGGCTGCTGGTCTGGGTGTCGAGCAGCAGTTCCGCCGGCGGCACCCCGCCCTACCTCGCCCCGTACTTCGCGGCGAAGGCGGCGATGGATGCCATCGCGGTCCAGTACGCGCGCGAGTTGTCGCGCTGGGGCATCGAGACGTCGATCATCGTCCCGGGCGCGTTCACCAGCGGCACCAACCACTTCGCGCATACGGGGCTGCCTGCCGATACCGCTCGCGTCGATGAATACGAGTCGGGCCCCTATGCCGGCTTTGGCGATGAAATCCAGCGCGCGTTCGCCGGCATCGTGCCGCCCGATGCGGATGCGGGACAGGTAGCCGATGCCATCGTCGATGTCGTCAACGCGCCGTTCGGCAAGCGGCCGTTCCGCGTGCATGTCGATCCGACGCAGGACGGCGCCGACGTCGGCTTCGCCGTGCTGGACCGCCTGCGCGCCGAGATGCTCCATCGCGTGGGCATGGGCGATCTGCTGTCGCCGCGCGGCGCGCAGTGACTACGCCGCGCCACAACCGCGTAGCATCTTCTCCCACGCTTCCTCCATCACACCTGCACCGGGACACTGCATCATGCCCTGATGCAGTGCTCTCCTGTCACCGCTTAATTAATAGTGCGACGTGACGCGTGCATGACCCTTGTCGCACGCGGCCAAGCGAACGGCCGTACTAAGTGTCGCGATATACAGTCCTTACACTTCCTTACAGCACGCCCCGGTCAAACTGACTACCTTTGAATCGCTCCGGCAACGCCATGCCGATCCCATCCGCGATGTGGTGTGACGGAGCATCAATGGGCGTGTAACGCCTCGCTGTGACGGTCCGCGTTTGCGGACCCCTCAAATGACCGGCCTGCCTGCCCGGTCTGGAAACAAGCCAGTTCCGGCGCGTAGCAACCGCCCGGGACCACGCGCATAAGAACTACCTGGGGACGACGACGTTGCGCATGCGCGCGCGCCAACACCGCGTGCGAGGCGCACTTTTGTCCGCGATTTCCGCGATTTGCGCCAGCCATCGCGGTGGGGACGCTTTTGCCCGTTCTTGGCGGGCGCTGACTATTGTTCGGAGGATGGCATGCAGAACGAGAAGCCCGACAACAAACCAACGTTGCCGACGCGCCGGCCCACCTCCCCCGCGCCCCCGCCCGGCGGCAAGCCAGACGATCCCCTCGTCGCGCGGCGGGGCGGCACGCTGAGCCTGCGGCCGCTGTGGCAGATCGTGCCGCGGCTGGCCAGCTATGGGATGGTGGCCTTCATCATCTGGGTGGTCCTCTCGGTGATGTTCCCGCCCGTGTTCACACGGTCTTCCGAGCGTGCCGTGGTGAACAGTCCCGTGAACCTCGTCACCACGCCGGTGGAAGGCATCGTGACGAAGCAGATCGTGGCGGTTGGCGGCACCTTCGCGCAGGGGCAGTCGCTGATGACGCTCCAGAATCCCAACATCGACCGCTCGCTGCTGGTGGAACTGCTCGGCAAGCAGCTCGACAACCAGAAGCGCTATGAAGCCGCCAAGGCCAAGCTCGAGGGCAACCAGGCGCGGCTGGCGTCCACGGGCGACGACATCAAGCGCTACCAGTCGGCGGCGCAGCGCGAGCACGCCTCCAAGCTGCGCGGCATCGAGGCGCGCCTGAGCGTGGCCAAGCAGCAGATCGACCAGCAGACCGATGTGGTCAATCGCAACCAGGCCATGCAGTGGGCCGGGGCGGTGAGCCAGGCCTATACCGATGCGTCGCGCAACCAGCTCACCGTGCTGGCTGGCAACCGGGATGCGATCCAGGCCGAGCTGGACACCGCGCGCGGCAGCAGCGAGGCCGCACGCGGCAAGGTGTACATGTCGAGCACCGACGGCGCGCTGGGCTCGCTCGCACAACGGCAGGAGGAATTGCGCGCCGAGAACGTGCAGCTGGAGGCCGAGATCAGGCAGCTGGAGGAATACGGCCAGTCGGTCGACAAGCTCGTCGCCGCCGAGCAGGAGCGCGTGGAGCGCGTCTCCAACCTTGACATCAAAGCCTATGGCGGCGGCATCGTCGAGGACGTGACCGCCCCGCCGGGCACGCGCGTGGCGGCCGGCGCCACGCTGATGCGCACCACCAACTGCGCCCAGCCGAGCGTGGTGGCCGTGTTCCCGCGCAGCCTCAGCAAGGACCTCCTGCCCGGGGCCAAGGTCAAGGTGCAGGTCGATGGCGTGGCCGTGCCGCTGTCTGGCGCCGTGGCCGAGATCCTGCCGCGCGCCCCCGATGGCGATCAGGCGCGTTACTTCGTGCCCTTCCCGCCCATCGAGAAGAACGAGATCTATCTGATTGCCAAGCTGAACAAGCCTTTGCCTGACTTGCCCGGCAGCAGCGGCAGCGGCACGGACCGCTGCGCGCTCGGCCACTGGGCCAAGGTCAGCCTCGATCGCCCGTGGTTCAAGAGCCTGATCTGAGTCCGACCGCGTTCGATTGCGTTCGATTGCGTTCGACTGGATCCGGCCCCTCCGCCACGTTCCCCACGCCCGCAGGAAGGAGACCTCGCCGTGCAGCGTTATTCCCTACCCTCTCCGGCGCTGACGTGCGCGGGGGCCTGCCTGATGGCCGCCGCGCTCGCCACGCCGCCCCGCGCCATGGCCGCGCCCCCGGTTCCGCCCG
>NZ_CAJPVH010000077.1 GCF_905397395.1 Cupriavidus campinensis
AGACCGTCGCCCCGGCACCTTCCGGGCCCGCAACACCAGCGGAGCCAGCACCCGCACCGGCCGCCACGGCCGACGCAGCGGGCCTGGCCCCGGCCTTCACCCGCCCGCCCGCGCTGGGCGAGTCGGCGGCGGACATCATCCGTACCGCGCTCTGCGTCGAAGTACGCCACCCCAGCCGCGCCGCCGGCCCGGCCGTCGAGTTGAAGTCGATGGGCGACAAGCGCGGCATCCTCTATGTCTTCATGCCGCCGCTGACCGTGCTCGAGGACTACCTCGCGCTGGTGGCCGAGGTGGAAGCCACGGCGGCCGAACTCGGCATGAAGATCGTGATGGAAGGCTACCCGCCGCCGCGCGATCCGCGCCTGAAGCTGCTCCAGGTCACCCCGGACCCGGGCGTGATCGAGGTCAACATCCATCCGGCCAGCAACTGGGCGGAACTGGTGGATCACACCGAGTTCCTCTACCAGGCCGCGCACGAGACGCACCTTTCCACCGACAAGTTCATGCTCGATGGGCGCCACACCGGCACGGGCGGCGGCAACCACTTCGTGCTCGGCGGCGCCACCCCGGCGGACAGCCCCTTCCTGCGCCGGCCCGACGTGCTGGCCAGCCTGATCGCCTACTGGCACAACCATCCGGCGCTGTCCTACCTGTTCTCGGGCCTGTTCATCGGCCCGACCAGCCAGGCGCCGCGCGTGGACGAGGCCCGTAACGACCAGCTCTACGAACTGGAGATCGCCTTCGCGGAACTGCGCCGGCAGGTGGCGCTGCACGAAGGCGCCGGCGATGGCTACACCCCGCCATGGCTGATCGACCGGGCACTGCGCAACCTGCTTGCCGATGTGACGGGTAATACGCATCGATCGGAGTTCTGCATCGACAAGCTCTATTCCCCCGATGGCGCCACGGGCCGGCTCGGCCTGCTGGAGCTGCGCGCCTTCGAAATGCCGCCGCACGCACGCATGAGCCTGGTGCAGCAACTGCTGCTGCGGGCGATGGTCGCCCGTTTCTGGCGCACGCCCTATACCGCGCGGCTCACGCGCTGGGGCACGGCGCTGCACGACCGCTTCATGCTCGGCACCTTCGTGCAGATGGATCTGGAGGACGTGCTGGCCGAGATGCGCAGCGCCGGCTTCGTGTTCGAGTCCGCGTGGTTTGCGCCGCACTTCGAGTTCCGCTTCCCGCGCGTGGGCGAGGTGGAGGCCGAGGCGGCCGGGCTCTCGCTGCAACTGCGCGCGGCGCTGGAGCCGTGGCACGTGATGGGCGAGGAGGGCGCGGCGGGCGGCACGGTGCGCTATGTCGATTCGTCGGTGGAGCGGCTGGAGGTGCGCGTGCTCGGCATGAACGAGACCCGCCATGTGGTGACGGTGAACGGCCGGACCATCCCGCTCCAGCCCACCGGCCGCGCCGGCGAGTACGTGGCCGGCGTGCGCTACCGCGCCTGGGCGCCGCCGTCGTCGCTGCATCCGACCATCGGCTCCCATGCCCCGCTGACCTTCGACGTGGTGGATACGTGGATGGATCGCAGCGTTGGGGGATGTCAGTATCATGTTTCCCACCCCGGCGGCCGTAATTACCAGACATTCCCGGTAAACGCCTACGAGGCCGAAAGCCGGCGGCTGGCCCGCTTCTTCACCATCGGCCATACGCCGGGGCGGTCCGTGGCGCCGCCGGTGGAGCGCAGCCTCGAATTCCCCTTTACGCTCGATCTGCGGCAGATATAAGCCGACACCCTCCCCCGGAGACCTCTCCCCGTGCCCTTGCAGTCGTCGCTTCCCCTCGACGGATCGGACAGCCCGGCTGCCATGGCGGGCCGGCTGGCCCTGCCCGTGCCGGACGGCCATCTGGACGAGCTGCGCCTGCCGGACGGCACGCTGCGCGCGCCCTGGGCGCGCTTCTTCGCGGAACTGGGCGAGCAGGGCGACCTCGGCAGCCTGAGCCCGGACGCGCTGGCGGCGCGCGCGGCGGCAGTGGCGCGCCAGATCCGCGACAACGGCGTGACCTACAACGTCTATGCCGACCAGGGCGGCGGCGCGCGGGCGTGGCAGCTGGAATTGCTGCCGTTCCTGATCGCCGAGGAGGACTGGGCCGTGATCGAGCGCGGCGCGGCCCAGCGCGCCACGCTCGCCAACGCGATCATGGCCGACATCTACGGCCCCCAGACGCTGCTCACGCGCGGCCTGCTGCCGCCGGGGCTGGTCTACGGCCATCCCGGCTACATGCGGCCCCTCAAGGGCTACCAGCCGCCGGGCGGCAGCTTCCTCCAGACCATGGCGATCGACCTGGTCCATACCGACGATGGCTGGACCGTCATCGCCCATCGCACGGAAACCCCGTCGGGCATGGGCTACGCGCTGGAGAACCGGCTGATCATCTCGGGCCAGTTCGCCGATGCCTTCCGCGAGATGCGCGTGCGGCGGCTGCCGCCGGCCTTCGCCCAGCTCATCTCCACGCTGGCGCATGCACCGCTGGTGGCGGGGGCGGATGAAGGGGCCTCGCTGCCGTCGAGCGGCGGGCTGCACATCGTGCTGCTGTCGCCGGGGCCGTTCAACGAGACCTACTTCGAGCACACCTTCCTGGCGCGCTACCTCGGCATCACGCTGGTGGAAGGCAAGGACCTGACCGTGCGCAACGACATGGTCTACCTGAAGACGTTCGGCGGGCTGGAGCGCGTGGACGTGATCCTGCGCCGGCTGGACGACGTGTTCTGCGACCCGCTGGAGCTGCGCAGCGACTCCACCATCGGCGTGCCGGGGCTGCTGGAGGCGATGCGGGCGGGCAACGTGATGGTGTCCAACGTGCCCGGCGCGGGGTTCCTGGAGTCGCCGGCAATCCACGGCTTCCTGCCGGGCATCGCCCGCGCGCTGCTGGATGAGACGCTGATCCTGCCCGCCGTGTCGAGCTGGTGGTGCGGCGAGGCCGCCGCGCAGGAAGAGGCCATGGCGACGCTGTCCGAGGCCTTCGTCATGCCGACCTATCCGCGTGTGCCGGGCGAGCCGCGCCTGGGCATGGAGCGCGGGCTGCAGCCGCTCGAAGACTGGCGCGCGCGCATCGCCGAGACGCCCGACCGCTACACGCTGCAGGCGCCGCTGCCGCTCTCGCACACGCCGTGCTGGGAGCCGGACGGGCGCGGCGGCGGGCGCATCGGCTCACGGGCGGCCATGCTGCGCGTGTTTGCCATCGCCGATGGCAACGGCGGCTGGCAGGTCATGCCGGGCGGGTTCATGAGACTGGCGCCGCCCCGGCTGGAGGCGGTGTCGATGCAGCTGGGCGGCACCAGCGCCGACACCTGGGTGCTCTCCAGCCAGACATCGGGCGCCGCCGAGAACCTGTACTGGGCCGGCCGCTACGCGGAGCGTGCCGAGAACACCGTGCGCCTGTGCCGGCAGATCCTCGGATCGATCGAATCGAACGACGAAACCGACGACGGCACGCTGAACATGATCGGCCAGCTGGCGCAGTGGTTCGGCCTGGTGCCGGCCCAGACGCCCTCGCCGCAGGCGTCGCTGCGGGTGTTCGAGCGCAGCCTGGTGTCCGCGCTGGCCGATCCCAGCGGCAGCGCCGGGGTGGTGCAGACGCTGGCCAGCCACGCGCGCGCGGCCAACGAGATCCGCAACCGGCTCTCGAACGATCACTGGCGCACCATCCTGGCCGCCCGCAACGACTTCCACGACGCGATGGCCGCCGCCGCGTGCCCGGCCGGCTCGGCCAGCGGCGAGGGCGCGTACGACCGCTCCCGGGTGCTGGTCGCGCTGGAGCAACTGTCGATGCAGCTCGGCGCGATCAGCGGCGCGCAGGGCGACCGCATGTCGCGCGACGAAGCGTGGCGGCTGGTGTTCATTGGCCGTCATATCGAGCGCGTCTCCACGCTGGCGCTGTTCCTGGAGGTGGCCGAGCGCAGTGGCGCGCTGCGCTCGCGCAGCGGCTTCGACCTGCTGCTGCACCTGTTCGACAGCACGCTGACCTACCGCTCGCTGTTCCCGGGCCGGACCGACGTGCCGGCGCTGGTGGACCTGCTCGTGCTGGACGCCACCAACCCGCGCGGCCTCTACGGCGTGCTGGACCGCCTGCGCGAGAAGCTGGTGCAACTGCCGACCGGCGCCACGGGCCAGGCCCGCGTGCCGCTGGCGGAACTGCTGCCGCCGGCCAGCGCGCTGCCGTCGCGCACGGTGCTGTGCGCCACTGATGACGAGGGCCGCCATGCCACGCTGGCCGCGCTGTGCGACCAGCTCGGCGCGCGCATGGCCAAGCTGTCCGACGAAATCGGCGGCCGCTACTTCAGCCATGCCGGCGTGGCGCCGGAAACGGACCTGCCATGAGCGTGAATCCAGTGCCCGCCACCAAGCCCGCGGCCGCCCCGGCGCCCGAGGCGCCGTCCACCCTGAGCGTGCACCACGTCACCACCTACCAGTACGCCTGGCCCGTGGAGCACGCGCAGCAGCGCGCCGTGGTCACGCCGCCGTCCTACCCGTGGCAGGCCGTGAGCGCGCACTGCACCGACATCGATCCGCCGCCCTCGCACCAGCACGTGCGCACCGATGCCTTCGGCAACAACGTGCTGCATTTCATGCTCGACGTGCCGCACGAGACCATGCAGCTGACCACGGCCAGCACGGTCACGCTGACGCCGCGCTGGGCCAGGCTCGACCCGGCCCGCAGCCCGCCGTGGGAGCAGGCCGCGCAACGGCTGCGCTACCGCGCCGGCCAGCCGTTCGACCCCGAGGCCGAGTTCGTCTTCGCCTCGCCCAATGTGGCGCTGCACGCGGACCTGCGCGACTACGCCCGGCGCAGCTTCACGCCCGGGGTGAGCGTGGTGGCCGGCGCCATCGACCTGATGCACCGCATCCACGCCGATTTCGAGTATCACGCCGAGATTACCGAGGTCCACACACCCGCGCTGGAGGCCTTCGCGCTGCGCAGCGGCGTGTGCCAGGACTTCGCCCAGGTGATGATCGGCTGCCTGCGCTCGCTCGGGCTGCCCGGGCGCTATGTCAGCGGCTATCTCCGCACCGATCCGCCGCCGGGCGAGCCGCGCCTGCTGGGCGCCGATGCCTCCCATGCGTGGGCCGGCGTCTGGTGCCCCGGGAACGGCTGGGTCGATCTCGACCCGACCAACGACATGCTGGCCGACACCCGCCACGTCACCCTGGCCATCGCGCGCGACTACAGCGACGTGCCCCTGCTGCACGGCGTCATCGTGGGCGGGGGCGAGCACACGGTGGAGGTGGAGGTGAGCGTGGTGCCGGTGGAGTGATCGGCGGCGCCCGCCGATCCATGGTCTTCCGAAGGGCGGCTTGCGAGGATGGTCGCGTCCCGCCGATCCATGTACTTATGGAGAGGGACCGCGGAACATGGTGACGTCCTGGACGTTGTGGCGCCATGATGCCCGCCGTCCACCAACGGCACCTTACGGAGAACTGCAATGACCCATCGCACCGAGATCGAAGCAAGGAGAAATCTTCCGGGGAGGGACTTGCAGGGTGTGTATGTCACCCTGCAACAATTCAATGCGCTACGGAAACGGGTTGACGCCATTGCGCTGACAGAAGACGGCATTGCGTACTTCACAGTCAACAGCACCGGTCCGGATAGTCAGGCCAATGGCAACGAGTCGGTGGCGATTGCCAGCGGTGCCTCCGCAAATTCCGAAAAATCTGTTGCAGTCGGCTACCTGGCTACCGGATCTGGCCAGGGCTCGGTGTGTGTGGGGGCGTATTCCCTAGCCAGCGAAACGTGCAGCACCTCCATAGGCTTTGACACGCTCGCTCAGGCTTATGGAGCGGTTGCGATCGGGTCTGCCGCGATAGTGGACCCCCTTGGTAACAAGGGGATCAGTATCGGCAACACAGCCATCGTTGCCGGTGATTCAGCCTTGGCCATCGGCGCGAGTGCCACTGCGAGCGGCGAGCAGAGTGTGGCGATAGGCGCTGGTTCCACGACCGATCGCGCGCAGACGGTGTCCGTAGGCAATGACAGCGCGCTCCGCTTCATCGCCCGTGTTGCGGCGGGGCAGGAGGATGATGATGTCGCCACAGTCGGCCAGTTGAAGGAGGCTGGCCTGCCCGTGAATGCGCGCGGCGAAGTGGAGCGTGCGCTGGTGCTGTACGACGACAGGAACAAGACGAGGCTGACGCTGCCGTTGGTAAGGGTGTCGGGATTGCGCCCCGCTGAACTGAGCGCGCAGAGCACGGAAGCGGTAACGGGCAGCCAGCTCTTCAAGGCAAATCAGCGGCTGGTCGAACTCGAGGCGCGCTTCGCGGCGCTGGAGCGTGCTGTGCGCGACAGGTAGTCGTGCAGGAATGGCCCCGGGTGGCTTGAGCACATGGTGCGGTCACACGGCATTCTTACTCAGGATGGGGCGCTGTCCGCCGCGGCAGCTGACGGAGAACGCAATGAGCAATCAGACTGATGTCCAGACTAGGGCCAACGCCTCGGACAGGGACCGCCCGGGCCAGTATGTCACCCTGCAACAGTTCAATGCGCTACGGGAACGGGTTGACGCCATTGCGCTGAAAGACGACGGCATGATGTATTTGGCAGTCAACAGCACCGGTCCGGCTAGTCAGGCCAATGGCATCGAGTCGGTGGCGATTGCCAGCGGTGCCGAGGTGGATTCCGAGGAATGCGTCGCTGTCGGCTACCTGGCGGGAACAATCAGCGCGGACTATCCGGGCTCGGTGTATGTGGGTGCGTATGCCCAAGGATATGCATTATCCGCCGCTGCCATGGGCTATTACACCTTTACCAACGCTTATGGAGCGGTTGCGGCCGGGTTTCTGGCGACGGTGAGCGCCAGTGGCAACAAGGGGATTGCTATCGGCGATCTGGCCCTCGTTGACAGTGATTCAGCAGTGGCCATCGGCGCGAGTGCGAGCGTGAATGGCGCCCAGAGTGTGGCGCTGGGTTGCGCTTCCACGACCGATCGCGCGCAGACAGTATCTGTCGGCAATGACAGCACCCGTCGCTTCATCGCACGGGTTGCGGCGGGGCAGGAGGAGGATGATGCCGCCACGGTCGGCCAGTTGAAGGAGGCGGGCCTGTCCGTGAATGCGCGCGGGGAAGTGGAGAGTGCGCTGGTGCTCTACGACGACAGGAGCAAGACCCGGCTTACGCTGCAATCGGCAAAAGTTGCGGGGTTGCGACCCGCTGAGCAGAGCCTGCAGAGCACGGATGCGGTGGCAGGCAGCCAGCTCTTCCAGACAAACCAGCAGCTGGTTGAACTCGAGGCGCGCCTCGCGGTGCTGGAGCGTGCGGTGCGCCACAGGTAGTGCGGGCGGCAACCGTTCGTGGGCGGGGTGAGCACACGGTGGAGGTGGAGGTGGAGGTGGAGGTGAGCGTGGTGCCGGTGGAGTGAGCGCCGTCGGGGCGATCCATGTACTTCCGGAAAGGGGGTAGCGACCATGGCGACGGCATGGGCAGCGTATGCGCCCGTGCCGTGGTGCTGATCAACCCGATTCCAGGAGCCCTTCATGGCAATGTCTCAGACTGATCTCGAAGCAGGGAACAATCCATCGTCCGCCAACGGTAATGGCGGGAATAGCGGTGGCGGTGGCGGTGGTGCGCCCTACCTGGCCTATGACGACAAGAGCAAGAGCCGCGCTACGCTGCCATCGACACTGGTGACGGGGCTACGGCCCGGCGAGGTGAGCCAGGGCAGCAGCGACGCCGTCACCGGCGGCCAGCTGGCCGAGACGGCGGCCCAAGTCGCTGGCAATGCCCAGGACATCGCCGCGCTGTCGCAGACCGTGGAGAACCTCGCCACGGGCAAGACCGGGCTCAAGTATGTGCAGGTGAACGCCACCGGGGCGGCGGCTTCGGCAGCCGGCAGCAACGCCATCGCCATTGGCGCGGATACCGTGGCTACCGGGGGCGGCAGCGTCGTGCTCGGCCAGGGGGCTACGGTCAGCGAGTCAGGCCCGGGTGTGGCCATCGGCTTGAATGCCCGTGCCGATGTCGCCTCGCGAGACCCCGTGGACGCGGGCTCGGTGGCGCTGGGCTGCAATACGTATGCCTTTGGCAGCCGCTCTGTCGCCATCGGCGAAAAAGCGCAGGCCGCCTACGCGTGGAGCGTCGCCATCGGCGGCAATGCCGTGGCGTCCGGCGCGGACAGCTTCCAGGTGGGCGGCACCACGGCGGTGGGGATGGCCGCGGTGGCGTCCGGCCACAAAAGCGTGGCGCTGGGCCAGCGATCGGAAGCCTCCGGCGCGACGGCGATCGCCGTGGGGCCGATGGCGCAGGCCACCAATACCGGCGCGGTCGCCGTGGGCACCGACGCCGTCGCCAGCACCGAGTTCGCGGTGGCGCTCGGGCACGGCAGCCGCGCGGCGGCCGCGCACGGCGTGGCGCTCGGCACGGCCTCGTACTGCGACCGCGACCTGACGGTCTCGGTCGGCACCAACACCCTGCAGCGCCAGATCATCAACGTCGCGCCGGGCACCGCGCCGACCGACGCGGCCACCGTGGGGCAACTGAGCGCGCCCATCGCCCAGATGCAGGAAGCCCTCGCCTCGCGCGAGCGCCGCCTGCACGACCTCGAGGCGCGCATCGTGGCGCTGGAGCGGGCGCTGCGGGGCGCTTAGGGGTGCTTAGGGGTGCTCAGGGGCGCTCAGGGGCGCCCAACAAAAAAGCCGGCCGCTTGCGCGGACCGGCTTCTTTCGTCAGAGGGTTCGGATGACGCCGAGGGCGGGTCAGCCGAGCTTTTTCTTGAGCAGTTCGTTGACCTGGGCCGGGTTGGCCTTGCCCTTGGTGGCCTTCATGGCCTGGCCGACCAGTGCGTTGAACGCCTTTTCCTTGCCGGCGCGGAACTCTTCGACGGACTTGGCGTTGGCGGCCAGCACGTCGTCGATGATCTTCTCGAGTTCGCCGGTGTCGGACATCTGCTTGAGGCCCTTGGCGGCGATGATCGCGTCGGCGTCGCCGCCGGACTCGCCGGCCCACATCGCCGGGAAGACGTCCTTCTTGGCGGTGTTGTTGGACACCGTGCCGTCGGCGATGCGTGCCAGCAGCTTGGCCAGTTGCGCCGGGCGCACCGGGGCGTCGTCGATGGCCATGCCTTCGCGGTTCAGTTGCGACGCCACGTCGCCCATCAGCCAGTTGGCCGCCGGCTTGGCGCTGGCCACGCCGGCCTCGGTCACCACGGCCTCGAAGTAGGCGGCGAGGGATTTGGTGGCCGTGAGCGTGCTTGCATCGTAGGCGGAGAGGCCGTACTGCGAGACGAAGCGCGCCTGCATCGCCACCGGCAGCTCGGGCAGGCCGGCGCGCACGCGCTCGACCCACTCGCTGTCGATCTCGAGCGGCATCAGGTCCGGATCGGGGAAGTAGCGGTAGTCGTGCGCGTCTTCCTTGGTGCGCATCGCGCGCGTCTCACCGGTGTCCGGGTCGAACAGCACGGTGGCCTGGACGATCTTGCGGCCGTCCTCGATCTCGTTGATCTGCCACTGCACTTCGTAGTCGATGGCCTGCTGGAGGAAGCGGAACGAGTTCAGGTTCTTGATTTCGCGGCGGGTGCCGAATTCCTTCTGGCCGACCGGGCGCACGGAGACGTTGGCGTCGCACCGGAAGCTGCCTTCCTGCATGTTGCCGTCGCAGATGCCCAGCCATACCACGAGCGAGTGCAGGGCCTTGGCGTAGGCCACGGCCTCGGCCGAGCTGCGCATGTCCGGCTCCGTCACGATCTCCAGCAGCGGCGTGCCGGCGCGGTTCAGGTCGATGCCGGTCATGCCGGCGAAGTCCTCATGCAGCGACTTGCCCGCATCCTCCTCGAGGTGGGCGCGGGTCAGGTTCACGGTCTTCTCGTAGACGCCCTGCCGTCCTTCCACCTGGATCGTGATGGTGCCGCCCTGCACGACCGGAATCTCGTACTGGCTGATCTGGTAGCCCTTCGGCAGGTCAGGGTAGAAGTAGTTCTTGCGCGCGAAGATGCTGCGCGGCGCGATATGAGCGCCGATGGCCAGCCCGAACTCGATGGCGCGCTCGACGGCGCCCTTGTTCAGCACGGGCAGCACGCCCGGCAGCGCCAGGTCCACGGGCGAGGCCTGCGTGTTGGCTTCGGCCCCGAACGCGGTGGAGGTGCCGGAAAAAATCTTCGAGGCGGTGGAGAGCTGCGTATGCGTCTCCAGGCCGATCACCACTTCCCATTGCATGGCGGTATTCCTGGTTTAAGTCTTCTGTTCTGTTCTATATAGGGCCGGACCCGGCGTTCTTCAGGGCGCCGGGTTCAACAGCCACGAATCGAGTTGGGCGAGCGCGGCTACGCGCGCCAGGGCGTCGCCGCCGCTGGCGGTATCGGCGCCCGGGGTGCGCCGGGGCGCGTCGCGCCGGCCGTGCAGCTCGCTGGTGCCGTCGAAGCCATGATAGGCGCCCGGGTAGATCTCGAGCCGGAAGCGCGCATCGGGCTGGCGCGCCAGCACGGCGTTCTGGAGCATCGCGCAGCGGGTGGCCGGGGTCCAGTCGTCCGCGCCGCCAATCATCATCAGCACCGGCGCGCGCAGCTTGAAATTGTGCTGCCGCACCACGCGCTTGCAGGCCGGGTAGAAGGCCACGGCGCGCTCCACGGCAGGCGTGCCGGCCGGCCACGGGCGGCTGGCGTCGATGGCGGCCAGCACTGCCTGCGCGCCGTTCGACCAGCCCAGCAGCACGATGCGGCGCGGGTCCACGCCGGGCTGGCGCGCCACCCAGCGCAGCGCGGCCAGGGCGTCGGCGCGGCGGGTCTTGTCGTCGATGCCGCGTGCGTCCGGCGTATCACCGCAGCCGCTGGTGATGCGCCCGCGCGGGCCGAAGCTGTCCGGCATCAGCACGGCGTAGCCGCGCTCGGTCAGCCAGTGCGCGTACTCGCGGTAGCGGGCCTGCATGGTGCCGGCCGGATTGAGGATTTCGTCGATGGAACCCGTGCGCCGCGCCACGCGGTGCGTGTCTTCGAGCCCGCCGCAGCCGTGCAGCGCTATCACCACCGGCAGCGGCTGCGCCCGTGGATGGCCGCTGTCGCGCGGCAGGAACCAGTAGGCCGGCAATGTTGGCATGCCGGCATCGCCGGCCAGCCGCACGCGCTGGACGATGGGCGCGGGGGCGGCCGGCGTGGACGTGGCCGCGGAAGCTGCCACCGAAGCCGCCACCGCCGGCGCGCTGGAAGCCGAGATCGGCGCTTGCGGCGCCGAGACCGTGCTCCACGCCGGCACCGCGCTCACCGTCATCATCGCCAGTCCCGCGCGCAGCCAGCGCCGCACCCGAGGCATAACCCCGGGCATAACCCCGGCGGCGAAGGAGGAGAGTGGGCGGCGTGGCGGCATGGGGGAGACGTTATCGCGTGCGCGCGCAGGCGCCCGTGTCCGGTTCGAACATCACCGGCCACGCTTCCTCATAGATGCCGGGCGTGCAGTGCGACTGGCAGCTCGCATGCGCCAGCGTCACGCGGCGCGGGTCCTGCCAGACCATCAGCTTGCAGGCGCTGCCATCGTTGGCGCGCAACTCGATATGTGGCTTCTTGCGCACCTGACGAAATTCGGCCAGGTTGAAGCTGCACGAGCCGCGCTTGCCGACCCACAGCTTCCACTGCAACTGCTGCACGGCGTTGTCTGCCACGCGCAGCTGGGCGTCCTCGCGGAAACCGTCCTCCTCGGTGCGGCGGCAGTCGCCGTTCAGGTCGATGTCGCGCGCGGCGATGGGCGTGGAGCGCCCGCCGAACGGCAGCGAGCAGCCGGCCAGCACCACCGCGAGGGCCATCGCGGCGAAGAGGCGTAGCAGGCGCTTGTCGTGCATCGTCATCAGGCCGGGCGGCGCAGGTGCCAGTCGGTGGCCTGCTGGAACGCATGGGCCACCTGCAGCAGGCGCGCTTCATCGAAATAGTTGCCGATCAGTTGCAGGCCCACGGGCATGTTGTCCTGCCCCGTGCCGCACGGCACGCTCATGCCGGGCAGGCCGGCGAGGCTGGTGGAGAGCGTGAAGATGTCGGCCAGGTACATCTGCACCGGGTCGGCGGTCTTCTCGCCGAGCTTCCACGCCACCGTGGGCGCCACCGGGCCCATGATCACGTCGCACTGGCTGAAGGCGCGCTGGAAATCGTCGGCAATGATGCGGCGGATCTTCTGCGCCTGCAGGTAATAGGCGTCGTAATAGCCGTGGGACAGCACGTAGGTGCCCACCAGGATGCGGCGCTTGACCTCGGCACCGAAGCCTTCGGCGCGGGACTTCTTGTACATGTCGAGCAGGTCGCCGTACTCGGCTGCGCGGTGGCCGTAGCGCACGCCGTCGAAGCGCGACAGGTTGCTCGACGCCTCGGCCGGCGCGATCACGTAGTACACCGGGATCGACAGTTCGGTCTTGGGCAGGGTCACGTCGACCAGCGTCGCGCCGAGCTTCTCGTACTCGGCCAGCGCGCCGCGCACGGCGGCTTGCACATCGGCGGACAGGCCCGCGCCAAAGTACTCGCGCGGCAGGCCGATGCGCAGGCCGGCCAGTGGCTTGTCGGCGCTGGCGCCGGCGCGCGGCTGGCCCAGATGGCGCGTGAAGTCCTCGTCCACGCCGCCCTGGGCGGGCGTGAGGCTGGTGGAATCCTTCGGATCGAAACCGGCCATGGCGTTGAGCAGCAGCGCGCAGTCCTCGGCCGAGCGGGCCATCGGGCCGCCCTGGTCGAGCGACGAGGCGAACGCGATCATGCCGTAGCGCGAGACGCGGCCGTAGGTTGGCTTGATGCCGGTGATGCCCGAGAACGACGCCGGCTGGCGGATCGAGCCGCCGGTGTCGGTGCCGGTGGCGGCCGGGGCCAGGCCCGCAGCCACGGCGGCGGCGGAACCGCCCGAGGAACCGCCCGGCACGCGCTGCTTGTCCCACGGGTTGCGCACGGGGCCGAAGTACGAGTTCTCGTTCGACGAACCCATCGCGAATTCGTCCATGTTGGTCTTGCCCAGCGTGACCATGCCGGCGGCGGCCAGGCGCTCCACCACGGTGGCGTCGAACGGGCTCGGATAGCCGGCCAGCATCTTCGAGCCGGCCGTGGAGGCCCAGCCGCGCGTCACGAAGACGTCCTTGTGGGCGATGGGCACGCCGGTCAGCGGCGCGGCCTGGCCCTGGGCGCGGCGCGCATCGGCGGCGCGGGCCTGGGCCAGGGTGAGGTCGGGGTTGACGTCTACAAAGGCGTTCAGGTCGCGCGCGGCGTCGATGCGGGCGAGGTAGTCGCGTGCGAGTTCCTCGGCGGAAACGGTGCGCGCCGCCAGGGCATCGGCGATCTGGCGCAGGGAAGTCACGGAATCAGCGGAAAAGGACATGTCGGTCTGGTGTCTGCGGTGGCGGTCAGGGGCGGCGGCGGGCCGGGCTGGTGGCCCGGGCGTCACTCGATGACCTTCGGCACCAGGTAGAGGCCGCGCGCGGTGGCCGGGGCCGGGCGCTGGTAGTCTTCGCGGCGGTCGGTCTCGGTCACGACATCCTCGCGCAGGCGCTGGGCGATGTCGCGCACGGCGGAGAGCGGGTGGGCCAGCGGTTCGATGCCGGTGGTGTCCACCGCCTGCATCTGCTCCACCAGCGAGAAGAAGTTGTTCAGTTGGGCGAGTGTCTGCGCGGCCTCGGCATCGCTGGTTTCGATGCGGGCCAGATGCGCGATGCGCTTGACGTCGGAGAGTGCGAGAGCCATGGCGTGATGCGGCGCGGGCGCCGGGTTCAGTCCATCGGACTGGAGATGTGCGGTCGGGTGGCGGGCAGGACGCCCGGTGCGGGGTCCGGGGGCGCCCCGGGGATCGTTTCGTTACAAGTTTTTCCGGGCGCTGACGCCCCGAAACAGCGTGGATTATAAGGTATCATTACGCGTTGCAGGCCTCCCGCAACGCGGACTTCACATGGCGCGCCAAATGGCGGGGTCCAGGCAGGTCGCGGGTCACTCCGGCGCATGCGCCGGTGATGTCGTCGCCACTGCCGGCACGCACCATAAGTGCCGGGCAGGGCGGTCGGGCGGGGCACGCGGCGCGCGAGCGTCGCAAGACTGCAACAGACTGCAAGAGCAGGCAGGAAACGCGATTGGCGAACGATAAAGGCACGGCCCGGCGGCAAGTCCGCGATTAGCAGCCGGTTTTCATCGCAGTTTCACACTTCACAATCAGGTTCCTCCGATTAGGCTTCTGCCATCGTCAGGCGATTTTCCGACCTGTCCGGCGCATCTGGCGGCGAACTTTCGCGCAGAGTCTAATCAAAGGTTCCCGTAGGTCCGGCGTGCAGGCTGCGCCGGTTGCGGATCGCCGATGACCGGGCGGGCATGCGCCCCTCGCCGTCGGCACCGGGGCGTACCGGCTTGCCGGTACGGGCCGCAGCGCACCGGGGGAACCGTGAACCATCACCCTTGCAAACGTATACCTGGCCGGGCCGAACACGGCGCCGGCCGTTTCGCATACTCGCGAACCAACAAAAGACAGGATTCCTGATGTTCGGATTTCTCCGCAGCTATTTCTCCAACGACCTGGCCATCGACCTGGGCACCGCCAACACGCTGATCTATATGCGCGACAAGGGCATCGTCCTGGACGAACCGTCGGTCGTGGCCATCCGTCAGGAAGGCGGCCCCAACGCCAAGAAGACGATCCAGGCGGTTGGCAAGGAAGCCAAGCAGATGCTGGGCAAGGTGCCGGGCAATATCGAGGCCATCCGCCCGATGAAGGACGGCGTGATCGCCGACTTCACCGTGACCGAGCAGATGCTCAAGCAGTTCATCAAGATGGTCCATGACTCGAAGCTGCTGCGCCCGAGCCCCCGGATCATCATCTGCGTGCCGTGCGGCTCCACCCAGGTGGAACGCCGCGCCATCCGCGAATCGGCGCTGGGCGCCGGCGCCAGCCAGGTGTACCTGATCGAGGAGCCGATGTCGGCCGCGATCGGCGCCGGGCTGCCGGTGTCGGAGCCGTCGGGCTCGATGGTGGTGGATATCGGCGGCGGCACCACCGAGGTGGGCATCATCTCGCTGGGCGGCATGGTCTACAAGGGTTCGGTGCGCGTGGGCGGCGACAAGTTCGACGAAGCCATCGTCAACTACATCCGCCGCAACTACGGCATGCTGATCGGCGAGCAGACCGCCGAAGCCATCAAGAAGGAAATCGGCTCGGCATTCCCGGGTTCCGAAGTGCGCGAGATGGAAGTCAAGGGCCGCAACCTGTCCGAAGGCATTCCGCGCGCGTTCACGGTTTCGTCGAACGAAATCCTCGAAGCCCTGACCGATCCGCTGAACCAGATCGTGTCCGCCGTGAAGATCGCCCTCGAGCAGACGCCCCCGGAACTGGGTGCGGACATCGCCGAGCGCGGCATGATGCTGACCGGTGGCGGCGCGCTGCTGCGCGACCTGGACCGCCTGCTGGCCGAGGAAACCGGCCTGCCGGTGCTGGTGGCCGAAGACCCGCTGACCTGCGTGGTGCGCGGCTCCGGCATGGCGCTCGAGCGCATGGACAAGCTCGGCAGCATCTTCTCGTACGAGTAAGAACAGGAACCGCAACGTGGCGACACGCGGCATGCCGGCCCCCGCAGGCTGCGCCGGTGCGTGCGCCACGAGATTTCCGCCCTCTCCCGCCGCCCCCGGCGGGATGACTTCGCCTGCGCACGGGTAAATGGATTACTCCCCACCGCCGCTCTTCAAGCAAGGCACGTCCGCCGTGGCGCGGCTGGTCATCTTCGTGACCATCGCGCTGACGCTGCTCGTGGTCGATGCCCGCTTCGACGCCATGCGCGTCGCACGCCAGGTTGCCGCCACCGTGCTGATGCCGGTGGAACGCGTGGTCCTGGTGCCGCGCGACGCGCTGCGCGGCGTCTTTGACTACGCCCAGTCGTCCGTGACGTTGGCCAACGAGAACCGCGAGCTGCGCCGCAGCGCCGTGGAGCAGGCCAGCGCCGCCGTGCGCCAGGCCCAGCTCGAGGCCGAGAACAACCAGCTGCGCAAGCTGCTGAATCTGACCCAGCAATCGGCCACGCCGGTGGTGGCGGCCGAGATCCTCTATGACGCCCGCGACCCGTACAGCCAGCGCATCGTGATCGACCGGGGCAGCGTGCAGGGCCTGCGCGCCGGCTATCCGGTGATCGACGAACGCGGCGTGATCGGCCAGATCACGCGGGTCTCGCCGCTCCAGTCCGAGGTGACGCTGCTGACCGACAAGGACCAGGCGATTCCGGTCCAGGTGGTGCGTAACGGGCTGCGCAGCGTGGCCTTCGGCGGCTCGCGCGCCGGGCAGCTCGACCTGCGCTTCATGGCGGCCTCGGCCGATCTTCAGCAAGGCGACCTTCTCGTCACATCTGGTCTGGACGGTACCTATCCGCCCGGCCTGCCGGTGGCGAAGATCGCCCATATCGAACGCAAGGCCGATACGGCCTTCTCGCGCGTGTATTGCGAGCCGGTGGCTGGCGTGCGCTCGCACCGGCAGTTGCTGGTGGTGCGCTACGAGTCCGGGCTGGGCCCGCGTCCGCAGGACGAGGACAAGCCGCAGAAGGCCGAGCGCGGCGCGCGTTCGGCGGCGGCCCGCGCCGGTGCCGAGAAGTCGGCGGAGAAAAACGGCGAAAAACCTGCCGCCACGGAGCCCGCACGGTGACCAATCCCCACTATCTGCTGCGCCCGGTCAACCCCGCGTTCATCGCGGTGACGTTCATCGTCGCGTTCCTGTTCAACCTGATGCCGTGGGGCACCACGCTCTGGATTCCGGACATGGTGGCGTTGGTGCTGGTGTTCTGGAACATCCACCAGCCGCGCAAGGTCGGCATGGGTGTGGCGTTCCTGCTGGGCCTGCTGATGGATGTGCACGATGCCCGCCTGCTGGGCGAGCACGCCATGGCCTACACACTGCTGGCCTACTTCGCCATCACGATCCACCGCCGCGTGCTGTGGTTCTCCGTCTATACCCAGGCGCTGCATGTGCTGCCGCTGCTGTTTATCGTCCACGCCGTGCCGGTGGTGATCCGCCTGGCCATGGGCGCGCCCCTGCCGGGCTGGCAGCTGCTGCTGGCGCCCTGCATCGAGGCGCTGCTGTGGCCGCTGGCCACCAGTGTGCTGTTGGCGCCACAGCGGCGTTCGCATGACGTCGACGAAACCAGACCGATTTAGCCGATTCAGCCTTCCCGGGCCGGATCTATCTATATAGAGCCGTCCGGGCCACCGCCCACGCCGAACCCGCAGCCGCAGTACCGCCATGACCGAAATCCGCAACGTCGAACTGGAAATCGGCCGCTTCCGCATCCGCGTGGCGGCCGCTGCCCTGTTTACGGTGATCTGCTTCGGGCTGCTGTTCACCCGCTTCCTGTGGCTCCAGTGGTACAAGCACGACCAGTACTCGGCCAAGGCGGAGGACAACCGGATCTCCGTGGCGCCGATCGAGCCCAATCGCGGCATCATCATGGACCGCAACGGCGTGATCCTGGCGCGCAACTACTCGGCCTACACGCTGGAAATCACGCCGTCGAAGCTGACCGATACGCTCGACAATACAATTGAGGCGCTTTCATCACTTGTAGATATCCAGCCGCGTGACCGCCGCCGCTTCAAGCGGCTGCTGGAGGAGTCGCGCAGCTTCGAAAGCCTGCCGATCCGCAGCCAGCTGTCCGACGAGGAAGTGGCCAAGTTCTCCGCCCAGCGTTTCCGCTTTCCCGGCGTGGACGTGCGCGCACGGCTGTTCCGCCAGTACCCGCTCGGCGAGTCGGCCAGCCACGTGATTGGTTATCTGGGGCGCATTTCGCAGCGCGACCAGGAACGCATCGATGCGATGGACGAGGCCAACGACGCCGAGGGCGCCAAGTACGATCCGCGCAAGGACGCCGACAACTACAAAGGCACCAACTACATCGGCAAGATCGGCCTGGAGCAGAGCTACGAGGCCGAACTGCACGGGCTGACCGGCTTCGAGGAAGTGGAAGTGAGCGCGGGCGGGCGGCCGATCCGCACGCTGTCCACCTCGCCGGCCACGCCGGGCAACAACCTGATCCTGTCGCTGGACATCCGCCTCCAGCAGCTGGCCGAGCAGCTGTTTGGCGACCGGCGCGGCGCGCTGGTGGCGATCGAGCCGGCCACGGGCGACATCCTGGCCTTCGTCTCCAAGCCTACCTACGACCCGAACCTGTTCGTGGAAGGCATCGACTCGAAGACCTGGGACGAACTCAACAGCTCGCCGGACAAGCCGCTGCTGAACCGCCCGCTGCGCGGCACCTATCCGCCCGGCTCCACCTACAAGCCGTTCATGGCGCTGGCGGCGCTGACCATGGGCAAGCGCACGGCCGCCTGGGGCATGCACGACCCGGGCTTCTTCACGCTGGGCAACCATACCTTCCGCGACGACAAGCCGGGCGGCCACGGCTGGGTGGACATGCAGACCTCGATCGTGCAGTCCTGCGACACCTATTACTACGCGCTGGCGCGCGACATGGGCGTCAACGGCATCCACGACTTCATGAAGCCGCTTGGCTTCGGGCAGATCACGGGCATCGACATCGAGGGCGAAAGCCGCGGCATCCTGCCGTCCACCGAGTGGAAGCGCAAGGCGTACCGCAAGCCCGAGCAGCAGAAGTGGTATGACGGCGAGACCATCTCGCTGGGCATCGGGCAGGGCTACAACAGCTTCACGATCCTGCAGCTGGCCAATGCGGTGTCGATCATCGTCAACAACGGCGCGGTGATGAAGCCTCACCTGGTGAAGGCGGTGGAGGATTCGGTCACGCGCCAGCGTACGCTGACCGTGCCCAAGGAAAGCTATCGGATTCCGCTCAAGCAGGCCGATATCGACGTGATCAAGAAGGCCATGGTGGCCGTGACGCACTCGGGCACCGCCGCGCGCGTGTTCGCGGGCGCGGCCTATGAATCGGCCGGCAAGACCGGCACGGCGCAGACCTACACGCTGGCCAAGGGCGAGAAGTACAACCACCATGCGCTGGAGGAGCGCAAGCGCGACCACTCGCTCTATACGGCCTTCGCCCCGGCGGACAACCCGAAGATCGCGCTGGCGCTGATCGTCGAGAACGCCGGCTTCGGCGCGGCTGTGGCGGCGCCGATCGCCCGCAAGGTGATGGATTACTACCTGGTCGGCAAGTGGCCCGAGGAGCTGCAGGCCAGCGCGCCGCCGCCGGCCGAGCGCGAGCGCGCAGGCGGCAAGCCGCCGGTGGATACGCCAAGCGTGTTCACCACCGGCCTGACGGCCAACGCCGCGACGGCCACGGTAATGGCCAACGCGCCGGCGGGCGCGGCCTCGGGTGCGGACGCCAGCGCTGCCGGTGCGGCGAGTGCTGCACTTGTCGGGGCTTCCG
>NZ_CAJPVH010000078.1 GCF_905397395.1 Cupriavidus campinensis
GACAGCGCTGGCGGCACGCTGGCCGCGGCCAGCGCCGTGGCCGCCCGCAACGCCGGCCTGGCGCCGGTGCTGCAACTGCTGATCTATCCGGGCACGAGCGCGCGGCAGGACACGCCCTCGCACCGCGCGCTGGCCGACGGCTACCTGCTGACCGCCGACATGATCCAGTGGTTCTTTTCGCACTACCTGGGCCAGGACGCCGACCGCGACGACTGGCGTTTCGCGCCGCTGGACGGCGGCGGTACCGGGGCCGATGTGCGCGGGGTGTGCCCGGCCTGGATCGCCGTAGCCGGCTACGACCCCCTGCATGACGAGGGCGTGGCCTACGCAGCCAAGCTCCAGGCGGCGGGTGTGCCGGCCACGCTGGTCGACTATCCGTCGATGATTCACGATTTTTTCAAGCTCGGCCGCTTCGTGCCGGCTGTATTACAGGCGCACGCCGACGCCAACGGCGCGCTCCGTCAAGCATTCAAGACCTGAAGTCGCAATATTGCAGAACTGCAGCAGAAGAAGGAGACATAGACTTATGCAACGCCGCCATTTCATCGCCCGTGCGGGCATGCTCGCTGCCACGGCCGCGATCGGTTTCGCAGCCCTGCCGGCCCACGCGCAGGCGGACAAATTCCCCAGCCGGCCGATCCGCCTGATCATCGGCTACACGGCGGGCGGTTCCACCGATATCCCGTTCCGCGTGCTGGCCGATAACGCCTCGAAGATCCTCGGTCAGCCGGTGATCGTCGAGAACAAGCCGGGTGCCGGCGGCGTGCTGCCGGCCCAGTTGATGCAATCCACGGCGCCTGACGGCTACACGCTGGCCCAGGTCGCCATGCCGGTCTACCGCCTGCCGTACACCACCAAGATCAACTGGGATCCGGTGAAGGACCTGTCGTACGTCATCAACCTGGCCGGGTATTCGTTCGGTCTGGTGGTGCCGGCCGATTCGCCGATCAAGACCATGCAGGAGTACGTGGCCTACGCCAAGGCCAATCCGGGCAAGCTCACCTACGGCTCGCCGGGCTCGATGACCACGCTTCACCTGACCATGGAAGAACTGGCCCTGCGCCAGGGCGTGCAGTTCTCGCATATTCCTTACAAAGGCAACTCGGAATCGATGCAGGCCCTGCTGGGCGGCCACGTGATGTCGGTGGCGGACACGCCGGCGTGGGCGCCGTATGTGGAGCAGGGCAAGCTGCGCCTGCTCTCCACCTGGGGCGAGAAGCGCTCGGCACGCTTCCCGAACGTGCCGACGCTGAAGGAACTCGGCATGGGCATCGTGCAGACGTCGCCGTTCGGGCTGGTGGTGCCGAAGGGCACGGACCCGAAGATCGTGCAGAAGCTGCATGACGCGTTCAAGAAGGCGATGGAAATGCCGAACTACCGCGAGTCGCTCGCCAAGTTCGACATGGAGCCGTTCTACATGAGCAGCGAGCAGTACGCGGCCTTCGCGGCCGAGACGGTCAAGAAGGAAAAGGCCATCATCGAGAAGCTGGGCCTGGCCAAGGCGCAGTAACTCGCTGAAATACGATGACATGCGGGCGCCTTTCGAGGCGCCCGTATTTGCTTGGAGAAGTCGAAACATGGCGAAAGAGGATTTCCGCCACAGCGTGCCGCTGCGCGTGCGCTGGGCCGAGGTGGACCCGCAGTCCATCGTCTTCAACGCGCACTACCTGACGTATTGCGATATCTGCGTGACCGAGTATTGGCGTGCGGTGGGCATCCGCTATCCCGAAGACGTGCTTCACGCGCACGGCGTGGACATTTTCGTGGTGAAGTCGACCCTGGAATACCACGCCTCGGCGCGGTTCGACGACATGCTGGAGATCCGTGGCCGCATGGCCCGGCTGGGCCGCTCGAGCATGCTGTTCCGCGTGGAAATGTATCGCGGCGACGAACACCTGATCACCGGGGAGGTGATCTACGTCTGCGCTGACCCGGCCACGCAGAAATCGGCCCCGATCCCCGGGCAGGTCAGGGAGACGATCGAGGCGTACGAGGTGGTGAAGCCGGAGCGGTAGGGCGGAGGCGTTCGGGGTCGAAAACCTCCGCGGTCGAACCGCAATCGAACGGCTTAGCGCGCGATCCCCGCGTCTTCCATATAGCCGCGGATCACGTCGTCGAAGCTCGCGTCGCTCTGGAAGCCCAGTTCCACGGCGCGGGTGACATCCCATGCCGCCGGCCAGGTGCCGACGATGTTCTCGATGCGCGCCTCGCGTTGCCAGGTGACGCGGTCGGCCACGGTGTCGCCGGCCACGCGCCGGAGCGCTTCGACCATCTGCTTGGCAGTCACCGACAGGCCCGGCAGGTTCACCACACGGCGGTTGCCGAAGCGCGCGCCGTCCAGTTCCAGGCCGTTGACCAGCGCCGTGATGGCGCCGCGCGGCGACAGCAGCCACAGCGACGTTTCGGGCGCCACCGGGCAGTTGGCGGCCTCGCCGGACAGCGGTTCGCGGATGATGCCGCTGGCGAACGACGACGCCGCTGCGTTGGGCTTGCCCGGACGCACGCTGATGGTCGGCAGGCGCAGCACGCGGCCATCGACGAAGCCGCGCCGGCTGTAGTCGGACAGCAGCAGTTCGCCGATGGCCTTCTGCGCGCCATACGACGACTGCGGGTTCAGCGCGGTGTCGTCCTGCACCACGGCCGGCAGCTTGCCGCCATAGACGGCCACCGAACTCGTGAACACCACGCGCGGGCGGTGGCCCAGCTGCCGGCAGGTTTCGAGCAGCGCGCGCGAGGCATCCAGGTTCACGCGCATGCCAAGGTCGAAGTCAGCCTCGGCTTGCCCGCTGACCACGGCGGCCAGGTGGAACACGGCGCCGGTATCGGCATCCATCGCGCGGGCCAGCACGGCCGCGTCGGAGAGGTCGCCGGTGACCACGCGCACGCGCGCATCGTCGATCTGCGGCGCTACCACGTCCAGCAGCGTCAGGCGGTCGATCGTGACGGCCTTGCCGTCGAGGTTAAGGCTGCCGCGCTTGAGCAGCAGGCGGGCCAGTTGCAGGCCGAGGAAGCCGGCACCGCCGGTAATCAGTACATTCATGGTTGCAGCTCAGTCGTGTAGACGTTCAGTTCAGCGATTGAGGTACGGCTTCAGCCAGCCGAGACCCGCCGAGGTGCCCGCGCGCGGGCGGTACTCGCAGCCGATCCAGCCGTCGTAGCCGAGTTCGTCGATCACGTTGAACAGGTAGGGGTAGTTCAGTTCGCCCAGATCCGGCTCGTGGCGGTCCGGCACGCCGGCGATCTGGATATGGCCGATGCCCGCGAAGTCGCGCTTGAGCTTGACCGTCAGGTCGCCCTCGACGATCTGGCAGTGGTAGCAGTCGAACTGCACCTTCAGGTTGGCGGCGCCCACCTGCTGGCAGATGGCCTGGCCATCGTCCTGGCGGTTCAGGAAGTAGCCGGGCATGTCGCGCGTGTTGATCGGCTCGATCAGCACCGTCACGCCCTGCGCAGCGGCCGAGGCGGCGGCATAGGCCAGGTTCTCGAGATACGTGGCACGCGCCTTCGCGCGGTCCGCATCGGCGGGCACCAGGCCGGCCATCACGTGGACGCGGTCGTTGCCGATCACGCCGGCGTACTCGAGCGCCCGTGCGAACGCCGTGCGGAATTCGGTTTCGCGGCCGGGCAGGGCGGCGATGCCGCGCTCGCCCGCGCCCCAGTCGCCCGGCGGCGCATTGAACAGTGCCTGGGTCAGCCCGTTGTCATCGAGCCGCTTGCGGATCTCGGCGGCCGGATGATCGTACGGGAACAGGTATTCCACCGCCTGGAAACCGTCCGCCGCCGCGGCGGCGAACCGGTCCAGAAAATCGTGCTCGGTGTACATCATCGAGAGGTTCGCGGCAAAGCGCGGCATGGCGGTCTCCTAGGAGGAATGGGATCAGCGGTTGACCATCTTCGCGGGCGTCAGCCACACCAGCAGCGCGCCCACCACCAGGATGCCGGACAGCACATACATCGGCAGCTGCGTGCTGTGGGTCAGGTCCTTCAGCGTGCCCACCATGTACGGCGAGACAAAGCCGGCGAGGTTGCCCACCGAGTTGACCACGGCGATGCCCGATGCGGCGGCGATGCCCGAGAGGAACGCGGTCGGCAGCGACCAGAACAGCGGTGCGCACGTCAGCACCCCGGCGGCTGCCAGGGACAGCGCGGCGATGGCTACCACGGTATTGTCGGTGAACGAGGCCGCGATGGCAAAGCCCACGGCGCCCATCAGGGCCGGCACGATCAGGTGCCAGCGGCGTTCCCGGCGGGCGTCGGCGCTGTGGCCGAGGATGTTCATGACGACGATGGCGCAGATGAACGGGATGGCCGAGAGCAGGCCGATCTTCAGGTTGCCGCTCACGCCGCTGGCCTTGACCAGCGTCGGCATCCAGAACGTCAGCGCGTACTGGCCGGTCACGAAGCAGAAGTAGATCAGGCACATCCACCACACGCGGCGGTCGCTGAACACGGCGCCCAGCGAATGCACGCCGCGCTGGCCGTTGGCCGTGGCCGCGGCGCTGGCGTTGCGCTCGTCTTCCTCGATATTGCGCTTGAGCACGCGCTTTTCATCGGCGTCGAGCCACGGGGCCTTGTCGATGCCGTCGCGCAGCACGAAGACCGTGACGATACCGATCAGGAATGCCGGCAGGGCCTCGATGAAGAACATCCACTGCCAGCCGGCCCAACCGTGCGTGTCGTGGAAGGCGTCCATGATCCAGCCCGAGAGCGGGTTGCCGAACATGCCGGCCACCGGAATGCCCGACATGAACAGCGCGATCATCTTGGCGCGGCGGTCGGCCGGGAACCAGTAGGTCAGGTACAGGATCACGCCGGGATAGAAGCCCGCCTCGGCCAGGCCGAGCAGGAAGCGCATGATGTAGAACGTGGTCGGCGTCTTCACGAACACGAAGAGCGCGGAGATGATGCCCCACGTGATCATGATCCGCGCAATCCAGATGCGCGCGCCGATGCGGTGCATCAGCAGGTTGCTGGGCACTTCGAACAGGAAGTAGCCGATGAAGAACAGCCCGGCGCCGAGGCCGAATACGGTTTCCGAGAATTGCAGGTCCTGGGCCATCTGCAGCTTGGCGAAGCCCACGTTCACGCGATCGAGGTAGGCGATCACGTAGCAGAGCATCAGGAACGGCATGATGCGCCAGAACACCTTCTTGTAGGCGCGTTTCTCGATCACGGCGTCGGCGTCGAGCCGGCCGCTGGCGGGAATGGCGGACGCGCTGGCCGCCGTGTGGGTAGTATTCACGTTTGAGGTCTCCAGATTCATGGCCGTCGGATGACGGCCGGCAATCGTTGGCGCGCACGCATCCCGCGCGGTGCTGGCGGCACCACGCAGCTTGCGTCGCGAAAATCGTCGCGTTTTGTCCTAGGGGGGCGTTCTACTAATCGACGTCGGGCCTGCCCGGGGCTACCAGCGCGCCTTGAAGGCGTCGCGGAGCTCGGTCAACGCAGCCTCATCCAGGCTTGCGCGGTCGGCAAAGCCGGCCTGGTCCTTGAGCATCATCCATAACTTGGCGGTCTCCTCCAGTTCTTCCAGCGCGTACGCCGCGCGCGAGACACTGTCTTCCCACACCACCGGCCCGAGGCGCGCCAGCAGTACGCCGCGCACGTCGTTGGCCAGCGTGGCCACGCGCGCGGCCACGGCCGGGTCGCCGGGACGGTGATAGGAAATCAGCGGTATATGGCCCACCTTCATCACGTGGTACGGCGTGAGAGGGGGCAGGACATCGTCGGGCTGCCAGACGCCAGCCAGCGTCAGCGCCACCAGGTGCGTGGAGTGGGTATGGACCACGCCATGCACGTTCGGATTGTTGTCGTAGACGGCGCGGTGCAGCGTCAGCGTCTTGGACGGCTTGTCGCCGGATACCCAGCTGCCGTCCAGGCCGACCTTGGCCACGGCAGCCGGGTCGAGCGTGCCGAGGCAGGCATCGGTCGGCGTGATCAGCCAGCCGTCGGCCAGCCGGGCGCTGATGTTGCCCGCCGTGCCGACCGTATAGCCACGCTGGTAGAGGCTGGCGCCGACGCGGCAGATCTCCTCGCGCAGCGCGGATTCCGTCTTGCCGCTCATTGCGCCGCTCCCAGTGCTTGCAGCGCCTCGTCGAAGAAGTTCTCGCCGCCGAAGTTGCCCGATTTCAGGGCCAGCGCCAGCGGCGCGGCGTCCAGCGTGACCGTGGCCGGCACGCCCGGGGCGATCTGCGTGCCGATGCGCAGCGCCTGCACGGCGAGCGACTGGACCACGGCGCCGGAGGTCTCGCCGCCGGCCACCACGAAGCGGCGCGTGCCCGAGGCCTTGAGCGCGGCGGCGATGCCGGCCAGCGCGGCCTCCACCAGATGGCCGGCGCGCTCCACGCCCAGTTCGGCCTGCACGGCCTTGACCTGATCCGGGGTGGCGGTGGCGTAGATCAGCACGGGTTCGGCGTGATCGGCGGCAAAGGCCAGCGCCTCGTCCACCACCGGCTCGCCACGGGCCAGCCGCAGCGGGTCGATGCGCAGCGCCGGGCGCTTCTGGGCGATCCAGTGGGCAACCTGCCCATTGGTGGCGCGCGACGCGCTGCCAGCCAGCACCACACCGTGCCCATCGACGGACGGCACCTCGGCGGCATCCACGCGTTGCGGCAGCAGGCCGGCGCGGCGGAAGTTCTCGGGCAGGCCCAGCGCGATGCCGGAGCCGCCGGTAATCAGTTGCAGGTCCGCACAGGCCTGGCCGAGCGTGAACAGGTCGGCATCGGAAATCGCATCGGCAATCGCCAGCCGCGCGCCTTCGGCACGCAGTGCGCCGATGCGCGCGCAGGCCTCGTCGGCGCCGCGCGCCACGCTGTCGTAGCGCAGCAGGCCCACCTTGCCCTGGCTCTGGCGTTGCAGCACGCGCACCAGGTTTGCGTCGGTCATTGGCGTGAGCGGGTGGTGCTCCATGCCCGACTCATTGAGCAGCGTATCGGCCACGAACAGGTGACCGCGGAAGATGGTGCGGCCGTTCTCGGGGAAGGCCGGGCAGGCGATGGTGAAGTCGCTGCCCAGTGCATCGAGCAGCGCCTCGGCCACGGGACCGATGTTGCCGGCGTCGGTGGAATCGAAGGTCGAGCAGTACTTGAACACGAACTGCCGGCAGCCCTGGGCGCGCAGCCAGGCCAGCGCGGCCAGCGATTGCGCGACGGCGTCGGCAGCCGGGATGGTGCGGGACTTCAGTGCCACGACGATGGCGTCTGCCTGCACGGCGTCATTGGCGGTGCCGGCTGCCGGCACGCCAATCGTCTGCACGGTGCGCATGCCATTGCGGACCAGGGTGTTGGCGAGGTCGGTGGCGCCGGTGAAGTCGTCGGCAATGCAGCCGAGCAGGGGCGTGTGGCTTGATGCGGTCATCGTCGCGCTCCCTTACTTCGCCTTGGCCGCCGGCAGTTCGATGCCGGGGAAGATCTTGATCACGGCCGAGTCGTCCTCGCCGCCGTGGCCGGCGGTGGAGGCCATCATGAACATCTGGTGCGCGGCGGCGGACAGCGGCAGCGGGAATTTGCTGGTGCGGGCGGTGTCGAGCACCATCCCCAGATCCTTGACGAAGATGTCAACGGCGGACAGCGGGGTGTAGTCGCCCGAGAGGATGTGCGGCACGCGATTTTCGAACATCCACGAGTTGCCGGCGCTGTGCGTGATGACGTCGTAGAGCGCGTCGGGGTCCACGCCTTCGCGCAGGCCGAGTGCCATGGCTTCGGCGGCGGCAGCGATATGCACGCCGGCCAGCAACTGGTTGATGATCTTGACCTTGGAGCCCGCGCCATGCGCGTCGCCCAGGCGGTAGACCTTGCCCGCCATCGCGGCCAGCACGTCCTCGGCCAGCGCGTAGGCTTCGGCTGGGCCGGAGGTCATCATGGTCATCTCACCGCTGGCGGCGCGGGCTGCGCCACCGGAGACCGGCGCGTCCAGCAGCAGCAGGCCGCGCTCGGCCAGGCGCTTGCCCAGCGTCTCGGCAAAAACAGGCGGCACCGTGGCGCTGGCGATGACCAGCTTGCCGGCGGACATGGCCGGCACGGCGCCGTTGTCACCGAACAGCACTGCTTCGGTCTGCGCGGCGTTCACCACCAGCGTGATGACCACGTCGCAGCGCTCGCCCAGTTCGGCCGGATTGGCGCACGGCACACCGCCGGCATCGGCAAAGCGTTGCAGCACCTCGGGGCGCAGGTCGCAGGCGTGGACCTTGAAACCGGCACGCAGCAGCGACTGCGCGACACCATTGCCCATTGCGCCCAAACCGATGACGCCGACGTTGCGGGACATATTGAATCTCCTACGGAAGTGTTTCAGTGCGAGCGGAGGCCGTCGCGTTCGGCCGGCGTGTCCTCGCCCAGTTGGGAGAGACGGCGCGCGGCGTTGTACATGTGGGTCTGCGCGGCGTTGCGCGCGGCATCGGCGTCGCCGGCACGGATGGCCGCGACGATGGCCTGGTGTTCCTCGCGCACCTGGCGCGAGAAGTCCTCGCGGCGGGCTTCATTGGTGCGGGTCACACGCGTGGCCGTTTCGAGGTACTGGCTCAGGAAGGCCAGCGTCTTCAGGAAATAGGGGTTGCCGGTGGCTTCGGCGATGGCGCGGTGGAACGCCACGTCGGCCTGCACGCCATCGCCGCCTTCGGCCACGGTGGCATCGAGGTGCGCCAGCGCGGCGTCGATATTGGCCATGGCCGTATCGGTGCGGCGGCGCGCGGCCTGCGCGGCCACCTCGGCTTCGATCGATCGGCGCAATTCCACGATCTGGAGCACCGATTCGAGCGTGCCGGTATCGGTGAAGTCGATGCGCAGTGGTCGGATACCCGCCTGATCAGTGACGAATACGCCACTCCCCTGGCGCGATTCCACCAGCCCCTCGTACTTCAACCGGGCAATCGCCTCGCGGATCACGGTGCGGCTGACGCCGAATTCCTCGGACAGCACGGCCTCCGTCGGCAGCTTGGCGCCGCGCGGGAACGCGCCACCCTCGATCTTCTCGAGCAGTTGTTCGGCAACGCTGTCGGTCAGGGCGCGGGCGGGAATTTTCTGGAAGACGGGCACGGCGAGGGAGGGTAGTGATCAGGTAGTCAGGTCATCATACAAATTTTCGGCGCGCCTGCCGACCGGGGAAACCCTAGGATGATTGGTGCATTGCGTTACGATTTGCCCGGCGCGCAGCGTATGATTGCGCCTTTCTACAGACTTCCTAGCTGGATCGAATCATGTCCGAGACCGTCATCGTCTGCGCCTGGGCCGAAGCCCGCGAGCGCGCCCGCGCCATCCGCTACAGCGTTTTCGTCGAGGAGCAGGGCGTGCCGGTGGAATTGGAATGGGACGACATGGACGAGCCCAGCTGGCACGCGCTGGCCTTCGCCGCCGATGGCACGCCCGTGGCCACGGGCCGGCTGCTGCCGGACGGCCATATCGGCCGCATGGCTGTGCTGAAGGTGGCGCGCGGCACCGGCATGGGCGCGAAAGTGCTGGACGCGCTGATGGCCAAGGCCGCCACACTCGGCTTTCCCGAGCTGATCCTCAACGCGCAGACCCACGCGGCGGCGTTCTACGCGCGCGTGGGGTTCGAGCAGGTGGGGGAGGAGTTCGAGGAAGCCGGCATTCCGCACGTGGAAATGCGCAAGCGGATCTGAATCGCGATAATCGTGCGATTACCGCACGATTACCGGGGCGCCGGCACCGTGCCCGGGTCGCGCGCCACGTTAAGCCGGCCGCGATACATCACCTCGCCGGTCGGACCATTCGCATCGAAGCTGCGCTCGCTGAAATCGAAACGGCCATCGTGCCGCACGCGCAGCAGCGTGCTGGCGCGCGTGCCGTAGCTCGGTGAGCGGATGAACGACGACGACAGCAGCTTTTCCCATTCCGGCGCCACGCCCGTGCGCGGCAGTTCCCAGTCGGGTGCCTGACGGTCGTCGGCCAGCAGTTGCAGGTACGGTTCCGCGCTGGCGCTTGCCTGGCCGCTATCCGCCGCCAGCACTTCGCACAGCGCGCCCACGCGGCTGCGCACCTTGGGCCATGGCGTATCGAGCAGCGCGTTGGACAAGCCGTAGAGGCCCGGCTTGAGCCGCTGCGGCTGGCGCGACGGCGAACGGTTGCTGTACCACCAGAGGTCGTGCAGATCGCTCGCAAGCAGGTTGAAGCCGTTGTAGGCGCCGTGGTCGCCCGCCAGCGCATGCAGGTATTCATCGGCGCTCTGGTCGCCGCGCAGGAATTGGGACACCAGCTCACCGCGCGAGCGCGCATCGGTGCGCTTCTCGGACGGCGCGCGGTAATTGGTCAGCGCGGCAAAGCGCGCGCCGGCATGACCGTGACCCGCGTGACCCGCGTGGCCGGCATGCTGGGCGTCGGCGCCCGCAATCCCCATCCACGTGCCGGGTTCGCCAATCACTTCCGCGAGGTCGCGGCCGCCCAGCACCTGGGGGGCATCCTGCCACCAGTGCGCAGCCGCCGCCGGGCGGGCGTAGAACTCGTCGCGGTTGCCGGCAACCACCAGGGCATAGTCCGGGTGCGATTGCCAGGCCACCAGAATCAGGCACATAGCACTTCCTTTACAACTTGATCGGTCGATGTCTTGGCACAGCACACGACAAGACACCTACAAGACATCGAGATCCACGAACCGTTCCGCCATCCGCTCGCCGCTGACCCACTGCGACAGCCCGCTCTGGTGCCACAGGCCCGCGAGCGTGGCCTCGAAGGCGGGTGGCACATCGGCATAGCATTCCATCCAAGTTTGCAGGCCGGCGCGGGTCTCGGGCCTGCGCATGAGCGTACCACCAATCCCGGTAGCTTCCGCCACCGTTTCCATCCAGCGGTGCCAGTGGGGCAGGGCCTCGACGGCCCGCTCGTCCGGTACCTTGAAGTAGACGTACAGATGATCGCTCATGTCGGCGCTCCGGGGGGATTCAGCCGGCCGCCTCGGCCGCATTCGGCAGCGGCACTTCGTACGGCAGCGCACGCGTGGCCACGGCGGGGCCATCGGCGGCGCCCAGCCGCAGCGCGCCCGCCGCCGCGTCGATCTTCAGTTCCGCCAGCGCGTCCCAGCCGCCCTCGGGCGACGGCGCCGCGTTGACGATCATCCCGCAAGGCTGTTCCGGGTCTTCCGGGCGGAAGATCTCGGCGGCGGCGGCCGGTACCTCGCCCTCGCCATGCAGGCGCCACATGCGCCGCTTGAGCGTGCCGCGATACTGGCTGCGCGCCACCACTTCCTGGCCTGGATAGCAGCCCTTGCGGAAGTTCACGCCGCCAATCAGCTCGAAATTGATCATTTGCGGCACGAACTGCTCCTGCGTCGGCGTGCTGATGCGCGGCACGCCGGACATCACGTCGAGCCAGTCCCAGAACGCCGGCGCGGCGGCGTCGAGGTTGCCGGACAGGGTCTGTTGCAGGGCGGCGATGCGGTCCGCCGGGGCCACGATCTGCCAGCGCGGGGCGCCATCGGCATCGGCCAGACGAATCACGGTGACGCCTTCGGCACTCGCCGCCTGGAGCGGCCCCTGCGGGGCGGGCAGGCCCGCCACGGCGAGCGCGCCAGCAGCAGCCGGGCCGGCCACGCCGAGCACGCCATGCGTGGCGGAAAGATCGGACAGCTTGGCCTTGGCGCGCAGCACGAACATGCTCAGGCGCTTCTGGATGGCCGGCTGGATATCGGCCGAGATCTGCAGGACGATGCCGTCGGCATCGCGCCACATCAGGAAGCTGGCTTGCAGGCGGCCCTTGGGCGAGCAATAGCCGGCCAGCCGCGCGGTGTCGGGGGACAGATCCTCGACGGCGTTGGTCAGCTGGGTGTGCAGGAACGCGGCGGCATCGTCGCCGGCCACGCGGATCAGCCCGACGCCGGCAGGCACGGCAATCACGCCGGTGCGGCGCAGCGATTCAAGGCTCGAAGCCAGGGTGGGAGTTGCGTTGGACATGCAATCAGGCCGGTTGGCGAACAGGTGACGGGGCGCGGCGGCACGCGCAAAGGGGTGCCGTCGCCTCCTCTATATAGGGACGCTTGCCGCCAGGGCAAATCGCAACGTGACGATGCGGGCTCGTGGCGGCGCGGGGCTCCCGGTATTATATGGGGCTGTCGCCATTCCGGCCCGCCGCCTTGCCGATCCCGACCTGACGTTGGGGGCATGGCGTTGGCATCACCCTGGCGTCGCCATTTCACCCATCCTCCATGAAACGTATTGTTCTGCGTCTGGTCGGGGTCCTGCTGGTCTTTGCCCTGGCAGCCGCCGGCGGCTTTGCCTGGTGGGCGCACCAGCCGGTCGGCCTGTCTGCCTCGCCTGTCGAGGTCATCATCAAGCCCAGCTCGGGCGTCGCCAGCGTCGGCCGCCAGATCCAGCGCGGCGGCGTGGCGATGGACCCGCGCCTGTTCCAGCTGCTGGCCCGCATCACCGGCCACGGCGCCGACCTCAAGGCCGGCGGCTACCAGTTCGAGACCGGCATCACGCCGCTCGACATCATCGAGAAGATGGTGAAGGGCGAGGTCACGCACTATGTGGTCACCGTGATCGAAGGCTGGGAGTTCCGCAAGATGCGGGCGGTGGTCGATGCCAACCCGGCGCTGAAGCACGACACGGCGGGCATGTCCGACGCCGACCTGATGAAGGCGATCGGTGCGGCGGAACCGTCACCCGAAGGGCTGTTCTTCCCCGATACCTACCTGTTCGCACGCGGCAGCAGCGACCTCGAGCTGTATCGCCACGCCTACCGCGCCATGCAGAAGCGCCTGAACGAAGCCTGGAACGCGCGCGCGCTGGACCTCCCGTACAAGACCCCGTACGAGGCGCTGGTCATGGCGTCCATCGTCGAGAAGGAAACCGGGCAGGCCGTGGAGCGGCCGATGATCGCCGCCGTATTCATCAACCGGCTGCGCAAGAACATGATGCTGCAGACCGATCCGACCGTGATCTACGGCGTGGGCGAGTCGTTCGACGGCAACCTGCGCAAGAAGGACCTGCTGACGGACACCCCGTACAATACGTACACCCGCACCGGCCTGCCGCCCACGCCGATCGCGCTGCCGGGCATCGCCTCGCTGGCTGCGGCCACCACGCCGGCGCCGTCCGATGCGCTGTACTTCGTGGCGCGTGGCGACGGCAGCAGCCATTTCTCCAATTCGCTTCCCGAACACAATCGCGCGGTAGATAAATACCAGCGCGGCAAATAAGCCTTTCATGCGCGGAAAATTCATTACCTTCGAAGGCATCGACGGCGCCGGCAAGAGCACCCATATCGACTGGGTGGCCGAGCGCCTGCGCGCACGGGCCGATACGGGCCGCGTGGTCACCACGCGCGAGCCGGGCGGCACGCCGCTGGGCGAGGACCTGCGCCAGTTGCTGCTGCACCGGCCGATGCATCTGGAAACCGAGGCGCTGCTGATGTTCGCGGCGCGCCGCGAGCATATCGCCGAGGTCATCGAGCCGGCCCTGGCGCGCGGCGACTGGGTGATCTCGGATCGCTTCACCGACGCCACCTTCGCCTACCAGGGCGGCGGGCGGGGCCTGCCCACCGCGCGGCTGGAAGTGCTCGAGACCTGGGTGCAGGGCGGCCTGCAACCCGACCTGACCCTGCTGTTCGACGTGCCGCTGGAGACCGCCAGCGCGCGGCTGGCCGGCGCACGTTCGCCAGACAAGTTCGAGGCCGAATCGCGCGCCTTCTTCCAGCGCACGCGTGACGAATACCTGCGCCGCGCGGCAGCGGCCCCGGAGCGCTTCCGCGTCATCGACGCCACGCGCGCCATCGAAGAAATTCGCGTAACGCTCGAGGAAATCATTGCAAGTCTTTGATTTGGATGGCCTATATGGCGGTGATGATGTCCGCTTGCCACCCTCCGACAATACATGAGCGACCCCCGCTAACTAACTGAATCGGCATGCTTTATCCCTGGCAACGAGAAGACTGGCAACGACTGGCCGCGCTGCGCCCCCGGCTGCCGCACGCGATGCTGCTGCATGGCCAGCAAGGCATAGGCAAGCGGGACCTGGCGCTGCATTTCGCCCAGGGCCTGCTGTGCGAGTCGCCGCTTGCCGATGGCCAGCCGTGCAATACCTGCGGGGCCTGCCACTGGTTCAGCCAGGGCAACCATCCCGATTTCACGGTGGTGCGCCCCGAGGCGCTCGATGCGAGCGGCGAGGCGGACGGCGAGGCTGAGGGCGGCGCCAAGAAAAAGGCGCCGAGCAAGATCATCCGCATGGAGCAGGTGCGCGCGCTGATCGAGGCCGTGGGCGTGGGCACGCACCGGGCCGGGCTGCGCGTGGTGGTGGTCTATCCGCTGGATGCCCTGCAGACCGAAGGCGCGAACGCGCTGCTGAAGACGCTCGAGGAGCCGCCGCCGTCCACCGTGTTCCTGCTCGTGACCGACCGCCTGGATCGCGTGCTGCCGACCATCCTGTCCCGCTGCCGCCAGTTTTCCGTCGAGCGCCCCACGGCAGGCGCCGCGCTCGACTGGCTGCGCAGCCAGGGCGTGGCCGATGCCGAGGCGCAACTGGCGCTGGCCGGCGGATCGCCGCTGACGGCGCTCCACGCCGCCGAGGCCGAGGAGCAGCCGATGCAGCGCTGGCTGGTCTCGCAACTGGGCACGGGCGCCGCGTTCGACGCACTGGCGGCCGCCGAGCAACTCCAGAAGCTGCCGGTGCCGGCCGTGCTCGGCACGCTCCAGCGCTGGACCTATGACCTGCTGGCGCTCTGCGTCGGCACCGGCGCGGTCCGCTATTTCCCGAAGGAGCAGGCGGCGCTGGCGCGTTGTGCCGGCGCCACCGATGCCCACCGCCTCCAGGCGTTCGGCGCGCGGCTGGTCGGCCATCGGCGCAACGAGAACCATCCGTTGGCTGCGCGCCTCGTCATGGAGTCCGTTTTCCTCGATTACCGGCATTTGTTCCAGGGAAGTGCCGCCGGGCGATAGGAATCGGGCGCTGCCCGTGGTAAAAGCTAACGCAGTCAAGCTGTCGATTTGTCAAACGCGCCAAATAGCGCCGCACCAAGCGGCCAGGGCGCAACGCAAAACAGGGGTCAAACCATGAATGCACCAGTCACCGGGGCGCCCGTGCGTCCGGCCGCAGCCGCAGCACCCGCCGCACCCGCAGCACCCGCCACCGTGCCGGGCCAACCTGCCACGGCGGGCGCCGCACAACGGCCGAACGTACTGTCGCTGTCGATCAAGGACCAGGCGGGGCTGTACGCGGCCTACATGCCGTTCCTGACGCGCGGCGGTATCTTCGTGCCGTCCAACCGGCCATTCCGGATTGGCGAGCAGGTGTTCCTGGTGCTGTCCCTGCTGGACCGCCCGCAGAAATACCAGGTGCAGGGCACGGTGGCGTGGATCACGCCGGCCGGTACGCCGATGAAGACCCCCGGCGTGGGTGTGCATCTGCCCGAGGACGACAACGGCCGCAACCTGCGCCGTGCCGTGGAGGAAATCCTGGGCAAGGCCATCGATTCCGGACGGCCGACCCAGACCTTGTAGCAATCTAATCATCTACGCGAAGTCTGCTTCGCAAGTATTTGTTATTCATGCGAATTTCCGATTTCATCCTGCGCCTGGCCACGCCGGCCGACCTGCCCGGCATCGTCGAGATCTATAACAGTACGGTGCCATCGCGCATGGTCACGGCGGATACGGAGCCGGTGAGCGTGGCGTCCCGCCAGGCGTGGTTCGACGCCCATCAGCCGGCGCGTCGCCCGCTGTGGGTGTGCGAGGATGCCGAGGGGCGCATGGCCGGCTGGCTCAGTTACTCGGATTTCTATGGCCGTCCGGCCTATGGGGCGACAGCCGAGCTGTCGATCTACCTGCACGCGGACCGCCGCGGGCAGGGGCTGGGGCGCTATCTGCTGGAGCAGGCCATCGTCCATGCCCCGAAGGTGGGCGTGACCACGCTGCTCGGTTTCATCTTCGGCCACAACACGCCGAGCCTGGCCCTGTTCGAGCGCCATGGCTTTGCCCGCTGGGGCGACCTGCCGCGCGTGGCGGTGCTGGATGGCGTTGAGCGCGATCTCGTGATCGTCGGCCGCCGGCTCGACTGACCCGCATCCAGAGACTGACGATGTTCGTTGATTCCCACTGCCATATCGATTTCCCCGAGCTGTCCGAGCGGCTGCCGCAGCTGCTCGAGAACATGAAGGCCAACCAGGTCACCCATGCGCTGTGCATCTCGGTGACGCTGGAGGACTTCCCGCGCGTGCTGGCGCTGGCCGAGCAGCATCCGAACCTGTACGCCTCGGTGGGCGTGCACCCGGACTACGAGGAGGGCGAGGACCCCACGCTCGAGCGCCTGCTGGCACTGTCCGCGCATCCGCGCGTGGTGGGCACCGGCGAGACCGGGCTCGACTACTACCGGCTCAATGGCCGCAGCATCGCCGACATGGAATGGCAGCGCGAGCGCTTCCGCACCCATATCCGCGCCGCCAGGCAGACCGGCAAGCCGCTGATCATCCATACCCGCTCGTCGGCGGACGACACGCTGCGCGTGATGCGCGAGGAAAATGCGCGCGAAGCCGGCGGTGTGATGCACTGCTTTACCGAAACCTGGGATGTGGCGAAACAGGCACTCGACGAGGGCTTCCATATCTCGTTCTCGGGCATCGTTACGTTCAAGAGCGCGGCAGACCTCCAGGCAACCGCCAGGAAGGTGCCGCTGGACCGCATACTGATCGAGACCGATTCGCCCTATCTGGCGCCGGTGCCGTATCGCGGCAAGACCAACGAGCCGGCCTGGGTGCGCCATGTGGGCGAGTTCATCGCCCAGTTGCGCGGCGTGCCGGTGGAAACCATTGCCGAACAGACAGCGGATAATTTCTTCCGTCTCTTCAAGCACATAGACAGGAATGCTCATGCTTGACATGAAGATTGTGCGCGGCGTTGTGGCCGCCCTGATGCTGGGCGCCGCCACGGCAAGCTGGGCCGCCCCGGCGGACGACATGCGCAAGGCCGTGGAATTCGACGATGCCAACACGGTGCAGAAGCTGCTGGCGCGCGGCGTGGACCCGAACCTGACCGATGCCCGGGGCAACCCGATGCTGGTGGTGGCGCTGCGCGAGAAATCGATCAAGGTCGCCACGGTGCTGATCAAGGCCAAGAACATCGACTTCGACAAGACCAACCCGGCTGGCGAGAACGCGCTGATGATGGCCAGCCTGCAGGGCGAGCTGGACATGGTGAAGCTGATGGTCGACGGCGAAGAGGCCGAGATCAACAAGAAGGGCTGGGCGCCGCTGCACTACGCGGCCTCCAACGGCCATAACGAAGTGGTGAAGTACCTCGTCGATCACGCCGCCTATATCGATGCGGAAAGCCCCAACGGCACCACGCCGCTGATGATGGCCGCGCGCGGCGGGCATATCGACACCGTGAAGCTGCTGCTGGATGAGGGCGCGGACCTGCGCCTGAAGAACCAGCAGAGCATGACCGCGATCGACTTTGCCGAGCAGTACAACCAGAAGGAGATTGCCGACGGGCTGAAGTCCCGCTGGCAGAAGCTCTATGGCGCGGTGCCGGCCCCGGCACCGAAGCCGGTGCCCTACAACCCCTCGGGCAGCCCGGGCGCACCGAACAAGCAGCCGCAGCCCAAGCCGTACTGAGCGGTACTGAGCGGTACTGAGCGGTACTGGGCCGTACTGAGCCGGCGCCAGCCGGTTCAGGGGAATTCCGATTCCGTGATGGTCACGCTCTTCGACTTGCCCATCACGCTGTAGAGCGTGAGCGTGTTGTTGGCGAAGCTCGTGCCGTTGGCCTCCTGGATCTCCTTGAGGTCGAAGCGCTCGGAACGGAAGATCTCCCCGGAGTCGAGGCTCCGGTAGCGCACGTCGTAACGGCCGGGCGCAATATTCTCCATCGTGAACATCGACCCGCTGCGCACGAAGCTTGTGCGTACGGGAATCGCCGCGTCACCCTCGATCGATACCAGTTTCAGGAACACATCGGACAAATTGCGCGTGTTATCCACGGTCACCGTGGAGAGCCCGTTGCTGTTCAGCACCGGATAGCCGGCCAGATAGCCCGAGCGGCTCGGCCACGGCATGCCGCGCGGCGTGTTGGCGGGCCGGCTGTAGCGGGGCGGCTGAGGCGGGAAGGCTTCCTCGGCGCGGGCCGGCTTGACCAGCGCGACGGGGGTGTCGGCGGCCGAGCTGGCGCTGGGCGTCCAGTCGCCAAGCAGGACCACGATGCTGGCCCCCACCGCGATATAGAGCAGGAACGCCAGATGGGCCGGCAGTGGCTGGCCGCGCGGGGGCGGGCCATCGGGCCGGGGTTCGGGTTTGGGGCGGAAACGGGTCTTTTCGCCGCGCGAGGGGCGGGCTTCCTCGGCTTTCTGCGAAGTTTTGCTGCCAGCGCTGCGCGCGGAGGCACCCTGGGCGGACGCACCGCCGGCCTTGGCACCCCCAGCCGTCCCGGAAGCACCGCTGGCGGCACGAGGCTGCCGGGGCTGGGCCTGCGGGCGCGCCGTCTGGGGCCGCGCG
>NZ_CAJPVH010000079.1 GCF_905397395.1 Cupriavidus campinensis
GTGCCGGCGGCGGCGCTGCCGGGCACGGCGCTGCTGAGTGACCGTCAGGGCTGGCTGCGGGCCCGGGGGGCGCCGGGACAGGCGGCGTGGCGCGAATCGGACCTGCTGTGCACCGCCGGGCAGGCCGGGGGGCAGCGTCAGTCCGCGGATGCCCGGATCGATACCCCCGTCGATACCCCCGTCGATGGCCTGACCGCCCTGCTGCTGCGCATGGACGCCGAGCCGGTCCGCTTCGTCAAGGGCGGCTTTGTGCATTAGCGGGGAGTTTTCGCACTTTCAGAATCGTCTCAAAGACAGCGGCGGGCGCCGTGCTTACCGTGGGGCTTTCCGTTCCCCCACGAAGCGCCGCGCATGTCCCTTGATGTCCTTCCCGATGAAATCACCCTGCAGGCCGTGTCCGGCCGGACGCTGACGTGGACCGGCCACTACGCCGTGTCCGCCGGCCTGTTCGAGATCCGGCCGCCCCGCATTCCGCGCGACGCGCGCCCTGTATTCGACGAGGATCTCGACTGCATCGTCGGCTACCAGCGCAGCTTTGGCGGCTGCTATCACCTGTACGACCTGAACGGCGACATGACGGCGATCTGGGAGGGGCTGCGGGACACGGTGCCGGTGGAGAAGCGCGACCCCATGCTGGTGGTGGGCGGCCTGTGGGCGGCCAACGTGCGCGGCCTGACCGCGCTGGCCCTGCCCGGCATCGGCTCGGCCATGGCACCGACCACGCTGGCCCTGCTGCGCAAGCGCTTTTCCGGGCTGGCGGCCACGCCGCTGCTGTTCACGGCCACCGCGCACACCACGATGAACGATGCGCACCGCTTCGTGCCGGTGCATATCCTGCGGCTGGCAATGCGCCACGGCGACCGCATCCAGCCGCCGCCCGATGTGCCCGGCGCGGCGCGCTACCTGGCCCGGATGGCAATCCGGCGGCGATCCTGCATGCTGGATGTGGTGACGACCCATGGCAACGCCACGATCGTCCAGTTCGAGTACTGGTCCTACGCGGACACGTTGCCGGCGGCCTGATGCGACTGACCCGCCTGACCCGGCAGCTTGGGCGCCACCGAGTCGATGGCGGCCAGCACGGCCTCCACCGAGGGCGGCTTGCCCTGATCGCCGATCGACACCGACTGCCCCGGCTTCTGCACGCCGAAGTGCCCGCACGAGGTGGCCGTGAAGATCATCACCGTGGGCTTGCCAAGCGCGTCGGCCAGATGCACGAAGCCGGTGTCCATGCCCACGACCAGCGCGGCGGCGTCCAGACGCTGCGCCACCTCGGTGATCGACATGCGCGGCAGCACCTCGGCATCCGGAATCGCGGCGGCCAGCGCGCGGGACTCCTCGTGCTCCTTCTCCGAGCCCCACGGCAGCTGCACGCGGAATCCGCGCGCCGCCAGCGACTGGCCCACCGCAATCCAGTGGGCCTGCGGCCATTTCTTGATCTCGGCGGAGGTGGCATGGAACAGCATCGCGCGTGGCACGCCGTCCGTGTTCAGCGGGGTGGCCGGCGGCGGTATGCGCAGCGCGTTGGTCTCGGCTGCCGGGTAGGTGTAACCGAGCGCGTTGGCTGTCACCAGCCGCATCTTTTCCCGGCAGGTGGCGTCGCCATGCGGGCCGAAGATGTCGGTGTAGGCGAATTCGGCCTTGGCCTCGCCCAGGAATTCGGCGGCGTAGCCAAAGCGGCGCGGCGAGCGTGCCAGCCGGGCGACGATGGCGCTCTTGTAGACGCCGTGCACGTCCACCACGACGTCGTACTTCTCACGGCGCAGCTCCCGCACGGCGCGCAGGATGCCGCGCAGGTCTTTCCACTTCTTGCCGTTCTTCTTGAACTGCCGCAGCGGCGGCGCAATCACCCGGTCCACGCCGATGGCCCAGCGCGGGATGTCCGCGCACGAGGCGTCGGCCACCCAGTCGATGGCGGCGTCGGGGTAGGCGCGGCGCAGGTCGGACACCAGCGGCAGCGTGTGCACCATGTCACCGAGCGAGGTGATCTTGATCAGCAGGATTCGCTTCATGAAATCGGGGGCAGCGGATGGGCGCGCGGGCGAGGATGCCGGCGGCGCGAAGGCGCTAGTATGCCTGAGCCGCCCGGGCTGACGGCTGTCGAACATGTAATCAAAACCCCCTACGCGCCCGGGGCGTCACTGGGCCCGGATGCCGGGCCCCGCCCGGCCTTATTGCCAGACCGAGGCGTCCGGCACCACCGTGGCGAAACGGTCATTCAGCGCCGCCAGCGTGACCCGGTGCAGTTCGGCGGCTGCCAGCGGCTCGCCGCCAAGCGGATCGGGCAGGTCCCGCGTGGCGCAGGCGCTGGCCACCAGCGTGACGCGGTAGCCATGGTCGAGCGCCGAGCGCACGGTGGCGCTGACGCACATATGGGTCTGGAAGCCCGCCACGATCAGTTCCTTGCTACCCAATGCAGCCAACCGCGCGGCCAGCCGGGCGGCCAGCTCGGTGCCGGCGAAGCTGTTCGGCAGTTGCTTGACCACGGTTTCCTCGCCGGGTGCCGGCTGGAGCCCCTCGATGATGGCGGCATACGGGCCCGCCGGGTCGAACGCGCCACCGGCCTTGCCGTGATGCACCACGTGGATCACCGGCGTGCCGTGGGCGCGGGCGCGCGCCAGCAGGTCGGCGCAGGCCGCCACGGCCTCGGGCATGCCGGTCAGCGGCAGCTTGCCATCGATGTATTCGCGCTGATGGTCGATCAGGATCAGCACGGCGGCTTCCCAGGCGGCGGGGGTGCGGCTGGCACCGGCGGCATCGAGCAGCGTGAAGGGCGCGGACATGGGGCGGGTCTCCTTGTAGTTCGGGATACGTGGGTTGGCTATGCACGCAGCGTAGGGCAGGCTATGCTGTGCGCCAATTCGCCACGAACTCACACTCGCTGTGCAAAAAAGCACAATCTCCTGGGACGACCTGCTCACGCTCTCCACGCTGATCCGGGCCGGCAGCTATTCGGCCTGTGCGCGGGAACTGGACATTACCCACGCCACGGCGATCCGCCGCATCCGCCGGCTGGAGGCCGCGCTGGGCAAACCCGTGGCCACGCGCACCGATGGCACCTTTGTGCTGACCAGCGTGGGCCGCAATGCGCTGACGGCGGCGCGGCAGATGGAGCAATCGGCCGACCGCCTGCTGCGCGAGATGGAAGGCGCGACTGCGGGGGTGTCCGGTGTGGTCCGGGTGGCAACCACGGCCGCGCTGGGCAGCGACTACCTGACGCCCCGGCTGCCCTCGCTCTACGCGCAGAACCCCGATATGGAGGTCCGGCTGGAGGTGGACAACCGCGTCACCAGCCTTGCGCGGCGCCGCGCCCATATCGCCGTGCGGCTGAACCGCCCGCACGAGGGCGAACTGGTGGCCCAGCGCGCCGGCACGCTGCGGTTCGGGCTCTATGCCTCCACGCGTGGGCCGGTGGCCGACGACGCGCCGCTGTGCGGCCTGCTCGACGAAGGCTTCACGCTGCCCGAAGTGGCGTGGCCGCAGTCGCTCGGCCGGCCGTTCGCGTTCCAGTCCAACAGCCTGCTTGCGGTGCGTGCCGCCGTACGCGCGGGGCTCGGCATCGCCCTGCTGCCCCACTTCCTCGCCCACGACGATCCGGCGCTGCAACGGGTGCGCGAGGTGCCCGAGGTCGAGCGCGAGATCTGGCTCGCCTACCCCGCCGAATTCCGGGGCGCCTCGCGCTTCCGGCCCGTGATCGACTGGCTGGCGGACACCCTCGCCGACTGCCCTTAACGCCACAGCGCGCACCCCGCCCGCGGTCTCTTGTTGCATCGGCACGACCCACGCGGCGCATGCGCCACCTCGTGTGGGACGCCGCACCAGATTCCCGACATGGCCGCCCGGCGCAGCCCTGCGGTCTGCTACGCTACGAATCGGCTGCCTGCCAAGGGGCGGGGGTTATGGATCACAGCCCGGCAGCCGATAAAAACGGGTTCAGTGCAAATACCAAGAAGAGATTCATGCGGCACTCCTTGAAGTACCGGATGGCGATCGCCGCAGCCGGCGTGGTCACGCTCATTCTCGTGACGCGCGCTTGCTACGCCCAGTTCTATGCCTATGAAAGCCTGAGGACGCTGCTTCAGGCGCAGCAGGACACGCTGGTCAAACTGGTCGCCGGCCAACTCGACGAAAAACTCGAATCCCGCGAAGTGGTGCTGCGCCGCCTCGCGCGCACCTTGTCGCCCCATCTGGACGCAACCCCGCGCCAGCAGTCGGCCATTGCCGCCGACACCGTGGACATGCCCGAAAGCTTCAACGCCGTGTTCCTGGCCCGCCCGGACGGCACGCTCGCCTTCAGCACCGCCGTGCCGGAAGGCGTGAAGATGACCGTGGGCGAGCGCGACTACTTCCGCGCCATCGAGCGCGGCGCCTCGTTCGCCGTATCGGACCTGCTCCAGGGCAAGCACAGCGCGGCGCCGGGCGTCATCCTCGCCGTGCCGATGCACGATGCGGCCGGTGACCTGCGCGCCGTGGTGGGCGGCGTGCTGAACCTGTCGGCCAGCAACTTTCTGCGCGAACTGGCACACAGCCGCGTGGGCGTGACTGGCTACTACTGCCTCGTCTCCGCCGGCGCCAATCCGCGCTACGCGCTGCACCCCGAGGCGGACCGCGTGCTGGCGCCAGCCCGGGCCATCGGCGAGACATGCGGCGCCGAGCAGCCCGAGTCCGACTGGGAAGTCCTCTGGCCGACCCAGCCCATCGTGTCGCGCTACCTGCTCTCGTCCAATGGCTGGGAGGTGGTGGCCGTGCTGCCAGCCGAGGAAGCCTATGCCCCGCTGATCGACGTGCGCAAGCGCACGCTGGTGATCGGCCTTATTTCGTTGCTGATTACCGCCGCGATGATGTGGCTGGTGATTCGCCGCCTGCTCGCCCCGCTCGAGCACCTGCATCGCACGGTGCGCCAACTGGCGATGCAGCCCGCCGCCGTCTCGGACCTGCCGGTACGGCGCGACGACGAGATCGGCGAACTGGCCGGATCGTTCGCCGAGGTGCTGCACCAGCTTTCCGAGCGCGAGGCGGCGCTGAAGGCCGCCAAGGACCGCGCCGCCGCCAGCGAGAAGCGGATCGAGGCGATTGCCAACCATGTGCCGGACTTCGTGGCGTTCATCGACGTCAACGAGCGCTTTGCCTTCGTGAACCAGGCCTACGCGCGCCACTTCGGCCTGCCCGCCGACCAGGTGGCCGGGCTGTCGCTGCGCGAACTGTGGGGCACGCCCGAGTATGTGGCGAATGCGCCCTATCTCGAGGAGGCCCGCAGCGGCCGCGTGGTCACCTTCACGCGCGAAGCGGCCGACGGGCTGGCGTGGGAGGTGACCTACCAGCCGGCGTGGAACGACGCCCAGGACACGGTATCCGGCCTGCACATGTTCGCCCGCGACGTGACCGGGGAGCGCCAGAAGCTGCGCTCGCTGGAGGCGCAGACGCTGTCCGACCACCTGACCGGCCTGCTCAACCGCAAGGGCTTCGACCGCCGGCTCAACGAGACCATGGCCCGCGCCGATGCGGGTGGCCACCGCGCGGCGCTGCTGCTGGTGGACCTGGACGACTTCAAGGCGGTGAACGACACCTACGGCCATCCGGTGGGCGACCGCCTGCTGGTGTCCTTCGCCGAACGGCTCGCCACCTGCGTGCGCAAGGGCGACGCGGTGGCCCGCATCGGCGGCGACGAATTCGCCATCATCCTGGACAACGTGTCGAACCCGGCCACCGTGGAGCGGATCGCCCAGGCCGTGGTGCAGGCCGCGCTGCGGCCCTTCCCCGTGGACGGCCTCACGCTCGTCTCCACCGCCAGCGTGGGCAGCGCCATCCATCGCCCAGACACCGGTTCGTCGGTCAGCGAACTGTTCATGCGCGCCGACATGGCGCTCTACGAAGCCAAGCGCCACGGCAAGGCCCGCCATGCGGCGCCGAACTGCGCGCCGGTGGGTGCCCCAACCTCCCCGGCCGGCGCGATGTCCGGAACCTGAAACGGAACGGTGGCGCCCCAACCGCTGGCGCCACCGTCCCTTCCCCTTACCGATTCACCGGTGCATCACCGCACGCGGCCTTCCTTCCACGCCTGGAGCAGCTTGTCATAGGCGATGGTTTCGCCCTTCGGCTTCTCGTTGTCCAGCTTCTTCCAGGGCGCGTGCTCGGTGCTCAGCCACTTGGCCGGGTCGCTCTTGGGGTTCAGCTTGGGCGCGCAGTTGGTCATGCCGGCGCGCTGGAGGCGCGCCATCACCTGGTCCATCTCCTCGGCCAGGTTGTCCATGGCCGCCTGCGGCGTCTTCTCGCCCGTCACCGCCGTGGCCACGTTCTTCCACCAGAGCTGGGCCAGCTTCGGGTAGTCGGGCACGTTGGTCCCCGTGGGCGTCCAGGCCACGCGGGCCGGGCTGCGATAGAACTCGATCAGGCCGCCGTACTTGGCCGCGTTCTTGGTCAGGTAGTCGGTGTTGATGTCGCTCTCGCGGATAAAGGTCAGGCCCATCAGCGACTTCTTCAGCGAGACCGACTTGGCCGTCACGAACTGGGCGTAGAGCCACGCGCCCGCCAGGCGGTTGGGGTCGGTGTTCTTGAAGAAAGTCCAGGAGCCCACGTCCTGGTAGCCGTTCTGCATGCCCTGCTTCCAGTACGGGCCGTACGGCGACGGCGCCATGCGCCACTTGGGCGAGCCATCGGCATTGACCACCGGCAGGCCCTTCTTGGTCATGTCCGCCGTGAAGGCCGTGTACCAGAAGATCTGCTGGGCCACCTGGCCCTGCGCGGGCACCGGGCCGGCTTCGGAGAAGGTCATGCCCATGGCCTGCTGCGGCGCGAACTTCTTCATCCAGTCGATGTACTTGGCCAGCGCGTAGACCGCCGCCGGGCTGTTGGTAGCGCCGCCACGCGAGACCGAGGCGCCTACCGGCGTGCACTTGTCCTCCGCCACGCGGATGCCCCACTCGTCCACCGGCATGCCGTTGGGCAGGCCCTTGTCGGCGGTGCCGGCCATCGACAGCCACGCGTCCGTGAAGCGCCAGCCCAGCGAGGGGTCTTTCTTGCCGTAGTCCATGTGGCCGTAGACCTTCTTGCCGTCCAGTTCCTTCACATCGTTGGTGAAGAAGTTGGCGATGTCCTCGTAGGCCGACCAGTTGGTCGGCACGCCGAGGTCATAGCCGTACTTGGCCTTGAACTTGTCCTGCAGGTCCTTGCGGGCGAACCAGTCGGCGCGGAACCAGTACAGGTTGGCGAACTGCTGGTCGGGCAGCTGGTACAGCTTGCCGTCCGGCGCCGTGGTGAACTTGGTGCCGATGAAGTCCTTCACGTCCAGGCCGGGATTGGTGAATTCCTTGCCGGCGCCGTTCATATAGTCGGTCAGCGGCAGGATCGCGCCATAGCGGTAGTGGGTGCCGATCAGGTCGGAATCGGAGATCCAGCCGTCGTAGATGGACTTGCCGGACTGCATCGACGTCTGGAGCTTCTCCACCACATCGCCTTCCTGGATCAGGTCGTGGTTGACCTTGATGCCGGTGATTTCCTCGAACGCCTTGGCCAGCGTCTTGGACTCGTATTCATGGGTGGTGATGGTTTCCGATACCACGTTGATCTGCGTCACCCCCTTGGCCTTGAGCTTGGCGGCGGCGTCGATGAACCACTTCATCTCGGCCATCTGCTTGTCCTTGGCCAGCGACGACGGCTGGAATTCGTTGTCTACCCACTTCTTCGCGGCGGCCTCGTCGGCTCGTGCCCCGCCGCATGCCAGCGTGGCCGCTATGGCCAGGGCCGACATCCCCAACTTCACGTGCACTTTCATCAGTGTCTCCTATTGGAATAATGGAATGATGGAACGGCAACGACTGCGCGCGCCGGCGGGCGTCAGCCACGGCGCATGACCACAAGCAGCACCACGGCCGCGATGGCCGCACTGATCCAGATCGACGGTTCCTCCGCCAGCCCGAACCAGGTCTGCATCTTCTCGCCCAGCCCTACCCAGGCCAGGTTGATCCACGCGGCGAACATCAGCCCGATGAACAGCCGGTCGCCGCGCGTGGTGGCAATCGGCAGGAAGCCCTTGCGCATGACCGTGGGGGAGCGGGCCTCCCAGACCGTCATGCCGATCAGCATCACCACCACCAGCGCGAAGAACACCGCCACCGGGGTGGTCCAGACCATCCAGCTCAACATGTGACGAACTCCTCTCTTTGGCCCGGCCCGCTACACGCGGCCCATGGCGAAGCCCTTGGCGATGTAGTGCCGCACGAACCAGATCACGATGGCGCCCGGCACGATGGTCAGCACGCCGGCGGCGGCCAGCACGCCCCAGTCCATGCCGGAGGCGGACACCGTGCGGGTCATGGTGGCGACGATCGGCTTGGCATTGACCGAGGTCAAGGTGCGCGCCAGCAGCAGCTCCACCCAGCTGAACATGAAGCAGAAGAACGCCGCCACGCCCACCCCGGCCTTGATCAGCGGCAGGAAGATGGTCAGGAAGAAGCGCGGGAACGAGTAGCCGTCCACATAGGCGGTCTCGTCGATCTCGCGCGGCACGCCGGACATGAAGCCTTCCAGGATCCAGACCGCCAGCGGCACGTTGAAGACCAGGTGCGCCAGCGCCACGCCGAGGTGGGTGTCCATCAGCCCGATGGTGGTGTAGAGCTGGAAGAACGGCAGCAGGAACACCGCGGGGGGCGTCATGCGGTTGGTCAGCAGCCAGAAGAACACGTGCTTGTCGCCGATGAACTGGTAGCGCGAGAACGCGTAGGCCGCCGGCAGCGCCACGCTGATCGAGATCACCGTGTTCAGGGCGACGTAGATCAGCGAGTTGATGTAGCCGGAGTACCAGGAGGCATCGGTGAAGATGGTGCGGTAGTGCTCGAGCGTGAACGAGGCCGGCCAGAGCGACAGCGTGGTCAGGATCTCCTCGTTGGTCTTGAACGACATGTTGACCATCCAGTAGATCGGCACGATGGCAAACAGCAGGTAGACCACAAGAAACACCGGCCGCCATGCGCCGGCCCGGTTGCTGGCGTGTTGACTAGCCATGAGGCACCTCCTCCCCGCCGGACGTGCCGGCGCGCTGCATCCAGTTATAGAGGATGAAACAGGTCAGCAGGATGATCAGGAAATAGACAATCGAGAATGCCGCCGCCGGCCCGAGGTCGAACTGGCCCACCGCCTTCTGGGTCAGGTACTGGGAGAGGAAGGTAGTGGCGTTGCCCGGCCCGCCGCCGGTCAGCACGAAGGGCTCGGTGTAGATCATGAAGCTGTCCATGAAGCGCAGCAGCACGGCAATCATCAGCACGCCGCGCAGCTTGGGCAGCTGGATGTAGCGGAACACGGCGAAGCGGGAGGCCCCGTCGATCTGGGCGGCCTGGTAGTAGGCGTCCGGAATCGCGCGCAGCCCGGCGTAGCAGAGCAGCGCCACCAGCGGGGTCCAGTGCCAGACATCCATCACCAGCACCGTGACCCAGGCATCCACCGCGCTGCCCGTGTAGTTATAGTCGAATCCCATCGCCTCCAGGGTGGCGCCGAGCAGGCCGATGTCGGTGCGGCCGAAGATCTGCCAGATCGTGCCGACCACGTTCCACGGAATCAGCAGCGACAGCGCGATGATGACCAGCACCGCCGAGGCCCGCCAGCCCTTGGCCGGCATGGCCAGCGCCAGCAGGATGCCGAGCGGGATCTCCACCAGCAGCACGGCCAGCGAGAAGCCAAGCTGGCGGATCAGGGCGTCGTGCAGTTCGGCGTCGCGCAGCACGGTGCGGAACCATTCCGTGCCGACGAACACGCGCCGCTCCGGCGAGATGATGTCCTGCACCGAATAATTGACGATGGTCATCAGCGGCAGGATGGCGGAGAACGCCACGCACAGCACCACGGGCAGCACCAGCAGCCAGGCCTTCTGGTTGACGGGCTTCATTGGACCAGTTCCTCGTTGATATAGAAGCAGGTGTGGCGGTTGAACACCGAGAGCCACGCCGTGTCCCCGGGGGCCAGGCTGGCCGCCTCGGTGCCGAGCCGGGCGCGCAGGGTGCCGCCAGCCTGCTCGCCCTCCCCCGCCACCGTGCCGGTCACGAGCCAGTACGTGCCGATGTCCTGCGCGCGCGTCACGCGCATCGGCATGGCCTGCGGGTCGTCGGGAGCGGCCAGTTGCAGGTACTCGGGCCGCACGCCCACCTTGAAGGCGCCAGCGCCTGCCAGCGCGGCGGCGATGCCCGCCGGCAGCTCCGGCATATAGCGGCGCCCGGCCACCTCGATGGCGCCGTTGTGCCACGTGCCCGGCAGGAAGTTCATGCCCGGCGAGCCGATGAAATTGCCGACGAAGGTATGCGCGGGCCGCTCGAACAGCGCATCGGCGGCGCCCACCTGCACCGCCTTGCCGCGCGACATCACCACCACCTGGTCGGCGAAAGTCAGCGCCTCGGTCTGGTCGTGTGTCACGTAGATCAGCGTCAGCCGGAATTCGTGGTGGATTTCCTTGAGCTTGCGCCGCAACTGCCATTTCAGGTGCGGATCGATCACGGTCAGCGGCTCGTCGAACAGGATCGCCGAGACGTCCTGCCGCACCAGCCCGCGCCCGAGCGAGATCTTCTGCTTGGCGTCCGCCGCCAGCCCGCTCGCGCGGCGGTCCAGCGAGGCCGAGAGGTCTAGCATTTCGGCGATTTTTCCGACCCGCTCCTTGACCTGGGCCGCCGGCACGCCGCGATTGCGCAGCGGAAAGGCCAGGTTCTCGCCGACGGTCATCGTGTCGTAGATCACCGGAAACTGGAACACCTGGGCGATGTTGCGCGCCTGTGGCGTGGCGGCGGTCACATCGCGGCCGTCGAACTGGATCGTGCCCTGCGAGGGCCGCAGCAGGCCGGAGACGCAGTTCAGCAGCGTGGTCTTGCCGCAGCCGGACGGCCCGAGCAGCGCGTAGGCGCCGCCATCCTCGAAGGTGAAGCGCAGCGGCAGCAGCGCGTAGTCCTCATCGGTCTTCGGTTCGGCGACGTAGGAATGGGCGAGGTCGAGGTCGATCCTGGCCATCTCAGCCACCCGTCTCGGAGATGGGCGTGCTGACCACATCGGCCAGCGCGCCGGGCCGTTGGGGCGCGTGGATGCGCAGGCCGGCGGCGTCGAACAGGTAGAGATGGGCCGGCTCCAGATGCAGGGAGAGCGGCGCGCCGAGTTGGAGGTCGAGCACCCCGGCGAACTGGGCGACGAGGTTGCCCATCGCCGTATCGAGGTGGACGAAGGTGTCGGAGCCGGACAGTTCGGCCAGCGCCACCTTGCCCGGCACGGCCACCGCACCGGGCACGGCGGCCAGCCGCAGGGCGGCGGCGCGCACGCCCACGGTGACCGGGCCATCGGGCGCCTGCACCTCGGGGAGCGGAATCACGATGTTCCCGGCCAGCGTCACACGGCCCGCTTCCAGCCGGCCTGCGACGAGGTTCATCGGCGGATCGCTGAAAGCCCGCGCCACGCGCAGCGAGGCGGGATAGTGGAAGACCTCGGGAGTCGGGCCGTACTGGAGCAGCTCGCCGGCATCGAGCACCGCCGTGTAGCCGCCGAGCAGCAGCGCCTCGGCCGGCTCGGTGGTGGCGTAGATGACGGTGGCGTCGCCATGGGCGAAGAGCTGGGTCAGTTCCTCGCGCAATTCCTCGCGCAGCTTGTAGTCAAGGTTGACCAGCGGTTCGTCCAGCAGCATCAACGGCGCGTTCTTGGCCAGCGCCCGGGCCAGCGCCACGCGTTGCTGCTGGCCGCCGGACAGTTCCGCCGGGTAGCGCGCCAGCAGGTGGTCGATGCGCAGCCGGCCGGCTATCGCGCGGACCTGGGTGTCCAGCGCCGGCCCGCGCACGTTGCGCAGCCGCAGGGGCGAGGCGATGTTGTCGAAAACGGTGAGCGAGGGGTAGTTGATGAACTGCTGGTAGACCATCGAGACATTGCGCTCGCGCACCGGCACGCCGGTCACGTCGGCCCCGTCGGCCAGCACCCGGCCCGCGCTGGGCTTGTCCAGCCCCGCCATGACCCGCATCAGCGAGGTCTTGCCCGCCTGGGTGGCCCCAAGGAGTATGGTCACGGCCCCGCGCACAGGCGCCAGTGACATCGGATAAAGATAGGCTTGCGATCCCACCTGCTGCGCAACGCCGTCCAGGCTCAGTTGCATCCGGTCTCCATCGGTTCGATTCGTGTTCGAACTGCATTGATGTGCTTGCTCGATCACAATAAGAACCGTGACCGAGGGGCACTATTCATGGCATCCCGCTCGTTTTAGCAAATAAACGAACACAAAACAATCGTGCAGTGCATCATTTGTTTTCGTTTGTGTTTGAACTAGAATGCGGCACATGACGCTCAATCCCCGCCAGACCGCCCTGCTCGAGGAAGTCCGCAACCAGGGCTTTGCCTCCATCGACGAACTCGCGCGCAAGTTCGGCGTGACGCTGCAAACCGTGCGGCGCGATGTGAATCTGCTGGCGGAAAACGGCATGCTCGCGCGTTTTCATGGCGGCGTGCGGATGGATGGGTCCACCACCGAGAACATCGCCTACCGGCAGCGGCAGGTGCTGCATGCCGAGGGCAAGGTGCGCATCGCGCGGGCCGTGGCGGCGGCGGTGCCGGAGGGCTGCTCGCTGATCCTGAACATCGGCACCACGGTGGAGGAAATTGCCCGCGCGCTGATCCATCATCGCGGGCTGCGCGTCATCACCAACAACCTGCACGTGGCCAATATCCTGGCCGACAACCCCGATTGCGAGGTCATCGTGGCCGGCGGCGTGCTGCGCTCGCGCGACCGGGGCATCATCGGCGAGGCCACGGTGGAGTTCATCCGCCAGTTCAAGGTCGATATCGGCCTGATCGGCATCTCGGGCATCGAGACCGACGGCACGCTGCGTGACTACGATTTCCGCGAGGTGAAGGTGGCGCGCACGATCATGGAACACTCGCGCGAGGTGTGGCTGGCGGCGGATGCCAGCAAGTTCAACCGTCAGGCGATGGTGGAACTGGCACCGCTCTCCAGCATCGACCGCCTGTTCACGGACGAGCCGCTCCGGCCGCCGTTCGTGCAGATGCTGGCGGACAGTGGAGTGAATTGTGTGGTGGCGGACGGGGAATGAGGCGGGGGGTGGGGCGGGGGGGGGGGTGGGCCGCCCCCCCCCCCCCCCCCCCCCCCCCGGCCCCTCTCCCGGAGGGAGAGGGAAGAATCCCGTTTACTTGAAGACGACGGTCTTGTGGCCGTTCACCAGGATGCGGTGTTCGGCGTGCCACTTGACGGCGCGGGCCAGGGCCACACATTCCACGTCGCGGCCCACGGCGGTCAGCTGCTCGGGGTCCATGCTGTGGTCCACGCGCTCGATTTCCTGCTCGATGATCGGGCCTTCGTCAAGGTCGGCCGTCACGTAGTGCGCGGTGGCGCCGATCAGCTTCACGCCACGGTCGTGCGCCTGGTAGTACGGCTTGGCGCCCTTGAAGCTCGGCAGGAAGGAGTGATGGATGTTGATCGCGCGGCCGGCCAGCTTGCGGCACAGGTCGTCGGACAGCACCTGCATGTAGCGCGCCAGCACCACCAGATCGATGTTCTGGTCGCGCACCACCTCGAACACGCGCGCTTCCTGCGCGGCCTTCTGCTCGGCGGACGCGTTCATCAGCGGCAGGTGGAAGAACGGCACGTCGTACGACGCGGCCAGCTGGTAGAAGTCACGATGGTTCGAGACGATCGCGGCGATCTCCACCGGCAGGCCACCGGCCTTGGCACGGAACAGCAGGTCGTTCAGGCAGTGGCCGATCTTGGACACCATGATCATCACGCGCGGCTTCGCGGTGGCGTCGAACACCTCCCACTGCATGCCGAACTGGTCACCGACCGGCGCGAAGGCCTGGCGCAGCGTGGCGAGGTCCGGGCCGCCGGCAGCGGGCATGAAATGCACGCGCATGAAGAAACGGCCCGTGAATTCGTCGCCGTACTGGTCAGAATCGACAATATTGCAGCCGTGCTGGAACAGCAGGCCGGAAACGGCATGAACAATGCCCGGCTGGTCCGGGCACGAGAGGGTAAGGATAAATCCGGTGGCGCTCATCGTAAGCAAGGGCAAATCGTAATGTGGCAGGCCGGCACCGTGATGCGCAGCGAGGCTGGCGCGGGTCAGGCTGGGGGCGCGCTGGGCGTCCAGCCGCGCCGGATAAGCGTATCCAGCGTCACGAGCGTGGCATCCACGGTCATGGCGCGGTCCGCCATGATAGCAAGCAATGCGCCCGGCTCGATACGCCGGTGCTCGGCCACCTCCCCGTCGCGGTTCACCGGCACGAAGTCCGGCGGCAGCGTCAGGTCATATATGTATACGTGCTCCCACTGCACGCCCTCGGGGATTTCGCGCAGTACCTCGATCACGCCGTGGGGCGCGGCCCGGCCCGCCAGGTCGGGCGGAATGCCGGATTCCTCGTCGCATTCCCGGATCAGCGTTTCGAGCGGATGGCTGCCATGGGGCATGCCGCCGGCCACGAGGTTGTCCCACATGCCGGGGTCGACCGATTTGCTCTCGCTGCGGCGCGAAATCCACATCGCGCGCTCGCCGGCGATGATCCCGTTCATGTGCGAAGCGAAGGTCAGCAGCCCGAGGAAGCGCGCCGCGGCGCGCTCCACCACGGCGAACGCCGGCGCGGCGAGAGCCGGGGTGACCGCGAACAACTCGTTGCGCCAGCCGCGCACGTGGCCGGCGTCGGCCAGCTGCCGCGCCAGCGTGGCCAGCGCGGCGCTGCGGGTCTCGAAGGTGGTGCAGGCCGGGAGCAGCGTCACGGCGTCCGGCTCGGCAGGCGGGCCATCGCCCAGCATGCCGGGGATGCGCCGCAGGACGTCCGCATGCACGCGGGGCATCCACCCCACCTGCTGGCCGGCCACGGCCAGCCGCAAGTGGGCGGCGGGCTCGAACGGGCTGCGCGCGGTCACGCCGGCGCGCACCACACTCACGATTTCTGACGGTTGGAACAAGGATTCGGCCATGGCAGCGATGTCTGGCCGGCAAACCCGGCCGCAATTCAATTCCGGATGGAACGCATGACCCCGACGCCTTCATCGCAGCAGCCCCAGTACGTGCTGGCCCTCGACCAGGGCACCAGCAGCTCGCGCGCCATCCTGTTCGATCACGCCGGCAATGTGGTGCGGATCGCCCAGCGCGAGTTCCGGCAATATTATCCGCATCCCGGGCACGTCGAGCACGATCCCTATGAAATCTGGCAGTCGCAGCTGGCCGTGGCCCACGAGGTATTGGGCGATGCCGGCGTCAGCGGCACCCAGATCCGCGCCATCGGCATCACCAACCAGCGCGAGACCACCGTGCTGTGGGACCGCAAGACCGGCGAGCCGGTGGGCCGCGCGCTGGTCTGGCAGGACCGCCGCACCGCGCCGATGTGCGAGGCGCTGCAGGCCGCCGGCCACGGCGACACCTTCCAGCAGAAGACCGGCCTGATCATCGACGCCTATTTCTCGGGCACCAAGCTGCGCTGGATGCTCGATCACTACGAAGGCGCCCGCGCCCGCGCCGAACGCGGCGAGCTGGCCTTCGGCACCGTCGATAGCTGGCTGATCTGGCAGTTGACCGATGGCAAGCGCCACGTGACCGATGTGTCGAATGCATCACGCACGCTGCTGTTCAACATCCACAATTTCCGCTGGGACGACGAACTGCTCGGCCTGCTCGACATTCCGCGCAGCCTGCTGCCCGACGTGGTGCCCTCCAGCGGCGAGGTGGCGCGCACCGCGGCCCGGCTGTTCGGCACCGAGATCCCCATCGCCGGCATCGCCGGAGACCAGCAGGCGGCTACTTTCGGCCAGGTCTGCTTCTCGCCCGGCATGGCAAAGAACACCTACGGCACCGGCTGCTTCATCCTGATGAATGCCGGGAGCCAGCCCGTGACCTCGCACAACCGGCTGCTGACGACAATTGGCTGGCAGATCGGCAACGACACGCAATATTGCCTCGAAGGCGGCGTGTTCATGGGCGGCGCCACGATCCAGTGGCTGCGCGACGGCCTGAAGCTGATCCAGAGCGCGCCCGAGGTAGAACCGCTCGCGCGCCAGTGCGAGGACACCGGCGGCGTGGTGCTGGTGCCGGCCTTTGCCGGGCTCGGCGCGCCGCACTGGGACCCGTTCGCGCGCGGCACCATCGTCGGCATCACGCGCGGCACGGGCGGGCCGCATATCGCCCGGGCCGCGCTGGAATCGATCGCCCTGCAAAGCGTGGATGTGCTGGACGCGATGCAGAAGGACGCCGGCATTGCGCTGGCCGAGCTGCGGGTGGATGGCGGCGCCTCGCGCAGCGACCTGCTGATGCAGATGCAGGCCGATCTGCTCGGCACGCCGGTCGTGCGCCCGCGCGTGACCGAGACCACCGCGCTGGGCGCCGCCTATCTGGCGGGGCTGGCGACCGGCTACTGGGCCGATACCGAGGAAATTGCGCGCCAGTGGCAGGTGGAGCACCGCTTCGAGCCGCGCCTCTCTGCCGATGAGCGCGGGCAACGGCTGGCCCGCTGGCACCGCGCCGTGGACCGCGCCCGCGACTGGGCGCGCGATGACGCCCCATCCGCCTGACCGCCCTAACCATCGTCAAATTTCGTTGAAATTCGATTTGCACCGAACCACCATGCCCACACCCGTCACCCCCATCCAGCCACCCTCGCGCGCCGCCCTGCTCGATACCCTGCGGCGCGAGGCCCGCTGGGACGTCATCGTCATCGGCGGCGGCGCCACCGGGCTCGGCACGGCCGTGGACGCCGCGTCGCGCGGCTATCGCACCCTGCTGCTGGAGGCGGCCGACTTCGCCAAGGGCACATCAAGCAAGGCCACCAAGCTCGTGCACGGCGGCGTGCGCTACCTGGCCCAGGGCAACATCAGTCTGGTACGCGAGGCGCTGCACGAGCGTGGCCTGCTGGCCCGCAACGCGCCGCACCTGGTCTGGCCGCTGGGCTTCGTGGTGCCGGCCTACCAGATGTTCGACCAGCCGTTCTACGGCATCGGCCTCAAGGTGTACGACATGCTGGCGGGCAGCCTGAACCTGTCCGGCAGCCGCTGGCTGAACCATCGGGAGACGCTGGAGGCCGCGCCCACGCTGGCCGAACACGTCGGCGGACGGCCGCTGCGCGGCGGCAACCTCTACTTCGACGGCCAGTTCGACGATGCACGGCTGGCCGTGGCGCTGATGCGCACGCTGTTCGACGTGGGCGGCACGGCGGTCAACTACATGCGCGTGACCGGGCTCTCGCAGAAAAACGGCGTGATCACCGGCGTGACCGCGCAGGATGCCCTCGCCGGCGAAGGCGAAGGCGGCGAGACCTTCCCGCTGCGCGCGGACTGCGTGATCAATGCCACGGGGGTGTGGGTCGATGCGGTGCGGCAGATGGAGGACGGGCAGGCGCGGACCATGGTGGCGCCGAGCCAGGGCGTGCACCTGACCATCCCGCGCAGCTTCCTGCCCGGCGACCGGGCGATCCTGATTCCGAAGACCGATGACGGCCGGGTGCTGTTCGTCGTGCCCTGGAACGGCCACACCATCGTCGGCACCACCGACACGCCGCGCCACGACCTGCCGCTGGAGCCCCGCGCGGGCGCCGACGACGTCGATTTCATCCTGGAGACGGCGGCACGCTACTTGTCCCGCGACCCCACGCGCGCCGACGTGACCAGCGTCTGGGCCGGGCTGCGGCCGCTGGTCAAGGCGACTGGCGAGGCGTCCACCGCGTCGCTGTCGCGCGAACATACGATTTTGGTGTCGAAGGCGGGCCTGATCACGGTCACCGGCGGCAAGTGGACCACCTATCGCAAGATGGCCGAGGATGTGGTGGAAACGGCGATCCAGCGCCAGCTGCTGCGCGCGGCGCCGTGCCGCACGGCCGATCTGCCGCTGCATGGCGCCGCCGGCCTGCCGGCGGACCTGCCCGCGCCGGGCTCCGGGTCGCCAGACCGCTAC
>NZ_CAJPVH010000080.1 GCF_905397395.1 Cupriavidus campinensis
CCTATCGGCGCATGCTCAAGGAGCATGCTGTGACGCAAAGTATGTCCCGCAAGGGAAACTGCCTTGACAATGCCGCCATGGAAAGCTTCTTCGGCACGCTCAAGGCTGAATGCTTCCACCTGAACGAGTTTGCCAGCGTGGACGAGCTCAAGACCGGACTAGCGCGCTACATCCGCTACTACAACCACGACCGTATCAAGCTCAAACTAAAAGGGCTGAGTCCCGTGCAATACAGGACTCAGCCCTCCGGTGCCTAGCGTCACCGACCGTCCAACTTTAGGGGGTCAGTTCACGAAGGTGCCTTTCTGCGATGCGGTCAGACCAACAATCAGAAGATGTGGCGGATACCTGCGGCCACGCCCGTCTGGTTGTTCTTGCCAGGCAGTTCGGTGACTGCGGCGCCAGTGACCTTGTTGTAGTCGACGGTGCCGTACACCTGGGTACGCTTGGAGAGCGAGTACTCGGCCAGCAGCACGCCGGTGTAGCGGTTGCCGCTGTTGTCCAAGCCGTTCTTGCCCTTGATGTGATCGCCGTAGAACACGCCGGTCACGGCCAGTGCCGGGGTGACCTGGTAGGTCGCGCCGACGTAGCCGATCATGTCTTCACGCGGGTTGGCCTGTGCGTTGCCGCCAGCCGGGATCGGGTTGGCAGTGTTGGCCGGCGAGAAGAAGTTGGCGTCGATCAGGCCAGTGCGGTCCTTGCCGCCGATGTAGCCCAGGAAGACCTTGGCCGCGCCAAAGCCGACCTTGCCGGCGGCGCCCCACATCTGCTGCTTGTTGCCGAGCGGGTCGCGGACTTCCTGGTACACGCCACCGAAGCCGAACGGCCCGATGTCGTAGGAAGCGCGGGTACCCCAGTACTGGCTCCGCGTCATGCTGCCTGCGGACTCGCCGAAGCCATAGCTGGCGCCGACGTTCAGGCCTGCGAACGAACCTGCGTAGCTGACGACGTTGTTGTTGCGGAATTGCGTCAGGAAGAACGGCCAGGCGTTGTTGTCGTAGTTGCCGATGGTCAGCGGATCGAAGTCGCCGAAGAAATTAAAGCCTTCGGTGTACTGGCGGCCCAGCTTGACCGTGCCGAACTCGCCCGACAGGCCCACGTACGCCTGACGACCGAACAGCGAACCGTTCTGGTTTGCGCGGCCGGTATCCGGATCGAAGCCGTTTTCCAGCTGGAAGATGGCCTTCAGGTTGTTGCCCAGTGCTTCGCTGCCCTTGATACCCCAACGGCTGTTGGTGATCGCGCCGTTGGTCAGTTGGGTCTGGCTGTGGTTGCCTGCGTCAGCGTTGGTCTGGAAGCGGATGCTCTGGTCAACGATACCGTAGAGCGTCACCGACGACTGTGCGTAGGCGCTGCCGGCCAGCAGACTGCCAATGGCGAGGGTGAGTAGCGATTTCTTCATGGTGCTCCTTTTCTGTCTTGTGGTTGTGCCGTAGCCGGATCACGGCCGGCACAAAGGTTTACGTTTGCAGTAAACGCCGCGAAAATTTAACAAAACACGGAACTTTCGGACATAAAAGCAGCGTGAACCAGCGCTCTAGAGAGACATTTGGTGCAATTCCGTTGGTTTGTCGCTACACAATGTCACACCCTCGTGATAATGGTGCATTGCAGCGTGCGCCATGGCAGTGCATGGACGTGGGAGGCGAGCAGTGGGGCGGGTGTGCAGGCGCGATCGCAGCCACCACGCGGAGGGTTGCTGCAATGCAAAAAGCCCCTACTTGAGAGGGGCGGGTTATCCCTTAGATAATGGGATAACGGCGCACGGAAGGTATCCGGGCGCCGTTCAGGACCGAGAAACTCGAATTAATCCGAAAACCGAAAAGCGAATACCGAAAATGCCGAAAGGCGATCAGTTTTGCGGGATTTCGATTTTCACCTCGAGCACTTCGAGGTTGTCCTGGCGCTCCAGGCTGACGCGCAGGTCCTGGTCGCTGATCTTCACATACTTGGATATCACGGCTACCAGCTCGCGCTGGAGGGCCGGCAGGTAATCGGCCGGCGCGGAATGGCCGGTGCGCTCATGGGCGAGGATGATCTGCAGCCGCTCTTTGGCGACCGACGCTGACTTCTTCTTCTCCCCCAGCAGGAAGGACAGGATCGACATGGGATGAGTCCTCCTTACTTGTTACCGAAGAGGCGCGAGAGCAGGCCCGGCTTCTGGTAGTCGGTGAAACGCATCGGCTTGTCCTTGCCCAGGAAGCGGTCCACCACGTCGCCATAGGCGTCGGCCACGTCGCTGCCTTCCAGGTGGATGGCCGGCGTGCCCTGGTTGGACGCGTGCAGCACGGCTTCCGATTCCGGCACCACGCCAATCAGCTTGATGCGCAGGATTTCCTGGATGTCGGTCAGCGACAGCATTTCGCCGCCGTGCACGCGCTTCGGGTTGTAGCGCGTGATCAGCAGGTGCTCCTTGATCGGCTCGCCGCCTTCGCTGGCGCGCTTGGTCTTCGAGGCCAGGATGCCGAGGATGCGGTCCGAGTCGCGCACGGACGAGACTTCCGGGTTGGTCACGACGAGCGCCTCGTCGGCGAAGTACATCGCCATCAGCGCGCCGGACTCGATGCCCGCCGGGGAGTCGCAGACGATGAACTCGAAGCCCATGTCCACCAGGCCGTTGATGACCTTCTCCACGCCGTCGCGGGTCAGCGCGTCCTTGTCCCGCGTCTGCGAGGCCGGCAGGATGAACAGGTTCTCGCACTTCTTGTCCTTGATCAGCGCCTGGTTCAGGTTGGCTTCGCCCTGGACCACGTTGATCAGGTCATACACCACGCGGCGCTCGCAACCCATGATCAGGTCGAGGTTGCGCAGGCCGACGTCGAAGTCGATCACGGCCGTCTTGTGGCCCCGCAGGGCCAGGCCGGCGGCGAAGCTCGCGCTGGTGGTGGTCTTGCCAACGCCTCCCTTGCCGGAGGTCACAACGATGATTTTTGCCATGGCTCTATGGTCCAGTATGGGTGCAGGGTATTTCGTACCGGGCGGGCCGGCCGTACCGATGGGTTAGCGCGGTTATTTCATCCGCAGCGGTTCGAGAATCAATTTTTCGTCGGCCAGGCGCACCTGGGCCGACTTGCCGAGCACGTCGGCCGGGAGCGTCTGCTCGGCGGTCCGGTAGATGCCGGCGATGGAAATCAGCTCGGGTTCCAGGCACGTGCAGAAGATGCGCGCGTCCGGGTTGCCCTTGACACCCGCCAGCGCGCGGCCGCGCAGCGGGGCGTAGATATGGATGTTGCCTTCGGCGATGACCTCGGCGCCGTAGCTGACCAGGTCCAGGATGACCACGTCGCCCTGGGCGTAGATCTGCTGGCCGGAGCGCAGCGGCTTGTCGATCAGCAGGGTCGGCACCGCGCGCGGCGCGGCGGCGGCGGCCATGATCTCGGCGATATCCGAGGCCGTGCCGTTGACTGGCGGAGCCTCGGCGGCAGTGGATTCCGGGGTGTCGGCGGCCTTGGCGGCGGCGGTGGGGACGGGCGGGGCAGCTTCGTCCCGGCCGCCACGCCGGCTCTGGCTTTCCAGCAGCGGCAGGCCGAAGGCTTCGGCCCAGCTGCGCTGGTCGTCGCGCGCCACCACCCCGATGGCCCGGGCGCGCAGCGTGGAAAGCGTGTCGATCACGCGGTCCAGCGCCAGCGGGCTATCGCCTTCCAGGCGGCGCAGGTCCAGCGCAACCACGTCATTGGAGAAGAAATCGGGGGTCGATTCGAAGCGGGAGAGGAGATCGTCCCGCAACGCGTCGATGTCGGCGGTCTTGAGGGCGAGAAGGAGGGCGTCGACGTTGCCACTGCGCAGCTCGAAGCGTGGCGATTTCTTCTGAGACATAGTCGGTGACCGTGGAAATGCCACATTCTAACGTCGGTTCTCCGGCGAACTGTAACAATTCTCGAACCCGGCCCCGAACGTGCCCGATGCGGGGCTTCCCGGCCGGATCGCACCGCTAAAGTGGCGGGCGATGCCGCTTGCGCTCGCGTAAAGGGTGACGCTCTTGTTACGATTGCGCATCTCGACAACGGAGTTCCCATGGGCGCCATCGTGAATTGCGCGGCCTATCGCAGCGGCAAGAAGCTCGGTCCGGTCGAATTCGACGCCATCGCCGGCGTGCTGGCCGACCCCGGCACCTTCGTCTGGCTGGGCCTGCACGAACCGGACCTGGCGTTGCTGCGCAAGGTCCAGCAGGCGTTCGGGCTGCACGATCTGGCCGTGGAGGACGCCCTGGACGCCCACCAGCGGCCCAAGCTGGAAACCTACGGCGATTCGGTCTTCGTGGTGCTCAATACCGCGCAACTGGTCGGGGAGGAGGTGGTGATGGGCGAGACCCACCTGTTCGTCGGCCCGAACTACGTGGTTTCGGTGCGGCACGGCGCCAGTTCCACCTACGCCCCGGTGCGCGAGCGTTGCGAGAGCGACCCGCAGGGCCTGGCCAACGGCCCCGGCTACGTGCTCTATGCGCTGATGGACTTCGTGGTGGACCACTACCTGCCCATCGTCAACCGGCTGGAGGACAACTTCGAGGCCCTCGAGCAGGACATTTTCCGCGACGAGTTCGACCGTGCCGCCATCGAGCGGCTGTACCAGGTCAAGCATCAGGTGCTGCGGCTGCGCAACGCGGTCTACCCGGTGGAGGACATCTGCAGCCAGCTGATCCGGCTGCACGAGGAACTGGTGCCAAAGGAGCTGCGCGCCTATTTCCGCGACATCGAGGACCATGCCAGCCGCATCGTCCGCACGCTGGACGTGGTGCGCGAGATGCTGACCACGGCCGTGCAGGTCAACCTGGCGCTGGTCACGGTGGGCCAGAACGAGGTGGTCAAGCGGCTGGCCGGCTGGGGGGCCATCCTCGCCGTGCCGACCGTGATCTTCAGCCTCTACGGCATGAATTTCAGCTTTATGCCAGAGCTGAAGCTCCATTACGCCTATCCGGTGGTCATCGGCATCACCGCCACGGCCTGCACCTGGCTCTGGCGCAAGCTGCACCGGGCTGGCTGGATCTAGCCCCGCCCGCATTGCCGGTCATGGCTGCCATGGCTGGAAAACGGTGCCGCGCCTGGTGTTGGCGCCGTTTTTATATCTTCTTTACACCCCTCCTTCCCCTCTCTACCCCGTTTTTACCCCGCCGTCCCTAATCTCCAGAACGTGATGTCAACGTGAATCCTTCACGTTTTTCCTATTTGGGGTTTGTATGGACGGGATCTATTTCCTCGTGTTGCTGGCCTTCGGCGCGCTGACCGGCGCGCTGCTGGCATTGTGCGCCGCGCTGGGCGCCAACCCGCCGTCTGCGCGGCAGACGGACGACGAGCGGGGGCGCTGATGGACTGGACTGACATCCTGAGCGGGGCCCTGGCCGCCGCGATCTTCCTCTACCTGCTTTTTGCCCTGTTCCGGCCGGAGAAATTCTGATGTCCACGCCGTTGTCCACACAATTCATCGGGCTGCTGGTCCTGTACCTCGCGGTCCTGTTCGCAGTGGCGCCGTTCCTCGGCCGCTACATGCGCCGCGCGCTGGAGGAGGGCGACTATCGCCTGACCGCCTGGGGCCGTCCCTTCGAGCGCGCGCTCTACCGCCTGGCCGGTGTGCGCGCCGACGCGGAGATGGGCTGGAAGCAGTACGCCATCGCCGTGCTGGTCTTCAACGTGCTCGGCGTGGTCTTCGTCTACGCGATCCAGCGCCTGCAGGGCATGCTGCCGCTGAACCCGCAGGCGTTCGGCGCGATCTCGCCCGACTCCTCGTTCAACACCGCCATCAGCTTCGTCAGCAATACCAACTGGCAGGGCTACGCCGGTGAATCGACGATGAGCTACCTCACCCAGATGCTGGCGCTGACGATGCAGAACTTCGTCTCGGCGGCCACCGGCATCGCGGTGGTGTTCGCGCTGATTCGCGGCTTCGCGCGGCACGGCGCCGCCACGCTCGGCAATTTCTGGGTCGATCTGGTACGCACCACGCTCTATGTGCTGCTGCCGCTGTCGCTGATCACCGCGCTGCTGCTGGTCAGCCAGGGCGTGATCCAGAACTTCGACCGCTACCAGGACGCCACGCTCGTCTCGGAACTCTCCTATACCCAGCCTAAGGTGGACGCAGCCGGCCAACCCGTGCTGGACACCGCCGGGCAGCCCGTGACCGAGGACGTCAAGACCCGCACGCAGACGCTGGCGATGGGTCCGGTGGCGTCGCAGGAAGCCATCAAGATGCTCGGCACCAACGGTGGCGGCTTCTTCAACGCTAACTCGGCGCACCCGTACGAGAACCCCACGCCGTTCACGAATTTCGTGGAAATGCTAGCCATCTTCCTGATCCCGGCGGCGCTGTGCTTCGCCTTCGGCGAGATGGTGCGTGACCGCCGGCAGGGCGTGGCGGTGCTGGCGTCGATGACCGTGATCTTCGTGGTCATGGCGATTGCCGCCGTGGTGTCCGAGCAGCAGGTCAACGCGGCGCTGACATCGCTGGGTATCGACCACGTGGCCTCTGCGCTCCAGGCCGGCGGCAACATGGAAGGCAAGGAAGTGCGCTTCGGCATCTCGGCGACGTCCCTGTTCGCGACGATCACCACGGCGGCGTCGTGCGGCGCGGTGAACGGCATGCACGACTCCTTCACGGCCATCGGCGGGCTGGTGCCGATGCTGCTGATGCAGCTGGGCGAAGTGGTCTTCGGCGGCGTGGGCTCGGGCCTGTACGGCATGCTGGTCTACGCGGTGCTGGCGGTGTTCATCGCCGGGCTGATGATTGGCCGCACGCCGGAATACCTCGGCAAGAAGATCGAAGCCTACGAGATGAAGATGACCGCCGTGGCGATCCTCGTCACGCCGCTGCTGGTGCTGGTGGGCACGGGCATCGCGGTCATGACCGAGGGCGGCCGCGCAGGGGTGTTCAACCCCGGCACGCACGGTTTCTCGGAAATCCTCTATGCGCTTTCTTCGGCGGCGAACAATAACGGCAGCGCGTTCGCGGGCCTCTCCGCCAACACGCCGTTCTATAACACGCTGCTCGCCGCGGCGATGTGGTTCGGCCGCTTCTGGATCATCGTGCCGGTGCTGGCGATGGCCGGCTCGCTGGCCGCCAAGCGCCGTACCCCGCCTACCGCCGGCACCATGCCGACGCACGGCCCGCTGTTCGTGGTGCTGCTGGTGGGCTCGGTCCTGCTGGTGGGCGCGCTGACCTATGTGCCGGCGCTGGCGCTGGGCCCGGTGGCCGAGCAGTTGCAGCACATCCCGGCCGCCGTCCAGGCGGTGGCCCGGTAATCGTGGAGAATCGTATGCAGCAAGACACTACGGTGACGCGCACTTCGGTGGCGCGCACCCCGCGTCAGGTGCCGGCCCGGGGCGGCATGTTCGCGCCCGAGCTGGTCAAGCCGGCCATCGTCGACGCCTTCAGGAAACTGTCGCCGCGCGCCCAGTTGCGCAATCCGGTGATGTTCGTGGTCTACGCGGGCAGCGTGCTCACGTCGATCCTGTTCCTGCGCGCGCTGTTCAACCCCGCGCCGGGTGGGGAATCGGCCGGCTTCATCCTGGCCATCTCCATCTGGCTGTGGTTCACGGTGCTGTTCGCCAACTTCGCCGAAGCCATGGCCGAAGGCCGCAGCAAGCAGCAGGCCGCCGCGCTGCGGGGGCTGAAGACCACGGTGACGGCACGCGTGCTGCGCCCGGGCCGGACCAACATCCGTGCCGATGGCGCCACCGAGGCCCGCATCGCCACGGACCTGCGCCGCGGTGACGTGGTGCTGGTCCAGGCTGGCGACATGATCCCCGGTGACGGCGACGTGATCGAAGGCGTGGCCTCGGTCGACGAGTCCGCCATCACGGGCGAGTCCGCACCGGTGATCCGCGAGTCCGGCGGCGATTTCTCGTCGGTCACGGGCGGCACGCGCGTGCTGTCCGACTGGATCGTGGTGCGCATCACCGCCAACCCCGGCGAGAGCTTTATCGATCGCATGATCGGCATGGTGGAAGGCGCCAAGCGCCAGAAGACCCCCAACGAGCTGGCGCTGACCATCCTGCTGGTGGGCCTGACGCTGGTGCTGCTGCTGGCCACGGCCACGCTGCAACCGTTCTCTCTATATAGCGTGATGGTGGCCAAGGCCGGCGTGCCGGTCTCGGTGACGGTGCTGGTGGCGCTGCTGGTGTGCCTGATCCCGACCACGATTGGCGGCCTGCTGTCTGCCATCGGCGTGGCTGGCATGAGCCGGATGATGGAGGCGAATGTGATCGCCACGTCCGGCCGGGCCGTGGAAGCTGCCGGCGACGTGGACGTGCTGTTGCTCGACAAGACCGGCACGATCACGCACGGCAACCGCCAGGCTGCGCGCTTTATCTGCGCACCGGGCGTGACCCCGCGCCAGCTGGCTGAGGCTGCGTGGCTGTCGTCGCTGGCCGATGAGACGCCGGAAGGCCGCAGCATCGTGGCCCTGGCCCGCCAGCAGCCTGACGCCACCGTCCCCGAGATGGGCGGCAAGGGCCTGGACGCCCCCGTGTTCGTACCCTTCACCGCGCAGACTCGCATGAGTGGCGTCGACGTCACTCACGGGATGCGCGTGCGCAGCGTGCGCAAGGGCGCCGCCGATGCGGTACGCCGCTACGTGGCCGACCGCGCCGGCAAGTTCCCCGATGCCGTGATGCAGGCCGTGGACGATGTGGCGCGCGCCGGCAGCACGCCGCTGGTGGTGGCGGAGGCCATCGCCGAAGGCACCGAGGACAGCGTGCGCGTGCTCGGCGTCGTCGAACTCAAGGACATCGTCAAGACCGGTATCCGCGAGCGCTTTGGCGAACTGCGCCGGATGGGCATCCGCACGGTGATGATCACCGGCGATAACCGCCTCACGGCGGCGTCGATCGCGGCGGAAGCCGGCGTGGATGACTTCCTGGCCGAAGCCACCCCCGAAGCCAAGCTGGCGCTGATCCGCGAGTACCAGCGCGAGGGCCGCCTCGTCGCCATGACCGGCGACGGCACCAACGACGCCCCCGCGCTGGCCCAGGCCGACGTGGCCGTGGCCATGAACAGCGGCACGCAGGCAGCGCGCGAGGCCGGCAACATGGTCGACCTGGACAGCAATCCGACCAAGCTGATCGAGATCGTCGAGATCGGCAAGCAGATGCTGATGACGCGCGGCTCGCTGACCACGTTCAGCGTGGCCAACGACGTGGCCAAGTACTTCGCGATCATCCCGGCCGCGTTCGCCACCACGTATCCGCAGTTGAACCTGCTGAACGTGATGGGGCTGGCCACGCCGGCGTCCGCAATCCTGTCGGCGGTGATCTTCAACGCGCTGATCATCGTCGCCCTGATTCCGCTGGCACTGCGCGGCGTGGTCTACCGCCCGCTCGGCGCGGCCGTGCTGCTGCGCCGGAACCTGCTGATCTACGGCCTGGGCGGCATCATCGTGCCGTTCGCGGGGATCAAGCTGATCGATCTGTTGCTGACGATGTTCGGCTGGGTCTGAGCCGAGTCGTCTAGGAGAAATACGCATGACTACGCAAACCAAGGCCGCCATGGGCGCCGCCGCAAACAACGTACCGCGCCAGCCGGGGCTGCTTCGGCCCGCGCTGACGATCTTCGTCGGCCTGGCGGTGGTGACCGGGCTGCTGTATCCCGGCGCGGTGACCGGCATCGCCCGCGCGGTGTTCCCGCACGAAGCCGCCGGCTCGCTGATCGAGAAGGATGGGAAGGTGGTCGGCTCGGCGCTGATCGGCCAGCCGTTCTCGGAGCCGAAGTACTTCTGGGGCCGCCTGTCGGCCACGGCGCCGATGCCGTACAACGCGGCGGCGTCGGTGGGCTCGAACCTCGGGCCGAGCAACCCGGCGCTGACGGACGCGGCGCGGGCGCGCATCGAGGCCCTGCAGGCCGCCGACCCTGACAACAAGGCGCCGGTGCCAGTGGATCTGGTAACGGCCTCGGGCAGCGGCCTCGATCCGCACATCAGCCCGGCGGCGGCCCGCTACCAGGCGGCGCGCGTGGCGCGTCTGCGCGGGCTGTCGGTGGCGCAGGTGGAGGCCCTGATCGCGGCGAACACGGAAGGCCCGGGGCTGGCCGTGTTCGGCGAGCCCGGGGTGAATGTGCTGAAGCTGAACCTTGCGCTGGATGGGGTGAAGCGGGGCGCCTGATGGAATGGATGCGCCAGCCCACGGCCGCCGGCGCCGTGGCAGAATCCGTCCCACCGCCCCCTCTACCATGACCCTCGCCGACAACCGCCCGGACCCCGACGCCCTGCTGCAACGCATGCAGGAGGAGGGCGCGCGCGCCGGGCGCGGCAAGCTGCGGGTCTACTTCGGCGCCTCGGCCGGCGTGGGAAAGACGTTCGCGATGCTCACCGCCGCCCGCGCGCTGCGCACGCAGGGGGTGGATGTGGTGGTGGGCGTGGTGGAGACCCACGGCCGCGCCGAGACCGAGGCGCTGGTCGCCGGGCTGGACATCGTGCCGCTGCGCGAAATGCCCTACCGCGACCGCGTCCTCAAGGAATTCGATCTCGATGGCGTGCTCGCGCGCCATCCCGCGCTGGTGCTGGTGGACGAACTGGCCCACACCAACGCCGCCGGCAGCCGGCATCCCAAGCGCTGGCAGGACATCGCCGAACTGCTGGCCGCCGGCATCGACGTCTGGACCACGGTCAACGTGCAGCACCTGGAGAGCCTGAACCAGGCCGTGGGCGGCATCACCGGCGTGCGGGTCTGGGAGACCGTGCCCGATGCCGTGTTCGACGATGCCGACGACGTCGTGCTGGTGGACCTGCCCGCCGACGAACTGCTGCGCCGCCTGCGCGAGGGCAAGGTCTACCTGCCCGAGCAGGCGCGCCATGCCGCGCGCAACTTCTTCCGCAAGGGCAACCTGATCGCGCTGCGCGAACTGGCGCTGCGGCGCACGGCGGATCGTGTCGATGACGATGTGCGCGCCTATCGCGACGCCCAGTCGATCGAACCGGTCTGGCGCACGCGCGAGGCGCTGGTGGCCTGCATCGGCACCGGCGACGACGCCGAGCAGGTGGTGCGCAGCGCGCGCCGGCTGGCCAGCCAGCTCGATTGCGACTGGCACGTAGTGACGATTGCCACGCCCCGGCTGGTGCCGTTGTCCACCGAGGTGCGCACCCGCGTGCGCGCGGCGATGCGGCTGGCCGAGGAACTGGGCGCCCGCACCGAGACACTGGCCGGGCACGACATGGTGCGCGCGGTCACCGGCTACGTGCGCCGCCACAACCTCACCAAGGTGCTGGTGGGCCGCGCGCGCACCGACTGGCAGTACGAAGGCGGATGGCTCGAGCAGGGGCGCATGCTGCTGGGGCGCGCCTTGTCGCCGGTGCTGGGCGCCGGCAACCGGCTGATCGGCCGCCAGACCTTTGCCGATGCGCTGGCGGCTGGCTGCCCTGAAATCGACGTGATCCGCGTGGCGGCGGACACCACCCGCCCGGCACCGCTGCCGGCAGCGCAGGGCCTGCCGGCGGGCGCCGTGTCCGAGCAGAATCCGGCCCAGGCGGGCGCGCGCCGGCTTGACTATGTCTGGTCCGTGGTCTGGTGTGCCGGGGCCACACTGCTTTCCACAGTCGCCCGGCCCTGGTTCGATATCGTCAACATCGCCATGCTGTTCCTGGCCGCCGTGGTGGGCGTGGCGCTGCGGCACGGGCGGGGGCCGGCGGCGCTGGCTTCGGTGCTGTCGGTGGGGGCGTTCGATTTCTTTTTCGTGCCGCCCCGGCTCTCGTTCGCCGTCAGCGACGTGCAGTACCTGCTCACCTTTGTGGTGCTGCTGACGGTGGGGCTGGTCATCGGCCAGCTGACTGCCGGCCTGCGCGAGCAGGCGAGCGTGGCGGTGCGGCGCGAGACCGACGCCCGCACGCTCTACGAACTGGCGCGGGAGCTGTCGGCGGCGCTGACCACGCAGCAGATCGTGGAGATTGGCGGACGCTTCCTGCGTGCCGCGTTCGACGCCCACGCCTCGTTCTTCCTCGTCTCGGCATCGGGCCGGCTGCTTCCGGTAGCGGATGTCAATGAGACAAGTCCGAAAGAAGGCCGGACCACCAAGGGCGAAGCCATCGACACCGTGCTGGCCCAGTGGGTCTTCGACCACGGCGAGGCGGCCGGCACCGGCACCCACACGCTGCCGGGCAGCACCGTGCTGTACCTGCCGCTGAAGGCGCCGATGCAGACGCGCGGCGTGCTGGCCGTGGAGCCGCATGACTGGGGCGCGCTGGCTGACCCCGCGCTGCGCCGCCAGGCCGATGTCTTCGCCACGCTGATCGCCATCGCCATCGAGCGGCTGCACTATGTGGAGGTGGCGCAGCAGGCGCTGGTATCGATCGAATCCGAGCAGCTGCGCAGTTCGCTGCTGGCGGCGGTGTCGCACGACCTGCGCACGCCGCTGACCGGACTGATCGGCATGGCCGAGTCGCTCGCGCGGGCGCCGCTGCCGGCCGATGTGGCGGCCACCGTGGACGCCATGCGCGTCCAGGCCCACCGCATGCGGACCATGGTGGTGAATCTGCTCGACATGGCGCGGCTGCAGCGGCACGACGTGTCGCTGACGCGCGGCTGGCAGTCGATGGAAGAACTGGTGGGCGCGGCGCTGGCGGCGATGCGCGAGGCGCTGGCGGGGCATCCGGTGCAGGTGTCGGGGCTGGCGGCGCTGCCGCTGGTCGAGTGCGACGCGGTGCTGGTGGAGCGCGTGCTCTGCAACCTGCTCGAGAACGCCGCCAAGTACACGCCGCCGGGCACGACGGTGCGCATCGGCGGCGCCGTGGCCGGCGAGATGGTGCAGGTGTTTGTCGAGGACGACGGCCCCGGCGTGCCGGCCGGGCAGGAGCGCCGCATCTTCGAGAAATTCACACGCGGCGCGCACGAGTCCGCCACGGCGGGCGTGGGACTCGGCCTGGCGGTGTGCGACGCCATCCTGCAGGCGCACGACGGCCGCATCTGGGTGGAGCCGGTACACGGCGCGGCGCCGCATGGCGCGCGCTTCACGCTCGCGCTGCCGCGCGGCAATCCGCCGGACATCGAGCCGGAAGCCCTCCATGACCTCGATGAATCGAGCGACCTGAAACTGACCGCGAAGACGGAACCCTGACCGAGATGCCATTCGACTATTCGCCGACCGTCCTGCTGGTGGAGGACGAGCCCCATATCCGGCGCTTCGTGCGGGAATCGCTGCAGGCCGAGGGCTGCACCGTGCACGAGGCGGAGACGCTCAAGCGCGGGCTGATCGACGCGGGCACGCGCCAGCCGGACGTGGTGATCCTCGATCTGGGCCTGCCCGATGGCGACGGCATGACGCTGATCCGCGAGATGCGCACGTGGACGCAGGTGCCGGTGCTGGTGCTGTCCGCGCGCACCGAGGAGGCGGACAAGATCGCCGCGCTCGACGCCGGCGCGGACGACTACCTGACCAAGCCCTTCGGCGTGGGCGAACTGGTGGCGCGCGTGCGCGTGCTGCTGCGCCGCCACGCGCGCGCCAATCCACAGGGCACGCCGACCATCGCCTTCGGCGACGTGCAGGTGGACCTGGCCAACCGCCTCGTCACGCGCGGGGAGGCGGCCGTGCACCTGACCCCCATCGAGTACCGGCTGCTGGCGGTGTTGATCGCCCACCGCGGCAAGGTGATGACCCACCGCGAACTGCTGCGCGAGGTCTGGGGCCCATCGCACGCCGAGAGCAGCCACTACCTGCGCGTGTACATGGGCCACCTGCGCCACAAACTCGAATCCGACCCCGCCCAGCCGGCCCACCTGCTGACCGAGGTCGGCGTCGGCTACCGCTTCGCGGCGTGAGCGCAACGCCCGGCTTGCGAGATCGCGTCGATCGGGCTACCATCGCGGCGTTGGCATATGAACGGAACGGCGAAAGCCGCGTGTCAGCTCCGCCTCGCAAGAGGTTTGCGCCCAAGTGCGCTGATAGCTGAAAAGCGAAGAGGTCCGATTAGCAGTGCGAACAAAGGCTCCTTCGGGAGCCTTTTTCGTTTGCATCCCCATTCTCTGCAGGCGGTGTCCCCCAGTCTTCTGTGCCGTCCAATCCACGTACATAAGACGACTCGCATTCTGGCGAGCCGGTCGAAGCGTCGTCCGCTACACTGAATTGGTAGCGCCCCGTTCCGTCCGACCCCCGTTCGCCGGAGTCACGTCATGTCTGCCTCCCTTGTCCCGATTCGCCAGGCCGCTGCTGCCGTCCTGGCGTGCATGGTTCTGGTCGTACTCATGGGGTCCGTGGCCCATGCCGCGCCGATGCGGGCCGCCACCGAGCCGCCGGCGCCCGCGCAGGCGCAGACGCGCGATGCCGTCAGTGCCTACGAGGCCGGGCGGTTCGATGCCGCGCTGCAGGGGTTTGCGGCGGCGGCGCAGAAGGGCAACCGGCTGGCCCAGTTCAACTACGCGATGATGCTGCTGCGGGGCGAGGGGACGGCGCCCAAGCCGCAGGAGGCGCTGGTCTGGCTGCGCAAGGCCGCTGACAACCAGATGACACATGCGCAGTTCACATTGGGCGATCTGAGCGAGCGCGGCGAGCTGGTGCCGAAGTCGCTCGAGGAGGCCAACCGCTGGTATGAGCGCGCGGCGCAGGGCGGGCACGTGCAGGCGCAGATGGCGCTGGCCACCAACTACTTCACCGGCCGGGGCGTGCCGCGCGACTACGGCAAGGCGTTCACCTGGTACAGCCGGGCCGCCACGGCCGGCGACGGCGGCGCGCAGTACATCGTCGGCAGCTATTACGAGCGCGGCGAGCCGGGCGTGGTGGACAAGGACATCGAGCAGGCCAAGATCTGGTACGCCCGCGCGGCGGCGGGCGGCGACCCCGGCGCGCTGGCCAAGCTGCGGTCGCTGCTGGAGGAGGGCCTGCGCGCCAAGAGCGGCGGGCCGATGTGAAGCGCCGCGCGCACCACCTAGCCGGCCCATGGCGCGGTCTGCCGACGGGGCTCGGTACAAGTCTTGCTTGCTGCATTCCCATCCGGCCGATGCCTATCTGGACGATTCACTGACGCTTCACTGACGATTCACCGCACCCCTGGGAGGTTGTAGTGGCTACGCACGTCGCGCTGAACCATGTCACGCATTACCGCTACGACCGGCCGGTGAATCTGTCACCGCAAGTCGTGCGGCTGCGCCCCGCGCCGCATTGCCGGACCCCGATCCTGTCCTATTCCCTGCGCATCGAGCCCGCGCAGCACTTCGTGAACTGGCAGCAGGACCCGTTCTCCAACTACCTCGCCCGCCTGGTCATCCCGGAGAAGACCACCAGCTTCAAGGTCACGGTGGACCTCGTGGCGGAAATGGCGGTCTACAACCCGTTCGATTTCTTCCTGGAGCCATCGGCCGAGACGTTTCCGTTCGACTACGACGCCAGCCTCGGGCACGACCTCGCCCCCTATCTGGTGCGCGGCGAGCTGACGCCGCGGCTGGCGGCCTTCGTGGCCAGCATCGACCGCACGCCCACCGCCACGCTGGATTTCCTGGTGGCCCTGAACCAGCGCCTCCAGCACGACATCCGGTACCTGATCCGCATGGAGCCGGGGGTGCAGACGCCCGAGACCACGCTGGAGAACGCCTCCGGCTCGTGCCGCGACACCGGCTGGCTATTGGTGCAGACGCTGCGCCATCTTGGGCTGGCGGCGCGCTTCGTCTCCGGTTACCTGCTGCAACTGACGCCCGACGTGAAGGCCGTGGATGGCCCGGTGGGCACCGAGACCGATTTCACTGACCTCCACGCCTGGTGCGAGGTCTACCTGCCCGGCGCCGGCTGGATCGGGCTGGACCCCACCTCCGGGCTGCTGGCCGGGGAGGGGCACATCCCGCTGGCCTGCACGCCGGAGCCCGGCGGCGCCTCGCCGGTGAGCGGGGCGGTGGACGAGTGCGAGGTCTCCTTCGAGCACCATATGTCGATCACGCGCATCTATGAGTCCCCGCGCGTGACCAAGCCCTATACCGAGGCGCAGTGGATGGCCGTCGATGCGGCCGGCGCCGCCGTCGACCGCACCCTGCAGCAGATGGACGTGCGCCTGACGATGGGCGGGGAGCCCACCTTCGTCGCCGCGCGCGACCGTGAGGGCGCTGAGTGGAATACCGACGCGCTCGGCCCCACCAAGCGCGGGCTGGCCACCGAACTGGTGCAGAAGCTGCGCGCGCAATATGGCGAGGGCGGCTTCCTGCACTTTGGCCAGGGCAAGTGGTATCCGGGCGAGCAGTTGCCGCGCTGGGCGCTGTCGATCTGCTGGCGTGCCGATGGCGTGCCGTGCTGGGAGAACCCGGCGCTGTTCGCCGATGAGCGCGAGCCGGACGCCTACACCGACGCCGACGCGCGGCGCTTCATCGAAACCCTGACCGCGCGGCTCGGCCTGGCCTCGCATTTCATCCTGCCCGGCTACGAGGACGTCTGGTACTACCTGTGGCGCGAGCGCAGCCTGCCGGTCAACGTCGATCCGCATGAGGCGCGGCTGGAAGACGCCATGGAGCGCGCGCGGCTGCGCCGGGTGTTCGAGAGCGGCCTGTCGCGCGTCACCGGCTACGTGCTGCCGCTGGCCCGCGCCACGCAGGAGCCGCCGTCGCGCAATGACGCCGCGTGGATTACCGGCCCGTGGTTCCTGCGCGATGACCGCATGTATCTGCTGCCCGGCGATTCGCCGATGGGCTACCGGCTGCCGCTCGATGCCCTGCCGTGGGTGTCCGAGGCCGACTATCCGTGGCAGTTCGACCAGGACCCCTTCGCGCCACGCGCGCCGCTGCCGGCCACCACGCCGCTGCGCAGCCAGTTGCCGGCGCCGGCCGGCGGGCTGTCGCTTGAACCGACCGGGCTGGGCCCGGCCGCCATGGCGGTACGGCGCGCCCAGGCACGCGGCGAGACCGTCG
>NZ_CAJPVH010000081.1 GCF_905397395.1 Cupriavidus campinensis
GAGTGTGGACCTCAGAAAGCCATATCCCCCCGGTTTTCAGAACGAGAGCGGTTGGGCTTCCAAAAGGCAACTGATGCCCCGGGGCCTGCGCTCCCCCTCCGGCCAGGAGCGTTTCACCTGCGACCCGTCCATCCGCCCTGCCAACGTGCCGGCTCCGAAATGAACCGTCCCATGCGTTATCCCCTCTTGTTGCTTGCAGCCGCCCTGCTGGCCGGCTGCGCCCATGATCCCTATCCCTACAGGAACGGTGGCCCGCCCGTCATTAATTATGACGTCCCGCCTCAAGTCATCTATCGCATCGATGACCACCGTTTCGTGACGCTCGAGAACTATCGCGATTGCCATCATGGCGTGACCTACTACAACGACACGAAGCAAGGCATCCGCCAAAGGCTCGGCCGCGAAGGCATAGAGAACTACCAAGGCAGGCTGATCAATGCGGACCCAACCGGTCAGAACATCGTAATACCGTCATCGGCGCCGCCCCGGACGGCTTGCAGTGACCGAGGCTGTACAACCTCGCTTCTGTACTCCACCGATAGCGGCCGAACCTTCCACGGCGTCGCATACATGAGAAGCTTCAACCCATTCAGGGATACGGCGAAATATACGATCGCAGTGACTACAGACAGGTACTACGTGGCGGAGCGGATACAAAACGACAGCTACGTCATAGAGAGCGCACTCAGACCGGGAATCGATCTGGACAAGCCGTATCCTCCCGGCGTTCGAGGCAGCAGCTTTGCCGCCTCGAAGCGGCCCGGCTATCTAAGCGGCCTCCGCTCCCCCTCCGGCCAGGAGCGTTTCACCTGCGATCCGTCCATCCGCCCCGCCAATCTTCCCGCGCCAAAATGAAACAGCCCGTATGCCTTGGTGATGACACCAGCCACGGCGGCAAGGTCAAGACCGCCTCGTCCTCGTTTTCGTTGAATGGCGGTCGCAGGGCCGCGTTGGTGGGCGATCTCGTATCGTGCCCGTTGCACGGCGACAACCCCATCGTCGAAGGTGGCAAGGGATTTTCGGATCTGGGTCGCCCTCTTGCCGTCGGCGGCTGCCGCACCCAATGTGGCAGCGTCCTGATCACCAGCCATCCGGGAGTGACCATCGCATGACATTGAAATGGCGTATGGCCGAGGTGCATGAAGCGCCGCCGGCCGCACCGATTCCGGGCTGGATCTATGTCTTCCTGTATGGGGTCATCGAGATAGCGGCCATCATCGTGACGGTATCCGCGTGGCCCCAGGGGGAACCAACCATGACGCCGCGGTTCTGGTGCAACGTCCTGTTGCTGCCGCTGCTGATCTGGATTGCCTTTTGCGGCGCGCTCTACAGCAGCACGTATGAGGAGGAGCATTACGCGGGCCTCTGGTGGAACTTCCTGTTGCGCGAGCGCACCGCATCCTGGAAAAACTGGGCGCGCGCCCATCTGGTACTGCTGGACAGCATGGCCCTCACGCCCGAGGACGAACTGGCGGAGCGGATGCTGGGGCTGGAGGGTACGCCTCCCCAGCATCCGGACAAGGCGCTGACGTTATCCGGCATCGCGCCGGCCGCGGGACGAACGCGGCTCGAGCAGGTGCTCGAGCGCATGCTGGCAACGCTGGCGCCTTCGCTGATGCGGCTGTCCAACGCAGACACGTTCGAAGTCATGCTGATCACCGACACGGAAGCCGACACCGTCGACGTTTTGCGGGCCTGGCGCAAGCTGTCGCTACCCGGCACGCCCAAGGTCAGATGGCTGGCGCATGCCGACGACTCGCCCATGATCGAAGAGTGGTTCGAAACCGGACCTCCAGCCAACTATTGGCTGGTGCTGGCCTGTCAGCTCCACAGCGGACCGGACGCCGGCACACCGTCCTGTTCGGAGGCCGCCGCCGCGCTGCTCTTGTCGACGTCCGCAGTCCTCCAACGATCCCGTCAAACGCTCAAACCCCAGGCGTACCTGTTCAGGCCGATTCATGCCGAGTCCGATGCGATGGAGGACGCCCTGTCCACGCTACTCATGGCGGGACAGGTGCCGTCGGCCAAGGTCCGGCACTACTGGCACAGCAGGCTGGGCAAGGCGACGCGGCACGCGGGCAAGACCGCATTGGAAGAGGCCGGTTTGCAGGTGGCCACCCATGATCTCGACCACGCCATGGGCAAGCCGGGGCCCATCAATGGATGGCTGCTTTATGCGCTGGCAGCACGCATGGTCCGGCACGGGCAGGGCGGGCAGCTGGTTGCGACGGCCGACCGCCATGGCGCCGTGCTCGGTATTGTCGGCGCTCATCCGGGAGCGCATGCGAGCGAACCTTGCGAGAGCGCCTATCTCGCCTCCGGCGTCTGGGCACTGGCAGTGACCGCGCTGGTCATCCTGATCACCATAATGAAATCACGCAGCACGGATGGCGGGTCTGAGGCCTGGTACTGGCTACTCCTGGCCGGCTTTCTCCTGACCATTCCAACGCGGGTCGCCATCAATGCGTGGGCGCGAAAGCGGGCGACAGAGCGCTTTGACAGCTTCTACTTCAACTGACCACTTTCTTGCGGCGACCTACCGCGGCTTCACCACGGCCTCCTTGCACGGATCCTTCCTGTCGACCGGCGCCACGCGTACCACCTCGTCGAAGCCTTCCCCGCCGCTGCCATCCTCCAGATAGCCCACGCTGAGCACTTTCGCGGCGTCGGCGCGGATCCAGCGGGGCACGCCGAGGTCGCGGCGTACGTGGCCGTTGCCGGCGATCAGGACGGCGCCGCGGCTGGCGTAGGGGGCTAGCGTGCGGGCCATCACGGCGTCGCGGGCGGCCTGGGCGTTGAGCATGCCGGGCAGCATCGCCTTGGGGAAGTTGCCGCAATGGCCGGCATCGAGCGTCGCAGTCTGCGCGGCCACGACTTCCATCGGCAGCGGCTTGTCCAGCCCCAGCGCGGCCTGCTGGTCCGGCGGGAAGACCGCGCCCAGCCCGCCGCGCACGATCTTCGCGGCATCTGCGCGCGAGAGGTTCGCGGCCAGCAGCGGCAGGTCATATTGGAGCGCCAGCGCCACCACAGGCCGGTACAGCGGCCACTGCCAGCCGGCTGCGCTGCCGGCCTGGGCGATCAGATAGTCGGCATCGCCCGGTCGTTCCTTGCGGGCGCGGTCGATGTCGGCCTGCCGTTCGCGGTCGAACTGTTCCATTGCCACCGCCGGCCGCCAGCCAGCTTCCACCGCACGGGTCAGCGCCTGGAGCCGGGCCGCCTGCGCCGTGGCATTGTCGTGGACCTCGCCCAGCAGCACGTACTGGCGGCTGGGGAAGGTGGCGCCGATGGCCTCCGGCGACGGCGGTTGCGTCGCGCAGCCGGCCAGCATCGCCAGCGCCATGCCGAGTATCGTCGCGCGCATCATGGCTTCGCTCCTGTCGGGACCTCTTGGGACATCTGGGACATCTGGAACTCCGGCACGTAGACCATCGAGCCATCCTTGAGCCGGTAGGCCACGCCGGCCTTGATGCCGTCGCCGCTGCCCACCTGCCCGCTGGCCTGATAGCGCACGATTTTCTCGCCCTGCCGCGACACGATTTCCATATTGGGCTTGCCCGGGTTGGTGATGACCGTCACGTCGTCGTGCGTGAACGGGTTCATGGGATTCTGGGCGATGGCCACCAGCAGGGCGGCAATCACCACCAGGAATACATCGATCAGGTTGACGACCGAAAGGATCGGGTCGTCGGCCTCGCTTTCGTCCAGGAATCTCATGGGGCCGCCTCGCGCGCCTGGCCGAGCCAGACCAGTTCCTCGGCCAGCCAGCGGCGGCGCACATTGACCACCCAGAAGGTAATGCTCGCCGCGATCAGCGCCAGGATCACCGCCGAGAACGCGATGGTCAGGTTCTCGCCCACATTGGCGAGGTTGCCGCCGGACAGGCTTTTCAGCGCCGGCCCCATCGGGATCATGGTGGCCACCAGCCCGAGCATCGGCGCCACGCGGGTGGCGATGCGCAGGCGCTCCAGCAGCCGGTGCGCGGCCACGTCCAGCGCGTCCGGGTGGCTGACCCCGTGGGTCTGGGCCCAGGCCACCAGCAGATAGCCGCGCCCGGATTCGATCCCATGCCGGCGGCGCAGCCACGCCTGCATGGCGAACTGGCCCAGCGCCCAGAACGCGTAGAGGAACAGCAGGCCGATCATGGCCAGCGTGGGGTACAGGAATAGCTGGCCGATGTCATACATCAGCGTTTCGAGGACGGTGGGCGTCATAAATATCGTCGCGATGAATAATGAAGCGATAAATCTACATACGTTGATTCTTCATGGCGATGACCATCCAATGATCGCCGCTGCCAAGCCACGCATAGTACCGGCAGCGGCGCCAAGCTCCACCCTATTCCCTGTGCGCCGCGAAGCCCGTGCGGCCAGGCGCGATGTCATCGCGCAGCGTCAGGGCTGGAATCTCGTATTGCCCCGAGTTCTGCGGACGATAGGGAATCGGCGCGGTATCGAACAGCGCGTCGAGCCGCGCGCCCAGTGCCTGGCGGATCGACGCAAAACGCGCGTCGTCCATCTTGCTGCTGCGATAGGAGACAAACGGCGGCAGCACGTCGAAGCCGGGGTAGTACAGCACGCCGTGCTGGATCGGGAACAGCAGATCGTCGATGGGGCCGTTGATGCCGCGCGCGCTGTAGTGCGAGTCCCAGCCGCCCGTGGTCACCACCAGCATCGCCCGCTTGCCCTGCATCGAGCCTTCGCCGTAGCGGTCACCCCAGCGTGCGTCCGAATGCTCGCCCACGCCGTATGCGAAGCCATAGGCATACACGCGCTCGACCCAGCCTTTCATGATGGCCGGCATGGAGAACCACCACAGCGGGAACTGGAAGACCACGGCGTCGGCCCAGCGCAGCTTGTCCTGCTCGGCGGCGATGTCGGGGCTTTGCCAGCCGCCCGCGAAGGCGCGCTTCGAGTCGAGCGAGGGATGGAACGGCGTGCCGGCCTGGTGCTCTAGCGTGTCGCCGGCGTCCAGTTGCGGCTTCCAGCCCATGGCGTAGAGGTCCGAGACCTGCACCGTGTGGCCGTTGGCCGCGAGCCGCTGCATCGCAAAATCCTTGAGGGCACCGTTCAGCGAGGTCGGTTCGGGGTGGGCGTAGACAATCAGCACGTTCATGGCGGGTCTCCTGATGGGAAGAGAAGGGAAGGGATGTCCCAAGGATGGCCGGCCGTCCGGTATATTGGAAATGAATTTCCAATATCTTCGGTATTACGATGAATAATCTCCGGCGCCTGGACCTGAACCTGCTGCTGACGCTCGACGTGCTGCTGGCCGAGCACAACGTCACGCGCGCAGCAGAGCGGCTGCATTACTCGCAGCCCTCAGTGAGCGTGCATCTGGCCAAGCTGCGCGAGATCTTCGGCGATCCACTGCTGCTGCCCGGGCCGCGCGGCATGCGGCCCACGGCCCGCGCCGAGTCATTGCGCAAGCCGCTGCGGCAGGCGCTGGCGGCGCTGGAAGCCGCCGTGGCCCCATCCAGCCCATTCGACCCCACGCAGGCGGACCACACCTGGCGCGTGGCCGCCACCGACTACGGCGAATCGACCATCGTGCTGCCTGCGCTCGCCACCTTGCGCGCGGCGGCGCCGGGCACGCGGCTGGCGGTGCTGGACATGGTGCCGGCCAGCATCGCCCGGCAGGCGGAGCAGGGCGAGATCGACCTCGCCTTCCACACCTCCGATGGCGCGCCGCCCGGCCTGCGGCGCCGCGCGCTGTTCACCGAGCGCTACGTGCTGGTGGGCCGCGCCGGCCATCCGCGCCTGAAGCGGCGGCCCACGCTGGCGCAGTTTGCCGAGCTGGAACATGTGATGGTGTCGCCCGATGGCGGCGGCTTCATCGGCGTGACGGACACCGCGCTGACAGCGGCCGGCGCCACGCGCCGCGTGGTGTTATCGGTGCCGCACTTCCTGTTCGTGCGCGCGGTGCTGGAGCGCACGGACCTCGTGGCGATGTTGCCCGAGCGGCTGGTGCGCGACATGGAAACGCTGGAGGTGGTGCAGGCGCCGGTGGAGGTGCCGGGCTATGAAATGTCAATGCTGTGGCACGAGCGCGCCCACCGCGACCCCGCGCACCAGTGGCTGCGCGAGTGCATCGCGCAAGCCACCAGTGTCTAGCGGCGTCAGTGCGTGACCGCCGCCGGCTCGCGTTGCGCGAGCGGGTTGCCTTCCGAATCGATCTGTAGCGGCCCCGTGCCGGAGAACCGGTCGAGCGCGAGGTAGATCACCGGCGTGATGAACAGCGTGATGACCTGCGAGAACAGCAGGCCGCCCACCACGGCCAAGCCCAGCGGCTGGCGCAGTTCGGCACCGGCCCCCAGGCCCAGCGCCAGCGGCAGCGCGCCCATCACGGCCGCGAACGTGGTCATCATGATCGGCCGGAAGCGTAGCAGGCAGGCCTGCCGGATCGCCTTGGCCGGCGCCATGCCGTGGTCGCGCTGCGCCGCGAGCGCAAAGTCGATCATCATGATCGCGTTCTTCTTGACGATGCCAATCAGCATCAGCACGCCAATCGTCGCGATCAGCGACAACTCCACGTTGAACAGGAACAGCGTCAGCAACGCGCCGATGGCCGCCGACGGCAGCCCGGCCAGAATCGTCAGCGGGTGGATGTAGCTCTCGTACAGCACGCCAAGCAGCGTATAGATCACAGCGATGGCCGCCACCAGCAGCACCACCTGCGTGGCCTGCGAGGACTGAAACACCGCCGCGTCACCGCCCCAGCTGGTGAAGATGGCCGGCGGCATCTCGATTTCCTGCTTGTAACGGTCGATCTTGGCCGAGGCCTCGCCCAGCGCCGCACCCGGCGCGAGGTTGAACGACACCGTCACCGACGGCAGCTGCCCCTGGTGGTTCACGGCAATCGGCCCGACCCGGCGCTCGGTGGTGGCAAACGCCGACACCGGCACCATCTGCCCGGTCTTGCTGCGCACGTAGAGCTTGGAGAACGCGGTCTCGTCCACGCGGTCCACATCGGCCGCGGTCAGGATCACGTAGTAGTTGTCGATCGGCGTGTAGATCGTCGAGACCTGCCGCTCGCCAAAGGCCGTGTACAGCGCCGTGCGCACGTCCTGCATCTGCACGCCGAGCGCGTTGGCCTTGTCCCGGTCGATGGTGAGCTGCGCTTCCAGGCCCGATTGCTGGGAATCGCTGGTCACATCGCGGAAGATCGGCTCGGCGCGCATCTTGGCCATGATCTTGTCGCTGTATTCCTGGAGCTGGCCCGCCTTCACGCTCTGTAGCGTGTACTGGTAGCGGCTCTTGCTCTGGCGGCCGCCCAGCCGCAGGTTCTGCACCGGCGAGAAATACACCGCCAGCCCCGGCACGCCGGACACATCCTTGCGCAGCGACTCCACCACCTGCGGCATCTTGGGCCGCTCGCCCAGCGGCTTCAGTTCCACGAACATCCGGCCCGTGTTGATGGCGGGCGAGGGCCCGCCGCCAATCGACGCCACCACGCTCTTCACCGCCGGATTGGCGCGAATCCGCTCGGCGGCGTCGCGCAGGCGGTCGGCCATGGCATCGAACGAGATGTCCTGCGGCCCTTCGGCATTGACCTGGATCTGGCCGATGTCTTCCTCGGGGAAGAAGCCTTTCGGAATCTTGACGAACAGCACGGCGGTCAGCACGAAGGTGAGCCCCGCCACGCCGAGCACGAAACGCCGGTGCGCCAGGCACCAGTCCAGGCCGCGGGCGTACTTGTGGAGCGTCCACTCGAAGAGGTCCTCGAACCACTGCGTGCTGCGCATGCCGATGGTCTGCTTCTGCTGCACGCGCGGCGCGGCGGCGCTGGCTCCGCCGGGCGCGTGGTCGCCATGGTCGCCATGGTCGCCATGATCGCCATAGGCGTGCTGGGACTCGTCCACCGGCACGTTCTCGGCCGAGAGAAAGCGCGCGCAGAGCATCGGGATCAGCGTCAGCGACACCAGCGCCGACACCAGGATAGACAGCGACACCACCGCCGCGAACTCGTGGAACAGCAGCCCGATCACGCCCGGCATGAAGAAGATCGGGATAAACACGGCCACCAGCGAGATCGAGATCGACAGGATCGTGAAGCCCATCTCGCGCGAACCCACCAGCGCGGCCTTGAGCGGCGGCACGCCTTCCTCGATGTGCCGCACGATGTTCTCGAGCATCACGATGGCGTCGTCCACCACCAGCCCCACGGCCAGCGTGATGGCCAGCAGGGAGACGTTGTCCAGGCTGTAGCCGAACGCCTTCATCAGCGCCACCGTGCCGATCAGCGAGATCGGCAGGGACACCGTGGGAATCAGCGTGGCGGCGGCGCGGCGCAGGAACAGGAAGATCACCAGCACCACCAGCGCCACGGTCAGCGCCAGCGTGAACTGCACGTCATGGATCGATTCGCGGATGGAGCGCGAGCGGTCGTTCACCACGTTCACGCTGACCGAGCCTGGCATCTGCTGGATCAGGCGGGGCAGGGCGGCCTTGATGGCATCCACCACGGCCACGGTGTTGGCATCCGGCTGGCGCAGCACGGCCAGCACGATGGAGCGCTCGTTGTTGAGCCAGCTGCCGGTCTTGAGGGTCTCGACGCTGTCTTCCACGTCGGCCACGTCCGAGAGCCGCACCACGGCGCCGCTCGGCTGGCTGGCCACGATGATGTTGCGGAACGCCTCGGCGCTGGTCATCTGCCGGTTGGCCTGGATGGTCAGCGTCTGGCGCGCGCCGTCCAGCGTGCCGACCGGCGTGTTGGCGTTGGCGCGGTTCAGCGCGGTGGCCAGCTCGTCGAGCGTCAGCCCGCGCGCCGCCAGCGCGTCCGGGTGGGCCCGCACGCGCACCGAGAAGCGCTTCTGGCCGAAGACCTGCACCTGCGCCACGCCGGGCAGGGTGGCCAGCGTCGGGGAGATCAGGTTGTCGCCGAACGCGTTCAGCTCCGCCAGGCTCATGGCGGGTGAGTTGATCGCCAGCAGCAGCACCGGCGCATCGGCCGGGTTCACCTTGCGGTAGGACGGCGGCACGGTCATCTCGATCGGCAGCGAACGCTGGGCGCGGAACAGCGCCGCCTGCACGTCCACGGCCGCATCGTCGATGTTGCGGTCGCTGTTGAACTCGATCGTGATGCTGGAATTACCCAGCGTGTTGGACGAACTGATGACGGTGACGCCCGGAATCGTGGCGAACTGCTTCTCCAGCTGCGTGGCCACCGAGGCGGCCATGGTCTCGGGGCTCGCCCCGGGCAGCGTCGCCGTGACCTGGATCACCGGCGAGTTGAAGCTGGGCAGCGCTGCGATGGGAATCGTCGGATACAGCACGATGCCCGTCACGATGACGGCCAAGCACAGCAGCACCGTCATGACGGGCCGGCGGATACAGAGTTCGGACAGCGTCATGGTCTAGTGCTTCTCTGCCACGCCCGCGGGGGCAGCGGGGGCGGCAGGGGATGAGGCGTCGCGCGGGCGGGCCTCGCGCACCAGCGCGCCGGGGCGCAGGTTCTGCGCGCCCTCGGTCACCACGCGGGCGCCCGGCTGCACGCCCTCGATCACGGCGGCGGCGGCGGTGGTGGCCACCACGGTCACCGGCACGCGCACCACGGTGCTGTCCGGCTTCACGGTATAGACGAAACGGCCTTCCGGGCCGGTGATGACGGCCTGCGGCGGCACGCTGAGGGCGCCCTTGAGCACCTGCACCGTAGCGCTGACGTTGGCGTAGGTGCCCGGCCAGAGCCGCTGCGCCTGATTGTCGAACATCGCCTTCACGCGGATGCTGCCGTACTGCGGGTCCACGGTGTTGTCGACGAAGGTGATCTTGCCGGTCACGGGCGCCTTGTTGCCGTCGTTGGGCACGGCGGTCACCTCGACCGGGCCGGCATGCAGCGCCTCGCGCAGCGCGGCGAGCTGGCGCTCGGGCAGGGTGAAGCTGACGGTGACCGGCGAGATCTGCGCCACGGTCACCATCGGCGTGGCCGTGGCGGGGGTGACGAGCGAGCCCGGGAAGACGTTGATCACGCCGGTGCGGCCGCCAATCGTCGCGCGGATGGTGCCGTAGCTGATGGCCACGCGGCTGGCCTCGATCGCCGCCTGGTCGGCGCGGATGGTGGCCTCGAAGCCGTCCAGCTTGGCCTGGGCCGTATCCACGGCACTCTTGGAGACAAAATTGCGCGCCAGCAGCTCCTGGCTGCGCGAGAGCGTGCGGCGCGCATCGGCCAGGTCGGCCTGGTCGCGCATCAGTTGGGCGCGGGCCTTCGCCAGGTTGGCCTCGTCCATGCGGGTGTCGAGCGTGAACAGCAGGTCGCCCGGCTTCACGGTCTGGCCTTCCTTGATATGCACGGCCTGCACGGTGCTGGACACCTGCGGCCGCACCTCCACGGTCTGCATGGCGGTGACCGTGCCGTTGGCGGTCACCTCCAGCGGCACGTCGCCCTGCTGGACGATGGCCGTGGCCACCGTCGTGGCAACGGGGCCCTTGGGTGTGGGCTTGGGCGCGAACCACGTCTTGTAGCCAAACCAGCCTGCCCCGGCAATGACGATAACCGCCACGATGGCGATCCAGGGCGAAGTGCGGCCGCGCCCCGTGCTGGTGGACGCGCTCCAGTTGCCATCGACGAAGCCCTTGGGCTGGTCGATCCCGTCTGTTTTCATGTGAGGACCCTCAAACACCGCATGGCGCGCGCCCGCTCCCCGGCACCGGCTTCTTGGAACCGGTTTGCCCGCGCAAACCACTACTAGTACCGCGCCTTGGCCGTCAAGGCCAGCGCGTCGTATTACAACCTGTTACAGCGCCAGGGGGATGGGTGGGCCGGAGGAGGGAGGATCTGGCCCGAAGACGCTTGTATCTGACTTAAAACATTAGCAGAAAAGCACGATCGGGCCACTCGGGACTAACGCCTGAGGGGGGCAGAACGTCGATTTCGTTACGGATTGGGGGGCCGATTGATGTTTTCCACCGACACTTCGCGCGGCCCCGGGATCACCACGGCGGCATCCCCGGCCCGGATCACCCCCGGCGTGGCCACGCTCAGGTACACGCCCGAATAGCCGCTGCGCACCATGTCGCGCACCGCGTGGGCATAGCCGAGGATGGCGTTGAGCTTGTAGCAGGGCTGGCGCGGCGCGCGCACCACCAGTTCCACCTCGCCCACGCGCAGCTGGTCGCCAATCCACAGGGACGACTCCAGCAGCCCCTGCAGGGTCAGGTTCTCGCCCATGGCGCCGAAGGCCAGCGGGCGCTCGGCCTCCTCCACGCCGGCCTCGCGGCGCCGTGCGTTCCACCAGGTGTAATGCTCGATCGGGTAGGCGTAGACCGCCCGGTCCCGCCCGCCGTGGACGGTCAGGTCGGCCTGCTCGTCGCCCGCCAGCCCGCGCAGGTGCACGCCGACGGCAATCGGATGGTGCAGCGTACTGAGCGGATGCTTGCGGATGGCGGAGAGCACCACGGCTTCGGTGCCGGCCCCGGCCACCACCAGCGGCAGGCGGATGCCGACATTGACGGCCAGCACACGGCCGGTGGCGCCACCGCCCGAGGCGGCTGGGTTGGGACGGGGATCGGTCTCGGCCACGGTACGCCCTCCTTGCGTGTGCGGGGCCGCGCGGGCTCGTGGTCCCGCGCTGCTTTGGGAGACTGCTACGACATCTGCTACGCGCTGCGCGGTGTCCAGTGGCAGCCAAGCGCCCGCGCCCGCTGCGAAATCGCCAGTCCGAGCGCGATCAGCAGCGCCGCACCCCAGTGCAGCGCATCGGGCCCGGCCACGGTGTAGATGGCGGCCCCAGCCATGGCGCCCAGCGCCTGGCCCAGGTAGATCGAAGAGGAATTGAGCGAGATGGACGCCGCGGCCTGGTCCGGCCCCAGCAGCACCAGCCGGGCCTGCTGGGCGCTGTTGGTGGCAAACCCACCCACGCCCCAGAGCATGAACAGCGCCACCAGCGCCCCGACATGCCAGCCGGCCAGCGGCCACAGCAGCATGGCGGCCAGCGAGGTGGTCAGCGCCACCTGCACGATGCGGCTCGGCGTCACGCGGTCCATGCGCGCGGCGGCCATCACGTTGCCGGTCACGCCGCAGATCCCGTAGGCCAGGAACATCAGGCTCAGCGCGCCGCCGCTAATGCCGAAGCGGTCCCGCATCAGCGGGGCGATGTAGGTAAACATCGTGAACATACCGGCCGACTGGATCATGGTGGTGGTCACCACCAGCATGATCGGCTTGTGGCGCAGCACGGCGGCCCACGCCTTGCGGCCCACCGGCGCCACCTGGAGCCCGGCCGGCAGCGCGCGCCAGACCGCCATCGACACCAGCAGCGACAGCCCGCCCACCAGCCCCATGCTGACGCGCCAGCCCAGCGTGCTGGAGATGAAGGTGCCCAGCGGCACGCCCACCACGCTGGCCACGCTCCAGCCCAGGAAGACAAAGCTGATGGCCCGCCCGCGCGTGCGGGCATCCACCAGCAGCGGCAGCGTGGCAGCGGCCTGCGGGGTATAGATGGCGGCGCCGATGGCGGTGACAAAGCGGATTGCCATCAGCATGGCGAAGCTGGGCGCCAGCGCGGCAGCCAGGTGCATCGCCCCGTAGATCAGCAACGCCCCGGCCAGCAGCAGGCGGCGGTCGATGCGGGACCCGAGCGTGGCGAACAGCGGCGCGCCCACGCAGGTGGCGATGGCGAACACCGAGATCAGCTGGCCAGCCGTGGCGGCGCTGAGCGCGAAATCGGCGGCAATGTCGTTGAGCATGCCGGTGACGATCATCGCGCCGGTGCCGATGACGAAGTTGCCGACGCACAGCGCCAGGAGCCTGGGATCCATGAAATGTGAGGGGATGGGGCGACAGATTGCCCCGAGTGTAGCGGCTTTGGCGCAATCCGGACCGGCGCCAATGTGGGGAAGGAGACGCTCGTGGAGCGTCTCCCGGGGGCGGCGACCCCCGGCCGTACTGTCTAATCTAGCGCGACAGGGTGGGCGTCAGCGCCTTGGGGTTGGCCACGCTCTCGTGGTTGCCGTCCAGCACATCGAGAATGTTCTGGAACGCGGTGCGGAAGTACAGCTCGTAGCTGTCGCGCTCCACATAGCCCAGGTGCGGCGTGCAGATGCAGTTCTCCATGCGCAGCAGCGCGTGGCCCTGCAGGATCGGCTCGGACTCGAACACGTCCACGGCCGCCATGCCGGGGCGGCCCCGGTTCAGCGCGGCCACCAGCGCGCCATCCTCGATCAGCTCGGCCCGGCTGGTGTTGACGAACAGCGCCGTGGGCTTCATGCGCTGCAGGTCGGCCAGCTTGACGATGCCGCGCGTCTCGTCGTTCAGGCGCAGGTGGAGCGACAGCACGTCGCTCTCGGCAAACAGCTGCTCGGCGGACGCGGCCACGTTCAGGCCGTCCTCGCGCGCAGCCTGCTGGGAGGCCTCGCGGCCCCAGACCAGCACGTTCATGCCGAACGCCCGGCCGTACCCGGCCAGCAGCCGGCCGATCTTGCCGTAGCCCCAGACGCCCAGCGTCTGCCCGCGCAGCACCTGCCCGAGGCCGAAGTTGGGCGGCATCGTCGTCGATTTGAGCCCCGACTGCTGCCAGGCGCCGTGCTTCAGGCTGGCCACGTACTGGGGAATACGGCGCTGGGCCGCCATGATCAGCGCCCAGGTCAGCTCGGCCGGGGCCACGGGCGAGCCCACCCCCTGCAGCACCGCCACGCCGCGGTCGGTGCAGGCGTCGATATCCACATGGCCGCCGGCACGACCGGTCTGGCTGATGATCTTCAGGCGCGGCAGCTTTTCAAGTAACTGACGCGTCACACGGGTGCGCTCGCGGATCAGGACCACGGCTTCCACATCGGAGAGGCGCGCGGCCAGCTGGCCCACACCCTTGACGGTGTTGTTGAACACCTTGACGTCGTGGCCTTCCAGCAGGGCGAAGCACGGCAGCTTGCGCACCGCGTCCTGGTAATCGTCGAGAACGGCAATCTTCATCGGTGACTCTTTGGCTTGAGGAGCGACATCGGGGCGGCGGCTTGGTGCGCACGGCAACAGAATCAGCGCGCGCCCGACAGTATTGTGGGCCGACCTGACGCAACATTGAATCCAGACATGGCTCGTTCCGCATCCGTGTGCGCCCTTGCCGACCCGCCAAAACGGGGCGCCAGATGCCTCGGCACAATGTTGCGCAGCAAAAAACAGGCGGAGTTTGCGGTGGTATCCTTGCCCGCTCCTGCGACGCGGCAGGCCGGATGCGACGGTAGAGCCACGCTCCCGCCCACCGCCCCGCGCCGCCGGACAAAGCCCCACCGGCCCCTGCCGCCCGCCATATGCGGGCGAAGCGCAACTGTAGCGCAGCCGCAGGGACCGCTGCGACCCCTGGGCGGATTTGCTTGTTGCGTAGTTGTAACGGGATGTGACGATTGCGTGTCCGAGTGCCCCATATCGAACATGGCGCACAGGACATCTCATTTCCGCACGCTATGGACGGCACCGCCCCGGGAGCCTGACGCGGTACCCGGCAGGGCTTTGCCAAGGTTTCTTTCTCGCTTTGGAGTTGCTGTATGAACCACCCCACAATGCAAGGCACCCCGGCACTGAACGTACCGGCCTGGGTCAAGAACCAGAAACTGGTCGCATGGGTTACCGACATCGCCACACTGACCAAACCGGACAGCATCTACTGGTGCGACGGTTCCCAGGAGGAGTACGACCGCCTGTGTGAACAGATGGTCGCTGCCGGTACCATGCGCCGCCTGAATCCCGCCAAGCGCAAGAACTCATTCCTGGCCCTGTCCGATCCGTCCGATGTGGCGCGCGTGGAGGATCGCACCTTCATCTGCTCCGAGAAGAAAGAAGACGCCGGCCCGACCAACAACTGGACCGCGCCGCGCGAGATGCGCCAGACGCTGTCCGGCCTGTTCGACGGCTGCATGCGCGGCCGCACGCTGTACGTGGTGCCGTTCTCGATGGGCCCACTGGGCTCGCCGATCGCCCATATCGGCGTGGAACTGTCCGATTCCCCGTACGTGGCCGTCAACATGCGCATCATGACCCGCATGGGTCGCGCCGTGTATGACGTGCTGGGCGCCGACGGCGAGTTCGTGCCGTGCGTGCACACGGTTGGCAAGCCGCTCGCCGCCGGCGAGAAGGATGTGCCGTGGCCGTGCAACCCCACCAAGTACATCGTCCACTTCCCCGAGACCCGCGAGATCTGGTCGTTCGGCTCCGGCTACGGCGGCAACGCGCTGCTGGGCAAGAAGTGCTTTGCACTGCGTATTGCCTCGACCATGGGCCGCGACGAAGGCTGGCTGGCCGAGCACATGCTGATCCTCGGCGTGACCTCGCCCGAGGGCAAGAAGTACCACGTGGCCGCCGCGTTCCCGTCGGCCTGCGGCAAGACCAACTTCGCCATGCTGATCCCGCCCAAGGGCCTCGAGGGCTGGAAGGTCACCACCATCGGCGACGATATCGCCTGGATCAAGCCGGGCCAGGACGGCCGTCTCTACGCCATCAACCCGGAAGCGGGCTACTTTGGCGTGGCCCCGGGCACGAGCGAGAAGACCAACTACAACGCCATGGCCACGCTCAAGGAGAACGTGATCTTCACCAACGTGGCGCTGACCGATGACGGCGACGTGTGGTGGGAAGGCATGACCAAGGAAGCCCCGGCGCACCTGATCGACTGGCAGGGCAAGGACTGGACGCCGGCCATCGCCCGCGAAACCGGCGCCAAGGCCGCCCACCCGAACGCGCGCTTCACGGCGCCGGCCTCGCAGTGCCCGTCGATCGACGAAAACTGGGATAACCCGGCCGGCGTGGCCATCGATGCCTTCATCTTCGGCGGCCGCCGCAGCACCACGGTGCCGCTGGTGACCGAGGCCCGCAGCTGGACCGAAGGCGTCTACATGGCCGCCACGATGGGCTCCGAAACCACCGCCGCGGCCGCTGGCCAGCAGGGCGTGGTGCGCCGCGACCCGTTCGCCATGCTGCCGTTCTGCGGCTACAACATGAGCGACTACTTCGGCCACTGGCTGGCACTGGGCAAGAAGCTCGAAGCCGCCGGCGCCAGGCTGCCGAAGTTCTACTGCGTGAACTGGTTCCGCAAGGACGCCGACGGCAACTTCGTGTGGCCGGGCTTCGGCGAGAACATGCGCGTCCTGTCGTGGATGATCGACCGCGTGGAAGGCCGCGGCCAGGGCGCCGAGCACGTCTTCGGCACCTCGCCCCGCTACGCGGACCTGAACTGGAACGGCGTGGACTTCTCGGAAGCGCAGTTCCAGCAAGTCACCTCGATCGACCACGCCGCCTGGCAGCAGGAACTGGCGCTGCACGACGAACTGTTCACCCAGCTGCAGCACAACCTGCCGCAGGATTTGGTGGAAACGAAGGACAAGCTGGCCAAGCGGCTGGCAGCCTGAGGGTTCGGGTTGGAATGAAGAAGGGCGCCGCAAGTGAACTGACCCCCTAAAGTTGGACGGGTAAGTTAGGCCGCGGCCAAGGGCTGGGTCCTGTATTGCACAGGACTCAGCCTTTTAGCTTGAGCTTGATGCGGTCGTGATTGTAGTACCGGATGTATTCGGCTATGCCACGACGCAACTGGTCGACGTTGGCGAAGCGCTCTAACCGGAAGCACTCTGAC
>NZ_CAJPVH010000082.1 GCF_905397395.1 Cupriavidus campinensis
CAGCGCGGCCTTGACCGGCGAGGGGTTCGGCTCGGCGAACATCAGGTCGATCAGCGGCGAGAGCTGGCGGAACAGCGCGCGCGCCGCTTCGTCGCGGCCGGTGCGGGCCAGTTGCAGCAGCCGGACGAACAGGTCCGGGCGGATATGGGCGGCGGCCGGCACCACGCCCGCACCGCCGGCCAGCAGGTGGTCGAGCATGGCGGCATCCTCGCCGCAGAACACGCGCAGGGCATCCTGCCCGACCAGCGCGCGCAGCCCGGCGCGGTCGCATTCCTTGATCGCCACGACCTGCGGATGGTCGGCCAGCCGCAGCGCCAGCGCGGGCGAGATTGTGGAGCCGGTGCGCTTCGGCACGTTGTAGAGCATCAGCGGGCGCGCCGTCTGGCTGGCCACGCGGCGCACGTGCCAGGCGATGCCCTCGTCCGACACGCGCAGGTAGTACGGCGGAGGAACCAGGTAGCCGGCCAGGTCGAAACGATCGAGCGTGCGCACCTGCTCGCAGACCGAGCGCGTATCCACGCCGCCCACGCCTGCCATCACAGGCATGCTGCCCTGCGCCACCTCGAGCACGGCCGCGGTGACCATCAGCCGTTCCGCTTCGGTCAGCAGGCCGCCCTCGCCCGTGGTGCCGAGCACGATCAGGCCGTCCACGCCGGCGCCGGCATAGTGCGCGGCCAGCTGCTGGGCGGCGCGCAGGTCGGGCGCGCCGTGGCGCAACGGCGTGACCAGCGGCAGCCACAGGCCATCGCCAATGACCGGGTCAGTGTGCGGCATGATCGCTCCCCAGCATCGTCGTGACGCCGAACTCGGCCGCCGGCAGCGCGCTCATGATGGCGTGCATGGCGGCATCGCGGCCGGCGCGTTCCACTTCCACATGGAGCGTGGTTTCCCCGTGCCGATGGTCCACCTCCACCACATACACACGGGCGAGCTTGCCGATGGCCCGGTGCAGCGTCTGGCGCAGCATGAAGACCTGCGCCGAGGCCACCGCCAGGCGCAGGCGAATCCAGTGGCCATCGCTGGCGGCGGAGGCTGGCAGGGCGTCACGCCCGGCGCGGCGCCGCGGGACGGTGGCAAAGGCAACGGCGAGGCTCGAGGACTGTCGCGACTGTCGCATTACGCTTGAATCCGCGCGGGGCGGATCGTCTGTGGAACATGGCTCCATGCTAGGGAGCGGCGTCTCAAATTGATGCAGCAATCGCGGCGCCCGGTATCAACAACGCATCAACGCCGCGTCGTCGAGCCGGTCAGAACGTCTTCGTGATGGACGCGAGCGCCGTCGCCTTGCCCATGTAGCGGCCGTGCGAATTCGTATAAATGCCACGCTTGGCGTTGGTGTCGAGGTAGGCCACGGCCACGCTCAGGCCCTTGCCAAAGTCCTTGGTCACGCCGATTTTCCAGTCGGTATACGAGGCATCGCTGAGGTTCTTCACGCCCTGGTAGCCCACGTGCGCGTTGACCGTCAGGTCCCATACGTTGAGCGGCACGTTGGCCGTGAGGTCGATGTAGTAGCTGTTCTTGCTGTCGGCAAACCCGAACAGGTTGGTCAGCGCGTGCGAGTATTTGAGGAACACGGGACCGTAGCCGATGCCGGCGTAGACCTCCGTGGTGTAGGGACGCGTGAAGCCACTCGGATAATCGCCAGGGTAGTAGTACTCGAGCACGCCGAGGTCATAGTTGAATTCGGCGTCGGCCAGCTTGAACGTGTTGCGGAAGCCGCCGTAGAAATCCATCTCCACCGGGGCGGAGACTTCCGCGTTGCTGTCCGAAAGCCAGCTGATGTTCGAGTTCCAGTTGCCGAGGTAGAGGCCGCTCGCGTGGGTGTAGTCGAATCCGCCCTGGATGGCCGGGCGACGGTTGGTCTGCATCAGGCCCCGGTAGCGGTATTCGCTGGCCAGCGTGACATTGGCGGTGAAGGTGTGCGGCGAGGCGTCCGCCTCCTGGGCGAGCGCGGTGGCGCACGGGGCGGCAAGGAGGACGAGAGCGGTAAGGCGGGTAGCGATCATGGATGCTGGATGCGTAACGGGTGTTTGGAGGCGCCCTTCCCAAAAAGGGGGAAAGCGGCGTACCCGTCACGATACGGAGCGGCGCATCAAATCGGCATCAAGATTCGACCCCGCAGCAACATGTTCGAATCAAGAGGGAATCCAGCCTGCATAAAACGAGTCGTTTCATGCGCCGCAAAAATGAGTCGTGGCGACCGCACAAATCGCCGACCATGCGGTCACCACCGAACGTAAGTTTCGGGTAAGCTGCGCAAAAATTGGTGCGCCGCGCCGCGGTGGACCAACGGGCCAGGACGTCTGCCCGCCCAATCAGATACGACGCCAGCTAAAGGAGAAATTGACGATGCATATCGGCATCCCGCAGGAAACGCGGGCAGGCGAGGCACGCGTCGCCGCCACCCCGGAGACCGTCAAGAAGTACGTTGCCCAAGGGCATCAGGTCACGGTGCAGGCTGGCGCAGGCGTACGCGCCAGCATTCCCGACGCGGCGTTCGAAGCCGCTGGCGCGCGCATCGGCACAGCTGCCGATGCCTTCGGCGCCGAGCTGGTGCTGAAGGTGCGTGCACCGGACGACGCCGAGCGCGCCCAGATCAAGCCGGGCGCCGTGCTGGTAGGCATGCTCAATCCCTTCGATATCGAGAACAACGCGCGCATGGCCAGTGCGGCCATCACCGCGTTCGCGCTCGAAGCCGCACCGCGCACCACGCGCGCGCAGAGCATGGACGTGCTGTCTTCGCAGGCCAACATCGCCGGCTACAAGGCCGTGCTGGTGGCCGCGCACCACTACCAGCGCTTTATGCCGATGCTGATGACGGCCGCCGGCACGGTGAAGGCCGCGCGCGTGCTGATCCTCGGCGCTGGCGTGGCCGGTCTCCAGGCGATTGCCACCGCCAAGCGGCTGGGCGCCGTGATCGAGGCCTCGGATGTGCGCCCCGCCGTTAAAGAGCAGATCGAGTCACTTGGCGCCAAATTCCTCGACGTGCCGTTCGAGACCGACGAGGAGCGCGAGATCGCCCAGGGCGTGGGCGGCTACGCCCGTCCCATGCCGGCAGACTGGATGCGCCGTCAGGCCGAACTGGTGCACCAGCGCGCCACGCAGGCCGACATCGTCATCACCACTGCGCTGATTCCGGGCCGCAAGGCCCCCGTGCTGCTGCAGGAAGACACCGTCAAGCAGATGAAGCCCGGCTCGGTGGTGGTCGACCTGGCCGCCGCCCAGGGCGGCAACTGCCCGCTTACCGTGGCCGACGAGGTCGTGGAACGCCACGGCGTGGTCCTGATCGGCTACACCAACCTGGCCGGCATGGTTGCCGCGGACGCCTCCGCGCTCTACGCGCGCAATGTGCTCGACTTCCTCAAGCTGATCGTCGACAAGGACGCGCGCTACACGCTCAACCTCGAAGACGACATCGTCGCCGCCTGCCTGATGTGCAAGGACGGCCAGCTCGTCAGGCAGGCCGCCTAGATTCCCAACCGGTGCCGCCACGCCAGGACACACCGGCGGGCGGCCCACCCAGCCTCAACCAAGGACGTATCACCCATGCAACGCAACATGCTCCGCGCCAAGCTCCACCGTGTCACCGTGACGCAGGCGGACCTCCACTACGAGGGATCGTGCGGCATCGACGAGAATCTTCTCGAAGCTGCCGACATGAAGGAGTTCGAAAAGATCGAGCTGTACAACGTACAGAACGGCGAGCGCTTCTCCACGTACATCATCAAGGGTGCACGCGGCAGCGGCGAGATCTCGCTGAACGGCGCCGCCGCGCGCCGCGCGCACCTGGGCGACCAACTGATCATCTGCACCTACGCACCGATGAGCGACGAGGAAGTGAAGACCTACAAGCCGAAGGTCATCCTCGTGGACGAGAAGAACCGCATCAAGGAAATCAAGAAGATCGACTGATCTTTCTGGATGTTTTCCGATAGCCGCGTCCGGGGCGAGCCGCCCGGCGCGGCGGCGGTGCCGGCCCTGCAGTCCCACATCGATGCGAAGCACGAAGAATTCGAAAGCAACGAGGAGAAGTCGATGGAGATGGTGAACCACACGGTGATCAACCTGATCATCTTTGTGCTGGCAATCTACGTGGGATACCACGTGGTCTGGACAGTGACGCCGGCCCTGCACACCCCGCTGATGGCCGTGACCAATGCAATCTCGGCCATCATCATCGTCGGCGCCATGCTGGCGGCCGGCCTCACGGAAGGCGGCGTGGGCCGCATCATGGGCACGCTGGCGGTGGCGCTGGCGGCGGTCAACGTGTTCGGCGGCTTCCTCGTGACCCAGCGCATGCTGGAGATGTTCAAGAAGAAGGAACCGAAGAAGCTGGCTGGCAAGGAGGGGGCACAATGACCGGACTCGTCAGCATGAACCTCGTCACGCTGCTGTACCTCGTGGCGTCGGTCTGCTTCATCCAGGCACTCAAGGGCCTGTCGCACCCCGCTTCGGCGCGCAAGGGCAACACCTTCGGCATGATCGGCATGGCCATTGCCGTGGTGACCACGCTGGCGCTGATCGTCAAGCTCAAGGAGGAGTTCCTGGCGGCGGGTACGGCCCAGTCGTCGGTCGGCACGGGCCTGGCACTGATCTTCGGTGCGCTGGTCGTGGGCGGCGGCATCGGCGCCTACGTGGCGCGCAAGGTCGAGATGACCAAGATGCCGGAACTGGTGGCGGCGATGCACTCGCTGATCGGTCTCGCGGCGGTGTTCATCGCCGTGGCCGCGGTGGCGGAGCCGGCTGCGTTCGGCATCGCGCCGGCCGGCTCGCACCTGATTCCCACCGGCAACCGGATCGAACTGTTCATCGGCTGCTTCGTGGGCGCCATCACGTTCTCGGGCTCGGTGATCGCCTTCGGCAAGCTGGCGGGGCGCTACAAGTTCCGGCTGTTCCAGGGCGCCCCGGTGGTGTTCCCGGGCCAGCACTGGCTGAACCTGCTGCTGGCCGTGGCGATGTTCGGCTTCGGCATCATCTTCTTCCTGTCGCAGGCGTGGCTGCCGTTCCTGATCATGCTGGCGCTGGCCTTCGTGCTGGGCGTGCTGATCATCATCCCGATCGGCGGCGCGGACATGCCGGTGGTGGTGTCGATGCTGAACTCGTACTCGGGCTGGGCGGCGGCGGGCATCGGCTTCTCGCTGAACAACCCGATGCTGATCATTGCCGGCTCGCTGGTCGGCTCGTCCGGTGCCATCCTCTCGTACATCATGTGCAAGGCGATGAACCGCTCGTTCTTCAACGTGATCCTGGGCGGCTTCGGTGGCGACGCGGCGGCAGCCGGCGCGGCCGGCGCGCAGGCCCAGCGCAACGTGAAGTCCGGCTCGGCGGACGACGCCGCGTTCCTGATGGGCAACGCCGAAACCGTGATCATCGTGCCCGGCTACGGCCTGGCGGTGGCCCGTGCTCAGCATGCACTTAAAGAATTGACCGAAAAGCTGCACGACAAGGGCGTGATCGTAAAGTATGCGATCCACCCCGTGGCGGGCCGCATGCCGGGCCATATGAACGTGCTGCTGGCCGAGGCCGAGGTGCCGTACGACCAGGTCTTCGAGATGGAGGACATCAACAGCGAGTTCGGGCAGGCCGACGTGGTGCTGGTGCTGGGCGCCAACGACGTGGTCAACCCGGCCGCCAAGACCGATCCGAAGTCGCCCATCGCCGGCATGCCGATCCTGGAGGCGTACAAGGCCAAGACCATCATCGTGAACAAGCGCTCGATGGCCGCCGGCTACGCGGGCCTGGACAACGAACTGTTCTATATGGACAAGACCATGATGGTGTTTGGCGATGCCAAGAAGGTGGTCGAGGACATGTTCAAGGCTGTGGAATGACGCCGGGCGCCGCGGAACGCCAATCTGAATGGGAATCGGAATCCGACTGACAATCAGGCCGGAACCTCTGGTGATTAAAGCGGCGTGAAGACCTGAAATCAACGAAATCGAAGACATGCGGCCGGCAACCAACGCCGGCCGTTTGCTTTTGGCCTCCTTTGGTGCGGCAACATTGCGTGGGCCCATCCGCGCGCTATACTGGCTTGCCACGGCCCCCAACCCTCGCTCTTCATTCGCTGCCGGCCGCAGCCCAGATCGCACCATGACATTCAGCCCGCATGACAGGAACCTGTCGGTCTTCCATCACCCCGTCCTGACGGTGCTGGTGGACGACAGCAAATCGTTTATCGACAGCCTGGCATTCCAGATGGACGCGTCGCGCGCCGTGGTGAGCTTCACCGACCCGCGCGAGGCCCTGACATGGATCCGCGAAGCCTATGCCACCCGGCATCCGGCCTTCCTGCCCGTGCGCGTGACCCATGACGACCTGACCTTCCTGAGCGAGCGGCGCACCGTGCAGCTCGACGTGGACCGCATTCATCGCCAGATCCACGACATCCATCGTTTCATGCAGCCCGGGGTGATCGTGGTGGACTACTCGATGCCGCAGATGGATGGCCTCGAGTTCTGCCAGGCGCTGCAGGACCTGCCGTGCAAGACCATCCTGCTGACTGGCACCGCCGACGAGAGCATCGCGGTGCAGGGCTTCAACCATGGGCTGATCGACCGCTACGTAAAGAAGCACGATCCGAACATGGTGGCGCGGCTCGACCAGGAAATCGACGCCCTCCAGCAGCAATATTTCGCCTCGATCTCGCGCACGCTGCGCGACCTGCTCACGCGGCACTCGTACGCGTTCCTGTCCGATCCGGTGATGGCCGACCGCGTGCGCCAGACCGCCGCGCGCTATGGCTTCGTCGAGTACTACCTGTATCCGAATCCGGTGGGCATCCTGCTGCTGACGGCGCAGGGACATGCCACGCTGATGGTGATCGAGACGCGCGCCGGGCTGATGAGCCAGGTGGAGTCGGCCGAAGCCTACGAGGCGCCGGCCACGCTGATCGAAGGGCTGCGCGAAGGCCGCATCGTGCCATTCTTCTGGCCCGGCAACGGCATGTACACGCCGGCCTGTGCCGATTGGGAGCAATACTGCCTGCCCGCCGAGCGGTGCGAAGGGCGCGAGGAGTATTTCTACGCGCTGTTCGACCTGCCGCGCCACCTGCTCCAGGAGCCGGTGGTGAGCCTGCAGGGCTTCCTGAGCGATTTCGCCCGCAACCCCGAAGCGCTGACGGGGCGGGACAAGCAGGCATAAGCCTGCCCGAGCCGCATCCCGCTTATTCCTTCGGCGCTTCCCCGCCTTCCTTGCGGTTGCCGCCGCGCACCATGTCGAAGCGGAACAGCCGGCATTCGATATTGCCGTTGTAGAGCGGCGTGCGGCGCGATTCCTTGAGCCGCAGGCGCTTCGGGATGCTCAGGTCGCCCGTGAACACCCACGCCTGCCAGCCCGCGAAGTGCTGCTTCAAGGTGGTGGCGAAGGCGCTGGCGAACTGGTTCGCGGCGGCCTCCTCGGCCTCGTCGCGCGGGGCCTCGGGCAGTGCGCCCCGGCGCTGCTCGCCGCGCACGGCGATCCGCTCGCCATAGGGCGGATTCATCAACATCACGCCCGGCGTGGCGAACGGCGGCTGCACGAAGCGCGCATCCACCTGCTTCAGGCGCACCTCGCCCGGCAGCCCGGCGCGCTGCCAGTTGGCGTCCGCCATGGCCAGCATGTCCGTGGAAATGTCCGATCCGGCGATCTCCAGCGCCGCCACGCCCTTGGCCGCCGCCTCTTTGGCGCGCTGCGCATCGGCGCGCAGGGCCTGCCAGGCCTTGTTGTCCATGCCCTTGAGCCATTCGAACGCAAACGTCCGCGCCCCGCCCGGCGGGAGGCCCAGCGCCACCTGCGCCGCCTCCACCAGGAATGTGCCGCTGCCGCACATCGGATCGAAGAACGGCCGGTCCGTCTGGCCCTGTACCCATCCCGCCAGCCGCAGGATGCCGGCGGCGAGGTTTTCCTTGAGCGGCGCCTCGCCCTTTTCCATACGCCAGCCGCGCTTGAACAGCGGTTCGCCGGTGGTGTCGAGGTACAGCGTGCAATCGAACTCGGTTAAATGCGCATAAATCCGCACATCCGGGCTGACTGTGTCGACGCTGGGCCGGGCGCCGAGCGCCTCGCGCATGGCATCGCAAACACCGTCTTTTACGCGCAGCGCCGTGAAGTTCAGGCTGTGCAGCGGCGACTTGTGCGCGGTGATGTCCACCCGCAGCGACTCGTCGGGCGAGAACCACTGGTCCCAGCGCTGCTGGCGGGCCAGCGCGTAGACGTCGTCCTCATGGCGGTAACCGCGCTGCGCCACGCGCAGCAGCACGCGGCTGGCGATGCGCGAGTGCAGGTTGACGGCATAGGCGGCCGCCATCTCGCCCGAGAACGGCACGCCGCCCGGCACCTCGCGATGCACCTGGAACGGCGCGGCGGCCACCACGGCCGGGTACTGGGCGATTTCCCGCAGTTCCTCGGCAAGGGCAGATTCCAGGCCACGCGGGCAGGGAGCAAAGAAGGCTTGGGTCATGGGAAGAACATCCTGCAAACGAAAACGTCCGCCGTGGCGGACGGGAATGAGACTAGCGTAGCGGACCGCGCGGCGGACCGCTAGTCGGCCGCCAGCGCGCGGTCCAGGAACTCGAGGCGGTCCTGGCCCCAGTACGGCTGGCCGTCCAGCACGAACCATGGCGCGCCGTACACGTTGGCCGAGAGCGCGTCCTGCGTATTCTGCGCGTAGGCGGCCTGCACCGCCTGGCCCTCGCTGGCCTTGAGCAGATTGGCGCCGTCCAGGCCGGCTTCGTCGGCGATCAGCGCCAGCGTGGCCGCATCGGCGATATTGCGCTGGTCGGCCCACACACCGCGGCAGATGGCGCCGGTCAGCTCCAGCGCGCGCGCCGTGCCGTGCGCCAGTTGCGCGGCGATGATCAACCGGGCGGCGGCATCGCCAGACACCGGGAAGAACGTCGGATGCAGGTGCATCGGCAGGCCAAGGAACTTGCTCCAGCGCTCGAGTTCCACCAACCGGTATGCCTGGCGCTGCGGCGGCCGCTGCGCCAGCGGCACGCCGCCCGATACCGCAAACACCTTGCCGAGGTCCATCGGCTTCAGCAGCACCTGGGCGTTATGGCGGTTGGCGATGTCGACGAAGCGGGCGTGTCCGAGATAAGTAAACGGGGACTGCGGCGCCAGGAAGTACTCGACCTGCTTGCTCATCATGACCTCATGTAAGGCTTGGGGGGAGAACGCTGAATCGTATAACGCTTAAAACGGCTTCACGACCACGAGGATCACGATGGCCAGCAGCACCAGCACCGGCAGTTCGTTGAACCATCGATAGAACGTGTGCGAGCGCGCATTGGCGCCCCGCTCGAACTTGCGCAACAACACGCCGCAGCCGTGGTGGTAGCCGATCAGCACCACCACCAGCGCCAGCTTGGCGTGCATCCAGCCCTGCCCCGTGCCGCGCCCGATGCCATAGCCAAGGTACAGCCACAGCCCGAACACCACCGCCGGCACGGCCAGCATGGTCATGAACCGGAACAGCTTGCGCGCCATCAGCAGCAGCCGCTGCACGCCAGCCGGATCGGTCTCCATCGCCAGATTGACGAAGATGCGCGGCAGGTAGAACAGCCCCGCGAACCACGACACGACGAAGACGATATGGAGCGACTTGATCCAGAGCATTGGCGGAGGACGTTGTTTTTGAGTGTTGACGAAGCGTGGACGGGAACCCTCAGGTGCGGATTTCCCCGTGCCCGAACACGACGTATTTCAACGAGGTCAGCCCCTCCAGCCCGACCGGGCCGCGCGCGTGGAGCTTGTCGTTGGAAATGCCGATCTCCGCGCCAAGGCCATACTCGAAGCCATCGGCGAAGCGCGTCGAGGCGTTGATCATTACGCTGGCCGAATCCACCTCGCGCAGGAAACGCATGCCGGCGGTGTAGTTCTCGGTGATGATCGAATCGGTGTGGGCCGAACCATAGGTATTGATATGGTCGATGGCCGCGTCGAGCCCGTCCACGGTGCGGATGGCGAGCACCGGCGCCAGGTATTCGAGGCGCCAGTCCTCCTCGGTGGCATCGACCAGCTTGCCGAAGCCTGCCGCTTCCAGGGTGGCGCGCGTGGCCGCGCAGACGCGCAGTTCTACGCCCTTTTCCTGGTAGATGCGGGCCAGCGGCGGCAGCACGGCGGCGGCGATGTCGCGCGACACCAGCAGCGTTTCCATCGTGTTGCACGGCGCGTAGCGCTGGGTCTTGGCGTTGTCGGCCACGCGGATTGCCTTGTCCAGGTCCGCATCGGTGTCGATGTAGACGTGGCAGATACCGTCCAGGTGCTTGATCATCGGCACGCGGGCCTCTTCCATCAGGCGCGCGATCAGGCTCTTGCCACCGCGCGGCACGATCACGTCGACATATTCCGTCATCGTGATCAGCCGGCCCACGGCGGCGCGGTCGGTGGTCTCGATGACCTGCACGGCCTCCGCCGGCAGTCCGGCCGACGACAGCCCTTCCGCCACCAGCGCGGCCAGTGCCGTGTTCGACTCGATGGCCTCGGAGCCCCCGCGCAGGATCGTGGCGTTGCCGGACTTCAGGCACAGCGCCGCGGCGTCGATGGTCACGTTCGGGCGCGACTCGTAGATGATGCCGATCACGCCCAGCGGCACGCGCATCTGACCGACCTGAATGCCGGTCGGGCGGAACTTCATATTGGTGATCTCGCCGATCGGGTCTGCCAGCGCGGCAATCTGCTCCAGCCCTGCCGCCATCGTGACGATGGCCTTGTCGGACAGCGTCAGGCGGTCCACGAACGCGGCGTCCTGGCCGTTGGCGCGGGCACGCTCCACATCGCGCGCGTTCACAGCCTTGAGCTTGTCGGCATCCCGGCGGATGGCGGCGGCGATGGTCAGCAGCGCGCGGTTCTTGTCAGCCGTGGAGGCCCGCGCCATCGCGCGTGACGCCGCGCGGGCCTGCTGGCCAACGCGGTCCATGTAAGCGTTGAGATCGAACTCGGTCATGATGGTGTCCAGGCGCTCCTGGCTCGACTGCGTAGTAGTGTCTCGGGGGCCCCGGGGGCCGGTGTCGGTGCGGTATGTCAGGCGACCGGTCGATCGGAAACTCAGGCCGGGCGCGCGATCATCAGCGCCAGTTGCAGCAGGCCATCCCATGGCTCGGCCGGGAGGCTGCCGCCCGGGCCGCCTGCGCCTGGCAGGTCGGACAGGCCCTTGACCTGCCGGTCCAGCCGGGCGGCCATGGCCAGCGCGGCTTCCAGCTGTGGCAGCGACAACCGCTGCGCGGCCTGCGGCACCAACCGCTCGCGCGGGCCCCAGACGCGCAATTCGCGCATCAGCACGCCCGCAGGCTTGCCGGCCGCCAGCCCTTGCCGGACTTTGGATAATACGCGAATTTCCTCGGTCAGCGCCCAGAGCACCAGCACCGTGGCCTCGCCCTCGCCGCGCAGCCCTTCGAGCATGCGCGCGAGGCGGGGCACATCGCCGCCGAGCATCGCCTCGGACAGCTTGAAGACGTCGTAGCGGGCCACGTTGAGCACCGCATCGTGCACCTGGTCGAAGGTAAGCACGCCGGGCGGGTACAGCAGGCCGAGCTTCTGGATTTCCTGGTGCGCAGCGAGCAGGTTGCCTTCCACCTTGTCGGCGATGAACTGGAGCGCGCGGCGCCCGGCCTCGCCCGGTTCCACGCGCTGCTGCTGCAAGCCCAGCCGCTCGCCCACCCAGGCCGGCAGCCGCGTACGATCCACCGCATCGACCTTGATCGACACGCCGGCGGACTCCAGCGCCTGGAACCACGCCGACTTGGACGTCGCGAAATCAAGCCGGGGCAGCGTGACGAGCATCACCACATCTGGCGACGGCTGGGCCGCCACGGCGCGCAGCGCCTCGCCGCCATCCTTGCCGGGCTTGCCGGTCGGGATGCGCAATTCCACGATTTTCCGGTCGCCGAACAGCGACATCGACTGCTGGGCCTCCACCAGCTGGCTCCAGTGGAAGCCGCGCTCGGCCACAAGCACGTCCCGCTCGGAAAAGCCGGCCTCGCGCGCGGTGCGGCGCAGCCGGTCCACTGCCTCGAGCACCAGCAGGTGTTCGTCGCCATGCACGACGTACAGCGGCGCCATGCCCTTGGCCTGGGCCTGCTTCAGGTGCGCGTCGAGTCCGTCGAGCTTCAGTTGCATCGCGGTGCGGGACGGGGTCGAGCCGCCCTCAGATAGCCTTGACCGAGGCCAGGCGGCGCATCAGCTGCTGGACGATATCGCGCTGCATGTCGCGATAGAGCTGCTGCTCCTCGTAGTCCTTGGCCAGCGTGTTGGCTTCGTTGTAGGTCAGGTCGCGGGTCAGGACCAGTTGCGACGGCGGAATCAGTTCCTTGCCGGCCTGGTCGCGCAGGCGGAAGCTGAACCGCTGCGTCAGGCGGTATTCACGCACCACGCCCTCGGTCGTGATCGACAGGATCGACTTGGCGCGGGTGTCACCCAGCACATCGAGAATCGCGTCGGCTTCCTTCATATCGCCAACGATCTGCGTGTCCGAGCCATTGCGGATGTTGCGGCGCAGGTCCGACCCCATCAGCGAATTGGCCGGAAGCCCGATATAGAGCCGCTTGAACGCGAAGTCGGCGTTGCCGCGCATGTGAAAGCCGCAGCCGGCCAGCAAGCCGGCTGCCGCCATCGCGGCCAGCACCCTGCGACGTCCTGTGTTGATTCCGTCCATGCTTCGCAATTCCCTTGTTTCCGGGCGCCTCAGAGCACCACGTTGACGAGTCGGCCCGGCACGACCACGATCTTCTTCGGCGCGGCGCCGGCGGCGAACTTCGCCACGATCTCGCTCGCGGCGGCCGTGGCCTCGATGGCGGCGCGGTCGGCATCGGCCGGCACCGTCAGGCTGCCACGGACCTTGCCGTTCACCTGGAGCACCAGTTCGATCTCGCTACGCACCAGCGCAGCCTCGTCCACCTGCGGCCAGGCGGCGTCCAGCAGGTCACCGCCCTGCTCGGCGTAGCCCAGTTCCTGCCACAGCGCGTGCGTGACGTGCGGTACCACCGGGTACAGCACGCGCAGCAGGATGCCGAAGCCCTCACGGCGCGCGGCCGGCGAGGCGCCCTTGGCGTCTTCCAGCGCGTTCAGCATCTTCATCGTGGCCGAGACCACGGTGTTGTACTGGATGCGCTGGTAATCGTAATTCGCTTGCTTCAGCACGCCGTGGAGGTCGCGGCGCAGCGCGGCGTCATCGGCCGTGAACGCCGTGCCGGCACCGTCGCGAATCGCCTGGGCGTTGGCATGGGCGAAGTTCCACACGCGGCGTAGGAAGCGCGACGCGCCCTCCACGCCCGAACCGCTCCACTCGAGCTGCTGCTCGGGCGGCGCGGCGAACATCACGAACAGGCGTGCCGTATCGGCGCCGTACTGGTCGATCAGCGCCTGCGGATCGATGCCGTTGTTCTTCGACTTCGACATCTTCTCCACGCCGCCGATCACCACCGGCTGGCCGTCCGCCTTCAGCGTGGCGCCCAGCGGGCGGCCGCGCTCGTCGGTCTGCACGTCCACCTCGGCCGGGTTGTACCAGTGCTTCTTGCCCGAGGCGTCCTCGCGGTAATAGGTCTCGTTGAGCACCATGCCCTGCGTGAGCAGGTTCGTGAACGGCTCGCTGAACTTGACCAGACCCATGTCACGCATGACCTTGGTCCAGAAGCGGGCGTACAGCAAATGCAGGATCGCGTGCTCGATGCCGCCGATGTACTGGTCCATCGGCATCCAGTAGTCGTTGCGGGCGTCGACCATCGTCGGGGCGTCCGGGCACGTGTAGCGCATGTAGTACCAGCACGAGTCGATGAACGTATCCATCGTGTCGGTCTCGCGGCGCGCGGGCTTGCCGCACGACGGGCACGTGCAGTTCAGGAAGCGCGGATCCTTGTTCAGCGGGTTGCCGGTGCCGTCCGGCACGAGGTCTTCCGGCAGCACCACGGGCAGGTCCTGCTCGGGCACGGGCACCACGCCGCAGGCGTCGCAATGGATCAGCGGGATCGGCGTGCCCCAGTAGCGCTGGCGCGAAATGCCCCAGTCGCGCAGGCGCCAGGTCACCTTCTTCTCGCCCAGGCCCTTGGCGGCGAGGTCGGCCGCGATGGCGTCCACGGCAGCCTGATAGCCCAGGCCATCGTACTTGCCGCTGTGAACCAGCGTGCCGGCTTCCTTGTCGCCGTACCATTCCTGCCACGCTTCGCTGGAGAACGGCTGGCCCTTTACATCCACCACCTGCCGGATCGGCAGCTGGTACTTGTTCGCGAACGCGAAATCGCGCTCGTCGTGCGCCGGCACGCCCATCACGGCGCCGTCGCCGTAGCTCATCAGCACATAGTTGCCGACCCAGACGTCCACCGGCTCGCCGGTCAGCGGGTGCTCGACCTGCAGTCCGGTCGGCATGCCCTTCTTCTCCATGGTCGCCATGTCGGCTTCCATGACCGAACCGTGCTTGCATTCGTCGATGAACGCGGCCAGCGCCGGGTTGTTCGCCGCCGCCAGCGTGGCCAGCGGGTGCTCGGCGGCCACGGCGCAGAACGTCACGCCCATGATCGTGTCGGCGCGGGTCGTGAACACGTACAGCTTGCCGTCGTTGACGAGCATGCCGTCCGCGCCCGCGATCTTGTGCGGGAATGCAAAACGTACGCCGGTGCTCTTGCCGATCCAGTTCTGCTGCATGACCTTGACGCGCTCGGGCCAGCCCAGCGCATCCAGGTCACCGAGCAACTCGTCCGCATAATCGGTGATCCGCAGGTAATACATCGGAATTTCGCGCTTTTCCACCACCGCGCCCGAGCGCCAGCCGCGCCCGTCGATGACCTGCTCGTTGGCCAGCACGGTCTGGTCCACGGGGTCCCAGTTGACCGTACCGGTCTTGCGGTAGGCGATGCCCTTTTCCAGCATCTTCAGGAACAGCCACTGGTTCCAGCGGTAGTAATCCGGGCTGCACGTTGCCACCTCGCGCGACCAGTCGATCGCCAGGCCCATCGACTGCATCTGCTTCTTCATGTAAGCGATGTTGTCGTAGGTCCAGGCAGCAGGTGCCACGTGGTTGTTCAGTGCGGCGTTCTCGGCCGGCATGCCGAACGCGTCCCAGCCCATCGGCATCAGCACGTTGTGGCCGTTCATGCGCAGGTAGCGCGCCATCACGTCGTTGATCGTGTAGTTCCGCACGTGACCCATGTGCAGCTTGCCCGAGGGGTACGGCAGCATCGAGCAGGCGTAGAACTTCGACTTCTCCTTCCCGTCGGGGCCCACAGCGTGCTCGGTCACCTTGTAGGCTTCGGTGGCCTGCCAGTGCTGCCGGGCGGCTTGTTCAACGGCGGAAGGAAGATATTTGTCTTGCATGTTTGGTGCGACGGATCAGGGCGTCGGATCGGGGACGGCGTTCCGCGCGCGCACCTGGGGTGCCGGGCGGACCGATTTGCGAAAGAGCCGATTATAACCGTGGCGGACACCCGCCACGGACGGCGAAAAATCTGAAAATGGCCACGCGGCGGGCCATTTTCGGCAATGACTGGCGCGTGCCGGCTTACTTCAGGCCCAGCACGTCCTGCATGTCGAACAGGCCGGCCGACTTGTCGGCCAGGAAGCGCGCCGCGCGCACTGCGCCATCGGCGTACGACTGGCGGCTCGACGACTTGTGGCTGATCTCGATGCGCTCGCCAATACCAGCGAACATCACGGTGTGATCGCCGACGATGTCGCCGCCGCGCACGGTGGCAAAGCCGATGCTGTTGGCGTCGCGCGGGCCGGTATGGCCTTCGCGGGCGTAGACGGCGCAATCGTCCAGGCTGCGGCCCAGCGCGCCGGCAACCACCTCGCCCATGGCCAGCGCCGTGCCCGATGGAGCGTCCACCTTGTGGCGATGGTGGGCTTCGATGATCTCGATGTCATAGCCGGTCGAAAGTAGCTTTGCCGCCACTTCCAGCAGTTTGAAGGTGGCGTTCACCCCCACGCTCATGTTGGCGGCGAAGACGATGGCGATCGACTTGGCGGCATCGGCCAGCGCCTGCTTGCCGGCGGCGTCGAAACCCGTGGTGCCGATCACCATCTTCTTGCCGAGCCGTCGCGCCGCCGCCACGTGGGCCAGCGTGCCTTCGGGGCGCGTGAAGTCGATCAGGCAGTCGGCGGCGCCGAGCACGGCGTCCAGGTCGGACGAAATCGTCACACCGGTGGTGCGGCCCAGGAACAGCCCGGCGTCCTGGCCCAGCGCGGCGGCGCCTGGCACGTCGAGCGCGCCGGTCAGCGTCACGCCATCGGTATTCAGCACGTGTTCGATGAGCATGCGGCCCATGCGGCCGGAAGCGCCTGCGATTGCGATATTCATGGTGATTGTGCGATGTCGGGGAAGAGGCGCCGCCTGGCCGGGGCGGCAAGGCGGCATGGCATCCAGGCGCGGCCCGCAACGGGCCCCGTGCCGGTCAGCTTGCCGGTTTGGCGGACGTGTCGGGCGCGGGCGTGGCGGGCGGGGTGCCCGGAGCC
>NZ_CAJPVH010000083.1 GCF_905397395.1 Cupriavidus campinensis
CGCCCTGCCCGGCGCCGACACCCTGGTGGTGCCCGAAACCGGCCTGACCGAGGCCCACGTGCGCTTTGCCGCCCGCCACGAACTGGCGCGGCGCGTGGAAGACGTGCTGGCGCGCCGCAACCGCGCGCTGTTCCTGGACGCCCGCGCGGCACTGGCCGGCGCCCCGCGCGTGGCCGCTATCCTGGCCGAGGAACTCGGGCACGACGCGGCCTGGCAGGCGCGAGAGCTGGAGAGCTTTGGCGCGCTGGCGAAGGGGTACCTGCTATAAAGGCGCGGCTGGCGCCAAGACTTGGGCGATAATGCCGGGTATCGCATCAGGGAGAACACCATGGACGAGATTGACGATCTGTCCGATCTGCCGATGCCCCGGTTCATCTGGGGCTTCGCTGTCATCGCCGGCAAGGGCGGCGAGATCATGCATGACGAATTCGAATATCTGACCCACACGCGCAGCCCGCGCTTCACGTGCCGTGTGGTGGAGCTGGAGGACATGCCGGCGGACAGCGAGGAGTCCGGCATCGACGGCCGCCTCGTGCATTACGACGAGCCGGACCGCCTGTTCTACATCACCGACGCCGGGCTGGCGCTGGTGAACTTCCAGCTGTTCGATAACCTGCCCGAGAAAGGCAAGCTCAAGAAGGTCTGCGACGAAGCCATCACCAACTGGCTGCTGCGCCGCGATTTCCTCGACGACGAGGAAGACGAAGGCTGAGGCCTTCAGCGCCCCTCTTCCGCAGGGAGAGGGGCCACCCCATCCTCAGGCGGTCATTCCCGCCAACCCCTTTTCCAGCACCTCGGCCACCAGGCCGTTCATGCCGCCCGGGTGCTCCTTGGCCAGTTCCTGCAGCCGCGCCGCCAGTTTTCCTTCCAGCTTGCATGCAAACGGCACCAGGCCGGCCTGCTGGTCGAGCTTGCGCTGCTCGCGCCGGGCCAGCGTTGCCGCCTGACCCACGCCACCGCCACGCACCGCCGCCGCGTGCTTCATGTCATGGGCGATCTTGAGGCCTTTGTTCTTTTCCAGGTCCGTCTTCTTCACGGGAATTTGTCCGAGGGGGATTGAGTAAGGGCGCCATTGTACCGGGGCGGGCCGGGTGGCCGGTTTACTCCGGCCGCACCGTGATCAGGCCCGACGCCACGCGTTCGATCTCGCAATAGACCGGCAGCGCCTCCAGTGGCCCGGTGCAGCCCACGCCCGAGGCCTGGCTCGCATCCGCGCCCGGGGGCAGGAACACGAACGCCATGCCCGGCTGCCAGCCCGGGTGCCGGCGCAGGCTGTCATTGAGGATGTCGAGATACTGCGCACGCGAGAAGACCTGCTTTGCCATGTCTCATGCCTCCGGGGTGGAACAATCTCGCGGAAATCCTAGCATGGCGCCCCGCGCGGCAGTTACCGCATGATGAGAAGACCGGCGAATCAGCACTCGCCCTTCTTGGCGTGGCCCGGCGGGCAGCCCTTGCCGCCCTTGTCCTTGTACTTGCCGTGGTCGCCCGGCCCCTGGTTCCAGCGTTCCGGCTGCATCACCCAGCCATTGCTCGCCTGCACCCAGCGCGGCGACTCATAGACATAGCCCGGCCGATCCTTGGCCCACTTGCCCTGCTTCCACTTGTGCTTGTGGCCGTGGTCGTCCCAGGCCCAGTAGCCCGGCTGCCAGATGTAGCCGTGGCGCGGCGCGGGCACGGCCTCGTAGATCGGGGCCGGCGGCGGGGTGCCAATGCCGATATGGATATTGACCTGCGCCATCGCCGCCGGCGCGAACGCCAGGGTGGCAACGAGCAGCGTGGCGCCCGTCATGGCGCGGACGAGACGGCGTTGGAACTTGTCTTGAAGCTCGGGCATTCCCTCTCCTTCTATCTGTCTTCGGGGTTTCGATGGCAAATGGGCGGCAGCCGACACGGCCCCGCGCGGGGCCCGGCTTGAGAAAGGGTATCGGAAAACGGTGCGGCGTGACAGTCACCGGGCACGCCGGATGGACGGGTGTCAGTGATCGGCGGCCATCGCCTTGAGCTGGGCGTCGCCCGCCACGCGTGCGGCGTCGGCCGTGGTGAACGTGTCGTCGGACACAATGGTGCGCCGGACCTGCTGGGCGCCGAAGTCCACCAGCGCAATGATCCAGACATAGCGCCCTGCCTGCGGCGCGGTCTGCACGAACGCCTTCACCTGCCCTTTTTGTTGCGATTGGGATTCGGTCGCCATGGTGCCCTCCGTGGACAAACGCGTTCAAACGACTCTAGCACATCCACATGGACGCGCCGGCTACAGTTTTGCCGGCACCGTGCCGACATCCCAAGGGACCCCAACCGCCCTTGCCCGTGCCGCGCGCCTTCTCTCCGCCCCTCCTGCTGCCTGCCCTGCCGATGCTCGCCGCGCTGCTGCTGGCCACGCCCCGGCTGGCCGCGCACGACCTGACCCCGGCCGCCCCGGCACTGCCACGCCCGGAGGCGGTGGCACGCGTGGTCATGGGCCTGCTCGGTTATGCGCGCTGGCCCGTGGAGCGCGACGCCCTACGGCTTTGCGTAGACCCCGTCGCGCGCTATGCCGGCAAGCTGATGGAGGGCGGCGCGCTCTCCACGGGCCGGCTGGTCGCCGCCCGGCAGATGGACCCCATGGCCGGCAACCCGGCGCCCGACTGCGACGCGCTCTATGTCGGCGCGATGTCCGCCCCACGCCGCGAGAAAATCTCCGCCGACGTGACCGGCCACCCGGTGCTGGTGATCGCGGAGGAAGACTTCGAGTGTGATGCCGGCAGCATGTTCTGTCTCAACATCCGCGAGCGGCAGGTCTCCTTCCGCGTCAACCTCGATGCCCTCGGCCGCAGCGGCATCCACGTCCACCCCGGCGTACTGCAACTGGGCCGCCGCAAGGCGCCGGCATCATGACGCGCGCTTCCCGGCCGTCGCTCTATGGCACCCTGCGCCGCTTCCACCTGAGCGTGGCGCTGATCGCCGTGTTCACCGCCGGCACCACGCTCACCGGCCTGGGCCTGACTGCGCTGCGCGCCTATGCCGACCACAACCTGCGGCTGGTGGCGCGCTCCATCGCCTATACCGTGGAGGCACCGATCGTGTTCCGCGACGAAGCCGCCGCCGCCGAGACCCTGTCGATGATCGCCACCGGCGAGGACCTGACCGCGGTCTGGATCTTCGACCGCGACAACCAGCCGGTGGCCAGCTGGCACCGCCATGGTTCGTCGCGCTTCCCGGCCCTGCGCCAGTTCGTCCGGGACCTGCTGACCTCGGGCCCGGTGGACCAGCCGGTCTTCCACCAGTCCCAGCAGGTGGGCAGCGTGCGCGTGGTCGGCGACCCCGTGGCGCTGCTCCATTTCCTGCTCAAGGGCATGCTCGGGCTGATGGCCTGCCTGCTGCTGACGGCGGTGGGCGCGCACTACCTGTCCAGCCGCATGCTGGTGCACATCATCGACCCGGTGCGCAGCCTGATGCGCGTGGCCCATGCGGTGCGATCCGAACGCGCGTTCGGCCAGCGCGTGCCGCCGGCGCGCATCGACGAACTCAACGCGCTGGGCGAGGATTTCAACGTGCTGCTCGATGAACTGGAGGCCTGGCAGGGCCAGTTGCAGCACGAGAACCGCTCGCTGGCGCACCGCGCCACGCACGACAGCCTGACCGGCCTGCTCAACCGCGCCGCCTTCACCGAGGCACTCGACCAGGCCGTGCGCAGCGCGGCGGCCATGGGCCAGCGCGTGGCCGTGCTCTATCTGGACAGTGACGATTTCAAGGGCATCAACGACCGCCACGGCCATGCCGTGGGGGACGCCGTGCTGGTGGGTATCGCCCAGCGCATCCGGGCCTGTCTGCGCGAGACCGACCGCGCGGCCCGGCTGGGCGGCGACGAATTCGCGGTGCTGCTGGGGACCTTGCGTGAGACCGACGACGCCGTCCTGACCGCCAAGCGCATCCTGGCGGCGATGACCGAGCCGTTCGGCACGGCGAGCGGGGAAAGCATCGGGGCGACGCTCAGTATCGGGGTGGCGGTCTATCCGGTGCACGCGCGCGGCGGCACGGCGCTGCTGCATGCGGCGGACGCCGCGATGTACGGCGCCAAGCGCCAGTCCGGCGCCACCTGGCGCTACGCGGAGGCGGTGGCGCCGGCCTGAGTCAGTCGCCGAACGGGTTCGGCACGCTGGAGACCGGCTCGTCGGTCAGGTCGAACTCGTCCCGCACGTCGTCGACGACGTTGCGGATGGCGGCCTCGAAGCCGCGTGCATTGCCGAAGCGGGCCATGTCCCAGTTCCGGCCACGCCCATCGCGCGGGTGCGGCTGCGGGTCCGGCACCTGGATGTGTCGGCCCTCGTCGGCGATTTCGTCGATCTGCTGGACCCGCCGGCTCACCTCTTCCATGATGACGCGCCGGCTGCGCTCGCGCTTGGCCATGACTGGCCTCCTCTCGGTGGTTCGTCCGCGGCCATCCTAGCACGGGCGCGCCGTGCGTTATAGCGCCGCCTTGGCCGCCTGGTAGGCCGCGTAGAGGCGCTGGAACACCGGACCGGGCTGGCCATTGCCGATGGCGCGGCCGTCGAGCGTGACCACCGGCAGCAGCTCCTTGCTGGCCGACGACAGCATGACCTCGTCCGCCGCGAAGACCTCGTCGCGCGCGATGGGGCGCGAGGTGAACGAAATATCCATCGCGGCGCAGAGTTCCTCCATCAGGCCGTAGCGGATGCCCTCCAGGATCAGGTTGTCCTTGGGCGGGGCCACCACGCGGCCCTGCTGCACCAGCCACACGTTCGACGCCGAGGCCTCGGTGAGCTGGCCGTCGCGGAACTGGATCGCCTCGGTCACGCCGTTGGCGGCGGCTTCCTGCGCGGCCAGCACGTTGCCGAGCAGCGAGGTGGACTTGATCTGGCAGTTCAGCCAGCGGCGGTCTTCCATCGTCACGCAGGCCACGCCCTGCTCCACGGCCGACGCCGGCGGCAGCGCCATCGGGTTGGTCATGATCAGCACGGTCGGCGTGACCGCTTCCTTCGGGAACGCATGTGCCCGCTTCGCCACGCCGCGCGTGACCTGCATGTAGACCATCTGGTCCGACATGCCGTTGGCCTTGACCACACGGCCGATCAGCGCGAGCCATTCGGCCTCGGTGTACGGATCGTCGATGCCAATGGCCGCCAGGCTGCGCTTCAAACGCGCCAGATGCTGCGCGCCCCGGAACGGCTTGCCGTTGTAGAGGGGAATCACTTCATAGATGCCGTCGCCAAAGATAAACCCGCGGTCGAGGACGGGAATGCGGGCTTCGGACAACGGGAGCAGTTCCCCGTTCAGGTAGACGATGGCTTCGGACATGGGGCGATGACGGCAATGAGGGTAGGAGATTGTCATTCTTCCACATGGCGATTCCTCCCCTTATGCAAAATGTGCATCGACACGGCGCCGAACGCATTCGTTTGATGCCAAACGCTTGACCCGTTGGCGCAAACAGGAGCCACTGATTTCAATGTTTTGCCCGAATACGGCACGGCGAATTGAATAATTTTTATTTCACGCCCGCCCCCCTGCGCCCCCGCCCAATTCGCCGAAAACTGCGTGCTATATTCGCCACGCAGTACCGTGAGCGCGGCGCTGCGGTCATCTTTGCGATGGTGCGGCTGCGCCACCTTCACAGGGCACTCGATATGATTCTTCTCGTGTCAGACCTGCGCTGTGGCGGCAAACGGCTTGCCATGCTGTGCATGGCCGCATGTGCCGCGTCCGCGATGGCGCAAACGCCGGCCCCGGCGCCCACGGCATCGACGCCGGCTGCGGCCTCGACCCCTGCAGCCCCTGCAGCCCCTGCAGCCCCGGCAGCCCCTGCACCGGGGCGCACCCAGGTGCTCACGCTGGCCCAGATGGGTGCCGGCCAGCCCATCCCGCTGCGCGGCGTGGACCCCGACCGCACCCTGAACATCGGCGTCCGCCTCGATGAAGTGGTCACGGCCGCCAGGCTCAAGCTGGTCTTCACCTACTCCCCCTCGCTGGTCTATCCGCTCTCGCACCTGAAGATCCGCCTCAACGACGAAGTGGTGGCCACCCTGCCGCTGGAGAAGGAGCAGGCGGGCCAGCAAATCACGCGCGAGATCGACCTTGACCCGCGCTACTTCACGGACTTCAACCGCCTGAACGTGCAGATGATCGCCCACTACACGGTCGATCACTGCGAGGACCCGTACCACTCCAGCCTCTGGGCGGATATCAGCCCCGCCACCACGCTGACCCTGACCAAGCTGCCCGTCACGCTGCCGGACAACCTCGCGCTGCTGCCCGCGCCGTTCTTCGACCGCCGCGACAACAGCCGCGTCACCGTGCCCTTCGTGCTGCCGGCCAATGCCGATGCCGCCACGCTGCGGGCGGCCGGCGTGGTGTCGTCCTGGCTCGGCGCGCTGGCCAGCTACCGGGAGCTGCGCTTCCCGGCGCGCAGCCAGTTGCCCGCCGATGCCCACGCCATTGTCTTTGCGATGCCGAACGCGATGCCGGCGGGCATCCAGCTGCCCGAGATCCAGGGCGCCTCGGTCAGCGTGATGCCGAATCCAGCGAATCCGTCGCGCAAGCTGCTGGTGCTCGCCGGCCGCAATCCGCAGGAATTGCAGGTGGCGGCCAACGCGCTGGTGCTGGGCAAGGCCGCCATGGCGGGCAGCCGCGCCGGCGTGCAGTCGGTGGAACTCGGCAAGCCGCGCAAGCCCTACGACGCACCGGCCTGGGCGCCGGTGGACCGCCCCGTGCTGTTCAAGGAACTCGTCACGGACCCGCAGCAGCTGCAGGTGGGCGGCGCCAGCCCTGATCCGATCCGGGTGAACCTGCGCGTGCCGGCCGACCTCTACGGCTGGAATGACCGCGCCGTGCCCCTGAACGTGAGGTACCGCTACACCGCGCCCTCCACCTATAACGACTCGGTGCTCAGCGTCGATATCAACGAGCAGCTGGTGCGCTCCTACCGGCTCAAGCCGCTGACCGCGCAGAACGACGAGAGCCTGGTCAGCGTGCCGCTGATCTCGGGCGGCAGCGCATCCGTCAGCAACGAGATCCTGATCCCCGCCTTCCGCGTGGGCAGCAACAACCAGATGCAGTTCCGCTTCCACATGGACTCGCAGAAGACCGGCCTGTGTGCGTCCTCGGCGGCCAACGTGGCGCGCGCGGCGGTCGATCCCGATTCGTCGATCGACTTCAGCGGCTTCTCGCACTACGCCGCGCTGCCCAACCTCGCCTTCTTCGCCAACAGCGGCTATCCGTTCACCCGGCTGGCGGACCTGGCCGATACCGCCGTGGTCATGCCGGACGCCCCGAGCGCGCTCGATCAGGAGGCGATGCTGACGCTGCTCGGCCACATGGGCAAGTGGACCGGCCTGCCGGCGCTGCGCGTGGCGGTGGCGCCGGCCAGGGCCATCGACACCGTGAAGGACCGTAACCTGCTGATGGTGGGCACCGGCAGCGCAGGCGAGCTCCTGGCGAGCTGGGGCAATTCCCTGCCGATCCTGATCCAGCAGGGCCGCACCGAGATCACCCTGCGCGACCAGCGCGGCGGGGCGTGGACCCACTGGCTCAGTGGCGAGGCAGACCACAACGTGTCGCCCGCCGGGCGCGCGATCCTTTCCGCCGACGGGCCGCTGGCGGCGCTGATCGGCTTCGAATCGCCGTATCAGGCGCAGCGCAGCGTGGTCGCCGTGACCGCCACCGCGCCCGAGAACGTGCGCGATGTGCTCGATGTGCTCGAAGACGCCGGCAAGGTCGCCCAGATTCGCGGCGACCTCACCGTGGTCCGCCAGCGCGAGGTGGAAGGGCTGCGCCTGGGCGAGCGCTACTACGTGGGCACCCTGCCCTGGTATGCGCGGGTGTGGGTGCGCATGGCGGACCACCCGGCGCTGCTGGCCATCGCCGGCATCGTGGCCGGGCTGCTGGTGGCGCTGACCCTGTTCTGGGCGCTGGGCCGGATCGCGGCGCGCCGCAACGGAGGGTGACATGCGGCGTGTGCTGCCCCGCTGGCTCAGGCAGATCGCTCGCGGCCTGGTGATGACCACGCTGGCGGGGGTGTCGCTCGCCAGCCTGGCGGCCACCTGCCCGTGGCCGGACTGGGACGCCTTCCGGCGCGACACCATCAGCCCGGACGGCCGCGTGGTCGATGCCAGCACCGAGCGCCAGGCCACGGTCTCCGAAGGGCAGGCCTACGCGCTGTTCTTCGCGCTCGTGGCCAACGACCGTGCCACCTTCGACAAACTGCTCGGCTGGACCGAGAACAATCTGGCGCGCGGCGACCTCAGCGCCCACCTGCCCGCGTGGATCTGGGGCAAGCGCGACAGCGGCCCCGAGGCCGGCACCTGGGGCGTGATCGACACCAACGCCGCCAGCGACGCCGACCTGTGGATCGCCTACACGCTGCTCGAAGCCGGCCGGCTCTGGCGCGAACGCCGCTTCACGGCGCTGGGCACGCTGGTGGCCCGGCGCGCGCTGCGCGAGGAATCGGCGGTGCTGCCCGGACTGGGCCGCACGCTGCTGCCGGGCCCGGTCGGCTTTCATCCCACCCCGGACAGCTGGCGGCTGAACCCGAGCTACGTGCCGCTGCCGGTAATGCGCCGGCTGGCCGCTGCGCTGACCGAGGACCGGGGCTGGCAGGCCATGGTCGAGAGCGCGGGGCGGCTGATCGTGGACACCGCGCCGCGCGGCTTCTCGCCCGACTGGGTGCTCTATCAGAAGGGCGCCGGCTTCCGGCCCGATACGGACACGCAGGCCACGGGCTCCTATGATTCGATCCGGGTCTACCTGTGGGCCGGCATGACCGCTGCGGGCGACCCGCTGCGCGCCGGAGTGCTGCGTACATTGCATCCAATGGCCGACTATGTGCTCGCCAACGGCCATCCGCCCGAGCGGGTGGACACGCAGGCGGGCACCTTCGGGCCGAACGCGGGCAACGCGGGCTTCTCGGCGGCCATCGCGCCGTTCATGCTGGCGCAGGGCCAGCCGGACGCCGCGCGCGCCCAGGCGCAGCGCACGCGCACGCTGGCCGCGCAGTCGCCCTCCGGCTACTACGGTCAGGTACTGACGCTGTTCGGGCTGGGGCATGTGGATGGCCTGTACCGGTTCGAGGCGGACGGCAAGCTGGTGCCGGCGTGGAATACCGCATGCCCGGCAAGGCGCTAGCTCGCACGCTGTGGCTGCTGCTGGCCAGCGCCGCGCTGCCGGGTGAGGCAGCGGCCGCCGACGCCGCGTCCGCCCCGGCCGCGCCATCGACCGCCACCACGCGCCGGGAGATGGCGCAGTTGCTGGCGTCGGCGCGCATGTGGGAGGCGCGCAACCGTGCGGACATGGCGCGCGGCGTACTGGAGAAGGCGTTGTTGATCGATCCGCGCCAACCGGAGGCGCTCAAGATGCTGGGCCTGATCGAAATCCGTTCCAACCGCCCCACCGAGGCTGACAAGGTGCTGCGGCACATGCGCGAGGTGGCGCCGGACAGCGCGGCCACGCGCGACCTTGAGGACGCCTACCGCATCGCCACGCGTGACAAGCGCGAGATGGCGCAGGTGCGGCTGCTCGCCCGCAGTGGCAAGTCCGAGGAGGCCGCCACGCGGCTGGAGGCCCTGTTCCCGCGCGGCGCGCCGGGCGGCGAACTGGCGCTGGACTACTACCGCATCCTGGCCGGCACCACCGCCGGCCGCCCGCGCGCGATTGCCGAGTTGCGCCGCCGTGTGAAGCAGGAGCCGGACGACTCGCGCCTCGCCCTGGCGCTGGGCAGCCTGCTGACCGACCGCGAGGCCACCCGGCAGGAAGGGCTCGCCATCCTCTACGACCTCACCCAGCGGCCCGATGGCGACCGCAAGAGCGCGCTCGATATCTGGCGGCGCACGCTGTACGGCGTCAACGAAGACCCGGCCTACTACGTGTGGTTCGAGCGTTACCTCAAGGAAGTGCCCGACGACGAGGCCGCCAAACAGACACTCGCCAGCCTCGGCGCCAGGCGCGAGGCCCAGCGCAAGCTGGAAGCCGACCCCGCCTGGCAGGCGCGGCAGCGCGGGCTGGCCCAGCTGGAGCGCGGGCAGCTCAAGGAGGCCGACATCGCGCTTCAGAAGGCCTACCAGAAGCGCCGGCAGGATGGCGAGGTGGTGGGCGGGCTCGGTCTGGTGCGGCTGCGCGAAGGCCGGCACGACGAAGCCCGCGAGCTGTTCACCCGGGCGATGAGCCTCGATCCGGACAATCGCAATAAATGGCGCAGCCTGCGGGACACGGCCACGTTCTGGGGCACCGTGGCGCGTGCGCGCGAGGCCAACGCCCAGGGCAAGCCGGTGCAGGCCGAAGCGCTGGCGCGCGAGGCGCTGGCCCTGCAGCCCGGCAACGAGAACGCGCAGGCGATTCTGGCCGACGCGCTGATCGCCCAGCACAAGGATGCCGAGGCCGAGACGCTGCTGCGCCAGATGCTGGCCCGGCCGCAGCCGGACATGGGCGCGCTGCGCAGCCTCGTCGCCCTGCTCCAGACGCAGCAGCGGCAAGACGAGATCGGCCCGCTGATCGCGGACGCGTCGCGCCGTATGCAGGGCTCGGAGTCGGAACTGCGCGCACTGCGGGCCGACCTGCTGGCCGTGCAGGCCGACCAGCTGATCGCGCAGAAGCAGCGCAGCCCGGCGCTGCAGCGGCTCGAAGACGCCATCCGGCTGGCCCCCGATGCCGCGTGGACGCGCTACACGCTGGCCCGCCTCTATCGCGACCTCAACCTGCCGGTGCTGGGCCGCACCGTCATGGAGGACGGGGTCGCCGCCGCGCCCACCGCCGAGATGCGCTACGCCACCGCGCTCTATCTCAATGCCGTGGACGACATCGACGCCGCCACGGCCGTGCTGGCGGCGGTGCCCGAGGCCGAGCGCAGCGAAGGCATGCGCGGCCTCGCCAGCAACCTCGCGGCGCAAAAACTGCTGCGCGAGGCCCGCCTGTGGCTGGCAGAAGGCCGCGATGACGAGGCCCGCGCGCTGCTCGACCAGGCCGCCATCGCCGCGCGCGACGAACCGCACATGCTCGCCTCCATCGGCCGCGAATGGATCGGGCTGGGCGAGACCGACAAGGGCCTGCGGCTGGTCAGCGACTGGCTGGCCGCGCACCCCGAGGACCCCCACCTCGACATCCGCCTGCGCTACGGCGAACTGCTGGCCGCCGCCGACCGGGACGACGCCTTGCAGGCCTGGATTGCCGAATCGCGCGCCCTGCCCGGCATCACGGCCGAACAGCAGGCGTCGTTCGACGATCAGTCGCTGCGGCTGGCGCTGCGCCGCACCGACCGGCTCATCGCCGATGGCGACCTCACGCGGGCCCAGCAGATGCTGTACGCCGTGCCCGAGGGCCAGCAGGCTGACCGCCGCTGGCTGCTGACGCTGGCCGATCTGAGAGAAGCCGGCGGCGACTACCGGGGCGCGGCGGAGGCCGCGCAGGCGGTGCTGGCCACGGACCCCAAGGACGCCGGCGCGCGGCTCACGCTGGCGCGCATGCTCGAACGGCAGGGCAAGGAGGCGCAGGCGCTGGAGATCGTGCGCGCGGTGCTGGCCGATACCCCCGACGACGACATCGACACCCGGCTCTCGGTGGCGCGGCGCTTCACGGCGATGCGGCGCACGGACGAGGCCAGCGCCGTGGTCGACGACCTCGCCCAGCGCTACCCGGACCGCGCCGACATCACCGTGCAGCAGGGCCGCATCGCCCAGGCGCGCGGCGACTTCAACGACGCGGCGGCGCACTATCGCACCGCACAGGGGCTGGAGCAGCGCGAAGGCGTGCTGCCCGGCCCCGAGGGCACGCCAGCCGGCCGCGCCCTGGCCGGGCTGGAGGCGCGCCGCCAGGGTGAGGTGGCGACGGCCGTGATGCAGTCGAACAAATCCGGCGATGCCGGCATCTCGCGGCTGCACGCCACCGAGATCCCGCTGTTCGTGCGCATTCCGCAGGGCTACAGCGGCCACATGTTCTTCCATGCGGACACCGTGCTGCTCGACGCCGGCACGCTGCAGGCGAGCAACTTCTCGAAGGCGTCCGAGTTCGGCAAGATCGCCGCGCTCGGCAACACGGGCCTCGGCACCATCGGCCAGACCGACCGTGGCGTGGCGCTGGCCGCCGGCTATGAGTTCGACGGCGCCGACAATAGCTGGCGGGCGGACCTCGGCACCACGCCGCTCGGCTTTACCGAACAGACCGTGGTGGGCGGCTTCCGCTATCGCGCGGATCTGGGCGTCTCGTCCGCCTCCGTCGACGTCTCGCGGCGGGCCGTGACCAGTTCGCTGATCTCCTACGGCGGCGCCACCGACCCCGTCACCGGCGAGACCTGGGGCGGCGTGGTGCGCAACGGCATCCACCTGCGCTACGCGCGGGACATCGGCCGCGTGAGCGTGTTCGGCGACGTGGGCGCGGGGCTCTACACCGGCCACAACGTGGTGACGAACCGCGAGTTCACGGTCCGCACCGGCTTCGACCTGCCCGTCTACGCCCAGCGCGACCAGCGCGTGACCAGCGGGCTGGTGCTGAACTACTGGCGCTACAGCGACAACCAGCGTTTCTACTCGTTCGGCCATGGCGGCTACTACAGCCCGCAGCGCTACCTCTCGTTCGGCATCCCGCTCGACTGGACCGGGCGCTACGCGCGCTGGTCGTGGCGGCTGCAGGGCTCGGCCGGCTGGTCGTTCACCTACGAGGACGACGCGCCCTACTTCCCCACCCGCCCCGACCTGCAACAACTGGCCGGCAACCCGATCTACACGGGCGGCTCGGGCGGCGGCTTCAGCTACACGCTGGGCGCCACGGTGGAATACACCTTCGCCCCGCACTGGGTGGCCGGCGCGGGCTTCCAGATCGACCGCTCGCGCGACTACGCGCCGAACCGGGCCATGGTCTGGCTGCGCTACCTGTTCGACCGTCGCCGCGACCCGGTGCCGTTCCCGCCGAATCCGGTGCGGCCGTACTCGGCCTATTGATGGGGGATCGATGAAGCACACCGACCGCACCACTGCCCCCGCCATCCCCGCCACCGCCCGGCCCGGCCTGCGCGCGCGCTTCCAGGCGCGCACGGGGCTGGCCATCGACGGGCTGTCGCCGGCGCTGGCCACGCTCACCCCGGCCCGCGCGCACGTGGTCTATGCCGAGCCCTCGCCCGCCCGCGACGCGCTGTTCTGGCAGACCGCCGCCACGGCGCTGCACGCGCCAGCCACGGTGCTCTCCACGCGTGACGCCGCCGACATTGCCGCCCAGCTACGCGCCCATGGGCTCGACATCGACGCCAACCGCGCGCTCCACGGCCGCGCCAACCTGTGCGCGCTGCACCCGCCCACGGACGCCAGCCGGCCCGGCATCGACTTGCTCATGGAGGCACTCCAGGCGCTGGTGGACCAGTGCGGTGCGCAGGGCAGCATGATGCTGATCGAAGGGGCGGAGGCGTTCTTCGCCTGGCACGATGCCGCGCGGCTGGCCCAGGAAGGCCAGCGGCTGGGCGAATGGTGCGCGCGCCACCGCTGCGCGGTGCTGCTGGTGATGGGGCCGCCCGCGCCGGTGCCGGGCCAGCCGGCGCCAGACCTGCAGGGCTTCCACGGCCGCTTTGCCGGCGCGGTGCAACTCTCGCAGCAACAGGGCCAATACACCTGGGAGGTGGCCTTCTGGCGCGACAACCAGGCCGTGGTGGCGGGCGAGATCGTGCCGCTGCGCTTTGCGCCGCACGAGCACCGGCTGATGGTGGCCGCGCAGACCTTCACCGACACCATCGAGGAAGCCGGCATGCTCGCGCCGGACGAGCAGCGCGTGATCGTCAGCCGCGACGCCGTGCTGCGCGAGCGCTACATCCCCGAACACTGGCGCGTGGTGGACAGCAACGAGGCCGCCGTGGCCAGCGCCGCCCGCGCGGTGGCGGCCACGGTCCTGCTGCACTACGGCGGCGGGCGCGAACTCGAGACGCTGGCCGAGCAGGTGCACCGGCTGCGGCGCGGCGCCGGGCGCGCGCTGAAGATTGCCGTGCGCGAGGACAAGGAGGCCATGCGCCAGCACTACGAGCTGCTGATGCTCAACCTCGGCGCCAATCTCGTCATCGCCCAGCGCACGCCGTTCGCGCGGGTGCAGGCCATGATCGAGGGCCTGCAGGGGCAGGTGTTCTCGCGGCCGATTCTGGCCGACTACCGCAACGCACTGTCCGCCGTGCTGACTACCTCGACCAGCGGCTACGTGCCGCCCGCCGAGTTCGTCTCGCTGGTGCGTGACGCCGTGGAGCGCAGCCGCATGATCCGGCTGCCCCACGTGCTGCTGCAACTGCCGCTGCTGCCCGAGGTCGCCCATGTGGAGGCGCTGCGCGCCTGCCGCATGAACCGCGCGGGCGACCTCTGCACGGCCGGCAGCGACAGCCTCTACGCCTTCTTCTTCGCCTGCCGCATGGACGACGTGGACGCCGTGTGCCGGCGCGTGTTCCAGCGCCCGCTGGCCGAGCTGTTCCATGGCGACGTGCGCAATGGCGACCTGGAGTCCATCGGCGCCACGCTGGGCCGCTTCGAGGCCGAGATCGCCGAGGTGCCGCCGCCCGACTACAGCAGCTGGCTCGCGCGCCAGCAGGAGGCGCCCCGGCCCGCGCCGGCCCCCACGTCCGACATGCCTGACACGCCTGACATGCCCGACACCACCGCCGCGCTGGTTGCGCACGGCAGCGTCCATGACGGCGCCAACGCCCCGCCGGTGGCCCAAATCCCCACGCTGCCGCTGCGCGACACCCCGCCCGCGCAGCCGCGTGCCATGCCGCAGCCGCACCCGGTGCCGCTGCTTCGACAGGACTGACGCGACATGTCCATCTTCCTTGGCTATTTCATCTGGGGACTGATTCTGGCGGCGCCGCTGGCGTTCGTGATCTGGCGCTTCGACCTGCTGCGCTGGTTCCCGCAATGGACCGCGCCGCGCCCGCGCCGCACCGTGCGCCTGCCGCCCCAGCTGCACGGCATGGTGATTCGCGGCAAGCGCCGCCCGGACCGGGAGCCCCAGCGATGAAGACCATCGCCATCGTCTCCCCCGCCGGCGGCGCCGGACGCAGCATGGTGACGGCCTCGCTGGCCTCGCTGCTGGCGGCGCGCGGGCACCCGGTGCTGGCGCTCGAATGCGACCCGCGCAATGTGCTGGGCTATCACTTCGGCCTGCGCGACGCCGCGCGCGCGGGGCTGTCCGGCTGCCTGGCCGACGGGTCGCCCACCGCGTGGGCGCAGGCCGGGCTGCGCAGCGACGATGGCGTGCTGTTCGTGCCCTGGGGCGAGCAGGACAGCGACGACGATGACATCCAGGCCGGCAAGCTGCTGCGCGCGGGGCCGCACTGGCTGCGCGGGCTGATCGCCCAGGTGGCCATGCCGGCGCACGGCGCGGTGCTGATCGACACGCCGCCCTGGCCCTCGCCGCACGCGGGCCAGGCCATCGCCGCCGCAGACCTGGTGCTGGTGCTCCTGCCGCCGCAGCCTGAAGTCTGTGTCGGGCTACGCCGCCTGACCGATGCGCTGGCCCGGCGCGGCCACGCCGCCTGCTACGTGGCCACGCGGCTCCAGCCGGCGCGACGGCTGCATGCCGATATCGTCACGCTGCTGCGCGCCACGCTGGGCGACGCGATGCTGGCCTGCCCCGTGCACGAGGACAGCGGCATTCCGGAAGCCTTCGCGCGCAGCGAGAACTTCTGCCGCAGCGCGCCGCATTCGCAGGCGGCGCACGACCTGCAAGGGCTGGCGTCGTGGGTCTCCCACTGGATTGGCGCCCCGCCACAGGAGCCCGAACGATGAGCGCCAAGCCCACCCGCACCGCCCGCATCACCCGCTGGCTGACTGGCGCGCGTGACCGGCTGGCGCGCCACCTTGGCGTCACCGCACCCGCCCACGGCGGCATCTGGCTGCTGCGCGCGGTCTTCCAGCCGCCCCGCCCCGGCAAGCCCGACCTGCCGGCGGAATGGGCCGCCCTGCTGTACCGGCGCGCGCTGGCCCGGCTCGGCATGGGCCG
>NZ_CAJPVH010000084.1 GCF_905397395.1 Cupriavidus campinensis
AGGGCCTCGCGCGCGGCCTGGGTGCGCAGCCGGCGGAGGGCGATGCCGGCCACGATCAGCTCGTGCGCGGCGCGCGAGGCAGGCGGGAAGGGGGTGGGATCGAGCGTGGCGAGCGCGGCTTCGGCGGCGTCGAGCCGGCCAATCAGCAGCAGATGGCGGATTTCGAGCTGTCGGGCGTGGGCGGCGTTGGCGAGGTCGCCATGCGCCGCCAGCGTAGCCTGCGCGGCGCCGAGCGCCTTGGCCGGCCAGCCGAGATCGCGGGAAACCAGCGCGATCTCGGCCTCGGCCACCACGCAGCGCGCCCGGGCCACGGCCTCTTTCTGGCCGAAGGCCCGGGCGGCGCGGCGCACCAGCAGCCGGGCACGCGCGAGATCGCCAAGCTGGGCCATGGCGATGCCGCGCAACGCCAGCGCCGGCGCGTCGTCACGCAGGGCCACGCGGTTCAGCGCGCCGAGCGGGTCACCCGCCGCCAGCGCCCGCGCGGCGGCGGTAATCAGTGCGTCCATCCAGTTCCGCCGGGAAATGGGTCATGGACGGCACACTATCACGCAAGTCACGCAAGTCACGCAAACCGCTGACGCAGGCGGGGGGCAGTCAGGCCAGCGCGCCATCCGTGTAGACGTCGAACTGGCGTGACGGCTCGGCGGAGACGCCGCGGCGGTCCATGCCCGACAGGAAACGCGAGTTGTCCTGGTCGCGCGAGGGCGGTGTCACGTCGCGGGCGCCGTCGGTGTAGACGTCGAAACGGCCGCGTGCGCCATCGCTGTACACATCGCGCGAATCCATGCGGAAGCTGTAGCCGTACTTGTCGCCGGCAAACTGGCTGTCACGCGGGCTGGCGGCCTGGGCAAGGTGGGAGGCAAGGGCGGCCGCGATGGCGACGCCGACGAGAAAGGGAAGAAAGCGGTAAGACATGGGACTAACTCCGATTGGGACAGGGTAGGAAGGGCCAGGAACGCAATCGCGCGTTCCTCCCTTCCTACGCAGGGGCCGTGCCAATCGAAAATCCGCCCGAATGTGCCGTAGCTGGCGCAAATTCCCCCTGTCGGGGGCCAGGCTGGCGGGTGCCGGCCAACAGGTGCGGCGCGTGCCGATGGCCGCGCGCCAACACCTGATCACTGACCCCGCGGGGGGGGGTAGATCAGGCGGGGTTCAGCGCGAGTGCGTCCGGAAGCCTTCGCCCTGCATGCCAGCCCGATCCACGGCGGCGATGCGGTTCCGGCCATTGTCCTTGGCGTGATACAACTGCGCGTCCACAAGGTTGATGAAGGCGGTGGGTTCCGCGCCCGGCGCGGGCAGGGTGGTGCCCACGCCGAAGCTGGCCGTCACGCGCTGCTCGTAGGGGGAGCGCAGGTGCGGGATGGCCGCGTCGGCGATTCTCGTGCGGCAGCGCTCGGCAATCGCCACGGCCGCGTCCGCGTCGATGCCGGGCAGCACCGCGACGAACTCCTCGCCGCCAAAGCGACCCACGAAATGCCCGGCGCCCACCGCCTCGGCCAGCAGCGCCGCTACCTTGCGCAGGCAGTCATCGCCCTGCAGGTGGCCGTAGTAGTCGTTGTAGGCCTTGAAGAAATCCACATCCATCAGGATCAGCGACAGCGGCTTGCCGGCGTCCTGCAGGGCGGCCCATTCGCGTTCGACCACGGTGTCGAACATGCGCCGGTTGCCCACGCCGGTCAGCCCGTCCGTGAACGAGAGCCGCTCCAGCTCCTTCTGCAACTGGGCGAGCTGTTCCTCGGTGCGCTTGCGTTCGCTGATGTCGAACATGAAGCCGATCAGCGACTCCACCTCGCCGCTGGGCTTGCGCACCACATGGACCACATCCCGCAGCCAGACATAGCCGCCGTCGCGCGTGAGCGCCCGGTAGTCGGCCTCATGGTCGGTGCCCGCCTGCGACTGCGCCACGCAGAAGTTCACCACGGCCTCGCGGTCGTCCGGGTGCATGCGGTCGGCCCAGTCGTTGACGGTCTTCCAGGACGACGGCGCCCAGCCGAGCAGCGCCTCGATCTGCGGGCCGATATAGGCGAACGCCATGGTCGCCCAGTCGATCTTCCACGGTATGGCCTTGGTGGACTCCAGCAGCGTGCGGTACACGGCGCTGTCGTCCTCGCCGACCATGCGCCCGGCCGGGGCCAGCGACTGTTCGTGGCGCAGGAAGGCGGCCTGGAGCGGGTGTTCGGGCTGGTCTGGCTGTTCGGGCTGGCTCATGGGGAGGGAAAGGGCGGTGGCGGAAGCCGGGGATTATGTGGGGAATCGATTAAGGCCGATAGCAACTGGCGATAGCGTCAGGGCTGCCGGGGCGGCGCCACGCCCGCCCCTTTGATGCGGTGCCGTTGCAGCGCCGTCGCTACGAAACCGCTGGCCTTCATCTCCTCGATAAAGCCGCTCAGCCACGCGCGGGCGGCGGTGCGCCCCTTGGGCACGCCCATGGCCTGCTCGATGACCATGAAGCGGCCCGGCAGCAGCCGCACGCCGCCCACGCGGCGCGCGTCGGCCTCCAGCTGCTGCTTCACGCCGGCCGCCACGTCGAGCCGCTCGGCCAGGAACATGTCCGTCACGGCGGGGGAGGTGGGCGCGCGCACCAGCGTGGCCGCCTTGATCTCGCGCGTGAGGAACAGGTCGTAGGCGCTGCCCCGGCCCACCACGATGCGCGTGCCGGGGCGGTCCACCTCTTCGTTACGCTGCAGCGCGGCGTCGTTACGCACGAGGTAGGCGCCTTCGATGATCACGTACGGCGCGGTGTATTCCATGTCCGCCGCGCGCACCGGGTCGATGGCGACGAAGGCCAGATCGACCTGCCGCGCCTTCACCGCCTCCACCACGCTGCCCGCCGACTGGAACGCCACCAGTTCCAGCGGCAGGTTCAGCCGGCGCGCGGCCTCGCGGGCCAGGTCCACGGACACGCCCTGGAGGTCGCCGTTGGCCGCCCGGCCCGCCAGGATCGGGTTACCCAGGTTGATGGCGGCGCGCAGCTTGCCGGTGCCGCCCAGTTCCGTGGCGGCGGCGCGTGCATCGGGGTTGCCTGTGGCTCCCGGCGCGGCACAGCCGGCCAGCGCCAGCGCGATGGCTGCCGCGCCGGCAGCGCCGGCAGTGCCAATCAGGCGTCGCGTCCGGTTCATCAGAAGTCCACCTTCTGGCCCGGTTCCGGCACGATTACCTGCGTACCCGTGACCCCCAGCGCGGCCGTGAACTGGGCCGGCGTGCCGGCCAACTGCGGCGTGGTCAGGTAGTGCATCGGGATCGCGTATTTCGGCTTGATCATGTCGCGCACGGCCACGGCGGCGTCCTTCGGCCCCATCGTGAAGTGCCCGCCAATCGGAATCAGCACGAGGTCCGGCTTGATCATCTCGCCAATCATGCGCATGTCGCCGTACAGGCCGGTATCGCCCATGTGCCAGACCTTGAAGCCGTTCTCCATCTCGATGATGTAGCCGACCGGTTCGCCGCCGTAGTGCACTTCATCCTTGTTCGTGGCCGGGTTCTTCCAGACCAGTTCGGACGAGTGCTCGGCGTGGACGGCGGTGATTTTCGGCCCCTGCGGCCCGAACGGCGCCACCGTGCCGCTCTTGTTGAAGCGCTGCGACAGCGTTGCCGGCACCATGCCCAGCGCAACCAGGGTCTGGCCCATGCCGCCGCCGTTCCAGATGGGCGCGTTGTTGAGCTGCGCCAGCGCCGCTGCGTCGCCAAGGTGGTCGCCGTGAGCGTGGGTGACCAGGATCAGGTCCACCTTGCCGAGCGCGCCCAGCTGCTTGAAGTTGGCCGGCGTCTTGGGGTTCCCGGTCAGCCAGGGGTCGATCATGATGACCTTGCCGCCCGGCGTGGTGATGCGCATGGCGGCCTGGCCGAGCCAGAGCACTTCGGTCTTGCCGGCGGCGATCTGCCCCGGCGCGGTGGGTTTGGGCGCGTCGGCGCCGGTGCCGGAGAGGGTCGATGCGCAACCGGCGAGTCCCGCCACCACGGCGGCACAGAGGAGCGTGCGGAGTCTTTTCATGGTCGTCCTTGCTTGGATGTGTGACAGCGGTGAATGACGTCTCGAACCCTGCCACCCATGAACCGGGGCGCGGGCTGGCGAGGTGGAGTATTCGCAGGCGGCCGGCCTGTGTCAACTCGGGGCGCACCATGACGCCGCCGTATTGATGCATGTCATGCATCAATTGAGAGGAAATTTGCAATTCACAGACGGGCGGCGGGCGTCCATGATGCGTTCAGCCCAGAGCCGGCCCCGCCGGCCATCGGCCCCATCCCGAAAAAAAGCACCCGGGACGCTTCCTGCGGTGCCATGCAAGTGGAGGAGACATGAATGCCACCCGCCGCAGCCTGCTCAAGGCTGGCGCGATGCTGCTCGCCATGCCCGGCTTTGCCGAGGCGCAAGACCCGTTTCCCAACAAGCCGCTGCGCTACGTGGTGCCGGTCTCGGCCGGCGGCGGCTCGGACCTGATCGGCCGCACCGTGGCGGACCGCTGGGGCCGCGTGCTCGGCCAGTCCATCGTGGTCGAGAACCAGGCCGGCGGGGGCGGGGTGATCGCCTGCCAGATGACCGCCAAGGCCACCCCGGACGGCTACAGCCTGATGCAGGGCTACGTGGCCACGCACGGCACCAATCCGGCCACCCGCAAGGTGCCCTACGACCCGCTCAAGGACTTCACCGCCATCGGCATGATCGGCGGCACGCCCAATGTGCTGGTGGTTGGCGCTGGCGTGCCGGCGGCCACGCTGGCCGAGTTCATCGCCTATGCGAAGAAGTCCGGCGCGGTGGCCTATGGCTCGGCTGGGCCGGGTTCGCTCACGCACCTGTCGATGGAGCTGTTCGCCCAGCAGGTCAACGTGAAGATGACGCATGCGGCGTACCGGGGCATCGCCCCGGCGTTCAACGACCTGATCGGCGGGCAGACGCAGGCCATGTTCCCGGGGCTCTCCGCCGCGCTGCCGCATATCCGCTCGGGCCGCGTGAAGCCGCTGGCCGTGACCGGCCATGCGCGCCACCCGCTGCTTAAGGACGTGCCGACGCTGGAGGAAGCCGGGCTCAAGGGCTTCGACGCCCAGCAGTGGTACGGCGTGGTGGGCCCGGCCGGCATGCCTGCCGATGTCGTCGCCAGGCTCAACAGCACGCTCAACACCGTGCTCAAGAGCCCGGACCTGGCTGACAAGCTGTCCTCGGAGGCGCTCCAGCCCACGCCGATGACGCCCGACCAGTTCCGCCGCTATATCGCCGACGAGGTGAACCGCTGGAGCAAGCTCGCCAAGGAACGCGGCATCCATCTCGATACCTGACCGGCTCGCTGGCTGCCCGCCCGCCAGCCCCCATTTTTCGATCTCTCGATTCACTGAACAAGGACCCCTATCCCATGGCACGCAATACCCATGTCGCCGCCGATCACAACGCCCCGCCGGTCACGCGCATCCTCGGCAAGTTCGTGGCCACGCATCCGTCGCAAGGCTGGAGCCGCGAGGTGGACCACGAAGCCCATCGCACCTTCATGAACTGGCTGGGCTGCGCCGTGGGCGCGGCCGGGCATGAGTCCGCCGTGGCCGCGCTGGCCGCTGTGGCGGAACTCCAGCCGGCGCCGCAGGCCACGGTGCTGGGCCGCCGGGACAAGGTGGACATGGCCAGCGCCGCGCTGGTGAATGGCATTACCTCGCATACGTTCGATTTCGACGATACGCACCTGAAGACCATCATCCACCCGGCCGGCCCGGTGGCCTCCGCCGTGCTGGCGCTGGCCGAGCACACCGGCGCCAGCGGCCGCGCCGTGACCGATGCCGTGGTGCTGGGCATCGACGTGGCCTGCCGCGTGGGCAACGCCATGTATCCGGACCACTACGACCGTGGCTGGCACATCACCGGTTCCACCGGCATGCTGGGTGCGGCGGCGGCCTGCTCGCGCCTGCTTGGGCTGGACGAGGACCGCACGACGATGGCGCTGGGCATCGCCGCTTCCCAGCCGGTGGGCCTGCGCGAGCAGTTCGGCACCATGACCAAGCCGTTCCACCCGGGCGGCGCGGCGCGCGCCGGGCTGATGTCGGCGCTGATGGCGCGGCACGGCTATACCTCGAGCGCGAAGGCGCTGGAGGCGCCGCGCGGCTTCATGCAGGTGATCTCGGCCAAGACCGACTGGAACGAGATTACCGACGAACTGGGCAGCCGCTTCGAGATCTCGTTCAACACCTACAAGCCGTTTGCCTGCGGCATCGTGATCCACCCCAGCATCGACGCCTGCGTGCAGCTGCGCGAGCAGGGCGTGAAGGCCGGGGACGTGGAGCGCATCGAGCTGCGCGTGCACCCGCTGGTGCTGGAGCTGACCGGCAAGAAGGAGCCGAGCGACGGCCTGCTCGCCAAGTTCAGCGTCTACCACGGCTGCGCGGCGGGCCTGATCTTCGGCCGCGCCGGCGAGGAAGAGTTTTCGGACCACATCGTCACCCGCGAGGACGTGGTGGCGCTGCGCCGCAAGGTGGTGGCGACGGCCGACGCGAACGTCGACGAGGCCGCTTCCATCGTCAAGGCCGTGCTCAAGAACGGCCGTGAGATCGCGGTGACGGTGGAGCATGCCATCGGCTCGCTGCAACGCCCGATGACCGATGCCAACCTGGACGCCAAGTTCCACGCGCTGGCGGACCCGGTGCTCGGCGCGGCGCAGGTGGGCAAGCTGATCGATGCCTGCTGGAAGCTGGGCGATACGGCCAACGTCGGCACCATCACCGCGCTGGCGCGTCCGTAACATGGCGCGGCCCCGGATTGCGGTACTGGGCGACTACGAGCGCGCCCTGACCCGGCTGGCGGACTGGTCGGCCATCCAGGCGCAGGCGGACGTGGTCTTCCACCACGCCCCGCTGCGCGGGGACGCGCTGGCCGCCGTGCTGCGCGAGGCGGAGGTGCTGGTGCTGGTGCGGGACCGCACGCCGCTGGACGCCGCCACGCTGCAGCAGGCCGAGCGGCTGCGCTACGTGGTCTTCACCGGCACGCGCAACACCACGCTCGACGTGGAAGCGCTGCGCGCGCGCGGCATCCCCGTCGCCAATACGGAATGGGGGCCGTCCAAGGAAAGCACCTGCGAGATGACGTGGGCGCTGATTCTGGCGGCCACGCGCCAGCTGGAGATGCAGATGGCGACGATGCGGCGCGGCGGCTGGCGGCCTGCGGAGGCGCTGCCGCTGCCCGGCGTACTGCACGGCGAGCGGCTGGGCCTGATCGGGCTGGGCGAGATCGGCAAGCGCGTGGCGCGCGTCGGCAAGGCCCTCGGCATGGAAGTGGTGACGTGGAGCCCGCGCATGACGCCCGAGCGCGCGGCGGCGGAGGGGGTGACGGCGGTGAGCCTGGAGGCGCTGCTCTCCACCTCGCGTGTGGTCAGTCTGCACCTGGTGCCGACGGCGGAAACCACGCGGCTGATCAACGCCGAGCGGCTGGCACTGATGCGGGCCGACGCGCTGCTGGTCAACACCTCCCGCTCGGCCCTGATCGACATGGAAGCGCTGCCACGCGCGCTGGACCGCCATCGCCCGGCCATGGCGGCGCTGGACGTATTCGACGAGGAGCCGGTGCCCGCCGATTACCCGTTGCGCGGCCGTACCGATGTGGTTGTTACGCCGCACGTGGGGTTTGTCAGCGAGCCGGTGTTCACGATGTTCGCCAAGGGCGTGGTCGGAACGCTGGGGTCGTGGCTGGAGGGGCAAGGCCGGTCGTAGGGCGGCGTCAAACGTCGGTCAGGCTGCCTTCGGCCGCTTGGGCTTGCTGTCTCCCTGCGCGGCCGCGCCACGCCGGCGTTCGTTGGCGTACTTGACCGCGAGGCGCTTCATTTCTGCTTCCGCAAAGCGGCGCAGCGCCTCGCGCATGAGCGGCTGGTAGCCCATGCCGTGCTCTTCGGCGAGGAACTTGAAATCGCTGATCAGCGATTTTTGCAGGCGGATCGACACTGCCTGCAGGCCAAGCGCCCGGTCCAGTGCCGCGGATTCGTCGGGTGCGACGACGGCGTGTGCCTCGTCCTCCCCGAGGTCACCCTGCTCCCACGCTTCGACGGTTCCCGGAATTTTCTTGGCGTTGCTCATGTGCTACTCCTGTTGCAAAGGTTGATTCATGACCGCCCGGCCAGGCACATGCGCCGGTAGAACGCCACGGTGGGCAGTGCCGGTTCATACGCGGTCTTGAGAAAAATAGTGTCGTCCCTTCTGACGTAGACGATCTTGAGCATGCGGCCAGTGTCCGTCTTCGCGCAGAACCAGTGCGTGGGCGGGTCCGAGGCGTGTTCCTCGCGGTCATCCACGAGGATCTGCCCCACCCGGTTTGCAAAGGCTTGCCGGATCTCCACATCGCGAATGCCGCCGTGCTTCGCCACAAGCTTCTTTGCGATGGCTGGTGAGATGACGATCTTCAAATGCTACCCCCTATTTGTATATACGGCAATACGCTTGTTGGGCGAGTTAGCCGTGTGGTCAGGGGGCGCGGCGTCGCGTTTTACGCGATTTCTTGGGAATGATCTGGTTTGAAGTGATGCTGTGTTGGCATATTGTCGTATATACAGAATATGGGCAATGGCCACTATGCCCACTGTCGGCAACACCCCACGGTGTGTGTCCAAAATGTAAAAACCCCACGCTCTCTCAAGCGTGGGGTTTCTTTTTGGCGCAGACCTGTGGGGAACCTACCGGCTCCCCATCGGCGGGCGGATCGGCGGATCAGAAGTCTTCGGCGTCCACGTCGTAGTTGGCCGGTTCCCAGCGGATGGCCAGCAGGGCGATCAGGCCGGCCAGCGGGGCCAGGGCGATGACCCAGAACACCTTGGTGCTCAGCGCGGCGGCCAGCACCGGGAACAGGAACAGCGATGCCGTGGAGCTGGCGCGCATCAGCGTCTGGTTGAAGCCGACGCCCACGCCGCGCAGCGACGTCGGGTAGCTCAGCGAGGCATAGGTCATGGTGTGCGCGCCCGGGCCGAAGCCCTGGCCCAGCAGAAACACGGCCAGGAAGGCGATGGCGGCGACCACCTCGGGGGCGCCGTGGGGCTTGCCGACCAGCGCCAGGCCGATCAGCGCGGCGAGTTGGAAGGCGTAGCCGGTCACGGTCAGCTTCCAGGCGCCGGTCTTCGGCACCAGGTGCACGCCAATCAGGCCGCCGACGAAGGCGAACAGCAGGTTCAGCGCCAGCGAGACCAGGATCGTGGTCAGCATCGACTGCGCCAGGAAGCTGGCGATGATCACCGGCAGGCCGAACGCCACGGCGTTATAGGCGAACGACGAGGCAATCGACATCACCGTGGCCAGCACCGTGCGGCGCGCGTACACGCCCTTGAGCAGCAGCCCGTAGTTGCGCCACGAGGCGGGGCGCTTGGGCGGCTCGGCCACGGCGTCCGGGGCCACCACGGCGTCGATGCCGTAGGACTGGCGCAGGATCTTGGCGGCGCCTTCCAGGTCGCCCTGGTTGGCGGCCCACACCGGCGATTCGCTCATGTAGCGGCTGCGCACGGCGATGATGACCAGCGCCGGTACGGCGCCAAAGCCGAGGATGATGCGCCACAGCAGGTTGCTGTGCGATTCCGGCAGTACCGAGTAGCAGAGCAGCACTAATAGATAGGACACGCAGATGGCCGCGTACCAGGTGGGGCACCACATGGCCACCCGGGACGCCTTGTTGCCCTTGCCCTGGAGCTTGGAGAACTCGGCCAGGAAGGCCATGGCGACAGGGAGGTCGATGCCGACCCCCAACCCCATGACAAAGCGGGCGCCGGCCAGCACATATTCGTTCGGGGCCAGCGCGCAGGCGATGGCGGCCACGACGAAGAAGACCATGTCGGCCATGAACACGCGGTAGCGGCCGATGCGGTCGGTGAAATACCCGCCCAGGAACGCGCCGACGATGGCGCCGAACGTGATGGCCGACGCCACCATGCCGGTGCCGGCGGGCGACAGGTTGAATTCGCGGGTGACGTCCTTCAGGCCGAAGGCCAGGGCGCCGAGGTCATAGGCATCGAGGAAGATGCCGCCCAGCGCGATGGCCACGACGATGCGGGCATTGCTGACGGCGGCGCCGCCCTGGTTGACCAGCTTGGCCACATCGGCGGCGGAACGGATGGTCGCACGGGCGGGCGCGGCCGCCGGGGCGGCGGCCTGCGTCGCGGCGGGCGACAGAGCAAGATCGGCAGACATGATTGGGGGCGATTGAAAGAAAATTGCGCGTGGACCGGGCGCAACCGGCCCTGTCCGCAAGAAAAGACTGCCGAATGCTACGGGAAGCCGCTCCGCCGGCCAAATGCTTTGTTGTTATATCTTTAGATCATGATCGAAATGCGACGCCGGGAATGGCTCTCAAGGCATTTTCAGGCGCGGCGGACTATCATCGGCGGTTGTGAAAAACAGGAGACAAGGCATGACCCAAGGCATGACGCAAGGAAGCAAAGTCGCACTGGTCACGGGCGCGGCCCGGGGTATTGGCAAGGCCGTGGCGCAGGCGCTGCTGGCCGATGGGTACCAGGTGGTGCTGGCCGGCCGGACCGCCGCCACGCTCGAGGCGCTGTCCGCCGAGGCCGCCGCTGCTGGCCAGACCGCGCTGGCCGTGCAGTGCGATGTGAGCGACCCGGCGTCGGTCGACCAGCTCTACGCCCGGGTGCGCGAGCGCTTTGGCCGGCTGGACGTGCTGTTCAACAACGCCGGCATCAACGCCCCGGCCATTTCCATCGATGAACTGTCGGTCGAGCAGTGGAAGGCCGTGGTCGATACCAACCTGACCGGCGCCTTCCTGTGCGCCCGCGGCGCGTTCGCGCTGATGAAGTCACAGGATCCGCGCGGCGGGCGGATCATCAATAACGGGTCGATCTCGGCCCACGCCCCGCGCCCGAACACGGTGCCCTATACGGCCACCAAGCACGCCATCACGGGGCTGACCAAGAGCCTGTCGCTCGATGGCCGCGCCTGGGACATCGCCTGTGGCCAGATCGACATCGGCAACGCCGGCACCGACATGGCCAACCGCATGGCGCGCGGCGTGCCGCAGGCCAATGGCGAGATTCGCCCGGAACCGCTGATGGATGTGGCGCACATCGCCAGTTCGGTCCTGCACATGGCCAACCTGCCGCTGGAGGCCAATGTGCAGTTCATGACCGTGATGGCCACCAAGATGCCGTTCGTCGGCCGTGGCTGAGCCGACCTGACCTGCCCGAAAGCGCCTAGTGGCGCGGCCCGCCCGGATGGGTAGCCGTGCGGCCCGCGCCCATGAAGGCGGCGGCGTCGGCGGCGGAGAAGCCGCGATGGTCGCGCGCGTCCGGGTTGGCGCCATGCGCGATCAGCAGATCGACGATGTCGGTGCGATTGAACATCGCCGCCGTCATCAGCGCGGTGCGGCCGTCCGGCGAGGCACCTTCCACATCGGCGCCGTGCGCAAGTAGCGCTTCAATCACTTCTGTATAGCCCTTGAACGCGGCGCCCGCCAGCGGCGTCTGGCCGGCCGCGTTGCGCAGATCCGGCGAGGCGCCGGCCTGGAGCAGGGCGCGCACGGTATCCACATGGCCGTGGTAGGCGGCCAGCATCAGCAGGCTGTCGCCCTTTTCATTGCGCAGGTTGGCCGGCATGCCGCGCGCGATCAGCGCCCCCAGCGCCGACGCGTCGCCCTGGCGCGCGAGGTCGAATACTTCGCCCAGTGCGGCCACCATGCGGGATTCCTCTTCCGCCGTCATGGTGCCGGTGGGGGTGGGTGGGGTCGATGTCTGGTCCATGGCGCTTTCCTGTTGTCCTGCCTTGCGGTATCCGGGCACCCCGGGGCCGCAGCCCCGGAGTGCCCGGTTGCTCCTTACTTCTGGCCTTCGATCCGCTCGATCGCGGCCGCCACGCCCTGGCCGTAGGCCGGGTCGGCCTTGGTGCAGTGCTCGATATGGCGCTGCTGGATATGGCGCGACACGCCCTTGATGGAGCGGGCCGTGTTATCGAACAGCACCTGCTGCTGGGCCGGCGTCATCAGGCGGAACAGGTCGCCCGGCTGCGAGAAGTAATCATCGTCCACGCGATGGTTCCAGTGGTCGGCGGTGCCTTCCAGCGTCAGCGGCGGCTCGCGGAAGTCCGGCTGCTCCACCCACTCGCCGCGCGTGTTCGGCTCGTAGGAGGTCTTGCCGCCCTGGTTGTCGTCGATGCGCATGCGGCCGTCGCGGTGATAGCTGTTCACGAACTTGGCGGCCTTCGGCGAGTTGACCGGGATCATCGAATGGTTCACGCCCAGGCGGTAGCGCTGGGTGTCGCCATACGAGAACAGGCGGCCCTGCAGCATCTTGTCCGGCGAGAAGCCGATGCCCGGCACGATGGTCGACGGCGCGAACGCGGCCTGCTCCACCTCGGCGAAATGGTTCTCGGGGTTGCGGTTCAGCTCCATCACGCCCACTTCGATCAGCGGGAAGTCCTTCTTCGACCAGATCTTGGTCAGGTCGAACGGGTTGACGCGGTACTTGCCCGCCTCGGCTTCCGTCATGATCTGGATGTACAGCTTCCAGCGCGGGAACTCGCCACGCTCGATGGCTTCGTACAGGTCGCGCTGGTGGTGCTCGCGGTCGCGGCCGGTCACCTCGGCGGCTTCGGCGTCGGTCAGGTTCTGGATGCCCTGCTCCGTCCGGAAGTGGAACTTCACCCAGTGGCGCTCGTAGTTGGCGTTGATGAAGCTATAGGTATGGCTGCCGAAGCCATGCATGTGGCGCCACGAACTGGGGATGCCGCGATCGCTCATGACGATGGTGACCTGGTGCAGCGCCTCGGGCAGGCCGGTCCAGAAGTCCCAGTTGTTGTCGGCGCTGCGCAGGCCGGTGCGCGGGTCGCGCTTGACGGCGTGGTTCAGGTCGGGGAACTTCAGCGGGTCACGCAGGAAGAAGACCGGCGTGTTGTTGCCCACCAGATCCCAGTTGCCTTCCTCGGTATAGAACTTCATCGCGAAACCACGGATATCGCGCTCGGCATCGGCCGCGCCGCGCTCGCCGGCTACCGACGAGAAACGCAGGAACAGCTCGGTTTTCTTGCCGATTTCAGAGAACAGCTTGGCGCGCGTGTACTGGGTGATGTCATGCGTGACGGTGAAGGTGCCGTAGGCGCCCGACCCCTTGGCGTGCATGCGGCGCTCGGGAATCACCTCGCGGTCGAAGTGGGCCAGCTTTTCCAGGAACCATACGTCCTGCAACAGGGCCGGGCCGCGCGGACCAGCGGTTTGAATGTTTTGGTTGTCGACGACGGGCGCGCCGAAAGCGGTCGTAAGCTTGTTCATGACATTTCCTTTGTGGGCAGGGGGTGTTGAAAAGCACTATCGCAGAACGACGGCACCAAGTCATATCGTATTGATCAATAACGGCGATAGGGGTCAGTCAATTCGAACGCGATGTCAGCGATTTCGGAGAACGGCTATCGTGCCGATAAAGGGCAGATACCCGCCATAACACCTTGGGATAGGACGTTTGAACCCAAGGATCATGGACGTCACACGGGCTGGCCATGTCCTATAGTTCAAGCCCGCAGTCCACCGGAGGCGAATCATGGCCACCTGGAAGCCCGACCCGAGCTTTTACCCGTCTCCGCGGCTGGCCGCCAAGGCGCCGCCCGAGACCCTGGCCTATGTGGCGATGTTCGACCCCGGGCGCCAGCAGCCGGACGGTATCGCCGTGGTGGACGTGGACCCCGGCTCGGCCACGTACGCGCAGATCGTCGGGCAGGTGACCATGACCCATGCCGGCGACGAACTGCACCATTTCGGCTGGAATGCCTGCTCATCCTGCCTGTGTCCCAACGCGCCCCACCCGCATATGGCACGGCGCTATCTCGTGGTGCCGGGCCTGCGTTCCTCCCGTATCTATATCCTCGATACCGGCCCGGACCCGCGCCAGCCGGCCATCTGCCGGGTGATCGAGCCCGAGGAACTGGCCGAGCGCACCGGCTACAGCCGCCCCCACACGGTGCATTGCGGCCCGGGCGGCATCTACGTGACGGCGCTGGGCAACGCCGAAGGCAAGGGCCCGGGCGGCATCGCCATGCTGGACGCCCAGAGCTTCGACCCGCTCGGCCAATGGGAGGTGGAGCGCGGTCCCCAGCATTTCGCCTATGACGGATGGTGGCACCTGGGCTATGACACGCTCGTGACAAGCGAGTGGGGCACGCCAGACATGATCGAGGACGGCCTGGTCGCCGACATCCTGCTCGGCGCGCGCTACGGCCGGAAGCTCCATTTCTGGGATTTCACCGGCCGCAGGCACCTCCAGGAGATCGATTTCGGCCCGGACTACCAACTGGTCTTCGAACTGCGCCCCGCGCACAACCCGACCAAGGCGTACGGTTTCGTCAACTGCGTGCTGTGCCTGAAGGACCTGTCCTCGTCGATCTGGACCTGGTACCGCGATGGCGACCAGTGGGCGGTCAAGAAGATCATTGACATCCCTGCCGAGCCGGCCGATCCGGACCAGCTCCCGCCGATGCTCAAGGGCTTCGGCGCCGTGCCGCCGCTGGTCACGGACATCGACCTGTCGATGGACGACCGCTTCCTCTACGTGTCCTGCTGGGGCACCGGGGATCTGCTCCAGTACGACGTCTCCGACCCCTTCGCCCCGAAGCTCACCGGCAAGGTGCGGATTGGCGGCATCGTCTCGCGGGCCGGGCATCCGGGCGCGCCGGGCCGAAGCCTGAACGGCGGCCCGCAGATGGTGGAAGTCAGCCGGGACGGCCGGCGCGTCTATTTCACCAATTCGCTCTATGGCGCGGTCGATCCGCAGTTCTACCCTGAGGGGCTGGACGGCTGGATGGTCAAGCTCGATGCCGCGCCCGATGGCGGCATCGCCTTCGACCCGCGCTTCTTCCTCGACTGGCCGAAGAGCCATCGTCCGCACCAGGTGCGCCTGCAGGGCGGCGACTGCTCGTCGGATTCCTACTGCTTTCCCTAGCCTTCCCGGGGGGGCGCATGCAGACATGGACCGCAACATGGAATGCGTGGTGGCCATGGCTGACGATTGCCGCGCTGGGCCTGTTCCACGGCCTGAACCCGGCCATGGGATGGCTGTTCGCCGTGGCGCTGGGCCTGCACCGGGGCCAGCGCCGCGTGGTGCTGTGGTCGCTGGTGCCGATTGCGCTGGGCCACGCGGCGGCGGTGGCGCTGGCCGTGGGCGTGGCGCTCTGGCTGGGCAGCGTGCTGCCGCACACCGGCTTCGCGCGCGTGGC
>NZ_CAJPVH010000085.1 GCF_905397395.1 Cupriavidus campinensis
GGGCAGCGGCCCGTGTCGGGGCCGGGGCCGGCGACGACATGGCCAGCTTCGGCGCGGCATGCAGCGGGGCCGGCACGGCGGCGCGACGGCCGTCCTCGCCACCCAGCGTGAACACCGACACCACGTTCTTGAGCTTCTGTGCCTGTTCCTCGAGCGCGCCGGCGGCTGCCGCCGCTTCCTCGACCAGCGCCGCGTTCTGCTGCGTCACCTGGTCCATCTGGTTCACGGCCTGGTTCACCTGCTCGATGCCGGTGGTCTGCTCCTGCGACGCCGCGCCAATCTCGTTCATGATGTCCGTCACGCGGCGCACGGCCTGGACGATCTCGCCCATGGTCTGGCCGGCCTCGGCCACCAGACGCGTACCGCTTTCCACGCGCTGGCCCGATTCGCCGATCAGCGTCTCGATTTCCTTGGCGGCGTTGGCGCTGCGCTGCGCCAGGCTGCGCACCTCGCCGGCCACCACGGCAAAGCCACGGCCCTGCTCACCGGCTCGCGCCGCTTCCACGGCGGCATTCAGCGCCAGGATGTTGGTCTGGAAGGCAATGCCCTCGATCACGCCGATGATCTCGACCACCTTGCGCGAGGCGCCGTTGATCTCGTTCATCGTATCCACCACGCGGCCCACCACGTCGCCGCCCTTCATGGCGATCTGCGACGCCTCGCCAGCCAGCACGCCAGCCTGGCGCGCGTTGTCGGCGTTCTGGCGCACCACCGTGGTCAGCTCCTCCATGCTGGCCGCGGTCTGCTCCAGCGACGACGCCTGTTCCTCGGTGCGCTGCGACAGGTCCGTGTTGCCGGCGGCAATCTGCTGCGTGGCCGAGGCAATCGAATCGGTGCCGCCGCGCACTTCCGCGACGATGCCCGACAGGCTCTCCTGCATCTTCGCCAGCGCCTGCATCATCCGGCCGACCTCGTTCTTCGACATGCTGACGATGCGCGAAGTCAGGTCGCCGCGCGCCATGCGCTCGAACACGTCGAGCGCTTCCTCCACCGGGCGCACGATCGCACGGTTCAGCATCACGGCCGCCATGAAGGCCACCACGATACCGGCCAGGATCAGGGCGATCGACAACAGGCGAATGTTCTCAAAACGGGCCTGGGCGGCTTCGAAGCTGCCCTTCGCCACGTTCATCTGGAATTTCTCGAGCTTCTCGTGCGCCGCGGACATCGCGCGCTGGAGGTCAGGCAGCACGTCGCGGGCCAGGCGCAGGGCCTCCTCGCGGTTGCCGGCGACCAGCGCCTGCTGGAGCGGGGTCACGCCCTTCTCGAAGAAAGCCTGGCGCGTGGCGGCCAGCGGGGTGGCGAGGGTCTTTTCCTCATCGCCCTGGGGCAATGCCGAATAGCGCTTCCAGCCGGCGTTGGACGACTCCACGAAAACCATGGAGCGCTCCACGTGCTTCTTCATGTCGTCGTTCTCGCTGCCGGGCATCACGCCACGGTCCAGCGCCAGGCGCAGCCGGGTGGTGCCCAGCATCGCCTCGCTCAGCGAGAGCGCCGAGGCAAGCTGGTTCGAATAGGTTTCCTTCAGCGCATCATTGGTTTGCGAGATGCCATGCAGCCCAGCCCCGCCAACGAGCAGCAGGATTGCGGTCAGCACGACCATGGCGCCCCGCAAAAGTGTCTTGATCTGAATATCGTTGTGAAAGGACATGATTCGCTGAATGAAAAGGAGGAAACCCGGCGCCCTCCCGGCACCGGTCCGGCAGGCGGACACCCCTGGCAGCCTGCTCAAGACACGATAACGGCGCGGTCTCAACCATCCTTGAGGCAACTGGCAAATGGAATTCCCGGTGTGGATAAGGGACCCCAGGCGAATGCGCAAAATGCGGTGACATACACCGCACATATGCACCGGATGCGTTGCACAAAACATCCGCCTGAAACAGGCGAATTGTCCGAAATGCAGCAGAATCCGAAACGCGCCGGCAGGGCCGTTCAGCGCCCGCTGAATATCACCGCCTTTTGTACGCGCGTCCGTACGTGGCCCTGTGGTATCGATGGATATCCTGACCGCCCGGGTATTCGCCCTGGCGTTACCGGGAATGCCCCTCGGCAAATGCCGGGGGGGCGACAGTTCACCCCGATAAAAGTTCAGGGGATTAAGTGATTTGAGACTTTTCGCAAATTAGCCCCCAGCGCGGAAAAGGGATTTGCAGTACCAGGTCCAGCGGTTATAATGCCCACGACTATTCGCGGACCCATCTATAAATCGAGGCTTGGAAATGGCGACCTATCAGGAAATCGTTCAGAAAATCAGCGAACTGCAGAAGCAGGCGGAAGAGATCAAGTCGCGCGAGCAGGCGGCTGTGATTGCCGATATTCGCGAAAAAATCGAACAATATGGCCTGACTGCCGACGATCTTGGTTTTGGCAGCGGCAAGGCCGTGGCCAGCAAGAAGGCCGCGCGCAAGGTGCCGGTGCGCTATCGTGACAGCGCGGGCAATACCTGGACCGGCCGTGGCAAGCGTCCGGGCTGGCTGACCCAGGCCCTGGCCAACGGCAAATCGGTGGAAGATTTCCTGATCCGCTGATCGCCGCGTCCACCGCACCAACAAAAAACCGGGCCAAGGCCCGGTTTTTTGTTGCGATTCGTTTTGTTCCGCTACGTTATCCCCACCGCCGCAGAAACGGGTACGCGCCCGTCATCGGTCAGCCCGCAAACCCGTTCGGGTTCATGGACTGCCAGCGCCACGAGTCCTCGCACATGCGGTCGATGTCATGCTGGGCGCGCCAGCCAAGCAGTTCCCGGGCAAGCGCCGGATCGGCATAGCAGGAAGCGATATCACCCGGCCGCCGTGCCACGATCTCGTAGGGAACGGGCCGGCCGCTCGCGCGTTCGTAAGCCTTCACCACCTCCAGGACGCTGTAGCCCCGGCCGGTGCCGAGGTTCACGGTCATGCCGCGCGGCTGCTCGCGCAGGTATTTCAGGGCCGCCACATGGCCGTCGGCCAGGTCGCAGACGTGGATATAGTCGCGCACGCCGGTGCCATCCACGGTGGGATAGTCGCCGCCATAGACGCTCAGTTTCTGCCGGCGCCCGCCCGCCACCTGGGCCACATAAGGCATCAGGTTGTTGGGAATGCCGCCCGGGTCTTCGCCAATCAGCCCGCTTTCATGGGCGCCAACCGGGTTGAAATACCGGAGATATCCGATTCGCCAGCTTTCATCCGAAATCTCGAGATCGCGCAGAATCTGCTCGCCCATCAGCTTGGTCTGGCCGTACGGATTGGTCGCGGAAAGCGGAAAATCCTCGAGGATCGGCACGGCATGCGGATTGCCGTAGACCGTGGCCGACGAACTGAATACCAGTTGTTTCACGTTGGCCGACTGCATCGCCGCGCAAAGCGTCAACAATCCGTTGAGATTGTTGCTGTAATACTCGATCGGCTTGCTCACCGACTCGCCAACCGCCTTCAGCGCGGCAAAATGGATCGCGCCGGAAATCTTGTGTTCGGCGAACAGCTTGTCCAGCAACGCGCGGTCACGCACGTCACCTTCGACAAAATTGGGCGTCGCGCCGGTAATCCGTGCCAGGCGTTCGACAACCGCCCGGTTGCTGTTACAGAGATTATCGATACCGACAACGTTGTAACCCGCTTGGTGCAGTGCCACCCAAGTGTGGGAAGCAATATAGCCGGTGGCACCGGTCAGCAGTAAGGTCTCAGCCATGGAAAGGATCAGGGTCAGAAATGGGTTCGGGGGCGATGCCACGCGCCGGATCAGGCGCTTTACGCGGGGCGCTCATCATAGCCGGCGCGGGTTACGCCGAACATATCACGGCTGCATCACAGCGCCATCGTCAAGACGGCTGAGGCGCGGTGGACGCGGCCGGGGGCAGGCCGGCACGTGCCTGCCAAGCCTCATAGGCGGCGTGCAGCCGCCAGCCGGACTCCAGATCGCGCATGCCCAGCACCTGGGCCACCCTGGCCGGAGCGGTGCCGGCATCAAAGTGCATCGCGCCGCACGTATTGCGCAGCGTCTGCGGCGACGCCCGCTCGCGCCGCCCGGCCAGCACGCCGGCCTCCTCTAATAGCAACTCCACCCGACGGTAGATGGATGCCGCATGCATCGGCCGCCCGTTTGCCATCGCCGGGAAGACCAGTTCGCCGAGCGTGCCGGCGGCCGCGCGCAACGCCAGCCAGTGACGCAGCGGCGCATCGGCAAATGGGAACAGCGGCACGGTATAGGCGCGGCCGTTGTCCGGGCGCACCATGCGCAGGGCCAGCCCGGCGCCCTCTTGCGCGCCCTCTTGCGCGCCCTCTTGCGCGCCGCCTTCCCCCCTTTCGTCCAATCCGTCGATGGTCTCCACGCGCAGTGCCCGCACCTCGGCCACCTTCAGGCCGCCGCCCAGCAGCACGGCAATCAGCGCCACATCGCGCGCCCGCTTCCACTGCGTGGGCGAAATCCCGCGCGACAGGTCCGGACGCTCAAGCCCATCAGGCGACAGCACGCGCGCAACCAGCAGGTCCCGCTCGCCCGGCAGCAGGAAGGCCGTGGGGTCGTTGTCGCCCTCCGCCAGATGATTCTTCACCGCCTGACTCGCAGGATTGTGCAAATTCTGTTGCAGCAGCGACAGATGGTGAAAAACCCGCTCGATCAGCCGCGCATAACGATAGCGATGGCGCTTGTGCAAGTCCTGGGCATCGAGAAACGCGCCAATCTGGCCCGCCGACCACGTCAGCGGCGGCAAACCCTGCTCGCCGGACCAGCGCAGCAGCTTGCCCCACATCGCCCGATAGACGACGGCAGTGCCGTGCCGGAAACCGTGGCTGGCCAGCCAGCCATCGAACGCGCGCTCGGGTTGACGGTGCCAGGCGTCGAGGTCGGCATCGAACAGGGCATCGGGTTGCGGGTCGGCCCCGGAAGGCGTGGTCAAGGGCGCTCCTGAATGACGCGCCGCGAAAAAGCGGCGATGCGTGCATTGTAGACAACCCGGCACACGAAGCCGCTTGCAAAACGCCGCGGCGCCGTGATACCTTGCCATCCACTATGCAACCAGTTGCATAATTACGCGATACGATTCCCAACGACGTGATCGGAGGAGACCCGATGCGAAACCTCTCACTCGCGCCCGCCGCGGCGCAATCGCTGGATACATGGCACACGATGATCGCCACCCACAATATGGACGCGCTCGATTCCATCGTCGCCGACGAAGTGGTGTTCCGTTCCCCCGTGGCGCACACGCCCTACCCGGGCCGCGCCGCCATCCAGCTGGTGCTGACCACGGTGAACGAGGTCTTCGAGGACTTCCGCTACCACCGCAGCTTCGTCGGTGACGACCAGGCGAGCGTGGTGCTCGAATTCAGTGCCAATGTGGCCGGCAAGGCGCTGAAGGGCATCGACATGATCCGTTTCGATGCCACCGGAAAGATCGTTGAATTCGAGGTCATGGTGCGCCCGCTGAGCGCATTGCAAGCGCTTGGCGAGGCCATGGGCGCCCGCCTCGGCGCCCAGAAACACATCTTGCGGGGCGCCTGAGCGACTCGTTCTTCACGCATATCTGCATATCTTTCAGAGGAATCCCACCATGGCCCTGCCCGCCCTGCTCCAGAACCTGTCGCTGCCGGCTGTCTGCTCGCCGCTGTTCATCATTTCCAATCCCGACCTCGTGATCGCCCAGTGCAAGTCCGGCGTGGTCGGCTCGTTCCCGGCGCTGAACGCGCGCCCGGCCGAGAAGCTCGAGGAATGGCTGGACCGCATCACCACGGAACTGGCCGAGCACGACGCCAGGCACCCGGACCGCCCGTCCGCGCCGTTCGCCGTGAACCAGATCGTGCACAAGTCGAACGACCGCCTCGAGCACGACCTGGAACTGTGCGTGCGCTACAAGGTGCCCATCGTCATCACGTCCCTCGGCGCGCGCAAGGAAGTCAACGACGCCGTGCACTCGTATGGCGGCATCGTGCTGCATGACGTCATCAACAACACCTTCGCGCGCAAGGCGATCGAGAAGGGCGCGGACGGGCTGGTCGCCGTGGCCGCCGGCGCGGGCGGCCATGCCGGCACGCTGTCGCCGTTTGCGCTGCTGCATGAAATCCGGGAATGGTTCGATGGCCCGCTGCTGCTGTCCGGCGCCATCGCCAGCGGCAACGCCGTACTGGCCGCGCAGGCCGCCGGGGCGGACCTCGCCTATATCGGCTCGGCCTTCATCGCCACGCAGGAAGCCAACGCCCAGGACGCCTACAAGCAGATGATCGTCGACAGCTCGGCGGACGATATCGTCTATTCCAACCTGTTCACGGGCGTACACGGTAATTACCTGCGCAACAGCATCGTGCGCGCGGGGCTTGACCCCGAGGCCCTGCCCACCTCCGATGCCTCGAAGATGAATTTCGGCTCGGCGAGCGTCAAGGCGTGGAAAGACATCTGGGGCGCCGGCCAGGGCGTGGGCGCGATCAAGCGCGTGGTGCCGGCCGGCGAACTGGTGCGTCGATTTGTGGAGGAATATGCACTCGCCCGCCGCCGCCTGGGGTTGGCCGAGGCAGCGCCGGCCAGCGCGGCCTCCGCGCTCGACGTAGCCTGACGGTAGCGTTTAGGCGTTGTCGCTGGCGGCCGGTGCCGCCAGCAACGGCAGCAGGTCCTTGGCCCACTGCACCCAGTCTTCCTCGTAGCGGATGCCGCGCCTGAGCAGCGCATGATGGATCTGCCGCGTGCGGTCGGCCTGCCCGACCGCGAAATCCTTCTGCTCGATCTTGAGAAACGTCTCAAGCCGTGCCTCGTGCAGCGCGATCAGGCGCGCCATCTCGTCGGCCAGTCCAAGTGGCCCGATGGCAGCATCTGCACGTAGCTTCACCAGAATTTCCTCACGCTGATCCAGCCCCAGCCCGGGGGCGAGCACCCAGCGCGCCAGTTCGTCGCGGCCAGCCGGCAACACGCGATACACCTTCTTGCGACTCTTCTTCTCCACGCCGTCGGCCTCGGCGGGCTCGCCGTTGCTCACGCTGTTGCCCTGCTCATCGGCGGCAATCCAGCCGTGATCGGCCATGCGGCCCAGTTCCCGATAGATCTGCTGGTGCGTGGCGTGCCAGAAATAGCCGATGGACTTGTCAAACCGGCGCGCGAGGTCGTAGCCGGAGGACGGCTTTTCGATCAGCGAGATCAACAGGGCGTGCTGGGTAGACATGAGGCGGGATCTGGGTGCGGGGGCCTGGCATGAAGGTTGCGATCCTGCCCCACGGTGAGCGGGTCAGGTCGTGGCGAAGCTGCCCGGTATGGTAACGCGCAAGTCACGCGGCGTCATGCCGTTAACCCATGGGATACGCGCTTGTTGCGGCCCAGGCGTCGGCAGCACGCGCCGGCGTCTATTTATGACAATTTAGACAATTGTCTCGAAACAGATCTAAAAAAAACGAAATGGCATTTCCCGACCGCTTGCAATACATTCCAGACATTGCCACCCGCATGCGCGCGCCCCTTTGCCGGCCCAACGTTCCGCGTCATGCGTCTCCCGGGAGTTGTCTATGAACGCAAGACCGGAATTTGCCGAAGGCTCCGCCGCTGGCGAAGCCGCCGCGCCTGCCCCCGCGGCCCGCGCCCGCGCCGGTTCGGCCCCGATTTACTACCGGCTGCCCGATACGCCGGAAGGGCATCACATCAAGGAATATGCAAGCGGGCTGCGCCAGCTTGTGCGTTTTGTCGGTGTCGAGGAACAAGTGGTCAAGTACAGCCTGACCTGATTTCCCGCACACCGGCCCGTGTCGGTTGTCTCCTCCTGTCCCTCCGGGACCTGGGATTTCTGCCCGCAACTGGTTTGCGGGCTTTTTCTTGGGCATAAAAAAACCGGCCCATCGGGCCGGTTCCCAGTACTGCTTACTGCGTACTGCGTACTTCAGTGCTGCAACGATCAGTCCACCGTCGCGCCGGAGGCCTTCACGACCTTGGCCCACTTGGCGGACTCGGACTTCATGAAGGCGGCGAGCTGGGCCGGCTTTTCCGGGTTCGGCTCGGCGCCTTGTTCGGCCATCTGCTTCTTCACTTCCGGCATGGCGAGGATCTTCACCACTTCGGCGTTCAGGCGGTCGACGATCGGCTGCGGCGTGCCGCCCGTGGCGTACAGCGCGAACCACGACGTGGCTTCGTAGCCCGGCACGCCGGCTTCGGCCACCGTCGGCACGTCCGGCAGGGCCGGCGAGCGCTTGCCCGAGGTCACGGCGATGGCGCGCAGCTTGCCGGCCTTCACGTGCGGGTACGACGACGGCATGTTGTCGAACATCAGGCCGATCTGGTTGCCCAGCAGGTCGTTCACGGCCGGGGCGCTGCCCTTGTACGGAATGTGCTGGATGTGCAAGCCGGTCATCGAGTTGAACAGCTCACCCGAGAGGTGCATCGACGAACCGCTGCCCGACGAGCCGTACGACAGCTTGTCCGGGTTGGCCTTCACGTAGGCGATCAGCTCCTTCACGTTGTGCACCGGCACCTTCGGGTTCACCACGACGATGTTCGGCACCATGGCCACGCGCGTGATCGGCGCGAAATCCTTCACCGGGTCGTACGGCAGCTTGGAGTACAGCGACTGGTTAATGGCGTGCGTGCCGATGGTGCCCATGAACAGCGTGTAGCCGTCACCCGGGGCCTTGGCGGCCAGCGAGGCGCCGATGTTGCCGCCCGCGCCCGGACGGTTGTCCACCACCACGGGCTGGCCCAGCACCTTGCCCAGTTGCAGGCTGACGATACGCGCCAGGATGTCGGTGGTGCCACCGGCCGAGAACGGCACGATCATCGTGATCGGCTTGGTCGGATAGGTGCCCTGCGCCTGCGCGCCGCCCACGGCAGCAATGCCGGCGGCCAGTGCCACGCCAGCGGCCAGCAGGCGTCTGCGCGCCTTCGAAGGTTGATTGGTCATGCTCATCTTGTGCTCCAGGAATGAAATGCTCGCCAACGGCTGGGATAAGCGCCGCCGGCGCAAAGCTTTGAATCGCTATTTCCGCCCCGTGCCAGGGCGGGCATCTTTCTTATACGGGTGCCACGCCGAGCGTGGTTCCGCCGCAGACGTACAGCACCTGTCCGGTCACGAAACCATTCTCGGGCGAGAGGAAGAACAGCGAGGCACGCGCCACGTCTTCCGGCGTTCCCATTCGTTTCACGGCGATGCTTGCCAGGATGCGCCGTGTCTGTTCGCTGCCCTCCGGATTGCTCCGGCGGAACAGCTCGGTGGCGATGGGACCCGGTGCCACGGCGTTGACGGTGATACCGTCGCCGCCCAGCTCCATCGCCAGCGTTCGGGTCATGCCAACCAGCCCGGCCTTGACCGCCGAATACACCACGCGGTCGGGCTTGCCCAGCGCCGCGCGCGAGGCCATGTTGACGATGCGGCCAAAGCCGGCCGCCCGCATCGCGGGCAGGCAGGCCTGGGTGAGCAGCATGGTGGCCTGCAGCGTCAGACCCACCACGTAGTCTAGGTCGGCCGTGGTGGCCGTGTCGGCCGTGCCGGGACGAGTGGCGCCGGCATTGTTCACCAGCCGCGTCACGGCAAAGCGGGACGTCACCTGCGCCGCCGCCGCGCGCGTGGCGTCGGCGTTGGTCAGGTCGGCCTGGAAGAACGTCATGTTGGGGTGCGACCACGCGGGTTCCGCGTAATCGACATTGACCACCTGGGTCACGCCATCGGCCAGCAGCATTTCTGCAATGGCGCGGCCAATACCGGAACTGGCGCCGGTGACAAGCGTGGCAACGGGAAGGGACATCTCGGTACTCCGTACCGGCAACTACAGCCGGGTCCGTCAGAAAAAGATGCGGCCAGCCGGCGAGCCCGTCGGCCCGGCCGCATTGCTCTACCTCGTTGGGGAAGAGACACCACTGAAACTTCCCATCCGGGTAAACGGCAGGAAGCGGACGAAACTTGAGGGGCGCCGGGCGCCCCTCAAGTCCGTCAAGACACGTTCAGCAACGGTCAGACGCGTTCGATCACCATGGCGATGCCCTGGCCCACGCCGATGCACATGGTGCACAGCGCGTAGCGGCCGCCGGTGCGATGCAGCTGGTACATCGCCGTGGTCACCAGGCGGGCGCCGCTCATGCCGAGCGGGTGGCCCAGCGCGATGGCGCCGCCGTTGGGGTTCACGCGCTTGTCATCGTCGGCAATGCCGAGCTGGCGCAGCACGGCCAGGCCCTGTGCAGCAAACGCCTCATTCAGTTCGATCACGTCGATCTGGTCCAGCGACATGCCCAGCTGCTTCATCAGCTTCTGGGTGGCCGGTGCCGGGCCGATGCCCATCACGCGCGGCGCCACGCCGGCGGTTGCCATGCCGACGATGCGGGCACGCGGGGTCAGGCCGTGCTGCTTCAGGCCGGCCTCGCTGGCCAGCAGCAGCGCGCAGGCGCCGTCGTTCACGCCCGAGGCGTTACCGGCGGTAACCGTGCCGTCGGCACGAACCACGCCGCGCAGCTTGGCCAGCGCTTCCATGCTGGTGGCACGCGGGTGTTCGTCGCGCTCCACTACGATGGCATCGCCCTTCTTCTGCGGAATCGTGACGGCGGTGATTTCCTGGGCCAGCGTGCCGTCGGCCTGGGCGCGGGAAGCCTTCTCCTGGCTGCGCAGCGCCATCAGATCCTGGTCTTCGCGGCTGATCTTGTAGTCCGTGGCCACGTTCTCGGCGGTCTCGGGCATCGAGTCCACGCCGTAGGCGGCACGCATCGCCGGGTTGATGAAGCGCCAGCCGATGGTGGTGTCGAAGATCTGCGCATCGCGCGAGAAAGCCGAGGCGGCCTTGCCCATCACGAACGGGGCGCGGCTCATGCTTTCCACGCCGCCGGCAATCATCAGCGTGGCTTCGCCGGACTTGATGGCGCGCGCGGCCGTGCCGGTGGCGTCCATGCCGGAGCCGCACAGGCGGTTGATGGTGGCGCCGGGCACGGCCTCAGGCAGGCCCGCCAGCAGCGACGACATGCGCGCCACGTTGCGGTTGTCCTCGCCGGCCTGGTTGGCGTTGCCGTAGATCACGTCGTCGATGGCGGACCAGTCCAGGTTCGGGTTGCGTGCCATCAGGGCGCGCAGCGGCACGGCGCCGAGGTCGTCCGGGCGCACCGCGGACAGGCTGCCGGCATAACGGCCGATGGGGGTACGGATGGCGTCGCAGATAAAGGCGTCGGTCATGTTCTGTCTCACTCGTCTTTGGTATGGGTCAGGCGGCCACGGGTTGCAGCAGCGGCACGCCGGTCAGGCGCTGGAGTTCGTCGAAGGTGAGGCCGTCGACGAGGTCGCGGGCGACCAGGCCGTCCGGCGTCACGTCGATGGTCGCCAGGTCGGTGTAGATCCGCGTGACGCAGCCGATGCCCGTCAGCGGGTAGGTGCACTCGCGTACGACCTTGCTTTCGCCCTGCTTGGTCAGGTGTTCCATCATCACGAACACCTGCTTGGCGCCGATGGCCAGGTCCATCGCACCGCCCACGGCGGGGATGGCGCCCGGCGCGCCGGTGTGCCAGTTGGCCAGGTCGCCGGTCTGCGAGACCTGGAACGCGCCCAGCACGCAGAAGTCGAGGTGACCGCCACGCATCATCGCGAACGAGTCGGCATGGTGGAAATAGGAGCCGCCGGGCTTGATCGTCACCGGCTGCTTGCCGGCGTTGATCAGGTCGCCGTCTTCCTGGCCGGGCGCGGGCGCGGGGCCCATGCCGAGCAGGCCGTTTTCGCTCTGGAGCAGGATTTCACGGTCGGCCGGCAGGTGGTTGCCCACCAGGGTGGGCAGACCGATGCCGAGGTTCACCACGGCGCCGTCGGGAATGTCTTGGGCCACGCGGGCGGCCATCTGGTCGCGGGTCAGGCGGTTCATTGTGATCTCTCCTTGGCTTCAGGCGGCTTGATCGGCGTTGGCGGCCTGGGCGGCGCCATCGATCTTGACCACGCGCTTGACGAACAGGCCCGGCGTGACGATGTGCTCGGGGTCCAGTTCGCCCAGTTCCGCGATGTGGCTCACCTGCACGATCGCGCATTTGGCGGCCATGGCCATGATAGGCCCGAAGTTGCGGGCGGTCTTGCGGTAGGTGAGGTTGCCCCAGCGGTCCGCCGTGTCGGCCTTGATCAGCGCGAAGTCGGCGTGGATCGGCGACTCGAACACATAGCCCTTGCCGTCGATGATGCGGGTTTCCTTGCCTTCGGCCAGCGGGGTGCCGTAGGCGGTGCGGGTGAAGAACCCGCCGATGCCGGCACCGGCGGCGCGGATGCGCTCGGCCAGGTTGCCCTGCGGCACCAGTTCCAGCTCGATCTCGCCGGCGTGGTAGAGCGAGTCGAACACGTACGAATCCACCTGACGCGGGAACGAACAAATGATCTTGCGCACGCGCTTGGTCTTGAGCAGCGCGGCCAGGCCGGTGTCGCCGTTGCCGGCGTTGTTGTTGACGATGGTGAGGTCGCGTGCGCCCTGTGCGATCAGCGCGTCGATCAGCTCGGCCGGCATGCCGGCCATGCCGAAGCCGCCAATCAGGATCGTGGCGCCGTCGTGGATACCGGCCACTGCCGCTTCCACCGAGTCATATAGCTTGTTGATCACTTGCGTTCCAGTACGGAAAAGTCCGGCAGCGAAGGCCGGGACCAGCCGCAAGGGGGCGGCACGCAAAACTGTCTCCGGCGTCATGCAGGACGGGGCGTCCGCGCCGTCTGTCCCATGCTAGGCATGGTGGCGGGCGCAGACCGGGTCCAACAATCTTGGTGTTGTCTTGGCGGCCGTCTGGGCGGCCATGAGTGCATCTGAAACCTGCGAATCCTGCAAAATAAGTTCGCTATTCGAACTCCAATTCGCAGACTGAACAAAGGTTACACCCGGCCCGGAAACAGGGTCAAGGCGGCCCGACCCGTGGCGGGCGATAATCGCACCCCTCGGCGAGGGGCGCCGCCATCCTTTCAGGGTAGACGCAGGACGGCCTGGCTGCCGCTTACGCCGGCGCGTACCTCCAGGCGCACATCGATGCGCTCGCGCAGTTCGGTCACGTGCGAAATGATGCCGACCAGCCGGCCCGCCTGCTGGAGGTCCAGCAGCGTGCGGATCGCAAAATCGAGGCTTTCCGGGTCCAGCGTGCCGAAACCTTCGTCCACGAACAGCGTGTCGAGCTGGATGCCGCCGGCGCGCGACTGCACCACATCGGCCAGCCCCAGCGCCAGCGACAGCGAGGCGAGGAACCCCTCCCCGCCAGACAGCGTATTGGCTGGCCGCGCGCTGCCGGTGTCATGGTCGAACACCTCCAGGTCGAGCCCGCCCGCCACGCGCTGGTCGCCCTGCTCGCGCACGCGCTGCAAGGCGTAGCGGCCCCGGCTCATGCGCATCAGCCGCAGGGACGCCGCCTCGAGCACCTCGTCCAGCAGCGTCGCCAGCACAAAGCGCTGGAACGTCATGCGGCGCGGATTGTTGCCGTTGGCCACCTCCGAGAGCCGGCCCAGCACGGCGTAGCGCGCCTCCACATCGCGGCTGTCCTCGGCCAGCGCATCGAGCAGGGCCTGGCATTGCAGCAGCGCATCCCGCGCGGCGGCGAGTTCGGTGCGCTGGCGGATGGCATCCTCCAGCTGCACGGCTGCCGTGTCGCGTGCGGCCAGCAGCGCGGGCAGGTCCGGCGCGGCGATGGCCTGGGCGATGGCGGCGGTGCGCGCGCGGTGCTCGGCAGCGGTGGCCAGATCGATATCGAAACGGCGCACGGCTTCGTCGAGTGTGGCGATGGCGTCCGGCGCGAGCGTGGCGGCTGCGTAGGCCGCGGCATCGGCGAACCCGGCCAGCGCCAGCGCATCGGCCAGCTCGGTGTCGCACTGGACCGTGCGCGCGTCGGCCTGGGCCACGTGCTGCTGGGCCGATGCCAGCGCGGCCTCGCTGCCGGAGAGCATCGTCGCCGCCTGCCGTTCCGCGGCTTGGGCCACCTGCAACGCCGCTTCCAGCGCGCCGGCGTGGCGCCGGGCCGCTTCGAGCGATGTGGCGATCACATCGGGGTCACGCGATTCCGGCGGCACCAACGCGCTGGACGCCTGAAATTCAGCCTCTCGCTTGTCCCGCTCCTGCGCGGCGACGCGCGCCTGCGCATCGGCGGCGCTGGCGGCGGCCTCGGTGGTGGCGAGCGCCGTCCGGCCCTGCGTGGCCGCCGCTTCCAGTTCCTGCGCACGCTGGGCAGCCGCTTCCGCCTGCGTCGCGGCGGCGGTCAGCGCGGCCACGTCGGCCTCCAGCCGGCGGGCCCCGTCCTCCGATACATCCTCGATCGCTTCGGCGATATCGGCCAGCCGCTGCTGTGCCTGCGCGACGTCCGCGTCGGCCTTCTGGCGTGCCGCCGTGGCCTCGGCGAGCGCCTCGTCGGTACGCTGGAGCGCCGCGCGGCTCGCGTCGAGGTCGTCATCGGTCACCAGCGCCAGCACCTGCTGCGCCAGCGCCGGATGGTCAGTGCCACCGCACACCGGGCAGGCATCGCCACGATGCAGGCCAGCGGCCAGCCGCGCCGCCTGCCCCACGCGCCAGGCGGCTTCCGACTGCGCCAGCGCGGCCCG
>NZ_CAJPVH010000086.1 GCF_905397395.1 Cupriavidus campinensis
CAGCCGGCGCAGCGCGGCGTCGCGCTCGGCCGGCGGGAGGTCGCCCAGGCGGCGCGCCTCGGCGTAGAACCGGGTCCAGTCGCCGCCCGACCTGGCCAGCAGCGCCGTGAAGGCGGGCACCCATTGCTGGTAGGTGGCCACGGCGGCCAGGTGGGCGTTGGTCAGCGGCTGGTCGAACCAGCGGTCGTAGCCGCTGTAGTTGCCCCACGCGGCGCGCTTCTGCGCGTAGTCTTCGCGCAGTTCGGAGAAGATCCGTGCCTTGCCCTGGCGCTTGGCCTCCTCGTCCAGCGGGGCGCGGTACAGCGCCACGAGCTTGTCGCGCGTGTGCAGCAGCATGGCGCGGAAGTCGCGGCGGCGGCTGTCGTAGATCTGGTAGCTGGCGCGGGCGTCCGCCGAGGCGGCCTGCGCCAGCCATTGCTCCACCCCGGCCGTCTCCACGGCGGTGGCGAACGACTCGTTGAACGCGGTGTCGTTGCGCACGTAGACCACCTGATGGGCCAGTTCGTGGAAGATCAGCCGGGCCAGTTCGCCCTCGGGCTGGTAGACGAAGGTGTTGAGTAGCGGATCGTCGAAATAACCGAGCGTCGAATAGGCCGGGATGCCGGCCACGTAGGTCTCGAAGCCCTCCCGGCGCAGATCCTTCGCGTAGTGCTCGGCGTCCTGGGGATCGTAATAACCGCGATACGAGATGCAGCCGACGATCGGGAAGCACCACTTGCGCAGCTCCATCGACAATTCCGGCGTGGCGAACACGCTCCACACCACATAGGGCCGATGCAGGTTGGCGTAGCGGCGATAACTGCCGTTGTCCGGCAGCTTCAGCTCGCGCGAGGCGTAGTCGCGCATCTGCCGTGCCAGCGTGAGCCGCTGGGCCAGCCGGGTGTCGTTGGCGTTGCGGGCGGCGTCGATGGCGTCGTCGAGCGACTCGGCGCGGGCCATCACGCCCAGATGGCCGCCGACCGACTGATAGTAATAGCCGAGCGTGTCGCAGCCGGCCGCCAGCGCCGCGACGGCCAGCACCACCAGGGTGCCCGCCACGCGCCAGCGGGCCGGCCAGCGCGTCATGACGCCACGGCCTCCTCGGCCGGCGCGGGCGCCACCTCGACCAGGCAGTCGTAGAACACCGGCGCGCGGCCCAGGTCGGTCAGGCGCTGGCTGGTCAGTTCGTTGGCGTTCTTGCCATCGGAGGCCAGCTTCTTCCACCAGATCGACAAACCCACCACCAGGCCCTGCCGTGCGCGGTCCGTCACGCGGGCACGGGCGAGCATGCTGCCGCGGTCGTTGAAGGCGCGGACCATGGTGCCGTGGACGATGCCGCGCGCGGCGGCGTCCAGCGGATGGATGTCCAGGTGGGGCTCCCCCTCCGTGGCGCGCAGGCTGTCCACGTTCACGAACGAGCTATTGAGGAAATTGCGAGCCGGCGGCGAGATCATCGCCAGCGGATAGCGGGCGGCCAGCTCGGGCGCCGAAGCCGGCGCCTCGTAAGGCGGGACATAGGCCGGCACCGGATCGAGGCCGTCGCGGGCCATCGCCTCGGAGTAAAACTCGCATTTGCCCGATGCCGTGGGGAAGCCGCCCTCGGCGAACGGCGCGGCCGGCAGGTTCAGCTTCTGCCAGCCCTGCTCGCGCAGCGAATCCCAGCTGATGCCCTCGGCCCGCTTGTCCTGGCGCAGGATGGCCTGCGCGGCGATGGCCTCGTCGCTGTCGGCAAAACACGGCTCGGTAAAGCCCATGCGCGCGGCCAGCCGACGGAAGATCTCGGTGTTCGGCAGCGCCTGGCCCATCGGCGCCACGGCCTGGTTGTTGGCCAGGAAGTAGGTGTGGCCATAGGCCTTGTGGACGTCCACATGCTCGAGCTGGGTCGTGGCCGGCAGCACGATATCGGCGTAGTCCGCCGTATCGGTGCGGAAGTGCTCGAGCACCACGGTAAACAGATCCTCACGCGCGAAGCCGGCCGCCACCTTGGCCGACTCCGGCGCCACGGCCACCGGGTTGCTGTTGTAAACCACCACGGCTTCGATCTTCGGGCCCTGGTCGCCGGTACCGTCGTCGAGCAGCGCATCGCCGATCGTGCTCATGTTCACGGTGCGCGGCACCTGCGGCCAGTTCGGCAGCAGGTCCGGCCGCTGGAGCGCGGCGTTGTCGATCGGGAAGAAACCCGAGGTCGACAGCTGCAAGCCGCCCGCCGGGTGGCGCCAGGCGCCGACCAGCGACGGCAGGCTCGCCACCGCGCGCACGGCCTGGCCGCCGCCGTGGGCGCGCTGCATGCCGTAGTTCAGGCGGATGGCCACCGGCTGGCGCTCACGCACCGCCAGCTGGCCGTAGAGGCCGGCGATCCATTCGATGTCATCCACCGGCACGCCGCAGATCTCGGCGGCGCGGGCCGGCGGGAATTCCATCGCCCGCTCGCGCAGCGCGGCGAAGCCGATCGTGTGCCGTTCGATGTAGTCGTGGTCGAGCAGGTCGTCGCGGATCAGCACGTGCATGATCGCCAGCGCCAGCGCGCCGTCGGTGCCGGGCATCGGCGCGATGTGGCGATGGCACTTCTCGGCCGTCAGCGAGCGGTACGGGTCGATGGCGACCAGCGTCGCGCCGCGGCGCTTGGCTTCCTGGGCGCGGGTCCAGAAATGGAGGTTCGAGGCGATCGGGTTGCCGCCCCAGATGATGACCAGCTTGGCATCGGCCACATATTCCATGTCCATGCCCACGCTGGCGCCATAGGTATAGCGCAGCGCCGTGGCGCCCGCGCTGGCACAGATCGTCCGGTCCAGCAGCGAGGCCCCGAGCTTGTGGAAGAAGCGCGCGGCCATGCTTTCGCCCTGCACCAGCCCCATGGTGCCGGCGTAGCTGTAGGGGATGATGGCCTGTGGGTCGCGCGCGGCGATGGCGCCGAGGCGGCGGGCCACCTCGTCGAGCGCCTCGTCCCAGGAAATCGGCGCGAACTTGCCCTCCCCCTTCTTGCCGACGCGGCGCAGCGGCGTCAGCAGCCGGTCAGGGTGATAGGTGCGTTCCGTATAGCGGGACACCTTGGTGCACAGCACGCCCTGGGTGGCCGGGTGGTCGGGGTCACCGGCCACCTTGATGGCGCGGCCGTCCTCGACGGTGACGAGCAGCGCACAGGTGTCGGGGCAATCGTGGGGGCAGGCGGCGCGGACGATACGGGTGGCCATGGTGGTGTCGGACGTGGGGCGGCGGGTGGCCTGGGGGCGGATGGATTCTGGCGGCGGAACGGGCCTGGCGGCCGTCATGTCTGCGGGCATGACTGTGGCGCAAGCGCCTCGCCGGAAAGTCCCGAACCGGGAGAAATTGTTTGGCTCCGATTGTATTCGATTATGATGTTCCGGCGCTGCCGGGCAAACCCGCCCGACCGTCCGGCCACCGTGCCGGGACCCCCTCACAGGCAACAGACCGGGCGGGGGCCGCGGGGTACAGAAGCACAAGAACACTTTGGATTTTTTGACGGGGATTCACATGGTTTTGCATTCTGGGGTCACGCGCCGGCGCTTTGCCGGCCTGCTGGCGGCATGCGCCGTCGTTGCATCCGGCGCGGCAAGCGCGGCCAACACCACGGCCGCCGAGACCGGCGTCACGGCCGACACCATCCTGCTCGGCCAGTCCGCCGCGCTGACCGGCTCCACGGCGGTGCTCGGCAAGCAGATGAACTCGGGCGCGCGGCTGTATTTCGACTACATCAACCAGCAAGGCGGCGTGTTCGGCCGCAAGATCGAACTCAAGGCGCTGGACGATGCCTACGAGCCGGACGATGCCATCAAGAACACCAAAAAGCTGATCGAGGAAGACCGCGTCTTCGCGCTGTTCGGCTACGTGGGCACGCCGACCAGCCAGGCCGCCGTGCCGCTGGCCAACCAGGCGCGCGTGCCGTTCTTCGCCCCGTTCACGGGTGCGCAGTCGCTGCGCGACCCGCGCAGCCGCTACGTCTTCCACGTGCGCGCCGGCTACGACGAGGAAACCGCCGCCATCGTGCGCCAGATCCGCACCACGGGCCTGAAGCGCGTGGCCGTGGTCTACAACGACGACGCCTACGGCAAGGCCGGCATCGCCGGGGTGGAGCAGGCGATCAAGTCGCTCCCGGCCGACAGCGGCGTGAAACTGGTCGCCCAGGAGTCGGTGATCCGCAACACGGTGGAGATCGGCGACGCGATGCAGGGCGCCATGAAGGCCAGCCCGGACGCCATCGTACTGATCAGCGCCTACCGCACCGTGGGCGCGTTCGTGAAGGAAGCGCTGCGGCGCGGCTACAGCGGCCAGTTCTACAACGTGTCCTTCGTCGGCACCCAGGCGCTGGCCAAGGAAGTGGGCCCGCAGGGCAGCGGCGTGATCATCTCGCAGGTGATGCCGCACCCCGGCAACGCCACGCTGCCGGTGGTGCGCGAGTACCTGCGCCTGCTGCAGGCGTCCGGCAAGCAGAACGAGTTCGACTACGCCAGTATCGAGGGCTTCATCGCCGCCAAGGCGTTCGTGGAAGGGCTGCGCCGCACCGGGCGCGATGTCACGCGCGAGAAGTTCATCACCGCCGTGGAAAGCATGCGCAATGTGGATCTGGGCGGCTTCATCGTCCAGTACTCGCCCGACAACCACGTGGGATCGAAATTCGTCGAAATGACGATCATCAATTCGCGCGGCGTGGTGATTCGCTAGTTTTCCTCCCCTCTCCCGCAGGCGGGAGAGGGGAGACTCCCATTTCAAGCCATATCGTTCAGATGGCACGCCGAGAAGCGTAGCGGCGCAATCTCCTTCAGCATCGGCTGTTCCTCCCGGCAACGCGGCATCGCGTGCGGGCAGCGCGGGTGGAAGTGGCAGCCCAACGGCGGGTTCAGCGGCGACGGGATCTCGCCCCGGATCGCCACATAGGTCTTCTTGCCCACCTCCAGCTTGGGCGCCTCGGCCAGCAGCGCCTGCGTGTACGGGTGGTTCGGCGCCGCGAACACGTCTTCGGTGGGGGCCGACTCCACCACCCTCCCCAGATACATGATGACCACGCGGTCGCTGATGTGCTTGACCACGCCCAGGTCATGGCTGATGAACAGGTAGGTCAGGTTCAGCTCTTCCCGCAGGCGCATGAACAGGTTCAGGACCTGGGCCTGGATCGAGACATCGAGCGCCGCCACCGATTCGTCGCAGACCAGGAATTCCGGCTTGACCGCCAGCGCCCGGGCGATGCCGATGCGCGCCCGCTGCCCGCCCGAGAACTGATGCGGAAAGCGGCGCAGCACGGTGGGGTCCATGCCCACGCGCACGAGCATGTCTTCCACGTAGGTCTTCTGGGCGCCCTTCTCGACCATGCCGTGCACCACGGGGGCCTCGCCGACAATATCGAGCACGCGCAGCCGGGGGTTCAGGGACGCATACGGGTCCTGGAAAATCATCTGGATGGCGAGCTGCTTCTCGCGGCGCTTGTCCGGCGGCAGGCGGTCCAGATCCACGCCGCGCCAGAATCGCTCCCCCTCGGTCAGCGAATGGAGCCCCACCGCCATGCGGCCCAGCGTGGACTTGCCGCAGCCGGACTCGCCCACCAGCCCGACCACCTCGCCCGCGCGGATCGCCAGGTCCACGCGATCCACCGCATGCACCACCTCCACGCGCTGCTTTGCGCCGAAGAGATTGGCGATCTTGGCCGCCACGTCGAGCGTCTTGACGAAGCGCTTGGACACCGCGCGCAGCTCCAGCAGCGGCGCGGGGGGCGTGGCGGGCTCAGCCTGCGTGGCGTTGGCAGCACTCGCCGGGGTATCGATCACGGACTGGCTCATGCGGCCTCCTGCTGGGCAAGTACCGGGTGGAAGCAGCGCAGCTCCCGGCCGTCTGGCGAGGTGCCGAGCGGCGGTTCGGTCTTGCAGATGTCGGTCGCGTAGGGGCAGCGCTCGCGGAACGAGCATCCGGCCGGCAGGTTCAGCAACGACGGCGTCATGCCCGGAATCTGCCGCAGCGGCGTGCCGCGCGGGTTGCGTGACGGCGCCGAACCGATCAGCCCGTGCGTGTACGGGTGCTCGGGATGCTCCAGCACCTGGCGCACATCGCCCGATTCCACGATCTTGCCGGCGTACATCACGCAGACCTTGTCCGCGAGACCGGCCACCACGGACAGGTCGTGCGTGATCCAGATCAGCGCGGTGCCCGATTCGCGGCACAGCGTCTGCATCTCATAGAGGATCTGGCCCTGGATGGTCACGTCCAGCGCCGTGGTCGGCTCGTCGGCAATGATCAGGTCCGGCTTGTTGAGCAGCGCGATGGCAATGGCCACGCGCTGGCGCATGCCGCCCGAGAACTGGTGCGGGTAGGCGGTCAGGCGCTCGTCCGGCGAGGGAATGCCGACGCGGGCCAGCGCATTGCGCGCCCGCTCGCGGGCGACCGGCTTGCTGACGTTGTCGTGCGCGCGCACGGCCTCGATCATCTGCGTGTCAATGCGCAGGACCGGGTTCAGCGTCATCATCGGGTCCTGGAAAATCATCGCGATGCGGTTGCCGCGCACGTCGCGCTGCTGGGCGGGGGTGAGCGCGCGGAGGTCGCGCGTCACACCGTCGCGGCTGGTCAGCGCGATCCGGCCGTCGACCACTTTGCCGGGCGCATCGATCAGGCCCATGATCGAGTAGCCGGTCATCGACTTGCCCGAGCCGGACTCCCCGACCAGGCCCATGATCTCGCCGCGGTTGACCGAGAACGACACGTCGTCCACGGCCTTGGCCACGCCGGCGCGCGTGAAGAACTGCGTTTTCAGGTGTTCGACCACCAGGGTGGGTTGGCTCATGCGCGCTCCTGGGGGGTCATTGCGTTTGCAGGCGCGGGTTCAGCACGTCGCGCAACTGGTCAGCCACGAGGTTCATCGACACGATGGTCACCACCAGCGCGATGCCCGGGAAGAAGCTGATCCAGTACTTGCCGGACAGCATGTATTGCTGGCCGTTCGAGATCAGCGAGCCCAGCGACGGCTCCGTGACCGGCACGCCAAGCCCGAGGAAGGACAGCGTGGCCTCCAGCGTGATGGCCGACGCCACCTGCAGCGCGGCGATCACGATCAGCGGCGGCAGGCAGTTCGGCAGCAGGTGGCGGAACATGATGCGCCCCGGCGGCAGGCCCAGGCAGGTGGCGGCCTCGATGTACTCCTTGCGCCGCTCCACCAGCGCCGCGCTGCGGGTGGTGCGCGCGTAGTAGGCCCATTGCACCGCCACCAGCGCGATGACGATGTTGCCGAGGCCCGGCCGCAGGAAGGCCAGCAGGATCAGCGCCAGCAGGATCGGCGGAAACGACAGCTGGAGATCGGCCACGCGCATGATTAACGCCTCGGTGCGGCCGCCGAGGAAGCCGGCCAGCAAGCCGAGCGTGGCGCCCAGCAGCAGCGCGATCACCGTGCTGAGCACGCCCACGCCGATGCTGATGCGCAGGCCGTACATTACGGCGGAGAGGATGTCGCGCCCCTGCTCGTCCGAACCCAGCAGGAACGTCATGCCGCTGCCGGCCTGCTCGCCCGGGGCCATGCGCGCGTCGAGCACGTCCAGCGTGGCCAGGTCGTACGGGTTCTGGGGCGCCAGCCATGGCGCGAAGATCGCAATCAGGATGATGAGGCCGAGCGTCACCAGCCCCACCACGGCCAGCTTGCTCTCCAGGAACTGCCGGGCGAAGCGGCGGAACGGCGTCTGCTCCCTCGCCGGCACGGCCGGGCTGGCCGTTTCCTTGGTTTGGGTCGGTACAGTGCTCGCGCTCATGGCTCAGCCCTTGTTGTCAGCAATGCGCACGCGCGGATCGAGCATGCTGTAGACGATGTCCACCACGAGGTTGATCAGGATGAACAGCGTCACAATCACCATCAGGTAGGCCACGATCACCGGGCGGTCCAGCAGCTGGATCGAGTCGATGATGAGCTTGCCCATGCCGGGCCAGGCGAAAATCGACTCGGTCACGATGGCGAACGCGATGATCGAGCCGAACTGGAGCGCAATCACGGTCACGATCGGGATCAGAATATTCTTAAGGACGTGCACCCCGACGATGCGGGAGTTGGACAAGCCCTTGGCCCGCGCGAACTTCACGTAGTCCTGCAGCATGGCCTCCTGCGTGCCGGCGCGCGTAAGCCGGATCACCATGGCGATGTTCAGCAGCGACAGCGTGACCGCCGGCAGGATCAGGTGGCGGATGCCATCCACGGTCAGGAAGCTGAGCGGAATACCCAGCACCCGCACGGTCTCGCCCCGGCCATTCGACGGCAGCCAGCCCAACTGCACCGCGAACACCATGATCAGCATCAGGCCGACCCAGAACGTGGGTAGCGAGAAGCCCAGGATCGATATCGTCATGATCGACTTTCCAGCCACGCCGGTGGGCCGGAGCCCGGCCCAGAGACCTAGCGGAATGCCGAGAACGATGGCCAGCAGGATGGCCGTAATGGCCAGTTCCATGGTCGCCGGCATGCGTTCGAAGATCAGCTTCAGCGCCGGCGTGCCATGCGCGAACGACGTGCCGAGGTTGCCGTGCAAGGCGTTCTGCAGAAAGATCCAGTACTGTTCCCAGAGCGGCTTGTCGAGCCCGAGCGCGGCGATGGTGCGCTTGATGTCCTCCTGGTCCGCCTGCGGACTGATGAGGATATCGACCGGGTTGCCGATCGCAAAAACGCCAAGAAAGACGAGCAGCGACATGACGAGGAGCACAACCACGCTCTGCATCAGGCGCCGGATGATGAAGACCAGCATGTTGGAGACACTATCCTTTCGCCGGCAACGGTCCCCAGGTCAGGGACCGTTGCGCGACGGCATCCGCTGCTAGCTTAGTGCAGCCGATTGACCCCAGCCGACTTATTGCGGCTTGAAGTTGTGCGCATAAGTGCGCTCGTCGGTACGCGGCACGTAGGTGATGCCCTTCTGCGTGGCCCACGTGGTCACTTGCTGGTGGATCGGGATGATGCCGCCGTCGTTGATGGCAATGGCGGTAGCCTCCTGCAGCAGCTTGGACCGCTCGGTGTCATCCACCGTGGCCAACGCCTTCTCCAGGATGACGTCCATTTTCGGATTGCAGTACTCGCCCCAGTTGGTCGTGCCGAAGCCCTTCTTCGAGTCCTCGCAGGCAAGCAGCGCACGCAGCGGCGAGCTGACTTCACCGGTCTGGGCGCCCCAGCCCAGCAGGCCGAACGACCACTCGTGCTTGATGCCCTTCGACGAATAAGTGGCCATCGGCATGCCTTCCACCTTGGTGGCAATGCCAATCCGCGTCAGGTTCTGGGCGATGGTCTGGGCAATCTTCTCATCGTTGACGTAACGGTTGTTCGGCGTGTGCAGCGTGACGCCAAAGCCGTTCGGGTAGCCCGCCTCCGCGAGCAGCTTCTTGGCGCCCTCGGGATCGTATTTCACCGTCTTCAGGGCCGGGTTGTAGCCAAACAGCGTCGGCGGCACAAGGTTGTTGGTCGGCTCGGACAGCCCTTCCATCAGCCGGTCCTTGATGCCCTGCCGGTTGATGGCCATGCTGATGGCGTTCCGCACGCGCGCATCCTTGAGCGGATTCTTATCCATCGGCTGGCCGTCCTTGGTGGTGACATACGGCGACTTGTCGCGCTTGGCATCGAAATACAGGTAGATCACGCGGTGCGAGATCTTGCTGAAGAACGACAGCTTCGGGTCCTGGCGCACCTTGGGCAGGTCCGGGGTGGGCACGTTCTCGATGGCCTGGACGTCCCCGGACAGCAGCGCGGCGAGGCGCGTGGCCGGGTTCGGGATGAAGCGCAGCGTGACCTTGTCCCAGGCCGGCTTCGGCCCCCAGTAGTCCGGGTTCTTGACCAGTTCGACCCGGTCGTCGCGGGCGTAGCTCACGAACTTGAACGGGCCGGTGCCGACCATGCCCTTGCCCTGCGCGAAGTCGTCGGACGTCAGGCCCTGCGTGGCCTTCTTCTGCACCATGAAGATCGACGTCAGGTCGTTCAGCATCAACGGATACGGCTGGTTGGTGGTCAGCTGGATCGTGTACTTGTCGATCACCTTCTTGTTGATGATCGCCTTGGTATAGACGTCGAACTTGCCCGGGCTGTTCAGGATCGTGGCGGGGCGGTCGAGCGACCAGACCACGTCCTCGGTGGTCAGTTCGGTGCCGTCGTGCCACTTCACGCCCTTGCGGATCTTGAATTCCCACGTGAGGTTGTTCACGAGCTTCCAGGACTCGGCCAGGCCCGGAATGATGCGGCTGTCCGGGTCGAGCTTCACCAGCGAGTCGAACACGTGTTCGGACACGTTGATGTTCGAGAACAGGTTATAGAAATGCGGATCCATCGAGGTCGGCGGCGAACTCATGGCGATCTTCAGGTCGGCCGCCTGGGCGGGCGCGGCCAGGCCAAGGCCGAGGGCGCCCGCCAGCAGCACGGCGGCGGCGGCGTTGCCGACCGTCTTGCCCATGGCGATCTTGACCTTGTTGACAGTGCGAAGGGACATCGCGCGTTTCTCCCTGTGGGAAGTCTGAAATGACAATAAGGAGCAGTCGTCGCCGGCGCAATAAGAAATCGCCGCATTTTGGTGCGGTCCATTCTGCATCGCGGACCCGGGCGCGACCGGCCAGGCACTTCAAGCATGAACTGTTCCAGCAGTGGAACGCCTGCGCCATGCGGGGAAACCCACCCGGCGGGGGGTGCGGGGTGACAGGAGATGCCGTGCTGCACTGCGCCAAGTCGGGGCGCCAAGTAGCGCCGAGGGGCGTCTTTGGCGCTTTGCGGGCGGACAGGTATGATCGGGGTATCCCACTGCCCGGTACGGCACCATGAAGCTCATCCCAGAAATCCTCCAGGCGCAAGCCGAAATCCGCACCCTCCGCCGCGACATCCACGCCCATCCCGAACTCTGCTTCGAAGAACAGCGCACCGCCAATCTGGTCGCAAAAAGCTTGGAATCGTGGGGCATCGAGGTCCATCGCGGGCTTGGCACGACGGGGCTCGTCGGCGTGATCCGCAACGGCAGCAGCGGCCGCTCGATCGGCCTGCGCGCCGACATGGACGCGCTGCCGCTGCAGGAAGCCAATACCTTCGGCCATCGCTCGCAACACGACGGCAAGATGCACGCCTGCGGCCATGACGGCCACACGGCGATGCTGCTGGGCGCGGCGCGTTACCTGGCCGAGCACCGCAATTTCGACGGCACCGTGAACCTGATCTTCCAGCCGGCCGAGGAAGGCGGCGGCGGCGCGCGCGAGATGATCAAGGATGGCCTGTTCAAGCGTTTTCCGTGCGACGCCGTGTTTGGCATGCACAACTGGCCGGGCATGCCGGTGGGCTCGTTCGGCACCACGGCCGGCCCGCTGATGGCATCGAGCAATGAATTCCGCATCGTCGTGAAGGGCAAGGGCGCGCACGCAGCCATGCCGCACAACGGTTTCGACCCGGTCTTCGCGGGCACGCAGATCGTCTCGGCCCTGCAGGGCATCATCACGCGCAACAAGCGGCCGATCGACACCGCGGTGATCTCGGTGACCCAGTTCCACGCCGGAGACGCCACCAACATCGTGCCGGACCAGGCATGGATCGGCGGCACGGTGCGGACTTTCACGGTGCCGGTGCTCGACCTGATCGAGCGGCGCATGGAAGAGGTGTCGCGCGCGGTGGCGTCTGCGTTCGACTGCACCATCGAGTTCGAATTCCGCCGCAACTACCCGCCGACGATCAACAGCGCCGCCGAGGCGGAGTTCGCGGTTGGCGTGGCCAGCGAGGTGGTGGGCGCGGATCATGTGGACGGCAACATCGAGCCGACCATGGGCGCCGAGGACTTCTCGTTCATGCTCCAGGAAAAGCCCGGCTGCTACCTGTTCATCGGCAATGGCGAGGGCAAGCACCGCGAGGCCGGCCATGGCATGGGACCGTGCATGCTGCACAACCCCAGCTACGACTTCAACGACGAATTGCTGCCTGTGGGCTCGACGTTCTTCGTGAAACTCGTGGAGAAATGGCTCGCGGCCGCCTGAGGCTAGCAACTTTTCAGAATCCGCTCATAGGAAAGACCGGCGATGCCGCATACGCTGTTGGACGACAACACGGCGGAAGGCTTCGCCCGGGTGGCGCTGGATAACATCGTCCGTCCCTATCCGTACAAGCTAGACCACCTGATGACACGCGCCGGCGATCTTGCCGAGCCGGCGGTGGCGCATCCGGTCTTCTATGGCAGCTACGACTGGCATTCGTCGGTGCACATGCATTGGCTGCTGGTGCGACTGCTGGCGACGCGCCCGGGCCTGCCGATCGCGCCGCAAATCCGGCAGACGCTCGACGCGCAACTGCGGCCCGAGGCGTTGGCGACGGAACTGGCTTACTTCGAACGTCCAGGTTCGCGGACGTTCGAGCGCCCATATGGCTGGGCGTGGGTGCTAAGGCTCCAGTCGGAACTGACGCTGCTGGGCGCCGGCGACCCACAGGCGGCGCGATGGGCCGCGGCTTGCGCGCCGCTGGCCGATCACCTTGCGCTGCGCCTCATCGATACCATCGAAATCGCCGATTTCCCGGTACGGACCGGCACCCATTTCAACAGCGCGTTCGCACTGGTGATGGCGTTGCATTTTGCGCGAAGCACGCAGCATCTGGCGCTGCGCAAGGCGATCGTCCGACGCGCACATCGCTGGTTCGGACACGACCAGCGGTATCCCGCCCGCTACGAACCGGGCGGCGACGAGTTCCTGTCGGGTGGATTGATCGAAGCGGTTCTGATGCAGCAGGTGACCGACGACGACTGCTCGTTCGGCGACTGGTGGGAGATATTCTCGCCGGGGCAGGCCGAGCTGGCGACCTGGCTGACGCCGGTGACGGTGGCGGATCGCACGGACCCGAAGATGTCGCACCTGGACGGCCTGAACCTGTCTCGTGCATGGTGTTGGCGGCTGCTGGGCCCCGCCCTGCCCCCGACGCTCCAGCCGCTGGCGGTGCGGGCGTGGTCCGATCACCTGGAAGCGTCGCTTCCGCAGGCGGTGGGCGGCCACTATGTTGCCACCCATTGGCTGGCGACGTTCGCCCTGCTCGCGCTCGAGGACACGGCGCCAAGCCAGGCCGCCGCATGTTCACTCGACCCGAACTAGTCCCGGGTCAATCGAGGACAATATCACCGTACCAGGACTCGGCGCGGCTCTTGGTATTGTCCGTATCAGTCATCAGCCCTACGGCGATAACCTTGCCAGGATCGGTCCCAAACGCCTTGCGGTAGTCGGCGCGCAGATCCCGCTCATGGCAACGCCAGCTGTTGGCATGGCGCGTGCCGGAATCGACCACGATCATGCGGACGCGATCGGTATGGGGGTTGTTCAACACGGCGCCCGCGGGACGCCGACCGCCCCAGATGTACATCAGCGTGGCATACGGCATCTCGCGGCCGGTGGTGATGCGGGCCATCTCGTACATAAGCTGGTCCCGCAGTGGCAGTTTGGCCATGTCGCCATCGAAGGCGACGAAGATGCGCAGCGGCGCGTCTTCGCGCTGGCCCATCGCGTTGTCGGCGCTACGGATGACGTCACGGGTCTTCCACATCCAGCGAAGCATGCCAGGGTCGCGCTGTGTCAGTGGCACGTAGAGTCCCGATGCGGAGCTTTCGGCCTGGGCATGCAGCACCAGGCGTTGATCCATTTCGGTCAGCGTATAGCGCGTGGGAGTCTTGTTGCGGTTGATGGTCCAGGGCTGCCAGCCCGCAGGAAGATTCGCGAGCGACGCGGATGCTGAGAATGGGGGAAGCTCAGGTAGTGCCACAGGCGCGGCAGTACTGCTTTCGCCCTCACCTTCGGGGTCGCCGCCGGCCTCAGCATCGGCATTCCGCTGCGTGGCCAGTACGGTCGCGATATTCGCCGCCTCCAGTGCATCGACGTGAACAGCAGACTTCATGCCGGCTTTCACCGCGAACGTCTTGCAATCCACTTCGGCCACTGGGACCATTTTCGTCGGATCGATGGGAGGATTCCCCCCGCTCGATGCACATCCCGCCAACAACAACACGCTTGCCATGCTGGCAAGCGCGGGCCATAACTTCGTGGCCGCCATGTAACCCCCCAAAACCCAATTTCTCGTCGCTGCATCGCGCCTAGACCCGGCGCTTGTAGGGAACATATCAGATCGAAATCCGCGCAGGAATACTCCGGTACCCTGAAAACAACAGCGATACAACGCGGAAATGACGAGGACTTCGCGGCGGCAACATCAATCTGGCGCCGCAAAAGCAAAACCCCCAGCCTTTTGGGGCTGGGGGTTTTGGGTATAAGAGCCTGGCGATGACCTACTTTCACACGGGTAGTCCGCA
>NZ_CAJPVH010000087.1 GCF_905397395.1 Cupriavidus campinensis
CGGGTCGTTGCGGCCCAGGGCCTTGATCACACGGCTCCAGCGGGTGGCCAGGCTGGCGTCCAGCTCGCCGCACGCGGCGCTGGCGATGCAGCCGCCGCGCGCCACGGTGGCGTCGGCGCGCACGGTCCAGCCGGCGGCTTCCAGTTCGCCGGCCAGATGGGTTTCCACCAGCGTCACGTCCTCGGGGTTCAGCAGCAGGCAGGGCGAGCCGGAGAGCGGCGGCTCGGCCGCCAGCAGTTCGCGCGCGGCGGGCAGCAGCGCGGCGGGATCGGTCTCCATGGTCTTGCGGACCAGCTGGCGCGCCACATCGAGGGCCAGGCCGACCAGTGCATCGGCAATCTCGGTATCCACGCGGCCCAGCGCGTCGCGGAAGTTGCCAGCCAGTTCCTGCAGCCGGGCGGCTTCAGTGCGGGCCGATTCCAGGCCGCGTGCATAGCCTTCGCGGTGGCCGTCGCCATAACCCTGGGTCTGGCCCTGGGTGTAGCCCTGGGCATAGCCTTCCTTGCGGGCGCCTTCGCGCATCGCATGCAGGGCTTCGAAGTCGATGGACGGCGGGGGCGGCGGCTCGGCGGGCAGCTGGACGGACTCGAGCGCCTTCTTCAATGCGTCGCGCGGGTCCAGCGACACCATCTGCCAGCGCTGCCAGGCGTCTCCGCGTGAGCGGGCGCGCACCGGGCTGGGCGGCTCGAACGCGCTGAAATTGTCGAACGGGTCGCTGGCACCGGCGCCACTGCCACTGCCGATGCTGGTGCCGGTGTCGCCGCGGGCGGGCCCGCGGCTGGCGGCAAAGCCGCGCTCAAACGTAGGCATCGTCTCCTCCGCCAATCTGGATTTCGCCCGATTCCGCCAGGCGTCTCACCACCTGCAGGATGGCCTTCTGCTCGGCCTCCACCTGCGACACACGTACCGGTCCCAGCGCTTCCAGGTCTTCGCGCAGCATCTCGCCCGCACGGGTGGACATGTTGCGGATGAACTTGTCGCGCAGTTCCTGCTGGGCACCCTTGAGCGCCACGATGAGCGATTCGGTCGCCACTTCCTTGAGCACGCGCTGGATGCCGCGATCGTCCACTTCCAGCAGGTTCTCGAACAGGAACATCTCGTCGATGATCTTCTGGGCCAGGTCGCTGTCGTGCGTGCGCACGCCGTCGATGACCGCTTCCTCGTGGGCCGTGCTCATCAGGTTGATGATCTCGGCCGCCGTGCGCACGCCGCCCATGCGGCTGCGCTTCAGGCTCTGGCCGGCCAGCAGCTTGGTCAGCACGTCGGTCAGCTCCTGCAGCGCGCCCGGCTGTACGCCGCCGAAGGTGGCAATACGCAGGATCACGTCGTTGCGCAGGCGGTCCGTGAAGAAGCCCAGCACTTCGGACGACTTCTGGCGGTCCAGGTGGATCAGGATGGTGGCGATGATCTGCGGGTGCTCGTCCTTGATCAGTTCGGCCACCGAGGTGGCGTCCATCCAGTTCAGGGAGTCGATGCCGCCGCCCGGATCGCGCGATTCCAGGATGTCCTCGATCACGGACAGCGCGCGTTCCTCGCCCAGCGCCTTGTTCAGCACGCTCTTGATGAACGAGCTGGAGTCCACGTTCAGTGCCAGGTACTGCTCGGTCTCGCCGCGGAACTCGGCCAGCACCTCGGCCATTTCCTCGCGCGTTACCGACGACAGGCTGGCCATCGCCGAGCCCAGCCCCTGCACTTCACGGGGCGACAGGTGCTTGAACACCTCGGCGGCAGCGTCCTCGCCAATCGCCATCATCAGGATGGCGCTCTTCTGCAGGCCCTTTTCGGGCATTCCCTTACTGGCGTTCGTCATGGGCCATCCAATTCTTGATTACGCTGGCGACCAGGCGCGGGTCGCGTTGCGCGGCGTCGCGCACCAGGGCGAGATCGCTTTCGTACTTCGCGGCCAGGCGCAGGACTTCCGGATTCTGCGTCTCTTCCGGCGGCAGGAGCACAGCCTCGGTGGCGTCCGTCGTCTCGGAGGGCGCGGGCAGCGGCGGGGCGGTGTACTTGCGCAGCACCGGACGCGCCACCTTGAACCACAGGAACATCGCCAGGATGGCCAGCAGCAGGTAGCCGACGCCGGTCTTGGCCAGGTCGATCATCTGCGGTTGCTTCCACAGCGGCAGCTCGGGTTCCTTCTCCGCGTTGTCGGTGAACGGGCTGTTGACCACGTTCAGCGAGTCGCCGCGGTCAGCCGAGTAGCCCATCGCTTCCTTGGTCAGGTTCTCAATCTGGGCCAGTTCCTTGGCGGAGAGCGCCTCGGTCACCGGCTTGCCCTTGGCGTCGAGCTTCTGGCGGTAGTTCACGACCACGGCCACCGACAGGCGCTTCACGCCGCCCGGAGCCTGCTGCACGTGACGCACCACGCGGTCCACCTCGTAGTTGGTGGTGGCGTCGCGGCGGCTGGTGCTCGGGCCGGTCTTCTCGGCGGTCTGCGTGGTCTGGTTCGCGTTGGCCTGGGCCGGCGGATTGGGCTGGCCCGGCTGGCGCGGCGGCTGCGGCGTGGTCACCGGCGCCACGGCGGCGGCCGGCGGCTGGTTCGACAGCGCGCCCGGCACGCCGCCCACGGGGGAGGCGCCCTGCGTGCTCGACTCGCTGGTCTGCTGGCTGCGGATGACCGCCTTGGTCGGGTCCTGGTTCGGCTTGTAGCTTTCGTCGGTGTGCTCGACGGACGAGAAGTCCACGTCGGCGGTGACCTGGGCGTGGACGTTGTCCTTGCCGAGGATCGGCGCGAGGATGGCTTCCACGCGCTTCACGTAGTTCTGTTCCACCTGCTGCACGAACTTGAGCTGGCTGGCGTCCAGCGAGCGGTCATTGGTGCCGGAGAGCAGGTTGCCGTGCTGGTCGACGATGGAGATCGACTTCGGCGTGAGTTCGGGCACGCTGGACGAGACCAGGTGGCTGATGGCGGCGACCTGGCCTTCATCGACGGCGCGGCCCGGGTAGAGCTGCAGCACGATCGACGCGGTGGGCTTCTGGCGCTCGCGCACGAACAGGGTGGGCTTGGGGATGGCCAGGTGCACGCGGGCCGACTGTACGGCGCCGATCGACTCGATCGAGCGGGCGAGTTCGCCTTCCAGGCCGCGCTGGTAGTTGACCTGCTCGGCAAACTGGCTGATGCCGAACTTCTGGTTATCCATCAGCTCCATGCCGGCGTTGCCGTTCTTCGGCAGGCCCTGGCTGGCGAGCTTGAGGCGCATTTCGTGCACCTTGTCCGCCGGCACCATCAGCGCGCCGCCGCCTTCGGCGAACTTGTACGGCACGTTCATCTGCTGGAGGGAGGCCACCACGGCGCCGCCGTCGCGCTCGGACAGGTTGCTGTACAGCACCTTGTAGTCCGGCGTGCGTGACCACATCACGCCCACGGCGATGGCCGCGACCAGTGCCGCCCCGCCGAGCATCAGGGGCAGGCGCGGATTGGCCTTGAGCTTGTCGACCAGTGCCGCGCCGTTCGGCAGGGTAGCCGCCGCGTTCATGCGCGCGACTCCGGCGCGGCAGGGTTAGTCCTGCCCTTGCCACTTTCGCCTTGGCTGCCGTTAATCATTTCGGCTTGGCTCACATTACGCTGCTGAAAAAACACGCGCACTCCCCGCTGGTTGATAACAGGCCGGGGCGGTGCGTCGATACGCTTGGATCCGCCAGATCCGGCACGGTAGCGATGATCGGCCAGAAGGCTGATGGACAATTGGCTGAATAGGCGAGGTTTTCCCGCCGAATTCATCCTTTGGGCTGGTGGCGCGGGTGGGTACAGTGCGAGCACTGAAAACGGACTGCGTGTGATGTATCAGGCGCGTGGTTCGGGAAACCCTCTCACAGAACCGGACGCGTCATGACGATCTCCTCGATTGAAGGCATGCTCCAGCAACTGCGCGGCCTGGCGCAGGTGGCTGGCGGCGGCAGCACCAACCAGGCCCCGGCGGCCTCCACCGAAGGCTTCGCGGGCGAGCTGCAACGCTCCATGCAACGCCTGAACGCCGTGCAGGACCGCGCCTACGGCCAGGCCGAAGCCTTCGAAATGGGCAAGCCCGGCGTGGCCCTGAACGACGTGATGATCGACATGCAGAAAGCCAACGTGTCGTTCCAGACGGCCGTTCAGGTGCGTAACCGCCTGGCGGCGGCGTACCAGGAAATGATGAATATGCCGGTTTGACGACGGCTTTCCGGCCCGCGTAGCTGTTGGCGCGTGGGTTGGGAACGACAAAAAGGCCATGTCGCGCTCCCGCGACATGGCCTTTTTGTCGTCTTTCGTCGTCTGTTATCCCGTCTGTTATCCCCTCACACCCTGAAATACTCCGCCGCCGCCCGTTCGTAGGCGGGCTTGCAGATCAGGTCGCCGGCTTCGCCGGCGTAGACCAGGCAGTCGCCCGGGGTTTCGCGGTTGAGTACGCTGACGCCCTGCGAGATCACCGAGCCGTTGCGGACGTGGCTGCGGCCGATGATGGCGGTGTTGGGGTACATGACCACGCCGTCGCCGATGACCGGCGCCACGCCGTGGTTCTTGCCCACGGTGGAGTTCTGGTACAGGACCAGGTAGTTGCCGTAGGTGGCCTTGGCCAGGACGATGCCGACGGAGTGGCCGATGAAGAACACCTCGGGCATCTCGATCTCGTAGAACAGGTCGATCGCGTTGAGCGCCTTGTTGAGCAGGAACAGCTTGGTGCAGGCCTCGCCGTTGCGCTCGTTGCGCCAGATCGTGTTCGACAGGTAGTACAGGTACTGGCAGTACTGCGACGAGTGCAGGTAGTTGAACTGGCCGGGGCGCCACATGCGCACGGCGTCGATGCAACGACCCACGCGGGCCAGTGCCTCGTCCATGTGGCGGGACACCACGGGCAGCAGCGCCGCGTGGCGGCCATCCGGCACCAGGTTGGCCACCTGGGCGCAGGTGTAGGCAGCCAGCGACTCGCGGGTATGGCCGATCAGTTCCATGGCTTGATCCCTTCCAGATGGCTGGCCATCACGTCGCGTACGTCGCGCGGCGCCACGCCGAGGCTGCGCAGCGCCTCGGTGCTGCACACGGCGGCCCGTTGCACAGGCGAGGCGCGGGTCAGCGCGATATCCCAGCCGAGCCGGTTGAAGACCTCGGCCAGCTCGCCGTTGGACACATTGGCGCCGCTGGCCACGTTGAAGATGCCGCTGGCGCCGCCCGTGGACATCGCGGTCAGCGCGCCGACCACGTCGTCCAGGTGGATGTAGTCGCGCACGAAGCCGGCGTCGCTGTCGAGCGTGAACGCGCGCTCGGTGGCCGCGCGGATCAGCCATTCGGACAGGAAGCCCGGCGAATCGGCCGACCAGTCGAACACGCACGAGAGCCGCGCCACGGCGGCGCGGCCGGCGGCCACGGTCAGGCAGAGGTTCTCGCCCAGCCCCTTCGACAGGTCGTACAGCGCGCGCGGGCTGGCCGGCTGCAGCGTCAGCGCGGCGGCCTCGTCGCCCACGGGCAGCTGCGAGGTGTCGTACAGCCGCGTGGAGGACAGGTAGACCAGATGCGCGAAGCGGTTTGCGCGCAGCACATCGGCCAGCAGCGAGACGTGCGCCGTGACGGTGTCGAACGGGCGCGCCGCGAAGTCGGCGGTCAGGCCGGCGCAGTAATACACATGGCCCAGGTCCCGGGTGAAGAGCGCGCGGTCGCCGCGCGCGGGCACCCAGACCTCATGGCCGGCACGCCGCAGCGTGTCCGCCAGGCGGCGGCCGACAAAGCCGGCCCCGCCAATCACCGTACAGCGCATCACTTTCCTCGGGGTCGATCAGTTGACGGGATGGTGGAGCGCCGGGTCACGGTGCCACAGCAGCTTGGGGCTCACGCCCGGCACCACCGCGAAATCCTTGCCCGCCAGCAGCGCCGGGTCCTTGACGGCCACCATGTTGAAGCCGTGCGCCGGGCCGTCCAGGTAGACCTGGTCCACCGGCACCAGCTCCACGGGGCGGCCTTCCATGTTCACGTTCGAGTTGAAGTCGCGCACGGCGTAGACGTGGTAGCCAAAGCCGGTGAGCATGCGGATGATCTCGGCGTTCTGCAGGCCGGCGCTCCAGTCCACGTAGTGGCGGTGCACCTCGAACACGAGGTTCGGGGCTTCGCCGGCCGGGCGGGCCAGCTGCTTCGCCGCGCCCTTGAACACGTTCAGTTCGGCGCCTTCGATATCGAGCATGATCAGGCCGAGCTTGTCCACGTTCTGCTGGGCGCAGTATTCGTCGATGGTGATGGTCGAGAAGCTGTCGTCTCCGGCGGGGCCGTCGCTGTGCTCGGCGTGGGCGAACGAGTCGTGGCCCACCAGGCGCAGTTGCGTGGTGCTGTCCGACCACAGGCCCAGGCGCCAGCTGCGGATGTTCTCCACGCCGTTCAGCGTGGCGTTGTTGCGCAGCATGCCGAGCTGGTCGGCATTCGGCTCGAACGCGTGGCAGGTGCCGCCGGCCTGGGCCAGGCGGCGCGCCATCAGGATCACCTGGTCGCCGAAGTAGGCGCCGCCCACCACGGCATGGCCGCCGCGCTCGCACAGCTTCAGCAGCAGCTTGGTGGTCTGCGGCTCCCACACGTGGTCCGGTTGCGGCGGCGTGCTCATCAGGAAGTCGCGCGCGATCTTGGTGCGGTACAGGAATTCGAACACCGTGCCGTCGGCCAGCGTCTTGCGCAGGCGCGACTGCTCGTTGTACATGGCATCGACGATCGGGCCGGTAATGTCGTCACGCACGCTGCCTTCGTAGGCGTCCAGGTCTTGCTCGATGCTCTTGCACAGGGCGATGACCTTGTCGCGGGCGGCGGCGCTGCCGCCCACCGTGCGCAGGGCGTCGGACAGCTTTTGCAGATGTTCAGTCGTCATGGGTGGCTCCGCTTGGATTGTCAGGTTCGAATAAAAGGGGTTGTCAATGCTCGCCAAGCCCGGCGAGCAGGGGAAGCGCCAGGTCCTTCGCGGAGACCATGCGGTCCGCGCAGTCTGGCCAGTCAATGCCGATGGCGGGGTCGTCCCAGCGTACGCCGGCACTGCTGCCGGGCGCGAACGGCACCGTCATCTGGTAGAACACCTCGGAGAGCGCCGTGCGGGTCTGGAACCCGTGTGCGACGCCCTTCGGGATGTAGATCGCGCGCTGGTTGTCCGCCGACAATTCCACTGCCTGCCATTGCAGGTAGGTGGCGGACGCGCGGCGCAAATCGAGGATCACGTCGTACACCGCGCCGGTGGTCACGCGCACGAGCTTGTCCTCGGCATGCGCCCCGGTCTGGAAGTGCATGCCGCGCAGGATGCCGGCGCGCGTGTTGCGCGAGACGCTCTGCTGCACGAAGTGCGCATCGAGGCCATGCTCGGCGAACGCCGCCACGCAGACCGTGCGCGCGAAGAAGCCTCGCGCGTCGGGCAGCGGTTCGGGGTCCACCAGCCAGGCGCCGGCGATGCGGGTCGGGGTGAAGATCACGGCAGGACCACGGTATCGGGAATGGGCACCACGAAGCGGCCGCCCCAGGCGCGGATGCCGGCCATCTGCTCGACCACCTCGTCCTTGATGTTCCACGGCAGGATCACCAGGTAGTCGGGCCGGCTGGCGTAGATGGAATCGGGCGAGCGCACCGGAATGCGCGTGCCGGGCAGCAGCTTGTTCTGCTTGGCCGGGTTGCGGTCCACCACGTATTCGATCAGGTCGGCGTCGATGCCGCAGTAGTTCAGCAGCGTGTTGCCCTTGGCGGCGGCGCCGTAGGCGGCCACGCGCTTGCCGGCGCGGCGCGCCTCGATCAGGAAGGCCAGCAGGTCGCGCTTGGCCTGGCGCACGCGCTCGGCAAAGCGGGCGTAGCGGTCCGGCGAGGTCAGGCCGCCGGCGACTTCCTCATCCAGGCAGGCCTGCACGGCCGGCGTGGTGGCGCGGCGCGAGGCCTGGTGGCAGGCAAACAGGCGCAGGCTGCCGCCGTGCGTGGGCAGGTGCTCGATATCGAACACGCGCAGCCCGGCGCGGGCGAGGATCGGCACCAGCGCCGTCAGCGACAGGTAGGAGTAGTGCTCGTGGTACAGCGTGTCGAACTGGTTCTGCTCCAGCAGGCGCAGCAGGTGCGGGAACTCCAGCGTGATCACGCCTTCGGGCTTCAGCACGATCGGCATGCCGCCCACGAAGTCGTTGATGTCAGGCACGTGGGCCAGCACGTTGTTGCCGAGCAGCAGGTCCACCTGCCAGCCTTCCACGCGCAGGGCGCGTGCGGTGCGCTCGCCGAAGAACAGCTCGCGGCTGTCGATGCCCTTGGCGCGGGCCGCCTCGCCGGTATTGGCGGAGGGCTCGATGCCCAGGCATGGCACGCCGTTCTGGTGGAAATACTGGAGCAGGTAGCCGTCGTTGCTGGCGATCTCCATCACGCTGCTCGCCGGGGTCAGGTCGAAGCGCTCGGTCATCGCCGTCACGTAACGGCGGGCGTGTTCGAGCCACGAGGTGGAGAACGACGAGAAGTAGACGTAATCGTCGTGGAAATGGGTTTCCGCCGGCGTGGCGTCGCGCAGCTGCACGAGCCAGCACTTGTGGCACACCATGGCGTGCAGCGGGTAGAACATCTCGCCCTGTGCGATGTGCTCCGGCCGGATGAAGGCATTGGAGACCGGCGACAGGCCGAGGTCCACGACGGTTTGCGTCAGCGGCGCGCCGCAGGCGCGGCAGCAGGGGGTAGGAGCGGTGGCAGCAGTGGTCATGCGCAGAATTGCTCGATCTGTTGTTCGGTGATGGCGCGGGCCTGGCCCGGCTCGTGCTGGACCGTGCGATACCAGCGCGCGGTGGCGGCCAGCGCCTCGTCCAGTGTCCAGCGCGATTGCCAGCCCAGCAGCGTGTGCGCCTGGGAGGAATCGAGGTACAGGTTGCGGGCCTCGTGCGGCGCGGCGCCCGGCGGCGGGCAATGCGCCCACTGGAGTTCCGGCCAGTGTGGCTGCAAGCCGCCCAGCACGCGCGCGACTGGCAGGTTGTCGCGCGCTTCCGGGCCGAAGTTGAAGGCGGTGGCCAGCGCGGCGTCGCCGGCCAGCAGCCGGGCGCCCAGCAGCAGGTAGCCGTGCAGCGCTTCCAGCACGTGCTGCCACGGCCGTGTAGCCTGCGGGCTGCGGATCTCAAGGACGGCGCCACGGGCGGCAGCGCGGGCGGCATCGGGAATCAGGCGGTCCTCCGACCAGTCGCCGCCGCCGATCACGTTGCCGGCGCGGGCGGTGGCCAGCAGCACGCCACGCTCGGCCAGGAACGACTTCCGATAGCTGGCGGCCACGAGTTCCGTGCCGGCCTTGCTCGCGCTATAGGGGTCATGGCCACCGAGCGGATCGGTCTCGCGATAGCCCCACAGCCATTCCTTGTTGTCGTAGCACTTGTCGGTGGTGACCACGATGACCGCGCGCACGGACGGGCAGGTGCGCACGGCGTCGAGCAGGTTGACCGTGCCCATGACGTTGGTGGACCACGTCTCGGCCGGGTCGCGGTAGCTCGCGCGCACCAGCGGCTGGGCCGCCAGGTGCAGCACGATCTCCGGTTTCGCCGCGTGCAGCGCGCGCGTGAGCGCGGCGGCGTCGCGGACATCGCCCACCGTATGCTGCGCGAGCGCCGGCGCCACGCGCGCGGCGTCGAACAGGCTCGGCGTGGTGTTGGGGGCCAGCGCATAGCCGCTGACGCGCGCGTCCAGCCGCGCGAGCAGCAGCGCCAGCCAGGCGCCCTTGAAGCCGGTGTGTCCGGTGACGAAGACGCGCCGGCCTGCGAACGCGGAGAGCGCCGCCGACGGGGAGGCAGTCGACACCATTACCAGGTCTTCCAGGGCGCCTTGCCGGATTGCCAGAGGTCTTCCAGCAGGTTCTTCTCGCGCAGCGTGTCCATCGGCTGCCAGAAGCCGGTATGTTCGTACGCGGCCATCTGGCCGGAGCGGGCGAGCTGGCGCATGGGGGCTTCTTCCCAGCTCGTGGCGTCGTCCGGCACCAGGTCGATGACTTCCGGCTGCAGGATGAAGAACCCGCCGTTGATCCAGGCGCCATCGCCGCGCGGCTTCTCGGTGAAGCCGCACACCTTGTCGTTGTCGCGTTCGAGCGCACCGTAGCGGCCCGGCGGCTGCACGGCAGCCACAGTGGCGCGGCGGCCGTGCTCGCGGTGGAAGGCGATCTCGGCGGTAATGTCGATGTCGGACACGCCGTCGCCATAGGTGAAGCAGAACGGCTCGCCCGGCGTCAGGTATTCACGCACGCGGCGCAGGCGGCCGCCGGTCATCGAGTCCTCGCCGGTATCCACCAGCGTCACGCTCCACGGCTCGGCCTTGCGGTGGTGCACGGCCATGCGGTTCTCGCGCATGTCGAACGTGACGTCGGACATGTGCAGGAAGTAGTTGGCGAAGTACTCCTTGATGACGTAGCCCTTGTAGCCCAGGCAGATCACGAACTCGTTCACGCCGTGCGCCGAGTACATCTTCATGATGTGCCAGAGGATGGGCTTGCCGCCGATCTCGATCATCGGCTTCGGCCGCAGGTGCGATTCCTCGGAGATGCGGGTGCCCAGGCCCCCGGCCAGGATGACGGCCTTCATGCTGCCACCTCCTCGGCGGCGGCTTCGGGTGCGCCCTGCGTGGCCACCTCGATGCCGATCACCTCGAACACGGTAGGCGGCGGCGAGGCTTCCAGCACGTCCAGCGCCAGGCCGAACTGCTCGTCCAGCAGTTGGGCGAGGGCGGACTTGTCCAGTTCGAGTTCGTCGAGCCAGAGCGCCAGCTTGCGGTACAGCGGCAGCGCGTACGGGCGCATGCCGATGGCTTCCACCAGCAGGTCGATGGCCGCGTCAGCCTCGCCGTTGTGGTACTTGAATTCGGCCAGGCCGTAGGCCACCACCCAGTTGCGGTACCAGGTGGAGGTCAGGTTCTCGAGCACGTTGAGCAGCGGCACCCATTCCTTCAGGTGGATGTGAGCGGCCACCGACATCACCAGGTCCTCGGCGGGATACCACGCGCCGGCGAAGAACAGGCCGGAGCGGCGCGGCTCGGTGCGGGCGGGAATCGGCTTGGTCTCGCTGCAGATCTCGGTCAGCTGGTCCTCGAACCAGCTGGCGAAGCGCTGCGCGTCGAACATCTCGCTTTGCTCCGCACGCGGACGGATCGACATGCGGATCTCGTTGAGCTGCTGCACGTCGGCCGCCAGCGCGCAGGCCACGTCGACGTAGCGCTCCTCGGTGTCGCAGATCAGGTCGTCCAGGCCGGCGGCGTGCAGGAACGGGGCCGACACGCGCTGGTGGAAGGTGTCGCCGGAGAAGGTGACCACGGGCACGCCCATCCAGATGGCGTCGCAGGTGGTGGTGCCGCCGGTGACGGGCGCGGTGTCCAGGGCGATGTCGATGCGGTGGTAGGTCACGTACTGCGCCGCGCCGTCACGGTTGATCAGCTCCACGCGGCTGGTGTCGATGCCATGGGCTTCCATGCGTTCGTAGAGCATCTCGCGCACGTTGTCGCGGTCGCAGCCGGTGGCTTCCACGAGCATGCGGGCGTTCGGGCAGCGCGCCAGCACGGCGCTCCACAGCCGCATGGTCTTGGGACCCAGCTTGGCGATGGTGTTGCAGGAGCCGAACGTGATGTAGCCGTTGTTCAGCGCCGGGGTCGGCTGCACGCGGAAGCGCGGGTCGTAGATCTTCAGCGGGTTGGTGACGATCGGGTGGTAGGCGCTGAACACGGGCGCCCGGAGCAGCTTCTCCGTGTAGTTGTGGTCGAAGCCCTCCGGATCGGCGGTCCAGTCGGTCACGCGGTACTCGATCTGCTCCATGCCGGTGGTGCCGGGGTAGCCCAGCCACGTCAGCTGCTTCGGGGCCAGGCGATGCACCATGTAGGTCAGGGGCGAGGCGCCCGTGTAGCCGCCCAGGTCGACCATGACGTCGCAGCGCTGCGCGCGCACGGCCTTGACCACCTCGGCCTCGGACATCTTGTAGAGGTCGTGGAAGCCCTCCGCGTAGACGCGGATCTTCTTGGTGATGTTGTCGTTGACGTTCGACAGCGAGAACAGGTGCACCTCGAAGCGGGTGCGGTCCAGATTGGCGATCAGCGGAATCAGGAAGTAGGCGCAGGCATGGCGGCGCAAGTCGTTCGACAGGATGCCGATGCGGATCCGCTCGCCTTCGCTGGCGCGCAGCGCCGGGGCTTCCACGGGCGTGCGCGCCAGCGTGCGGGCCCAGTCGGTGGCCTCGCGGCGCAGTTCCTCGGCGCCGATGGTTTCGTCGTAGAGCAGCGAGAACAGCAGGTTGGAGCGGTTCACGCGCTGCAGCGGGTCCAGCGCGCAGGCGCGGCGGAACACGGGAATGGCTTCGATGGTGCTGCCCGATTCGCGCAGCGCGGAGGCGTAGTTGCCCACCGCCACCGGGTCGTTCGGCAGCAGGCTGGCGGCTTTCTCGCCGGCCAGGCGGGCTTCGAAATAGTCGCCGGTATAGAACATGGCCGTGCCGAGCACCTGCCACAGATGGGCCGAGCCGGGCTGGAGTTCCAGGCTGCGCTGGAGCAGCGGAATGCCGGCGGTGTAGTTTTCCAGGGCCACCTCGAGTGCGCCGACCAGGCCCAGGAAGCCCGGATGGTTCGGGAAGCGTTTCATGCCGGCTTCCGCCAGCCGCTTGGCTTCCTCGCTATGGTGCAGGCCGGACAGGCACAGCGATTCGAGGTAGTACGGTTCGGGGAGCGTGCCGGCAATGCGCTTGGCAGCGCGGGCGAGCTTCAGCGCGTCCGCGTACTTGTTGGCGTGGTAGGCATTCCAGGCCTGCTGGATGGTCCGCTGCGCGGGACCCATCGAAACGTTCTTGGTCATGGCGTTGTGCTTTGCAAAGGCGCGGTGCCAGCCCGGACGGCAGACGGGCTGATCGATGCGTGCACAGTAACAAGGGACGTTCCGCGTCATCGGCCGGAACACGGGCCGAAATTGGCGCTATTTCAGCGTGGGTGCCGTTCTCGGCGCCTGTGGGACGGGGCGGGCCGGGTCAGGTGAGGGCTGGAAGGGCCGGCACGGCGTCCGGCTGTTCCATCCGGTGCAACCAGACCAGCAGCTCGGCCACGGCCACATAGAGTTGCGGCGGGATCTGGCTGTCGAGGTCTACCTGCATCAGCAGGTTGACCAGCGCCGGGGAGCCGTGCACGTAGACGCCGGCCTCGCGGGCGCGGGCGATGATGGCTTCGGCGGACAGGCCGTAGCCCTTGGCCACCACGCGCGGCGCCTTGTCGGCGGATTGGTAGGAAAGCGCGACGGCGGCGTCGCGGTGCGGATCGTTCGCGCTCATGGCTGGGCTGCCGGCATGGCGTCCAGGCGCGCTTCCACCTCGGTGGCCGCGCTGACGTTGAGGTTCAGCAGGGAGATGCCGTGGGCTTCCAGCTGGCCGCGGAAGTCAGCGCCTGCTTCGGCCAGACGGCCAGCGGTGGCGCGGTCGTCGGCCACCAGCCGGGCTTCCAGCCCGTGCGCGCCGAGGGTCAGCACGGCATCGACATGCCCGAGCCGGGGCAGGTTCAGGCGCAGCCGGGTGCTCCAGGTCGCGGCATCGGCCGATGTGGGCGAGTGCTCACCTTGCTGCTCGCGCGTGACTTCCCAATCTACGGGCATGCCGGGCCAGGCTTCCACGGTCCAGCGGAACTGCTGCGTGGCGAGCAGCTCCAGCTGCTGGCGCACCACGCCTTCGCTGGCCGGGTGGACCGGCGGGCCAACGTCGGGCTGCTGCGGGGCGGCGGGCTGGTCGGCCGCATTCCAGCTGGCGATGATCGCCGCGCGCTGGGCCTGGGCGATATGGTGGCCTTCGTGCGAGACCTCGGCCGTGATCTGGTACGCATGCGCCGCCGCATTGGCGTGCGCGGCGCGGCGCTGCTCGGCGGCCGGTGTCGATGGCGTGGCCTGGCCGGGCAAGGCGCTGGCGCTGGCGGGTTGGCCAGGCTGGCCAGCTTGGCTCCCGGCGTCGGCGCCA
>NZ_CAJPVH010000088.1 GCF_905397395.1 Cupriavidus campinensis
CAGGCTGCCGTGCATGCCACGCCGGCCGCCGCCGCAGCCGCCGCGCGTCCGGCCGTCGCGCCGAACGTCGGCGACAGCCAGTGGGCGCAGGCCCTCGGCCAGCAGATGGTGCGCCTGTCCACGCAAGGCAACCAGACCGCCGAACTCGATCTCAACCCGCCCAACCTCGGTCCGCTGAAGGTGGTGCTGAACGTGGTGAACGATCAGGCGCAGGCGCAATTCGTGTCGCCGCACCAGGCCGTGCGCGCCGCCGTGGAAGCCGCGCTGCCGCACCTGCGCACGTCGATGGCGGAAGCAGGCATCCAGCTGGGCCAGGCCTCGGTCGGCTCGGACGGCTTCGCCCAGGCCGGCAACGGCGGCCAGCAGCAACCGCAACGCCAGTCCGGCGGCAGCGCATTCGGCCAGGCCACCGGCTTCGGCAAGGACACGGCGCCCGCCGTGGCCGCTACGCCTGTCCCCCGCACCCCGCGCCCGCTGGCGCGCGGCGAGGTCGATACGTTCGCCTGATGCGCCGGGCATCGGACGGCGCCTGCGGCCAGCAGGTGCCCGTCCGGAACTTCCCCGCACGCGGGGCGGTCAGTTGTGCGACGATCCTGTCTCTTCCTCGCACCCCGCCCCCACCATGTTCCTGCTCCGCCAGACCCTGCTTGCCGCTGCGACTGTCGCCGCACTATCTGCGCCGCTCGCCCATGCCGCCGACCCCACATCGGCCACACCGCCCGCCACACCATCGGCCACACCGCCCGCCGACAGCGGCCCGGCCTACGGACCCGAACTCGAAGGCTTCGACTACCCCGCCCCGGTCCAGCGCTACCGCTTCACCTCCCAGGGCGAAGCCATGCAGATGGCCTTCCTCGACGTCAAACCCGAGAAGCCCAACGGCCGCGCGGTGGTCCTGCTCCACGGCAAGAACTTCTGCGCCGCCACCTGGCAGGAAACCATCCGCCAGCTGAGCGGCGCCGGCTACCGCGTGATCGCGCCGGACCAGATCGGCTTCTGCAAATCGACCAAGCCGGCGGGCTACCAGTACACCTTCCAGCAACTCGCCCGCAACACGCACGACCTGCTGGCATCCATCGGCGTCAGCAACGTGACGGTGATGGGCCATTCCACGGGCGGCATGCTGGCGATGCGCTACGCGCTGATGTACCCGCGCGAGACCCAGCAGCTCGTGCTGGTCAACCCGATCGGGCTTGAGGACTGGAAGGCCAAGGGCGTGCCGCCGCTCTCCGTGGACCAGTGGTACACGCGCGAGCTGGCCACCACCGCCGACCGCATCCGCAACTATGAGAGGGCCACGTACTATGCGGGCCAGTGGCGCGCTGACTACGAACCCTGGGTGCAGATGCTGGCCGGCCTCAACCGGGGTCCGGGCAAGCAGATCGTGGCGTGGAATTCGGCCCTGCTGTACGACATGATCTACACCCAGCCGGTGGTCTACGAAATGGGCGCCATCCAGGCCCCGACCCTCCTGCTGATCGGCGACAAGGACACCACCGCCATCGGCAAGGACGCCGCCCCGCCAGACGTCCAGGCCCGGCTAGGCCGCTACCCCGAACTGGCCAAAATCACGGCCCGCGCAATCCCGAACACCACGCTGGTGGAATTCCCCGAACTCGGCCACGCCCCCCAGATGCAGGACCCGGCGGCGTTTCATAAGGCGTTGCTGGAGGGGATGGCGCGGCCGAGGTAGCCCCGCTCAGAACGGCAACCCGATGTAGTACTTGCCCAACTCCGTCAGCTGCCCATCGCCGCCGAGCAGGCTGGTGAAGTGCATGTCGTTGTTCCAGCGGCCGGTGAACCAGGCGTAGCGGAACACGTCGGCGCGTTGTTCGCAGATGGCGACCATTTCCTTCATCTGCTGTTTCTGCTTCTCGATGGTGTCGATCTGGGCGCCGTCGGCGTTGCTGTGCCAGTTGGCGAACTCGGTTACCCAGAACGGCTTGTTGTACTTCATCAGCCGGTCGAGCTGGCCGCCGAGGCCGTAGTCGTACCAGTGGAAGGCCAGGTAGTCGATGCGCGGGTCGCGGTTGCCGTTGGCGGTGCGATAGGCGGCGTAGAACGCGTCCATCCAGACCACCGGGTCCTGGTAGCCGGGCATGGTGCCCCAGGTGATGGTCGGGCCGACCAGCTTGACGCCGGTGTGGGCGGCGATGGCCTCGTAGCGCGGCCAGACGGTGGCGGCCTGCGCCGGGGTCAGGTTGGCCTGATCGGTGAGGTTCGGCTCGTTCATCAGCAGCAGGTACTTCACGCGCGGATTGGCCAGCAGCCAGGCCTCGATGGCGGCGTCGTTGAAGTTGTCATTCCAGAGCATGGGAATGAAGTCCATGCTGTACGTGGTGGTGGCATCGGCGGGCGCCGTGCCGTTGGGCTTGGCGGCCCAGTTGTACCACCAGGACACCCCGGGGGCGAGCGCTGCGAAGTCCTGCGCGCTGACCAGGTCGTAGGCCACGCCGCGCTTGGCGCTCTTGGTCACGCCCGGCGTGCCGGGGTCCGGATTGTTCACCGGCGGCACCGGCGGATTCGCCGGCGTCAACGGCGCGCCGGCGCCAGGCGAGCCGTTGGTCGCCTCCTCGCCCCCGCCGCCACAGGCGGCCAGTGCCAGCATGCCGGCGATCAGTCCCGCGCCCAGCAAGCGCCGGACAAGTGTCATCCCGCGCCGTGGCGCGAATTGCTTGGTTTCCATCGTATTGACCCCTTCTGGTTATTCCCGTGCGCGCTGTGTTTTTGTCGATCCGCGCTATCGTCCCTTGACGGAACTCGCGGATGATAACGGAAGCGCACTCGGAATCCATGCCGGTTTGCCCATTTACAACGGTGCTCACCGTCCGTTGGCACCCCGTTGGCACCCCGATAGCGTGAACGCGCTGCACGCCCCGGCCACCCGGCAACCGGGCGAGCCGCTATCATCGGCATGCCGCGCCCGCCCGGTCCCCCACCCATCATGACTTTCGACCTCTTCGACGCCCTTCCCGCCGACCCCGACACCCCGCCCGCCACCGAGCCCCTGGGCCCGGGCGCCGTGGTGCTGCGGGGTTTTGCGCGCGATGTCGATACCCGCCTGCTGGCCGCCGTGGACCACCTCAGCGCGCAGGCCCCGTTCCGCCACCTGATCACCCCCGGCGGGCTGCGCATGTCCGTGGCCATGACCAACTGCGGCGAGGCGGGCTGGGTCTCCGACCGCACCGGCTACCGCTACGACCCCGCCGACCCCGATTCCGGCGCGCCGTGGCCGCCCATGCCCGAGGTGTTCCGCGCGTTGGCCGAGCGCGCCGCCGCCAGCGCCGGCTACCCCGGCTTCGCGCCCGATGCCTGCCTGATCAACCGCTACCTGCCCGGCACGCGGCTCTCGCTCCATCAGGACCGCGACGAACTGGACCTGCGCGCGCCCATCGTCTCGGTCTCGCTCGGCCTGCCCTCCACCTTCCTCTGGGGCGGCCTGCGCCGCGCGGACAAGCCGGCGCGCATCCGGCTCGCCCATGGCGACGTGGTGGTGTGGGGCGGCCCGTCGCGGCTGGTCTTCCACGGCATTGCGCCGCTGGCGGATGACGATCACGCGCTCACCGGGCGCACGCGCATCAATCTGACCTTCCGCAAGACACGCTGAACCGGAAAACACAAGCGACAATTCCTCGCGCCGGGCACCAGTTACGCATCCGGCACGCGCCAGAGGCGTGCAGTACGATACGGCACCACGACAAATGGCTGCCGGCGCCAGACGTCAACAATCGCGCGACCGGCATCCGAAGAGACACCGCGATGCCTGCCGATTCGACCCCCGCCGCCAAGCCAACGGCAACGCCCACGCCCACGCCCACGCCCACGCCAACCGCCCCGCAATTTTCCGGCCGCCCGGCGGACTCCATCCGCGCCGCGCTGCTGATCGCAGCCAGCATCGCCGCGGTCTGGATCGCCGGCCAGGCCGCCGGGGCGCCGCCCGCGCTGATCTGGGCCGGCGCGCTGGTGGTCTCCACCGTGTCCTGCTGGGCCACTGGCGCGCTGCCCGAACCCACCGCCACGCTGCTGTTCTTCCTGTGCGCGGTGGTCCTCCATATCGCGCCCGCGCCGGTGGTGTTCTCCGGCTTCACGTCCACGGCCTGGTGGCTGATGTTCGGCGGCGCGGTGACCGGCGTGGCGCTGCGCGGCACGGGGCTGGCGCTGCGGCTGGCGGACATCATCTTCCACAAGCGCGTCAACACCTATCCGCAGGTGATTGCCACGGTAGCCATGAGCGCGGTGGGGCTGGCGTTCCTGATGCCGTCCACCACGGGCCGGGTGCTGCTGTTGATGCCGATCGTGCTGGCGCTGTCAGACCGTCTCGGCTTCCGGCCCGGATCGAACGGGCGCATCGGCATGGTGCTGACCGTGGCGGCGGCCAGCTACATGCCGCCCACCTCGATCCTGCCGGCCAACATCCCCAACAGCGTGCTGCTGGGCGCGGCCAACTCGCTCTATGGCATCAACCTCAGCTATGGCAGCTACCTGCTGCTGCATTTCCCGGTGCTGGGCGCGCTGAAGACCGTGGTGCTGGTCTGGCTGGTCTGCAAGCTGTTCCCGGAGACGGCGGCGATGACGCCGCAGCCGCCCGCCGCGCGCACGCCCATGAGCAAGCCCGAGACGCTGCTCGCGCTGCTGCTGGCGCTGGCCGTGGCCGCGTTCGCCACAGACGCCTGGCACGGCATCTCGCCCGCCTGGATCTCGCTGGCGGCGTGCATCGTCTGCCTGCTGCCCGGCATCGGGCTGGTCTCGCCCAAGGCGCTGACCGAGCAGGTGCACCTGGTGCCGCTGCTCTACGTGGCCGGGTTCCTCGGCCTGGGCGCGGTAGTCGAGCACACCGGCCTCGGCACGGCCATCAGCGCCGCGCTGCTGCACTGGCTGCCGCTGGCGCCGGGCCACACTGCCGGTAACGTCGGCGCGCTGGGCGCGATGGGGGCCGTGCTCGGGCTGATGTCGACGCTGCCCGCGCTCCCCGCCGTGATGACGCCGCTGGCGCGCGACCTGGCCACCGCCACCGGCCTGCCGCTGGAAACCGTGCTGATGTTGCAGGTGCCGGTGTTCTCGACGGTGTTCTTCCCCTACCAGTCGCCGCCCATCGTCATCGCCATGCAGCTGGGCGGCGTGGGCCTGCGGCACGGCACGCGGCTGTGCCTGGCGCTGGCGGCCATCACGGTGGTGGTGCTGCTGCCGCTGGATTACCTCTGGTGGCGCCTGCTGGGCTACCTGCCGTAACCAAACCCCCTGTGGGATTCGGCTGACATCGCGGCGCGCCGTTTGCCGGCAGGCGCCGCGCGGCGCCGTGCGTACCCTCCAAGTGACAGATTCCGATGCTGGCACGAGGATGGAGGCACCATGGGCGACTTTCCGGACAATCACGGCGCGCACGCCCACCTCGGGGCCCTGATCTCCGAGTTCGTCCGGGGCGGCAACATCCCCCTCCCCGGCCATGGCCAGACACTGGCGCGCTGGCAACTGTTCGCCACCATCGCCGCCAAGCGGGGCGCGGTCGCCATCAAGCTGTTCGAGGCCCATGCCGATGCGCTGGCCATCCTCGCCGAAGTCGCCGGCGCCACGCCGGCCCCCGACACCCGCTGGGCGATCTGGGCGGCGGAACCGCCCGATGCCCGCCTGCGCGTGCAGACCGATGATTTGCCCAAGGTCCCCCCCGACCTCTCCCACATTGCAGGACTGACCGACTCTGCCAGCTTCACCCCCGCCCGCCTCACCGGCCGCAAGGCCTGGTGTTCCGGCGCCGGCGAGGTCTCGCACGCGCTCGTTACCTGCTGGCTGGATCAGGCGGAGCCCGGTGCCCAGCGGCTGGCCGTCGTCGACATGGCCAGCCCCGGCATCCGCGTCACGCGCGAGGGCTGGCACGCCGTGGGCATGGCCGCCACCGATAGCGGCGATGTCCTGTTCGACGATTGCCCCGCGCTGCTGCTGGCCGCGCCGGACGCCTACCTACGCCGCCCCGGCTTCTGGCACGGCGGGGCCGGCATCGCAGCCTGCTGGCATGGCGCGGCGCTGCCGCTGGCCAACGCCGTGGCCAACGCCGTGCGCGCGGCGCTGAAGAAGCGGGACGACCCCCACGCCGCCGCCCACCTCGCCGCCATCGACGGCGACCTGCACGCCAGCGCCGCGCTGCTGCGCGAGACCGCGCGATGGATCGACGACCATCCCACCGAAGACGCCTTCGTGCCGGCCATGCGCGCCCGCACCGTGATCGAGGCCGCCGTGCTGCGCGTGATCCAGCACGCCGGCAACACACTGGGCGCCGGCCCGCTGTGCCGCAACCCGACGCTGGCCGCGCTGTACGCCGACCTGCCCGTGCTGCTGCGCCAGAGCCATGCCGAACGCGACCTCGCCGCGCTGGGCCAGCGGCTGGCGCAGGGCGATAGCGATATGGGAACGCTATGACCGCAACCGCCACGGACTTCCACGCCATGTTCGAGAACCCCGACCCCTGGGGCCTGGAGTCGCTCTGGTACGAGGCCCGCAAGCGCGACGTGGTGCTCGCCGCGCTGCCTGACGCCCGCTACGGCACAGCATTCGAGGCCGGCTGCGCCACCGGCATGCTGACCGAGCGCCTCGCCGCGCGCTGCGACCACCTGCTCGCCGTGGATCTCGTGCCCCGCGCCGTGGCCTGCGCGCGCGAGCGCGTGGCACGGCACCGGCATGTCGAGGTCGCCACCGCCAACCTGCCAACGGACTGGCCCACGGAAGGCCCCTTCGACCTGATGGTGCTCAGCGAGATCGGCTACTTCTTCGCCCCCGACGCCTGGCTTGAGACCGCGCAGCGCGCGGCCGGCGCGCTGACCGAGGCGGGCGTGATCCTGGCCTGCCACTGGCAGCGCCCGTTCGCCGGGCGCACGCAGTCCACGCGGCAGGTGCACGCGGCCATCGCGCGGCAACCGGGGCTGCATCGCCATGTGCGGCATCTGGAGCCGGATTTCCTGCTCGAAGTCTGGTCGCGCAACGCGCGGCCGCTCCGCCAGCGGGAGCCAGCATGATCGGCGTAGTCGTGCCCGTTCACAATGAGGAAGACCATCTGGAGGCATGCCTGCGGGCGCTGGCCATGGCGGCCACCCATCCGGCGCTCGGTGGCGAAGCAGTGCGCGTGGTGATCGTGCTCGATGCCTGCGACGATGGCTCGGCCGCCATCGCCCAACGCCACGCGCCGGAGCGCATCACCTGCCTGTCGATTGCCGCGCGCAACGTGGGCGAGGCGCGCCGCGCCGGCGCCCAGCATCTGCTGGCCCAGCAGGCGCGCTGGCTGGCCTTTACCGATGCCGACAGCCGCGTGGCGCCGGACTGGCTGGTGGCGCAGCTCGCGCTACGCGCCGATGCGGTCTGCGGACTGGTCACGGTGGAGGACTGGAGCCCCCAGCCGCCGCACGTGGCCACGCGGTTTGCCGCGCGCTACCGGCGCGAGGAGGGGCACCGGCATGTCCACGGCGCCAACCTCGGGGTGTGCTCGCATGCCTACCGGCGCGCGGGCGGATTCCTGCCGCATCCGGTCAGCGAGGACGTGGCGTTGATCGAGGCGCTGCAGGCCATCAACGCCCATATCGCCTGGAGCACGCTGCCGCAGGTGACCACCAGCGCGCGGGCGCGTGGCAGGCTGGCCGGCGGCTTTGCCGATCACCTCGCGATGCTGGCCACGGCGCACGAGGGCGAAACGCTGTTGCCCTGAGTGAGTCGTGCCTTACCACTCGAACTTCTGGATTTCCGCCTCCCCGATCGCGCGGTGCTGCACGACGAGATCGAGGTCATACGCCCCGAGCAGCGCCAGCAATTGCCCCGCGCTGATGGTCTCGGGGTTCAGCTCCATATGCGAAATGCGGCTTTGACTGATGTCGAGCCGGGCGGCCGCTTCCGCCTGTGTCAGGCCGGCGACCTTGCGTGCGCCTTGCAGCACCTGTCCAAGCTGGTCAGGGGTGGAAATCATGACTCTCAGCATCGCGGTCATCCAGGAAAAGTTAAAAATCTATCAATTCTGACCATTGATTGACAAAAACTCCTAGCGCTAGATCAAGCGACTACGCATGCCATAGGTAAGTGCCCGCTTCGCCGAATGTAATGTTGTCAAAATAAAACGCTCGCCCCGCAGCGGCGCGGTGGCAAGCCCTACAAACGGAGGGAGGCGGAGGGAGGCGGAGTGAGGCGGAGGGAGGCGCCCAGCGTGGAGAACGAGCCGCGCAGTGGAAGAGAAATCGGTATGCGGGACTAGCGTCGCCGCGCGGCGATGACCAGCGCGATGCCGCCGAGGATGGCCACCGCGCTGACCGCCAGCCGCGCGGTCATCGGCTCGCCCAGCCAGGCGATGCCGCCCAGCGCGGCCTGCACCGGCACACTCAACTGCACCGTGGCCGCCGTGGTGGACGCCAGCCCGCGCAGCGCGGCGTACCAGATCACATAGCCGATGCCGGACGTCACCGCGCCCGAGGCCGCCGCCAGCGCCACCCCGTGCCAGTCGACCGAAAGCTGGGAGACCGTCCCCCTGCTCACCACGCTCAGCACGCTCACCACGCTCACCGCCAGCGCCAGCGGCACCCCGCGCACGAAGTTGCCGGTGGTGGCGGCCAGCGCGTCCGGCGCGCCCCGGCCCCGCAACGAATAGACGCCCCAGCCGATGCCGGCGACGGCCATCAGCAGCGTCGCCCCGGGCGGCGGGGCCTGCAAACCCGGCAGCACCAGCCAGACCAGGCCCGCCAGCGCCAGCACAATGCCGAGCCACTGCGCCGCGCGCAGGCGGTCGCCACGCCGCAGGCCGTCGCCGATCATGGTCGCCTGCACGCTGGCGAACAGCACCAGCGCCCCGGTGCCGGCGGCCAGCCGCAGGTAGGCGAAGGAAAAGCCGCATGCATAGACCAGCAGCGCCACCGCACCGATCCAGTCGCCCCCCATCTGCGCGTGCGCGTGCCCGTGCCCATGCCGCAGGTCCCGCGCGTCACCCCGGGCGCGCAGGTACAGGATCGCCCCCAGCACCAGGGCGGCCGAGGCCACCCGCACCAGCGTGAACGTGGCCGCGTCGATGCCGGTGCCCTTCAGCGCCGCCCGCGCCAGCAGCGAATTGGCCGCGAAGGCGACCATCGCCAGCGCGGTCAGGGCAGCCGTGGTGGCCGTGGTGGCGGGGGGTGCCGGGAGGGTCGTCCGGGGGGTGGACGGGGGCCGGGCCATCATCGATTTGTCATTTGGGAGAAGGGGGCCGATGAACCATACTGGGGCCATGATGCGCCCATACAGGTGTTCATGTGGGCGCCCCCCACCAGCCAGATCCAGGAGACCACCATGCTCAGGGACAGCCATGCTTTCAGCGGATTCTCGGTCAACGACCTCGCCATGGCCAAGGACTTCTACGCCAACACGCTCGGCCTTGTGGTCACGGAGGAGCACGGCATGCTGGCGCTCAACCTGCCCGGCGGCAACCACGTGCTGCTCTATCCCAAGTCCAACCACGCGCCGGCCACGTTCACGGTGCTGAACTTCCCGGTGGAGAGCGTCGAGAAGACCGTGGACAGCCTCTCGCACCACGGCGTGCGCTTCGAAATGTATGACGAACCCGGCATGAAGACCGACGCGCGCGGCATCTGCCGGGGCGAAGGCGGCCCCGTCATCGCGTGGTTCCGAGACCCGGCCGGCAACATCCTCTCGATACTGGAGGAGCAGTAGCCTGCGCAGGTCTCCGGCGTTGCCGGATCGGTGTGCCTGCCAATACACTAGTGCCTCCAACCCACACCCCAACGGCGTGCTGCCTGGCAGGCGCCGTGACGACAGCAACGGTGGAGACACATGACAGTTCGAAGAAAGACCCCCGACACGCTGCGCAGCGCGCGCTGGTTTGCCCCCGATGACCTGCGCTCCTCGGGCCATCGCTCGCGCATCATGCAGATGGGCTACGCGCCCGACGAGTGGATGGGCAAGCCGCTCATCGCCATCCTGAACACCTGGTCGGACATCAACCCCTGCCACGCCCACTTCCGCCAGCGCGTGGAAGACGTCAAGCGCGGCATCCTGCAGGCCGGCGGCTTCCCGGTGGAGCTGCCCGCCATCTCGCTCTCGGAAAGCTCGGTCAAGCCGACCACCATGCTCTACCGCAACCTGCTCGCCATCGAGGCGGAGGAGCTGATCCGCTCGCATCCCGTGGATGGCGCGGTGCTGATGGGCGGCTGCGACAAGACCACGCCGGGCCTGCTGCTGGGCGCCACCAGCGCCGGCGTGCCCGCCATCTACGTGCCGGCCGGGCCGATGCTGCGCGGCAACTACAAGGGCAACGTGCTCGGCTCCGGCTCGGACGCCTGGAAATACTGGGACGAGCGCCGCGCCGGCAACCTGAGCCAGGCCGAGTGGATCGGCATCGAGGGCGGCATCGCGCGCAGCCACGGCACCTGCATGACGATGGGCACCGCCAGCACCATGACCGCCATCGCCGAGACGCTGGGCATGAGCCTGCCCGGCGCGTCGTCCATTCCGGCGGCGGATGCCAACCATATCCGCATGGCCTCCGAGTCGGGCCGGCGCATCGTCGAGATGGTCTGGGAAGACCTCACGCCGGCGCGCATCCAGACCCGGGCCGCGTACCTGAACGCCATCGTCGTGGCCATGGCCATGGGCTGCTCCACCAACGCCATCATCCACGTGATTGCCATGGCGCGCCGCGCCGGCCATGACATTGGGCTGGACGACTTCGACGCCGCCAGCCGGCATGTGCCGGTCATCGCCAACATCCGGCCCAGCGGCGACAAGTACCTGATGGAAGACTTCTATTACGCGGGCGGCCTGCCGGCGCTGATGAGCCGCATCCGGGACAAGCTCGACCTGACCACGCTGACCGTGACCGGCCGCACGCTGGGCGAGAACATCGCCGGGGCCGAAGTGCACAACGACGATGTGATCCGTACGACGGAGAACGCCCTGTACCGGGAAGGCGCGCTGGCCGTGCTGCGCGGCAATATCGCGCCGGACGGCTGCGTGATCAAACCGAGCGCCTGCGACCCGCGCTACTTCCGCCATACCGGCCCGGCGCTGGTGTTCGACGATTACCCGTCGATGAAGGCTGCCGTGGAGGACGAGAACCTCGACGTGACCGCCGACCATATCCTGATCCTGCGCAACGCCGGCCCCCAAGGCGGCCCCGGCATGCCGGAATGGGGCATGTTGCCGATCCCGAAGAAGCTGGTGAAGCAGGGCGTGCGCGACATGCTGCGCATGTCCGACGCGCGCATGAGCGGCACCAGCTACGGCGCCTGCATCCTCCATGTATCGCCCGAGGCGTACATCGGCGGGCCGTTCGCGCTGGTACGTACCGGCGACCTGATCTCGGTGGATATCGACCGGCGCAGCATCCACCTGGAGGTATCCGACGAAGAACTGGCGCGCCGCCGCGCCGTCTGGACCCCGCCGCCGCCCCGCTATGCGCGCGGCTACGGCTTCATGTTCTCCCGGCACATCCGCCAGGCCAATGACGGCTGCGACTTCGACTTCCTCCAGACCGATTTCGGCGACCCGGTGGGCGAGCCGAGCATCTACTGACCGCAAGCCTTCCGCAAGCATCGTCCCCGATAATGGCGGGCGCGCCGCCCCCGGCCGCCCTCCATCTTCCGCTACCTTCCCAGACAGGACCAATTCCGCATGAAACCCCGCCTTCTGCAGCACGGCCGCCTGCCCGAACACACCGAAGCCCGCCTCGCCGAATCCTTCGACGTGCACCCGCTCTGGGCCGAGACCGACCCCGCCGGCTACCTGGCCGCCCACGGCGCCGGGTTCGTGGCGATGACCACCCGGGCCGCCACGGGCGTGGACGCCAAGATGCTGGCCGCGCTGCCGAACCTGCGCGTGATCTCCAGCTTCGGCGTGGGGCTGGACAAGCTCGACCTGGACACCGCCCGTGCGCGCGGCATCGCGGTGGGCTACACGCCGGACGTGCTCAATGACTGCGTGGCCGACACAGCGTTCGCCCTGCTGATGGACGCGGCGCGCCAGGTCAGCGCGGCGGACCGCTACGTGCGGCGCGGCGAGTGGCCCAAGGCCCCCTATCCGCTAACCACGCGCGTCAGCGGCAAGCGGCTGGGCATCGTCGGCATGGGGCGTATCGGGCGCGTGATCGCCAGGCGCTCGTCGGGCTTCGACATGGAAGTGCGCTACTTCGGCCGCAAGCCGCAGGACGGCGTGGCCTATGGCTTCGAGCCGTCCGTGGAGGCGCTGGCGCGCTGGGCGGACTTCCTGGTCGTGGCCACCTCGGGCGGGCCGGAAACACGCCACCTGATCTCGGCCGGCGTGCTGGAGGCGCTCGGGCCGCAGGGCTACCTGATCAATATCGCGCGCGGCACCGTGGTGGACGAGGCCGCGCTGGTCGACGCCCTGACCCACAAGCGCATCGCCGGCGCCGGGCTGGACGTCTTCGAAAACGAACCGCACGTGCCCGAGGCGCTGTTCGGGCTGGACAACGTGGTGCTCCTGCCCCACGTGGCCAGCGGCACCCACGAGACCCGCGCGGCCATGGCCAACCTGGTGTTCGAGAACCTGGAGAGCTTCTTCGCCTCCGGCGCGGTGGTGAAATCGGCGCTCTGATCCGCCGATCGCCCCCTTGGTCGCCCCGTTACCACGTGTAGCCGGGGCGACACAGACGCGAAACACTGGCGGGGCACCCCCGGGACTACACTGGGCATTCCAGCTTTTTACGGAGCGTGCGATGCCCGACTCTCCTGCCTCGCCACCATCGACAGCATCGATCCCCCGCCGGCGCCACCTGCTGGCGCTGGGCCTGGGCAGCGCCGGCCTGACCGCGCTGGCCCGCGTGGCACCCGCCGCCGAACCCCGGCCGGCCACCGCCGCCACGCTCCCCCTGACCGCCCAGACCACCGAGGGCCCGTATTACTTCGATGCGGGCAAGATCCGGCAGGACATCACCGAAGGCCAGCCCGGCGTGCCGCTGGAGGTGCGCTTCACCGTGGTGGACGTGCAGGGCCGCCCCCTGGCCGGCCATCGCGTGGATCTCTGGCATTGCAACGCCGCCGGCGTGTACTCGGGCTATGACGGCCAGCGCGACGGGCAGCACGACGGCCAGCACGACGGGCAGCACGACGACAAGGGCCAGCGCATTAGCACGCGCGGCCAGACCTTCCTGCGCGGCAGCCAGCCGGTGGGCGCCGATGGCGTGGCGATGTTCCGCACGATCTATCCCGGCTGGTACGCCGGGCGCGCCACCCATCTGCATATGAAGGTGCTCGACCCGGCCGGCCGGGCGCACCTGACCACGCAGTGCTTCCTGCCCGATGCGCTCAACGAGTATCTGTATAGCCAGCTCCCCGCCTACCGGCGCCGGCAGGTGCGCGGCACGCTGAACAGCAACGACGGCATCGCGCTGATGGCCGGCGAGACCGTGCTCGGCGCCGTGCGCGAGGCGCACGACCGCTACGTGGCCACGTTGACGCTGGTGGTGGACCCCGCCGGCACGGCCCCGCGCGAGGGGTTTTCCGACCATCCGCCACCGGGCCCGCCGCCGATGTCCCGCGATGGCCGCCGCCCGCCGCCACCGCCGGGCCAGGGCGAGCAGGCCGCCCCGGCTG
>NZ_CAJPVH010000089.1 GCF_905397395.1 Cupriavidus campinensis
CTGAATGAGTATTTGCCCATATCTGTTCTGCGTACCTGTCGATACCCGAGGATCCTTGAACGCTCATTCTCAGCGATTTAGCTTGTCGCGTCGAACGACCGCTCCTGGCCGGAAGGAGCCAGTCGGATACACCAATCATTTCAATTGCGGCGAGCAAAAACACGTCAGAGCATTCAGTAAAAGCCGTGTCGATGCATACGCTCACCGCCACTCGTCGTTGTCCCGTCCGCGGGCAACGACTTGCATGTCAGGCGACGATCCTCCCAGCGCTGCGCGTCCTCAATCGTAACGGTCGTCCGCATCACCGCATCCCCGCAGTCAAGGCACCCCCAACACCCCGGCCGCCACATCCCAAGTCCGATCTCCCAGGAACCACCGCGCCGCATGCGGGCCGTGCAACGTGTGGTGATTACCCGACACGCGGACCCAGTTGCCTTCGGGCAGGCCGAGGACAGGGGTGTCGGGCGAGAGGGTGGTGAACTCGGCCAGGCGCTGGTCGCGGGTTTCGCCACGGAAGCCGGGCACCACGAGGTTGTAATAGTGCGGGTTGAGCTGGAACGGGATCAGGCCGAGGGCGTCGAGGCCGCCCGGGTCTACCACCGGCATGTCGTTGGTCGTGCGGATGCTGGGCGTGGCGAGGTTGGAGCCGGCGCTCCAGCCGATATAGCGCGCGGCGCCGGCGCGCACGCGGGCGGCCATTGGGGCCAGCAGCGCCTGCTGGCGCAGTACCTGGAGCAGCCGGAAGGTATTGCCGCCGCCCACCACGATCAGCGTGGCCGCGTTCACGGCCGCCAGCGGGTCCGCCTCGGCGTGCAGGCCGCGCACGGTGATGCCGATGGGCGCCAGCGCCTCGCGCACCTGATCGGTGTAGGCGTCCCAGTCACGCGTGACCCCGGCGTAGGGGACGAACAGCGCGTCGGTCCGTCCATCGGCCAGCTCCGTGATGGCCGCGTGCGCGTGCACGAGGTAGCCGTCGTCGGAGGTGGAATTGCTCAGCAGCAGGAGATCCATGTCGAAGCAGGTCGTCGTGTTCCGTTATGCGGAACCGCGATCCGGAAGTTGGGTAAGCCGACGATGGTACCCAAGGTGGCGGGCGCGTGACAACCGCCGCTCCGCCGATCTCCCTATATCTATCACTATCTATTAGTGTGTCTGGCGGATTCCGGCCCCGCTCAGTCGATCAGCCGCCCGTGGGCGTCGAAGAACGGGTGCGCCGGGCCGTAGTCCCCGCTGGCAGCCAGGTGGGTCACCAGCCCGTGGGCCGGGTGCCACCAGTGCAGCAGGTAGCCGGGCGGCTCCATGCGGAAGCGGGAGGCGGCCTGCGGGTCGAGGTCCAGCGCCACCTGATGGGCCGGCCCCGGCGCGGTGATGGCGATGGTGCCACCAAAGCGTCGCGTGATCTGGCGGTGCAGGTGGCCGCAGACCACGCGCTCCACCTGCGGGTGCCGGGCGATGACGGCCTCCAGCGCGGCGGCGTTGTCGAGCCCCTGCTGGTCCATGTGGCCGATGCCGGTGACGAAGGGCGGATGGTGCAGCATCAGCAGCGTCGGTTGGGCGGGCGCGCCGGCCAGCGTGGCATCGAGCCAGGCCAGCCCTTCGGGCTCCACGCGGCCGCCGGGCTGGCCGGGGACGGTGCAGTCGAAGCCGACCAGCCGCAACGGGCCCGCCGCCATCGCATAGTGGATGGGCGCCTCGCCGTCGCCATGGTCGAACAGGTAGGCGTGGTCGGGGAACACCTTGCGCAGCGTGGTGCGGTGGTCGTGGTTGCCGGGCAGCAGCCGCACCGGCATCGGCAGCCGTTGCAGGATGTCGCGCAGGAAGCGGTATTCGTCCTCGCTGCCGAAGTCGACCAGATCGCCTGTGATGATGACCGTATCGGGGATTTGCGGGGCCGCCAGCAGGGTATCGATGGCCAGATGCAGCGCGCCGGCCGTATCGACCCGCCGGTAGGACAGCTTGCCGCCGGCCTTGATATGGAGGTCGCTCAGTTGCGCGACGAGATAGGGTGCGGAGGCGGTCATGCAGCGTCGGGGAGGGTGATCAGGTGGGCGGTGTCGATGCGCAGGCCGACGCGCGCGCCAGCCGGCCAGCCGTCGCGGCGCGCGGTATCGACGATCAGCGGCGTGGCGGCGCCCACGTCCACCAGCAGGCGTGTGTGGTTGCCGAGGAACAGCGCGGTGACCACGGTGCCTTCCACATGGGCGCGATCGGCGCTGTCAGCGTGCACCAGCGCCACGTCTTCGGGCCGGAACATCAGCCGCGCCGCGGGCGTGGCGGGGGCATCGCTGGGCGGCCCCATCGGCACGCGGCCGCCCGGCACGCGCCACAGGCCCGCTTCGGCCTGCGCGGGCAGGTGGTTCATGGTGCCGATGAAGTCCGCCACGAAGGCGTTGGCCGGCGCGCGGTAGATCTCCTGCGGCGTGCCGGACTGGGCGATGCGGCCCCGGTCCATGACGATGATGCGGTCGCCCAGCGCCATCGCCTCGGCCTGGTCGTGGGTGACGTAGACCGCGGTGATATGGAGGCTGCGCAGCAGCTGGTTGATGTCCGCGCGCAGGGCGTCGCGCAGCTTGGCGTCGAGCGCGGTCAGCGGTTCATCGAGCAGCAGCACGCGCGGCTGCACGGCGATGGCGCGCGCCAGGGCCACGCGCTGGCGCTGGCCACCCGAGAGCTGGTCCACGCGGCGGTTGGCGAACGGTTCCAGGTGCATCATCGATAACATATCGCCGACGCGCCGGCGCTGCGTGGCGCCATCCACGCGCCGCACGCGCAGGCCATAGCCGATGTTCTCGGCCACGGTCATATTGGGAAACAGCGCGTAGTTCTGGAACACCATGCCCACGCCGCGCTGCTCGATCGGCTGGTCGGTCACGCGGGTCTCGCCAAACCAGACCTCGCCGCCCGCGTCGGGCGCTTCCAGCCCGGCGATGATGCGCAGCGTGGTGGTCTTGCCGCAGCCGGACGGCCCCAGCAGCACCACGGTCTCGGCGGCGCCGATGTCGAGGTCGAGCGGTTGCAGGGCCAGCGTGCCGTCCGCGAAGGTCTTGGCGCACTGGCGCAGGCGAATCGGGGTGGGTTCATGCATGGCGGGTCTCGGCGGAAGCGGTAACGGGCGTGGTGGCGGGTACCGGCGCGGTGGCCGGCTCGGCAGGTTCCGCGACATGGCGGCGTGCGCGCGCGCCCATGGCGCTGAATGCCTGCATCGCTACCAGCAGGGGAATGATCATGACAAAGAAAACGATGGTGTAGGCGGAGCCGATCTCCAGCCGCATCGACGCGTAGCTGTCCGCCAGCCCCACCGGCAGGGTTTGCGTGGTGGGGGTGTGCAGCATCCAGGTCAGGTTGAACTCGCCCACGGACAGCGTGACCACCATCAGCGCCCCGGCCAGGATGCCCTGCCGGCAGTTCGGCAGCACCACGGTGAAAAAGCGCTGCAACCGCGTGGCGCCCAGGCTGGCGGCGGCGTCTTCCAGCGTGCGGATGTCGATGGCGGACAGGATGGCCAGCACCGCCCGCACCATGAACGGCAGCGTGAACAGCACGTGGCCGATCAGGATGAACACCCAGCTCGTGCGCAGCGCCTGCCAGCCGCCATAGAGCAGGATCAGCCCCAGCGCGGTGGCCAGCCCCGGCACGGCCACCGGTAGCATCAGCAGTTCCTCGATCAGCCGGGTCACGCGGTTGCGGCGCAGCGCCATGTAGTAGGCGGCGGGCACGCCAATCACCAGCGTGCAGGCCAGGCAGGCCAGCGCAATGCCGAGGGAGAGGAAGATGGTGTTGCGATAAAGCGCCCAGACCTCCAGCAGCCAGCGCGTGGTCAGCCCGCTGGAGAGGCCCACGAAGATGTTGTTGGTCAGCCCGGCCAGCACGGATAGCACCACTGGCACGGTCATGAACAGGCAGACGGCCAGCGTGAGCGCCAGTTGCAGCCAGTAGCCGGCGCGGCGGCGCGGCTTCGTCATCGGCGGTTTCTTCATGGCTTTTTCGGGGTGCTCATGCGGTGGCGGCGACGGCGTCGCCCGAGATCCAGCGCGCCACGGCCAGCAGGGCCCAGGTAACCGCGCCGAGCAGCAGCGAGAGCGCGGCGGCCATGCCGAAGTTGGCGTAGTTGGTGAACTCGTTGTAGATGGTCAGCGGCAGCACGTCGAGCTGCGTGGCGAGTGTGAACGCCGTGCCGAAGGCGCCCATGCTGGTGGCGAAGCAGATCGCCCCGCTGGACAGCATGGCCGGCATCAGCGCGGGCAGCATGACGTCCCGCACCACGCGCCACGGGCTGGCGCCGAGCGAGCGCGCGGCTTCCTCGAGGGACGGGTCGAGCTTCTCCACGGCGGCCATCACGGTCAGGATCACGCGCGGGATCGAGAAATACAGGTAGCCGACGAACAGCCCGGCCAGGCCGTAGGCGAAGGTCCAGCGCTCGCCGGCCAGCGCGTCGCCCACCATCGCCAGCAGGCCGTTGCGCCCGCCGAGCATGATGACCATGAAGCCGATCACCACGCCGGGAAAGGCCAGCGGAAAGGTGAGGATGGCCACCAGCACGGGTTTGCCGGGCACCGCGTGGCGCTGCAGGAAGGTGCCGGCGATGCCGGCAATCACCAGCGTGGCCAGCGTGACGGCGGCGGAGAGCGCCACCGTCACCATCAGGCTGTGCAGGTAGCGCGCGCTGGTCAGCACGGTCCAGTAGACGCCTGCGCCCTGCTTGCCGGTGACGCTGACCTCGATCAGGCGCGCCATCGGCAGGCAGAAGAAGGCCAGGAACACCACCAGTGCCGGCAGGGCGAACAGGAACAGCGGGAGAGAGCGCTTGGTCATGGCAGTGACGCAGGGATTTACCGCACTTCCTTCATGTACTGCTCGCTGAACGCCTTCTGCGCGGCGGCCATCTTGCCGAAATCGACCGGCTTGGCGCGAGCGTAGTCCGCCGCCGGCAGGAAGCGCGCTTCCACGTCCTTCGGCATCGGCACGTTGCGCACCGGGCGCAGGTAGGCGTTGGCCCACAGCGCCTGGCCGGCGTCGGACAGCACGAAGTCCAGCACCTTGCGGCCCTCGGCCGGATGGGGCGCGTTGTTGACCAGGCTCATCACGTAGGGCACCACCAGCGAGCCTTCCTTGGGGATCACGAAGGCCACGTTGGCGCGGTCCTTGTAGCGGGCGCGGTAGGCGTTGAAGTCATAGTCGAGCAGGATCGGGATCTCGCCGGACAGCACGCGCGCGTAGGCGGTCTGCTTGGGTACGATCGGCTGGTTCTTCTGCAGGTCCTTGAAGTACTTGTAGGCCGGCGCGAAGTTGTCCAGCGAGCCGCCCAGGGCCTGGTTCACAGCCACGGCGCCCACATAGCCGACGAAGGCGCTGGACGGGTCCAGATAGCCGATCAGCCCCTTGTATTCCGGCTTGAGCAGGTCTGCCCACGACTGCGGCACCGGCTTGCCGCGCAGCGCATCCACGTTGACCATGAAGCCCAGCGTGCCCGAGTGGATGGCGAACCAGTTGCCCTGCGGGTCTTTCAGGCCATCGGGGATGTCGCCCCAGTGGGCCGGCTTGTACGGCTGGGTCACGCCGTCGGCCTTGGCCTGGATGCCGAAGGTGACGCCGAGGTAGGTCACGTCCGCCACCGGGCTGGCGCGCTCCGCCACCAGCTGTGCCAGTGCCTGGCCCGAGTTCTTGTTGTCGAGCGGCACCGTCACGCCGGTCTTTTCCTTGATGGCGCGGATCTGCGCGGCCCAGTCGGCCCATTCGGGCGGGCAGTTGTAGCAGATGGCGGTCTGCGCGGCCGCGCCCTGGCTGAAGGCGATGCCGAAGGCGGTGGCTGCCGCGGCGGTGGCGAGCCAGCGCAGCGGGCGGCGCCAGGAAAGTTGCGTGGTCATGTCAGGGCTCCCGGTTTGAGATCGATTGGGTTTGAGATCGATTGGATAAGGACAGCAGGACAGCAGGGCGGCAGGCGAAACGGTCAGGCGGTCAGGCGAAACTTTCAGGACGCAGGCGGCGCGGCCACGGTGCCGGCCACGCGCAGCCCGTGGGGCAGCAGGGTCACGCAAGGGGCGGACGCGGACAGCGCCTCGGGGCGCGTGCCGGCGTGCAGGCGCTTGAGCAGCAGGCGCACGGCGGTGGCGCCGATGTCGGGGTTGGGCTGCACCACGGTAGCCAGCGGCGGCTCCACCAGCGCGCCGAGCGCGATGCCGTCGTAGCCGAGCACGGAGACGTCGCGCGGCACGCGCAGGCCCAGGCGCTTGAGGTCCGAAATCACGCCGATCGCCAGCAGGTCGTTGGTGCAGAAGAAGGCGGTGGGCGCGGCGGAGGCGCCCATCAGCGCGCCAATCCGCTCGCTGTGGCTGGCGGTATGGGAGGGCAGGTTCACCGGCGGCAGCGGCGGCAGGCCGTGGGCGCGCATCGCATCCTCGTAGCCGGCAAACCTTTGCCGGGCGCGGTCAGATGCCATGAACGCACCCGACACCACCGCGATGCGCCGATGCCCGGCGGCGATCAGCGCGTTCACGCCCTCGCAGGCACTGGTGCGGTTGTCTACGGAGACCGAGTGCCGCCGGCCCGCCGGGCTGGCCTGGTTGTAGGCCAGTACGTAGGGCACGGCTTCACTGTCGAGCTGGTCGAGCACGGCGCTCTGCGCGGCGTCCGAGACGGTCAGCACCATGCCGTCCACGCGGTGGCGCAGCAGGTATTCCACGCGCTCGCGCTCGCGGGCGGGGTCGTAGCCGCTGGTCACCAGCATCAGCGAATAGCCGGTGGCCAGCGAGACTTCCTCGATCCCGGCCCAGCATTCGGCGAACACGGCGTTTTCCAGCGTGGGCAGCATCACGCCCAGGATGCGGGTCTGTTGCGAGCGCAGCTTGGCGCCGAGCAGGTTGGGGCGGAAGGCGAGCCGGCGCGCGGCGTCGTGCACGCGCTGGGCGGTGCTCTCGCGCACCAGCTGCGGATGGCTGAACACGCGCGAGGCCGTGGCCAGCGAGACGTCAGCGGCCAGCGCCACGTCTGCCAGCGTCACGCCATTGCCGCGTTCGCCTTCGGTATCGGCAGACAGAAAAACGGAGCGGCGGGCGTTAGGCATGGGCGGTGTCGGCGGTCAGGCGGCGAGCAATGAAAACGTTTTCATTGAAGCGCCAAAAAATCAGGCGTCAAGATATTCCGTCGCTGCAGTGCCGCATTGGCGGCAGGCACGGCGGACTTGCGCCTGGTGATTCGGGGTGGATTCTCCGACGGTTTCGTGACGCCGGCGTGACAGCGCCCATGCGTCTTCCGTCACAAAATTGCCACAAAAGATCGGGAATATGCCGGACCGGGCGCATGGACGCAGCCTCTGGCAGACGCGCCCGGTGTGATGAAGAGTGCACGCTGTATGGGAACCCCCCTGCAAGTGGGGGATCAAGTTGCGTCTTGGGCGCGCCGTTAGCCAGCAGTGGGAGTGGCTTTTGCCCACAGCACGATCCACAGCCAGTTTGAGTGCAAGCCTTGTCGCGACCTCTGACGCCTACTATTGCCGATTGCCTCGAACACCAACGCCTGCGGCCTGTTTTCCAGCCGATCGGGTCGCTCGCCAATGGCGAGATCATTGGCTACGAGGCCCTGATCCGCGGTCCCGCCGGGACGCCGCTGGAGAGCCCCGTCGCGCTGTTCGCTGAAGCGGCGCGCGTGGGTTGTCTGGTGCGGCTCGAGCGCCTGGCATCGCGCATCTGCATTGCCGCGTTCATGCGCGCCGGGCTGCCCGGCAAGCTCTTCATCAACTACAGCGCCGATTCGATCCGCGAGGTGGATAGCCATCGCGACGAGGTGCGCGCCTTCCTGAAGACCCACGGCATATCTTCGGACCGCATCGTCATCGAGCTGACCGAGCAGGCGCCGCTGGGCTCGCTGGAATGCCTGTCGCGCGCGGTGGAGTCCATCCGTGGGCGCGGCGCCCAGTTCGCGCTGGACGACTACGGCACCGGCCACGCCAGCCTGGGGCAGTGGATCGCCCTGAAACCCGATTACGTGAAGATTGCCCGCGTGGTGGTGGATGGCGTGGCGACATCGCCGTTCCAGCAGGAGGCGCTGCGCGCCATCCGCAGCCTCGCCGATAGCAGCGGCACGGCGCTGGTGGCGGAGGGGATCGAGCACGAAGCCGATCTGCGCATCTGCCGCGACCTTGGCATCGACTATGCGCAGGGCTATTTGCTGGCGCGGCCCACGGCCGAGCCGCCGCTGACGATTTCGGAAGACGCCTTGCGCGTGATCCGTTCCGGCCCGGTGGAGGTCTTGCCGGGCGACAAGGTGTCCGAGCCGGGCAGCAACGCCGTAACGCGCCTGCGCTCCGGCGAGTAAGCCCGGGTCGTCCTTAGCGGACGGGGGCCGGCGCCATCGCCGGGGCCACGGGGAACGGGGATGGCACGCCTGGCGCGGACGCCATCGCCGGTTCCGGCTCCGATGCCGGCAACACCTCCACGACTTCATTGGGATCGAGCGCCATGCCGGGCTCGGCGGACTCCGCGTGCTCGGTATTTGCGCCGCCGCCTTGCCCATTCCCAGCCATTGCCGCCGAGGCACCCGAACCACCTGAACCACCCGAACCACCTGAGCCTACCGATGGCATGGCCTCCGCCTCCGTGGCCGGCAGCACCGGCCGGCGCGGCGCGGGGCGCGGTGTGGCCGGCGCCTGATCGGACTTGTTCGAGGCGAACAGCCGCTGGAACCAGCCCCGCACCTGCCCGGTGATCGAGGTGTACCAGGTCTTCTCGTCCGCCTCGGCAAACCGCGCACGACCGTCGATGACCCGCGTGCGCAGGGCGCGCTGGTAGAAATCGCCGACGATGGGCAGCGCGCTATGGGCGCCCTGGCCCCAGTAGTCGCTACGCAGCGTCACGCGGCTGTCGTTGAAGCCCACCCAGGCGCCCGCCACCAGTTGCGGATGCATCAGGATGAACCAGCCGTCGGCGTTGTCCTGCGTGGTGCCGGTCTTGCCGGCCACGTCGGCGCGAATGCCGTAGCGGCTGCGGATGGCGGTGCCGGTGCCCCGGTCGATCACGTCGCGCATCACATCGACCAGCGTCTCGGTGGCCGTGGCTGACAGCGCGCGCTCGGGCGAGGGTTCGCGGAACTGCGCCAGCACATTGCCCTCGCGGTCCTCGATGCGCGTGACCATGGTTGGCGCGAGGTACCGGCCGCCGTTGGCGATGGTGCCGTAGGCCGACACCATTTCCTTGAGCGTAACCGGGCTGGTGCCCAGCGCCAGTGACGGCACCGCATCCAGCTTGCTCTCGCGCACACCCATGGCCCGCGCCAGCCGCGCCACGCGGTCTGGCCCCACGGCCTGCACCAGCTGTGCGGTGATGGTGTTCTTCGAATAGACCAGGCCGTCGCGCAGGCTCAGGGCGCGGCCCGTGGCGGGGGACTCGTCGGTCGGGCGCCAGATCTCGCCACCGGCCAGTTGTATTTCCACGGGGTTGTCGAACAGCGTTTCCTCGGGGGCGTGGCCGTGCGCGAAGGCTTCGCCGTAGACGAAGGGCTTGAACGTGGAGCCCGGCTGGCGGCGCGCCTGCGCCACGTGGTCGAAGGCATCGACCGTGAAGTCCCGGCTGCCCACCCAGGCGCGGATGGCGCCCGTGGACGGGTCCAGCGCCATGAAGCCGGCCTGCACGCGCGTCTTTTGCTGGCGCAGCGCCTGCATGAAGGCGCGGTCGGCGAAGAGACGCTTGAGGGCATCTTCCTCGCTCTGGCCACCGGCCACGGCGGCGCGGAACTCGGGCGTCTCCCGCACGAAGGCCTGCACCAGCACCCGGCTCTCCGCCCAGCCCGCGCGCGGCGCCCAGGCCGCGTTGGCAATCGACTGGAGCTGGTTACCCTGGCGCGTCACGGCCTGGTTGGCCATGGCCTGGAGGCGCGAGTCGATGGTCGTGTGGACCACCAGCCCATCGGTATAGAGGTTGTAGTCGTTGCGGTCGGCCCAGCCGATCAGCCATTTGCGCAGCTGCTGGGCGAAGTGGGCGGCCGGGCCGGGGGCTTCGGTCTGGCGCTCGAAGTCGATCCGCAATGGCCGTTTCTTGAGATTCTCGAAGCGGCCGGCGTCGAGCTTGCCGCGCTTGACCATCTGCGCCAGCACGATATTGCGCCGCTCCAGCGCGCGCTCGGGGTTCAGCACCGGGTTGTAGTAGCTGTTGCCCTTGAGCATGCCGATCAGCGTGGCGGCTTCCAGCACGTCGAGCTTGTCGGCGGATTTGTCGAAATAGGTGCGCGCGGCCATCTCGATGCCGAACGCGTTGTACAGGAAGGGCACCGTATTGAGATACGTCTCAAGGATCTCGTCCTTGGAGTACAGCGCCTCGATCTTGAACGCCGTGATCGCCTCCTTGAGCTTGCGCGTCATGGTGGGCGCACGGCCGATGTCCTCGGGATAGCGGTTGCGGGCCAGCTGCTGCGTGATGGTGGAGCCGCCCTGGCGGTCGCCCGAGAAGGTGTGGAGCGCGGCGGAGGCGGTGCGGCGCAAGTCCAGCCCATGGTGCTGGTAGAAGCGGTGGTCCTCGGTGGCGATCAGCGCATCGACGACATTGGGGGAGATGTCCTTGAGCGCGACCCAGTCGCGGTTGGCCCAGCGGTAGACGGCCAGCTCCTTGCCATCGGCGGACAGTACCTGGGCCGGTTGCTCGGACTTGGCCTTGCGGATGTCGCTGATGCCCGGCGTGAACGGAATCAGGACCAGCACATAGAGCAGGAACAGCGCCGGGATGGCCGCCGCGCCCAGCAGGACTTCGCGCCGGGTGGGCCGGCGCAGCCGCTGGATTGCCGGTTGCAGTATTGGCAGCCACCGCGATTGCAGGTGGGCGCGCAGTCGTGCAAGCGGGGCGGCAAGCCTTGGCTTGATGGGTCTTCTGATGGGGTCCAGGGGCATGACGCAGGCATGTTGCGTCCGCATCACAACGGGTCCGCTCGCACGCCAATCTCGAAAGGTGTGAATCCTACCAAATCACGGGTCGGGAAAACCCGGATTTTGCGTAGTTCCCGGGTGCGTATCCCCCGGTAGGGGGGTGTTGCAGTAATGCCTACGACACATTCGTTTCATATTGGGTTGTAACAATCCGCTCGCCCCCCAGAGACCCGCACGGGCATCCGGTGCAGCAAGGCGCCGCCGCGCGCCCGCCGCGACCGGAACGGGGAAGCATCTCAATGTCTTAACAAAACGAGAAACCACAGTGAAGAAAGCTCTATTTGCCCTGGCGGCAGCCGCTACCTGCGCAACGTCCGGCGCAGCCCTCGCCCAATCCGCGTCCAACGTCACCCTGTATGGCATCGTCGACGCCGGCGTAGAAGTGGCGAGCCACGTGCCGGGCGGCAATGGCCAGACGGCCGTGCGCATGAACTCGGGCAACCTGTCCGGCTCGCGTTGGGGCCTGCGTGGCGTGGAAGACCTCGGTGGCGGCCTGAAGGGCATCTTCACCCTGGAATCGGGCTTCGATATCGACACCGGCGTGTCCGGCCAGGGCAACCGCCTGTTCGGTCGCCAGGCCTTCGTCGGCCTGCAAGGCAGCTTCGGCGCGGTGACCCTGGGTCGCCAGCAGAACTCGCTGTATGACCTGTTCGGTGCCTATGACCCGATGGGCGTGGGCCCGCGCTACTCGCTGAACAGCGTCGATTCGGGCTTCAACGGCCGCGCCGACAACGCCGTCAAGTACACCGGCAAGTTCGGCGGCCTGACCGCCACGGCCTTCTACAGCACGGGCCGCGACGCGGTGTCCGGCTCGCCGGGCGAAGTGCCGGGCGACTACAAGGCTGGCCGCAACGTGGGCGCAGGCGTGGCCTACACCGCCGGCGGCTTCTCGGTCGGCACGGCCTATGACCAGTACCAGGGCGCCACGTCGGCTACGTCCGACCGCGCTGTCAAGCGCCTGGCCGTGGGCTCGTCGTACGACTTCGGCGTGGCCAAGGTGTTCGCCGGCTACCGCTGGATGCGCGATGACGGCATCGCCACCCCGGCCACGGCTGCTGCGCGCAGCAACGTCTACTGGCTCGGCGGCCTGTACCGCGTGACGCCGGCCCTGTCGCTGACCGGCGCCGCGTACTACACCGATGCCAACGACAGCGGCAACGATCCGTGGATGTTTGTCCTGTCGGCCGACTACGCGTTCTCGAAGCGTACGGACGCTTACCTGAACGTTGGCTACGTGCGCAACAAGGGCACGTCCAGCCTGGGCCTGAGCGGTGTTGGCACGGCCGTGGCCGGCCAGAACCAGACCGGCGCAGTCGTCGGCGTGCGTCATCGCTTCTAAGCATCGCGCTTGAGCGAGAACCGGCAGGCGAGGCCTTTCCCCTCGTCCTGCCGGAAAGCACAACGCCCCTTACCCGGCTTGGCGGGAAGGGGCGTTCTGCTTGTTGTGTTCGGTATTTTCGGTATTGGGAGGCGGCGCGGGAAGGGATCAGACGGGCCGGGCGTTGCCCGCGTCCGCGGCGCGCAGGCGCTCCAGCGCCTTGGTCAGCATCGCACCTTCTTCTGCTTCAGCGGTGTGGCACAGCGTGTTGATGGCCTGATGCAACTGCGTCTTGTCGTGCGGCGAAAGCATGTCGGCTTCTTCCATGGCCTCCAGCTCCTTGCCAACGCGCTTGGCAAGCTTGCGCACGAATTCCGGATCGAGCTGCCCCTGGCTGGCGCCATGGGCAAGGTGGTAGACGAGGGCAGCTAGGCCCTCTGGCGTCGTTTCCGTCACGGCAATGGGATGGCGTTTCATGGCAACTCCGAGTTAAGGGCCGTTTCATTCTAACGATGGATCAGGCCGCGTAGTTTTCGAAATTTGCGTCAGCAGAGGCTGGATGTGCGTGATGCTGCCCGCTGGCGACTTATTACGGAAATATTGCATCCGCAGAATGTCATCTTGTTGAGCCCGCTGAAGATACCGCACTGAATAAATGCGACCGGAGGGGTTGCCACGGGCCGACAAAACCACCGCCTGGCCGATGTCCACGGCAAGCCATAGAGCTGCCGGGATGGGCCGGGTGGATTGCCAAGTAGCGGGGAATCAGAGCCGTCCTGAGGACGGCTCTATTTGTTTGTGCGCCGGCACATTT
>NZ_CAJPVH010000090.1 GCF_905397395.1 Cupriavidus campinensis
CGGCCTGCTGGCGCTGCCCTCGCTGGTGCGGCGCGTGGCCCGGCGCGCGGCGTGCGCGGACGTGGTCTACGCCAACACGCAGCGCGCCATGGCGGTTTGCGTGCTCGGCAAGTGGCTGCACCGGCGCCCGGTGGTCTGGCACCTGCGCGATATCGTCGATGACAGCTTCTTCGGCCGCACCCAGCGCATCGCCATTCGCCTGCTGTCGCGCGGGCTGACCCGGGTGATCGCCAACTCGCAGGCCAGCGCGGATGCGTTCCGCGCGCTGGCCGGCAACGGCGTGCCCATCGAGGTGGTGCACAACGGCATCGACCCCGCGCCGTTCGACGCCGCACTGCTGCGCGACCGCCTGGCGCTGCGCGTGGCCAACGGCCTGCCGTCCACCGGGCTGCTGGTCGGCCTGTTCGGCCGGCTGACGCCGTGGAAGGGCCAGCGCGTGCTGATGGAGGCCGTCGCGCGCATGCCGGGCGCAACCATGGTGCTGGTGGGCGCCCCGCTGTTTGGCGAACACACTTACGAGGCAGCGCTGCGCGCGCGCGCCGCCGAGCCGGATCTGGCCGGGCGCGTGCACTTCCTGGGCTTCCGTGCCGATGTGGCCGAACTCATGCACTGCATGGACGTGGTGGTGCATGCCTCGGTCTGGGCCGAGCCGTTCGGGCGCGTGGTGGTGGAGGGCATGCTGGCGGCGCGTCCCGTGGTGGCCACGGCGGCGGGCGGCGTGAAAGAGATCGTCGATGACGGCGAGACCGGCATCCTGGTCTCGCCCGATGACGCGCCGGCACTGGCCAGCGCCCTGACCCGGCTGGCCGACGAGGCCGAGCGCGACCGGATGGGTGTCCGCGCGCGCGCGGCAGCGGTGGCGCGCTTCTCCCCGCTGGCCATGCTCACGGCCGTGGACCGCATCGTGGCCGACGTGGCACGCCGCGACGGTGTGGCGCAGGACGCGCCCGCCGTCTGACCTCCCTTTCCTGATTATCTGGATATCAGCGTGGCGTGACAGTCGCCGATTCGGCGGCGATCGGCGTCACGCCGCCGGTCGTGCCCGCACCACGCGCATGCCGGTGGATATAGCCGCAGGCCAGCCGCGTGGTGCGCCACGCCTCGGCCACGCCGCGCAGCCCCTGCTGGCGCACGTTGTGGGCCAGGTTGTGGGACACGGCCACCATCAGGAACACCGCGGCCTTGGCCGGGCGGCGCTCGCTCCAGCCATAGCGCTTGAACGTGGTGTAGATGCGCGAGGCGTGCAGGAACGGCCGGTAGTAGTCGCGGTTGGCCGGCGACGGGAAATGGTGATTGGCCGCGCTGGCCAGCCATTCGATGCGGAAGCCGTGCTTGAACACCGCCCGGCTGGCCAGGTCGATCTCGTCGTAGCCATAGACCAGCTGCTCGTCGAAGGCCACGTGGTCGAACAGTTCGCGCGGAAACACGGTGCTGTTGATGACGATCGAGTACATGCGCTCGCCGCAGCGGTAGTTGTGCTGCTGGAAGCCGAGGAAGGCGCCCTTGTGCGGGCGCACGCGCTCGCCGTGGCAGACCTCGGTGCCGGTCAGGATCAGCCGGTTGGCCGGCCCGCCAGCGGCCACGTGGTGCACCTGGTCGTCGAGCAGCCGTTCGGCCATCTGCTGGAGGAAGGTCTCGCCCAGCGTGGCGTCATCGTCGATAAACAGCACGTGCGTGCCCGTGGCGGCGGCCAGGGCGCGGTTGCGGTTGGCGCAGAGGCCGCGGCGCGGCCCTTCGACGTAGGTGATGGCCGGGAACTCGCCCAGCATCATGTCGCGCGTGCGGTAGTCGGTGCTGTCGTCGGAGACGATCAGCTGGTGCACGGGCGTGGTGGAGGCCTGGACCGATTGCAGCGCGCGGCGCAGGTCGTCGGGCCGGTTTCGCGTGCAGATGCACAGCGAGAACGTCGGCAGGAAGCTGGCTGACATGGTGATTTCTCCCGTCGGGCTGGTGCCCGTATCGTCGTTTGCAGCCTGTGCGGCTGTCTGCGTCAGTCTGGGAGGCGCGGCTGGCGGGGTCTGTACGCTCGCTCACCCACTCCCTGCTCCCGGGGTGCCCGCGCCTGCGCGCGGGGGCTCCGGGAGGGGGGGCGAACGCGGCTCAGAGGCTGGGCTGCGTGGGGAACGATGCGTCGCGGCGTACCGCCGGCGCCGCACGCGTGGCGCGCTCGTCGCCGCTGACCCAGTCCAGCGTGGCGCCGCGCTGCAGCGCGGCGTAGACCGCTTCGCCCTTGTTCTTGACCTTCAGGCGCTGGTACAGCGTGCAGGCGTGGCTCTTCACCGTGGCCACCGAGATATTGAGCATGCGGCTGACCGTCTTGATCGGATAGCCGCGCGCCAGCAGCACCAGCACCTCGTACTGGCGCGGCGTGATCTTGAGCATCTCGGCTTCGTCGTAGCTCGGCTCGTCCTCGGTCAGCGGCTGGGCCGTGGCACGCAGGGCGCCCATCGCGGCGCGGGGCGTGACGGCGCAGGCGGCCAGCGCGTGCGGATCGGTCTGTACCGTGGCGGTCAGCGGCAGCGGCGCGGCCGAAGCCAGGGACGTCGTGGCCGGCAGTGCCGAGCGCGAGGCGGCCGGGGCGGTTGCCATGGCGGCCGGCACGGCATCGCCCGCGAACATCAGGCCCTGCACGCTGGAGACGGCCAGCCGGATGGCGGCTTCGATCACGGCCAGCGAGGCCGATTTCGGCAGGCAGCCGCAGATGCCCCGCGCGGCATCCGCCGTGGGCGCATGCAGCGGCAGCTGGTCGGACAGCACCAGGATGCGTTGTGGCGCAAGCCGTTCGCGGGCCAGCTCCAGCTGCGTCCAGCCGGCGAACTCGTCGGCGGGCATGCCGAAGACCAGCAGGTCGGCGTTGCGGTAAGGGGTATCCAGTTTGCCGATGTCGGCCGGCGCAAGCGCCAGTACGTGTCCGGATTCCTGGATGGTTTCGAGCATCTGCAACAGCCCGAGGCGGAGCAGCGGATGCTCCTCGATCAGCAAGGCGTTCATTATTCTTCACTCCCCGTTTGGCGGGTGAGATGCGGGCGCTTTGCTTAAGGGAATGTCACCGGCAGGGCGGCCACCCGTGACAGGTGCCGCGAAAACCGCTTGAACCCCGTGCTTCCGTGTCAGTCGATGTCCAGTTGTTAGATTGGACTTCCCGCGCGACCGGAAGGTTGACCCGAACCCTAACCCGAAAAAAAATCGCTCCTAAATTCGGCTTAAATTCATCTTATGGGCTGGTTCATCTGAAAGCAAGAGGGTGGAATTCAGCGTCTGCTGAGGTGGAATGAAAACGAACTCATAATCCATGGCTAAACCGAGCCATGCCTCATGCGTTTGGGCGGCGATGTTCGCCAAGCGCCATCTGGAACGGGCTGGCCGGTCCGTTGCAGGCCTGAAACAGGGGGTCCCCAATATGTTTCACCACTGCAACCATATTGAATAAAAGGCGCACGATAAATGGAGAAAGCTCACCCGACTGGGGGGTGCGGCATTAACGGATGGCTGCTTTATGCGCCAATTTTGAAACCATTACAAAATCACTGGCGGATGGCGGCATGGGCAGTTCTCCTTTCGTGGGGAGTCTCGTGGCCTAGTGCAAAAGGATGAGAGTGAAATCCCACCTCCGGAGGAAAGTAATCAGGGGTGTTAAGGGGGCGGCGCCCGGCTTGCCACCCACCTTCGTGGGGATACACCCCACCTCCCGGGGGAGGGCTGAAAGCCTAATGGCCAAATGGACTTTGGGCCGAATCGGAAAAGGAAGGGAAGCGGAAGCGGAAACGGAAACGGAAACGGAAACGGAAACGGAAACGGAAACGGAAACGGAAACGGAAACGGAAACGGGCCGGACCACATGCCCATGGTCCGGCCCGTTGCCGTCAGTCAGTCGCTACGCTCGGCGTGCGCCTCAGCGCGCCCAATGCCCGGGACGCCTGACCCAGCCGTGCGGGCCATGCACCCAGCGGTCCGGCACGTAGCGGTAGCCGGGGCGCGCCGTCTGGTAGTAGCCGCCGCGCCAGGCGTAGTTGCCCTGCACGCGGTCATAGTGGCCGGGCACCCAGACCTTGCCGGGCCGCGGCGCCGGGCGCACTTCATGGCGCGGCGGGGGCGGGCGGTCGTCATAGCCATGGGCCTGGGCGGGCGACATCAGCCCGAAGGCACTCCCGGCGGCAAGGACGGCGGCGGCAAGCATCAGTTGGCGTTTCATGGTGGTTCTCCTTCTACCGGATCATCCGGTCGGGCAAAGCAGGCTGTGGATGTGGGGTTGTGCGATGAAGTCCGACGCCGTGGCCGATCGGCCGATCAATAGCGGCCGCGGTCGTGGTAGTGGTAATGGCCGCCGCGCGGCGGCACGACGATGCAGGCCGAAAGCAGGGCGCTCGTGGTGGCCAGCAAGAGGGTCAGGGCGATGGCGCGTTTCATGTTGGGGACTCCGTATGCGATTCGCTCGGTGGCGGTTCGCGTTGAACACGGCTTCACTGTAGCGACGCACCCCCGCTCCGCGCGGTTGCACTTGTAAGGCTGTCTTCGCGCCGGATGCGGCGAAAACGCCTCCCGAAGGGCTTCGCCCATCGCCCGCCAGCCCTTGTCTGGCAAGGCCTGGCGGCGAAGTGACGCCTACGCCCGCGCCGCAGTCTGCGGGCAGGCCCAGGGTAATGTGGCGTTACATCGGAAATGTCTGCTGCAAAGATTTGCCATGGCAGCGGGGTGCGCCGGGCCTCGATCGAGGCTGTCGTCCTTGATCGAGGCCGCCACGTTTGGCGCAGAAACGGGTACGCTTCAACCTGTGCGCCCCGCGCGGCGGGCTTCCCCGCAACGGTGCGCACCCCGCGCCGACGCCCTCGGCGGTCTCCGAAAACGCCCCACGGTGCGTCATCGGCGGGCCATCCGGGGGCCGCGCGCGTGGCACGAAGCTTGCGCCAGTCTGTTTGCCGTATTCCCGAGGGAGGACGTCATGCCGGTCATGTTCATCGTGCTGATCCTGCAGGCGCTCGAAGGCCTGAGCCCGCTGTCGGTGCCGCGTTTCGCGCGGATGCAGTTCGAAGACAGGGGCGATGCCGTCGCGGTCATGGAGCGCTCGAGCATGCCGTGACCCCATCCGCCGTTCTCTCCGGGGCGAATTCCAACGACCAACGGAGGGAACATGAATCGCAGTGACGTGACCGATCTGATCATCGAAGCCAAGGTCAGGCGCGGGATTTCCTGGGCGCAGGTGGCCGAGCGCGTGGGCAAGAGCAAGGAATGGACAACGGCCGCGTGCCTGGGCCAGATGGTGTTCGACGAAGCCGGCGCCCGTGCCGTGATGGAGATCTTCGACCTCCCCGCCGAAGCCGAGCCCTGGCTGCGCACCGTGCCGTACAAGGGCTCGCTGCCCACCCAGGTCCCCACCGATCCGCTGATCTACCGCTTCTACGAGCTGGTCAGCGTGTACGGCACCACCTTCAAGGCGCTGATCCATGAGGAATTTGGCGACGGCATCATGAGCGCCATCGACTTCCGCATGGACCTTCAGCGCGAAGCGGACCCCAACGGGGACCGCGTCCGCATCGAGATGTCCGGCAAGTTCCTGCCCTACAAGACGTATTGAAGGGCGCCGGGGCGGGCAGGCCGCCCCGGCATTTCCGTGTGTCGGATCGCACAGAGGCCGCGCGCCTCCCCTCGCCAGAATGCAGGAAACTGCCATGCGGCAATGCTGGGGAGACACAGGCCATGCAGATCACCTACGACAAGCAGACCATCAACGCGTCCAACCCGCTGGCGCGCTTCGCGCACCGGAGCCGGATCGCGCTGGGTCTCGGCATGGTGTCCGCCCGCTGCCCGCACGGCGGCACGGTGGTGGACTTTGGCGCGGGGCCGGGGCTGTTCCTGCACCGGCTCGGGCAGGCGCGGCCTGACCTGTCGCTGGCCGGACTCGACCCCTACAAGACCCCGGACTACCCCGAGATCCGCTATCTGGCGGAGATGGACGCCCAGCCCAGTGACTCGGTGGATATGCTGACCGCCTTCGAAGTGTGCGAGCACCTCTATGCGGACGAGGTGGACACCTTCCTCGACGACGCCCTGCGCATCCTGCGCCCCAGCGGTACGCTGATCATCTCGGTGCCGGTGATGTACGGCGTTGCCATCGTGCCGAAGCTGCTCAACGGCATGGTCAGCGAGCGTACGTTACGCATGGATCACACGCCGGGCGAGGCGCTGCGGGCGCTGGTGGGACTGCCGGTCACGCGGCCGGACAATCCCCGCCATACCCACAAGGGTTTCGACTTCCGCAAGCTGCGTGCGCAGGTGAGCACACGCTTTGACGTGGAAGCCGAATCCACCAGCCCGCTGCGTCAGCTGCCGTGGTGGCTCAGCTCGCAATACTTCATGATCTGCCGGCCACGCGAGGCTTGATCCACAAGCTCCGGCTCAATCTCAGCCGAAGAACTCGTTGTAATAGCGGGTGCAGTGGCCGGATTGCCGGAAGGTGTAGGGCAGTTCCGCCATGGCGGCTGCGTCGAGCGAGCCGAAGGGGATGTCCAGGTCCAGGTCGGGATGGGCGGTCTGGTCGTCGGTACGGGAGGTCTGTTGCGGATTCACGGTAACGCTCGCTCAAGTCGATGGCGCGTTCTGGGCGCCGGGATGTCTGGAAGTTCGGTGGGCGGGATCGCCGCCACGGATTGCATCCTACCCAAGCCATGCGTGCGGATCATCGGCGCGCGCCTCAAAACACTATTTCACGATCGCCATCAATCGTCGTGGGCTATCGGGGCGATAGGGTCCACCCTTCCCCCAGAAAGCGCCGCCGCCTTCCCGTGACGGGTCTATAGTGGGCTGGGGAGCCGCACCGTCGCGGCGCCCATCCCCTTCTGTTCCCTTCCCCTCACCGCCAACGCCTGCGGGAGCACGCCATGACACTACCGCCGTGCTATGCCGACCGCCGCGAGGCGGGCACCTATCTGGGCCGTCACCTCGCGGAACACGGGATGGGCCATACCGATGATGGCCAGCCGGTGCTCGTGCTGGCGCTGCCGCGCGGTGGCGTACCCGTGGCTTTCGAGGTGGCGCGCGCGCTGGATGGCAAGCTCGACGTGCTGCTGGTGCGCAAGATCGGCGCCGCCGGCTATCCGGAACTGGCGCTGGGCGCGGTGGTGGAGGGCGATGCCAGCGGCGGCGAGCCGCATACCGTGGTCAATGACGATCCGTGGGCGCGCCGCTCGGTGGAGTCCGGCGCCTTCGACGCCGAGCGCGGCCGCCAGCTCAACGAGATCTGCCGGCGCCAGCAGCGCTACCGCGGCGGGCAAGCCGTCACGCCGATGCAGGGGCGCCAGGTGATCGTCGTCGATGATGGCGTGGCTACCGGCGCCACCATGCGCGCGGCCCTGCTCGCGGTGCGGGCCGCCGGCGCGGCGCGGGTCGTCGCGGCGATCCCGGTCGGGGCGGCGGACGGGCTCGATACGCTGCGCGAAGTGGCCGACGAGGTGGTATGCCTGAAGACCCCGGACAGTTTCGGCGCCGTGGGCGCCTTCTACCTCGACTTCACGCAGACCAGCGACGAGGAGGCGCTGACGCTGCTGCGCCAGGCGCAGATGTCAGCCATTCCCGGCACGGGCAGCCAGCCGGGCCTTCAGGTGCGGCACCAGCCCACCCGCCCGTAGCAGCGCGCGCAGGAAGTCCGGCATCGGCTCGCACGCCAGGTGCGTGCCGTCCTCCAGCCGGATGCGCGCGCCGTCCAGGTCCAGCGTGGCGCGCGTGCCATCGGCCAGCAACGCCGCCTGCGCGCACACCATCACCGGCAGGCCGAGATTGAGCGCGTTGCGATAGAACAGCCCCGCGAAGGACGGCGCGATGACGGCCGCCACGCCCAGGTGGCGCAGCGCCTGCGGGGCCTGCTCGCGCGAAGATCCCATGCCGAAGTTGTTGCCGGCCACGACGAGGTCGCCGGGGCGCACGGACGCCGGAAACTCCGGCCGCAGCGCGGCCAGGCAATGCTGGGCGAGCACATCGATGCCGGCCTTCATATAGCTGCCGGGCGCCATGGCGTCAGTATCGACATCATCGCCAAAGCGCCAGATCCGGCCAGCCTGCGGCAGGGAGAATTCGGGGGCAGGGGGCATGTGAATCGTGGTCTGTCTTCGGTTTTCTGGTTCTTTTTGGGGACGACGGAAACGACGGAAACGGCGTGTTCAGGCGAGCAGCGTGCGTGGGTCGGTAATGCGCCCGGTCACCGCGCTGGCCGCCACGGTCAAGGGGGAGCCCAGCCAGACTTCGCTGCCGGCATCGCCCATGCGTCCCGCGAAGTTGCGCGCGGTGGAGGCGATGGCGTGGCTGCCGGCCGGGAAGCGGCTCGCGCCATAGCCGGCGCAGGCGTTGCAGGCGTTGGGCAGCAGGGCCGCGCCGGCATCGGTCAGCACCTGCAGCGTGCCCTCGCGCGCGGCCTGCTGCTGGTCTCGCAGGGAGGCCGGGGCCACGCGCAGCGACACGCCTGGCGCCACCTTGCGCCCGCGCAGCACGCTGGCGGCCAGGCGCAGGTCTTCGAGCTTGGCGCCGGTGCAGGCGCCCAGGTAGGCAATCTCCACCGGCTGCCCGGCGCAGGCTTCCACCGGCGCGCTGTTGGCCGGCGAATGCGGCGCGGCCACCTGGGGCGCGAGCGTGCTGGCATCGAACCGATGGGTGGCCCGTACCGGCGCGCCGGCATCGCTGCGCAAATAGCGAATGTCGATGGCGGCCAGCGTGGCGGCATCTACGCCGGCTTCGGCCAGCCATGCCAGGGTGGTGGCGTCCGGCGCGACCAGCCCGGTCTGCGCGCCCAGTTCGGTACTCATATTGCAGAGGGTCATGCGCTCCTGCATCGGCAGGGCGGTGACGGCGGCGCCGGTGTACTCGATGGCCTCGTAGTGGCCGCCGGCCATGCCGAGCCGGGCGCACAGGAACAGCATCATGTCCTTGGCGCAGACGCCGGTGCCCAGCGCGCCGCGCCAGTCGATGCGGATGGTCTGCGGCACGCGCAGCCAGATCTCGCCGGTGGCCAGCACGCCGGCCATCTCGGTGGCGCCGATGCCGAACATGTAGGCGCCGAACGCGCCGCCGGTGGGCGTGTGGCTGTCGCCGCCGACGATGAAGCGGCCCGGCAGCACGTGGCCCCGCTCGGGCAGTACCACGTGGCAGATGCCCTGGCCATCGATAAAGTTCGAAATACCGGCCTCGCGGACCCAGTCGCGCGTGAAGCGGACGATGGCCTCCGCGTCGGGGTCGGCGGCCGGCACGTAGTGGTCGGTCACCACCACGAAGCGCGAGGGGTCCCACACCTTGACGCCCAGCTCGCGCAGCAGCGGCGCCACGCGGCGCGGGCCGCTGGAGTCGTGCGCCATCGCCAGGTCGACCTGGCACATCACCACCGTGCCCGGCGTGACGTGCGCCACGCCAGCAGCGCGGGCGACGAGCTTCTGCGCCAGCGTGGCCGGCGGGGGCGCGGGAGGCTCGGCGTGGTCGCTCGGGCGCGTCATTCCGGCTGGGCTCCCGAATACTTCACCACGCTGGCCCAGCGCTTCACGTCCTGCTTGACGAAGGTGGCGAAGGCGTCCGGCGCCATCGCGCTCGGCTGGGCGCCGTCGTTCTCGAGCCGCTTGCGTACCGCTGGCGACTCCAGCCCGTGGCGCGCGGCCTGATACAGCGCCTGGGTCACCTCCGGCGGCAGGTTGGCCGGCCCGAACAGGCCGAACCACGCGCTGGACTCGAAGCCCTTCACCGTCGCGCCAATCGGCTGCACGCCCGGGAACTGGGGCAGCGGGCCGGGGCTGGTCACGCCCAGCACCTTGAGCTTGCCCGCCTTCACGTGCTGGGCGACGTTGAGCGTGCTGGCGAACATCAGGTCCACCTGCCCGGCCAGCAGGTCCGTGATGGCCGGCGTGGTGCCCTTGTAGGGGATGTTGACGATGTAGGTGCCGGTCATCATCTTGAACATGTCACCGGCCAGATGCACCGACGAGCCGACCGAGCCGATGCCGAAATTGAGCTTGCCCGGCTCGGACCTGGCCAGCCGGATCAGCTCGGGGATGTTGTTGGCGGGCAGTTTCGGCGTGGCCACCAGCACGCTCGGCACCGTGGCCACCAGCGTGATCGGCGTGAAGTCCTGGATCGGATCGAACGGCAGCTTCTTGTAGAGCGTGGCGTTGATGGTATGGCTGGTGAAGCTCATCAGCAGCGTGCTGCCATCGGCCGCGCTCTTGGCCACCATGTCCGCCGCGATATTGCCGCCGGCGCCGGGGCGGTTCTCCACCACCACCGGCTGGTCCAGCGACTGCGACATTTCCTGGGCGATGGTGCGCGCCAGGGTGTCCGTGGTGCCGCCGGCCGGCGCACCCACGAGGATGCGGATCGGCTTGCCGCCGGCTACCGCGGCGTGCGCGCCGGCGGGCAGGGCGAGCGCCACGCACAGCGCCGCCGAGGCCGAGGCCGAAGCCATCAGCGCGGCGGGGATGCGGGAAAACAGGCGGTGGACAGGGCGAAGAACAGCAGCGCGGGCGGGCGGACAGGCAGGCTGGCAGGCGGGCTGGTGCGCGCGCGGGCGGACGACTGGCATGACGGTAGCTCCTCGACAGTGTGATCAGGAGTGCGCAGTATCGCCCGGAATCTGCCGCGCGCGGCAGTGGACAAGAGGGGGGTCAGTCGCGCAGGCCGGTGCGGGTCTCGTTTTCCACCCACACGTTGGCGCTGTCTCCGCCCATTGGCGACAGGTCCATGCGGTACTCATAGCGGTCGGGCCGGTACTGGCCCAGCAGCAGCTGCACCGGGCGGCCGGCCTTGTCCAGCACCACGCGGCGCACGGCCAGCAGCGCGCCACCCACGGGTACGTCCAGCAGCGGGGCCACCACCACGTCGGCCAGGCGCGCGGTCAGCACCTGGCTGGCGCGGCCAAGCTCCACGCCGGCGGCCTCCAGCAGGCGCAGGATCGGCGTGCCTTCCAGATCCTTGCGCTGCAGCGGGCGGCCCAGGTCCACGGGCAAATAGACGGTGATATGCGAGAGCGGACGGTCGCGGTAGTGGCGCACGCGCACGATCTTCACCACGGGGTCGCCCGGCTCGAGCTTGAGCGCCTCGGCCACATCGGGGGTGGCGTGCACTTCGTCGATCGAGATCACCTTGACGGCGGTCTTCTCGCCCATGTCGATGATGTTACCGAGCAGGCTGGTGGTGCGCTCCTCGGTGGCGGCCGGCTTCACCGGATGCGGGTTCACGAAGGTACCCAGGCCACGGTGACGCCGCACGAGACCTTCCTGCACCAGGCGGTCGAACACGCGGCGCATGGTCACGCGGGAGGCGTGGAACTGCTTGGCGAGGTCGATCTCGCCCGGCAGCGGGCCCTGCCCGAAACGGCCTTCCACGATCTGCTGGCGGAGGACTACGTAAATCTGGTGATACAGGGGAACGACGGCTTCACTCATGGTTTCCCTTGCGGATGCGCTGACAAGTCCTAGACGAGACTAATGTACGTTAAATCAGACATAGAGCCTAGCATGAAACAGGCCGGCGGCGCTCTGCGCACTCCGCGCCCCCGCATTTGTTGCGGTCCCGCATCGTCGGCGCGGCGCGCGCAAGAAAGACGTGCCGCCGGGCGGGATTCCCTCTGAAAGCCGGTGCTCACGTCGCACTGACACGGCCAGTTGGGGCGGGATTCCTATCAGGGATTGCAATTCTTGACATATCCGACACTTCGCACAGGCCATGTGATTGCGTAGCGGTCACCTCGCGTGGGCTGTTTCACCACCGCAACGGGCCGCGGCACTGCGGGGTTCCCCTAGGCGCCACGCCAAGCTGCTGAAAACTCACGGTTTTTTCCGATTCGCACGGAGCGCCCACGCCGCCATGCGGCTAGCGGTGTCTCAACGCTGTGACATGTCTACTGCGGTTCACAGCATCGCAGCATCACCGGCGATGGGTTGCCGCGCGAAAAGTTCCCGGTCACCGGGTTGTAGCCCTTGTATTTCAAAGGATTACACGGCACGGCGCGCCCGCTGGCACTGTTTGTGCGCAAGGGGAGGCTGGTCTGGTCCCGTGCCGGACCTGAACCTCCAGCCGATGTTCTCGAGAGCGCCGGCCGGAGGCTGAGCCGCAGCACAAACTTCCTGGGAGCATCGTATGAAAAAGACTTTACTGGCGTCGGCGATCACACTGGCCTTCTTTGGTAGCCAGGCCTATGCGAACCCGACAACCAACAATGACTCGGGCGAGGGCGACAACACGCAGACCGCCACCGCAACCGCCACGCAAGGCGACGGCGCAAATGCCAACGAATATTCCTCTGCGACTCAGGACAACAGCACCACTACCACGAACAAGACTTCCAACAAGACGGCCACGCTGACGCTCAACAAGACGTCCACCCGCGTCAGCACCCGCGTTCGCCAGAGCGTGGATGGCTACGGTAACGCAGCGGCGGCCAACGGCGGCACGGCCACGTCGTCGATCGCCAATTCCTTCAACTCGACCAAGGCCATCGCCGTCAGCCGGCTCAGCGGCACGGTGTCCGGCAATACCATCAGCAACATCGGCAACTATGCAACCAACAGCGGCAATGCCAATGGCGCTGCGGGCGGTGCGGGCGGCCGTGGCTATGGCGGCACGGGTGAAGGCGGCAGCGGCGGCAATGGCGGCAACGGCGGCAACAGCGGCAATGGCGGCTCGGGCGGTTCGGGCGGCTCGGCCACCAACGGCAGCGCCTCGGCTGGTGATGCCAGCAACGGCAGCGCAACCGCCGGCAACGGCGGCCGCGGCGGCAACGCCAGCGGCTGGGCCGGTGATGGCGGCAACGCCCGCGCGAGTGGCGGCAGCTCCCTCAGCGCCAGCCTTGGCGTGGGCGGCC
>NZ_CAJPVH010000091.1 GCF_905397395.1 Cupriavidus campinensis
AAGCGCGAGCGCACCGGTGCCATCATCGGCGGCGCCCTGGGTGGCGGCGCCGGCACAGCAGCCGGCAATGCCATGGGCGGCCGCACCGGCGGCCTGGTTGGCGCAGGCTTGGGCGGCGCGGCGGGTGCAGCGCTGGGCGGCAACGTCTCGCGCAGCAACTCGTACGACGACGATCGCCGCTACTACAAGAAGAGCAAGCATCGCCGCCATCGTCATCGCCACGACGACTAAGTCATTGGCTGGCAACGAAAAAACGGGCTTGAAGGCCCGTTTTTCCATGGCGCGCGGCAAGCATCGCGCGCATAAACAAAAAGCCCGTACTGGTCAGGTACGGGCTTTTTGGCGACTGGCGGCTAGATCAGAGCGCGGCGCCGTCGGTGTAGACGTCGAAGTTACCGGCACGGGCGCCTTCGCCGAAGGAATCGAACTTGCCGGTGCGGGCACCATCGGTGAAGGCGTCGAACTTGGTGGCGCGGGCACCGTCGGTGTACGGGTCGAACGTGGTCTTGGCGAATGCCGGGGCGGCGGAGAGGGCGGCAACCAGGGCAACGGTCAGGGCAAATTGGCGCTTCATGGCGAATCCTTTCTTTATTCGATGGATGCCGGCGCTCGGAATGTGGATGGTGCGATGCGGCATCAGGTGATGCGATATTAGGCATTCCCCTGATATGAATAAATATTGCCATCCACAATGATTGATTGTGCTTTTCACAATAAATCCCCCGGATCGTGTAAAAGTTCACGGGTGAATCGGGAGACTATGTCATGGATCGGCTTCAATCGATGCGCGTCTTCGCCAAGGTGGTGGAACTTGGCAGTTTTGCACGTGCGGCGCAGCAATTGGAAATGTCCAATGCCGTGGTCACGCGCTATGTGGCGGACCTGGAAAGCCACCTGGGCACCCGGCTGCTGAACCGCACCACGCGCAGCCTGTCGCTGACAGACGCCGGCGAAACCTACCTCCAGCGCTGCAGCCAGATCCTCGAGGATGTGGAAGAAGCCGAGTCGGTGGTCACGGCGCGCAGTCAGTCGCTCTCGGGCACGCTGCGGCTGGTGGCGCCGGTCATGTTCGGCCTGCACCTGCTGCCGCAGACTCTGGAACGCTTCCAGCAGCTCTACCCGGACGTGGTATTCGACGTGCTGCTCTCGGACCGCATCGTCGATATCGTGGAAGAAGGCCGCGACGTGGGCGTGATGCTGTCCGACCTGGGCCTCGGCTCGCACCTGGTGGCACGGCCGCTGATCTCGGCCGAGGTCATCCTCTGTGCCTCGCCCGGCTACCTGCGCGCGCACCCGCCGCTGCGTAACGCCCAGGACCTGGCCAGCCACCGCTGCATCGCCATGCGCCTGCCCACGGCCGAGCACGAATGGACGCTCTCCGGCCCCGAAGGCGACGTCACGGTCCCGATCCGGCCCGGCCTGCTGTGCAGCAACGCCGAACTGGCCCACCAGGCCGCGCTGGCCAACATGGGCATCGCCATGCTGTCCTCCTACCTGGCCCGGCCCAACATCGAAGCCGGCCGCCTGACGCACATCCTGCCCCAATACCAACTGCCGCGCCGCGACGTGAGCGTGGTCTACCCCAGCCGCAAGTTCCTGCCGACCAAGGTGCGCGCCTTCATCGACTTCCTGCTCGAGGAAGGCACGAAGCGGGCCGGGGAAGCCAGCGGGCAGAAGTAGGGGAAATAAGAAGGAAGGTTCGAAACCCCTCTCCGCATGCCGGGAGAGGGGTGAACGCCGTACGCGGAATTACTCTTCGGCGTCGGCCGTCGCCTTGGTGGCGGCGCGGGTCTTCTTGGCCGCCGGGGTCTTGGCTGCGGCGGTCTTGGTTGCAGTCTTGGTTGCAGTCTTGGTGGCCGCCTTCTTGGCGGGTGCCTTCTTGGCGGCTACCTTCTTCGCTGCCGGCTTGGCCGGCGCGGCTTCGGTCTCGGCTGCTTCGGTGGCGCCGGTGGCTTCGGTGGTCTTGGCCCCCTTGGCAGACTTGGCTGCGGCGCCCTTGGCGCCGGCCTTCGGCTCGCGGGCCTCGAATTCGAAGCCGATCTTGCCGTCCGGCTGCTTCACCAGGAAGGCCTTGAAGTTGCGGCCCGTGCGCGACGACTTGAAGCCGGTCAGCAGGTCCGTCTTGCCCGCCGTCAGCAGCTTGCCGATCTGCTCGCGCGAGATTTCCTGCTGCAGGATGATCTTGCCGGTCGTGAAGTCGCAGGTCTTCTCGCTGCCCACGGCGTTCTCGCAGACGTACTTCATGCCGTGCTCGTAAACCGCGCCGCTGCACTTCGGGCACGACCCCACCGGGGTCTGGGCGCTGAAGTCGATCGGCTCGCCATCGGCATCGTCGTCGTTCTGGCCGAAGTCGAACTCCATCTTCCAGTTGCCGTCGTCGCCCTTGGCCAGCTTCAGGATGGCCGCGAACGGCCGGCCCATCTTGCTGCGGAAGCCCTGCAGCGGGCCAATTTCCTTCTTCAGCAGCAGTTCCTCGACTTCCTCGATCTCGAACTGGCGGCCGCCCGGGATCTTGCTGATCGAGAACTCGCACGCGGTGCAGGCAAAGCGGCGGTAGTTCTCCTTGACCTGGCCGCCGCACTGCGGGCACGGGGTGTCCAGCGTGGCGTAGTCGCCCGGAATGGTGTCGCTGTCGTATTCCTTGGCGCGCTTGACGATCTGCTGCGTCATCTGCGCGATCTCGCGCATGAATTCGTCGCGCTTGAGCCGGCCGCGCTCGATCTGCGACAGCTTGTGCTCCCACTCGCCGGTCAGCTCGGCCTGCGTCAGTTCGAGCACGCCCAGGCCGCGCAGCAGCGTCATCAGCTGGAACGCCTTGGCGGTCGGGATCAGCTCGCGGCCCTCGCGCACGAGGTACTTCTCGGTCAGCAGCCCTTCGATGATGGCCGCGCGCGTGGCCGGCGTGCCGAGGCCCTTGCCGGCCATGGCCTCGCGCAGCGCGTCGTCGTCGACGAGCTTGCCCGCGCCTTCCATCGCCGAGAGCAGCGTGGCTTCGTTGTAGCGCGCCGGCGGGCGCGTGGTCAGGCCGACGGACTCGACCTTGTCGGTCTTGACGCGCTCGCCCTTGTCCACCGGCACCAGGTTGGCGTCCTTGTCGTCCTTGCCCTGCGCCTCGCGGCCGTAGATGACCAGCCAGCCCGGGTTGACCAGGACCTTGCCCTCGGTCTTGAAGTGATGGCCGGCCACCTCGGTGATGCGGGTGGTCACCTGGAACTCGGCGGCCGGGAAGAACACCGCCAGGAAGCGGCGCACCACCAGGTCATACAGCTTCTGCTCGGGCTCGGACAGGTTCTTGGGCGCCTGCAGCGTCGGGATGATAGCGAAGTGATCGCTGATCTTGCTGTTGTCGAAGATCTTCTTGTTCGGCTTCACCCAGCCGCTGGCCAGGATCTTCTTGGCGTGCGTCAGGTAGTTGGGCGAGCTGTCGGCCAGCATGCCCATGGTCTCCTTGACCGTCTCCAGGTAGTCCTCGGGCAGCGCGCGGGCGTCGGTACGCGGGTACGTCAGCACCTTGTGCTTCTCGTACAGCGCCTGGGCCAGGCCCAGCGTGTTCTTGGCGGAGAAGCCGAAGCGCGAGTTAGCCTCGCGCTGGAGCGTGGTCAGGTCGAACAGCGCCGGCGACTGTTGCGTCGACGGCTTCGATTCCTCGGTGACGGTGCCCGGCTTGTCGCGGCAGGCCGCCACGATGCTCTTGGCCTCGGCCTCGCTCCACAGGCGCGATTCGCGCGCCTCGGGGTCGAACTCGTTCTTCTTGAACTTCGGGTCGAACCAGCGGCCTTCATACAGGCCCTTGGCGGCGATGAACTCGGCGTGCACTTCCCAGTAGTCGCGCGGCACGAAGTGCTTGATCTTCTCCTCGCGCTCCACCACGATCGACAGCGTCGGGGTCTGCACCCGGCCCACCGTGGTCAGGAAGAAACCGCCGCCCTTGCTGTTGAACGCGGTCATCGCCCGCGTGCCGTTGATGCCGACCAGCCAGTCGGCCTCAGACCGGCAGCGCGCGGCATCGGCCAGCGGCATCATTTCCTGGTCGTCGCGCAGCTGCGCAAACCCGTCGCGGATGGCCTGCGGCGTCATCGACTGCAGCCACAGCCGGCGCACCGGCTGCTTGGCCTTGGCCTGTTGCGCGATCAGGCGGAAGATCAGCTCCCCCTCGCGCCCCGCATCGCAGGCGTTGATCAGGCCGGTCACGTCCTTGCGCTTGATCAGCCGGTTCAGCACCTTCAGCCGCGACTCGGTCTTCTGGATCGGGCGCAGGTCGAAATGCGGCGGAATCACCGGCAGATTGGCGAAGCTCCACTTGCCGCGCTTGACCTCGTAGTCGTCCGGCGCGGCAATCTCCACGAGGTGGCCCACGGCCGAAGACAGCACGTAGTCATCGCTCTCGAAGTACTCGTCGTGCTTGGTAAAGCCCCCGAGGGCGCGCGCGATATCGGCGGCGACCGATGGCTTTTCCGCGATGATGAGGGCTTTAGACATTGAACGGGTCCTTGCGGCACGGCTCCCGTCAGGGGAAGCCAGCGCCTCTTGATTGGCACTGCTAATTATGTAAACAGCACGCCTGGGCTTTGAGGCGCCAATAATAAGCGCGCATCCGTCGGCGGTGCAAGCAAACGCCGCCTGGGGCTCAGGCAGCACATGGCATCAGCCGGGGTGGCTCTCGAGCAACCAGTCGAGCACTTCAGGAATTTCCGATGCGGCCGTGGGCATCGACGCCCCACGGTCCAGCATGCGCTCCAACACTTCCAGATGAGGCAGCACGGTGCCGTAAAAATGCGGATCGCCGCCGGCCACGGGCTGGATCAGCACCGTTGGAAAGTTCTCGATATCGATGTCCTCGCCGAGCCGGTCGGCGTGGGTCTCGATATCGATCCAGACAAAGCAGTCGCCGGGATAGCGCGCCGCCAGCGCCGCGAAGCCGCTCATATAGTCCTTGCACGTCCCGCACCAGTCCGCGCACAGGCAGGCCACCAGCCGGCCCGCCGGCCGCGCGGCCAGCGCCTGGCGCAGCGCCGCGGCGTCTTGTTCGGGAAAGTAAACGGTCATCGCAGTCAAAACATGAGCAGCCTACGGCACCAGCCGCGGCAATGCCGGCAGATTGTATAGAGTTTGGCGCCCCTTACCCGAGCCGCCGGTAGCGGTTGCCCGGCAATCGCTCCGCCGCGCCGGCCATTTCCAGCTGTAAAAGCGCTGCCGACGCCGCTTCTGCCGATAATCCGCTGCCGGCGCACAAGGCGTCGAGCGTCACAGGATCATAGGCGAGCGCGGCGCCGAATGCGTCGGCGGGGAGCGGGTCGGTCGCCGCGTTCGCCCCGGCGGGTCTGGCCGATGGCGCGGCGAGGTCGGGAAACTCTTCCACGATGTCCTCGAGGCTTTCCACCAGCTTCGCGCCCTGCCGGATCAACCGGTGACAGCCCTTCGAGAGCGGCGCGTGGATCGACCCGGGAATCGCGAACACCTCGCGCCCCAGCTCGGAGGCCAGCCGCGCCGTGATCAGCGACCCTGAGCGCTCGGCTGCCTCGACCACCAGCACGCCCTGGCCCAATGCTGCGATCAGCCGGTTACGCCTGGGGAAGTGGTGGCTCAATGGCGGCGTTCCAAGGGGAAACTCGCTGAGAATGGCGCCGCCACGGTCCACGATCTCGTGTGCCAGCGCGTGATGACGTGCCGGATACACCACATCGACACCTGTACCGATGACGGCAATCGTGCCGCCGGCGCCGGACATCGCCCCCGCATGGGCCGCTGCGTCGATGCCGAGCGCGAGGCCGGACACCACCATGAATCCCGCCCCGGACAAGGCGGCGGCAAACGCGTGGGCATCCTTCGCCCCCTGCACGGTGGCCTTGCGCGCGCCGACGATGCCGATGGAAGGCGCCGCCAGCGCATCGCGCCGGCCGTTGACGTGGAGAAGGAGCGGGGGATCGGCGAGGTCGAGCAGCCGGGCCGGATAGTCACTATCGGCGAGCGTGACGAGGTGATGGCCCGGTGCGGCGAGCCACGCCTCGGTGCGCGAGATCAGCGCCGCCAGCGTGGCATCGGGCGGGGCGGTCAGGACTTGGGCGATGGCGTGCGGCACCAGCCCATGCAGCCGGGCAGCAGGCTGCGCCAGCACCGCCGAAGGCAGGCCGAACGCGCCCAGCAGCCGGCGCGCGGCCGCCGCGGTCAGTCCTGGCGTGGCAATCAGCCGCAGCCACGCCGCAACGTCGGCCAGCCCCGCATCCCTGCCCAGGGCCGGCCCGGAGACTTGCGCGCCCTCCGGCGCGCGCCTACCGGTCAACGTGGCGTCGTGGCGATGTCGCCAACCTTCATCAGGTTCGTGGCATCGGTGACCAGCGCGTACGAGATACCCGGGAACACGCGATACACATAGGCCAGCCCGTAACGGTCGTCGGGCAGCCTGATGGTACGGTTGCTGTCCGTCGGATCCTTGACCAGTCCACCGTCGCGCGAAAGCGCCAGCACATGGCCCGGCTCGAGCCCGGCGTCCGTGCCCACGTTCAGCACCACCACCTGCTTGGCACCGCCGTACTGCACGCCGCCATACACGGCCGCGATGCGGGCGTTCACGTCGGCCTCGGGCGCATGCGGCACGTAGCGCACCAGTTCGCGCGGGGGCTGGGGCAGCAGCAGCGTGCCGGGGCCCATTTCCTGCAGCGACTGGGTGGCCTGCACCGTGGTCACGGCGTCCGGGCCCTCGGGCGGACGCGAGACACGCACGCTGCCCTGGTATTCGGCCTCGAAGCCAATCACCTTGTTGGTAACCGGGTCACGCACCGGCAGGGCCGGCTTGAAGGCCTGCCAGTCGCTGCCGATGGCTGCCTCGCCGGGGCCAATGCCGCGCGCGTAGCCGGTATCGCCACGGCCCATGTAGACGCGAGCATCGGGCAGGGCCACGAGCCGCGCCGAGGTATCGACGGTGCCCTTGTCCACCACCAGCGGGCGGATCAGGAACGGCTCGATGTCCGCCGCCGGAATGCTCAGGATCGCGTCGCCGTCAGTGCCTTCGCCCCGCACGCGCGGCGAGAGGCGGCCATCGCCGCCTGCGCCGCCCGGTGCGGTCGTGCTCAGGTAGGCGCGGCCATCGCGGGTAATCAGATACAGGATCTGGCCGGGATAGATCAGGTGTGGATTGCGGATCTGCTGCTTGTTCATGCCCCACAGCTCGGGCCAGCGCCAGGGCTGGCGCAGGTAGCGGCCCGAGATACCCCACAGGGTGTCGCCAGAGCGCACCGTGTACTGGCCCGGTGCGCTGGGCGCCAGATCGGCAACGGGAATGCCTTGCTGTGCCGTCCGGTCGGCTTGCGCCTGCTGCGCCGGCGAGACACTGAGGTCCGCGGCCTGGACGGTCATGCCCGCCCCGGCAGTGATGCCGGCGACACTTAGCATGAAGAGGGTGAACGCGTGCAGCCTGCGGCCCGACGCCGCTTGTTCTTTGGTAAGATCGCGCATTTTCGTGAACCGGTCGGTGTAGCGACCGGATTGACCCTAGAGAGCGTGCCTGCTGCGGCCCGCCTTGATTTTTTGTACTTGCGCCCCGATTCTGCATGTAAACACCCGTCGCCGCAACGCGGCCGGGCAGTAGACAGCACCTGGCGTTGCGCCCGAGCATCATGGCAAAACTCGACATCCTCACCTACCCCGATCCCCGCCTGCACAAAGTGGCCAAGCCCGTGGAGGTGGTGGATGACCGCATCCGCACCCTGGTGCGCGACATGGCCGAGACCATGTACGAAGCGCCGGGCATCGGCCTGGCCGCCACGCAGGTGGATGTGCACGAGCGCGTGATCGTGATCGACCTCTCCGAGACGCGCGACGCCCTGCAGGTCTTCATCAACCCGGAAATCGTCTGGGCCAGCGACAACCGCAAGGTCTGGGAAGAGGGCTGCCTGTCCGTGCCCGAGGTCTACGACCGCGTGGAGCGCCCGGACCGCGTGCGCGTGCGCGCGCTGAACGAAAAGGGCGAAACCTTCGAACTCGAGGCCGACGACCTGCTCGCTGTATGTATACAGCACGAGATGGACCACCTGATGGGCAAGGTGTTCGTCGAGTACCTGTCGCCGCTCAAGGTCACCCGCATCAAGCAGAAGCTCCAGAAGCGCGTCCGTTCGCGGATGTAAGCGCGCGCGGATGTAACAGCGGTGCCGCCGCGCCGGCGCCGTCTGCTATCGTTAACCCCTCCGAAGCACCCAATGCACCCGGCCGCCACCATGCGGCCGGTGGCATTTTTATCGCGGAACTCTGCCATGACCCAAGCCCAGCCACTGCGCGTTGCCTTTGCCGGCACCCCGGAATTCGCGCGCGTCGCCCTGGAGGCCATCCACGCCGCAGGCTTTCCGGTGGTGGCCGTGCTGACCCAGCCTGACCGCCCGGCGGGCCGCGGCATGCAGCTGCAGGCGAGCCCGGTCAAGCAGTTCGCCCTCGATGCCGGCCTGGGGCTCGTGCTCCAGCCGCGCTCGCTGCGCCGCCAGGGCAAGTATCCCGAGGAAGCCGGCGCGGCTGTCGATGCGCTGGCGGCCACGGCGCCCGATGTCATGGTGGTGGCCGCCTACGGCCTGATCCTGCCGGCCGAGGTGCTGACCCTGCCGCGCTATGGGTGCCTGAACATCCACGCCTCGCTGCTGCCGCGCTGGCGCGGCGCGGCCCCGATCCACCGCGCCATCGAGGCCGGCGACGCCGAGACCGGCATCACGCTGATGCAGATGGACGAAGGGCTCGACACGGGCGCCATGCTCTCCCGCGAAGCCGTGCCGATCGGCCCACTGGACACCACCGGCACGCTCCATGACACGCTGGCGGCGCTGGGCGGGCGGATGATCGTCGCGGCACTGCAGCAGTTGGCGGCCGGCCAGCCGCTGGCCGCCACGCCCCAGCCCGAGGCCGGCGTGACGTATGCCGAGAAGATCGCCAAGGACGAAGCCCCGCTCGACCTGCGCCGCCCGGCCACGGCGCTGGCCGGCCAGGTGCGCGCCTTCAACCCCTTCCCCGGGGCCACAGTGCAGGTGGGCGACACCGTCATCAAGTGCTGGCAGGCGCTGCCGCTGGCCGCCTCGACCCCGCTGCCGCACCCGCCCGGCACCGTGCTGGCGGCCGACGCCAGCGGCGTGATCATCGCCTGCGGCGAGGGCAGCGCGCTCCAGGTCACCGAACTCCAGAAGCCGGGCGGCCGCCGCCAGCCGGCGCAGCAGTTCCTGCAGGGGCAGCCGCTGCCGCCGGGCACGCGCTGCCTCGTGCCAGCGTGATGTAATCTCCACTTCAGCCTGCAAAAACCCTGCTACGGACATTGAATTTCCGGCAATCGGACCCGATCTAACCGTCAACGCGTCCCGCAGGGGCGGGTACGCGGGGCAGTACGTCGATTGTCGATTTGGGAGACTTTTCCATGTTCAACTGGGTCAAGACCTTCATGCTGATGGCCGCCATCACGGCGCTGTTCATCGTCATCGGGGGCATGATCGGGGGCCGCAGCGGGATGATGTTCGCGCTGTTGATCGCGCTGGGCATGAATTTCTTTTCCTACTGGTTCTCGGACAAGATGGTCCTGCGCATGTACAACGCGCAGGAAGTGGACGCCGGCACGGCGCCGCAGTTCTACAACATGGTGCAGGAGCTGTCCCAGCGCGCCGGCCTGCCGATGCCGCGCGTGTACTTGATCAACGAGGACGCGCCGAACGCCTTCGCCACGGGGCGCAACCCCGAGCACGCGGCGGTGGCGGCCACCACGGGCATCCTGCGCGTGCTGTCCGACCGCGAGCTGCGCGGCGTGATGGCGCACGAACTGGCGCACGTGAAGCACCGCGACATCCTGACCTCAACCATTGCGGCCACGATGGCCGGTGCGATCTCGGCGCTGGCCAACATGGCGATGTTCTTCGGCGGGCGCGACGAGAACGGCAATCGGTCCAATCCGATTGCCAGCATCGCCGTGGCGATCCTGGCGCCGCTGGCGGCCTCGCTGATCCAGATGGCGATTTCCCGGGCGCGTGAATTCGAGGCAGACCGGGGCGGCGCCGAGATCAGTGGCGACCCGCAGGCACTGGCCAGCGCGCTGGACAAGATCCACCGTTATGCGCAGGGCATCCCGTTCCAGGCGGCCGAGGAGCACCCGGCCACGGCGCAGATGATGATCATGAACCCGCTCTCGGGCGGCGCCATCGCCAACCTGTTCTCGACCCACCCGGCCACCGAGGAGCGCATTGCGCGGCTGATGCACATGGCGCAGACGGGCACCTATCCCGCCTGAGGCCGGCCGCGCGCCCCGACTCCGGGTAAACTGCCCGCTGTGTTCCCGGAACCGGCGGGCTTTTTTGTGACCGGCACGCCGTGCCGGATCACTGTCATTCACAGCATTTTCAGATTTCTCGTATTCCATGCGCCTGCAACACGATTCACTTGCCTTCCAGATGCTCGGCGCCGCCGCGGCGGTACGCGGCGTCAACGAAGGCACGGCCCTGCCGCAGGCCATCGAAGACGTCGCCACGCACCTGCGGCTCGACCGCGTGCGCGACGCCGCCACGCGCGGCGCCGTGCAGGACCTGGCCTATCGCACCGTGCGCCAGTTCGGCACCACCCGCGCCCTGGTCACCGAACTGGTGACGCGCCCACCCGGCGCGCTCGTCGATTCCCTGCTGGCGGTGGCGCTGGCGCTGCTGCTGGAGGGCGAGGAGGGCGATGGCAGCAAGGTGGGGCGCGGCGGCTACAGCGATTTCACCGTGGTCGACCAGGCCGTCAGCGCGGCCGCCTCCGAGCCGAAGACCGCGCACGCGCGCGGGCTGGTGAACGCGGTGCTGCGCCGCTTTTTGCGTGAACGCCGGCAGCTGATGCAAACCGTCAACCAGGACGAGGAAGCCCGCTACAACCTGCCGGCCTGGTGGCTGGTGCAGTTGCGCAAGGCGTACCCGGACCAATGGACCACGCTGGCGGAGAGCGTCAACGCCCGGCCGCCGATGACGCTGCGCGTGAACACGCGGCGCACATCGGTGCCGCAGTATCTGACCGAACTGGCCAACGCCGGCATGGCCGGCACGGCCGTGGGCGACCAGGCGGTGCGGCTGGTCCGCGCCTTCCCGGTCTCGCAGGTGCCCGGCTTTGCCGAAGGCGACGTGTCGGTGCAGGACGCCGGCGCGCAACTGGCTGCGCCCCTGTGCGAATTGTCTGATGGCATGCGCGTGCTCGATGCCTGCGCGGCCCCCGGCGGCAAGACCGGCCACCTGCTGGAGCTGGCCGATATCGACGTCACCGCCGTGGAGAGCGACGCGCAACGCGCCGCCCGCATCCACGACAACCTCGCCCGCCTGGGCCAGCGCGCCAATGTGATCGTCGGCGACGCGAGCCGGCCCCAGGACTGGTGGGACGGCCAGCCGTTCGACCGCATCCTGGCGGACGTGCCGTGCTCGGCGTCGGGCATCGTGCGGCGCCATCCCGATATCCGTTGGCTGCGGCGCGAGACAGATATTGCGCGCCTAGTCAATGAGCAGCGTCGCATCGTGTCTCAACTTTGGCCGCTGCTGAAGCCGGGCGGCATTCTGGTGTACGTGACCTGTTCTATTTTCCCAACGGAAGGCGAGGAGCAGGCGCTCTGGTTTGGTGCGCAGCTACCAGATGCGATACGATTGCAAGCGCCGGGACAACTGCTGCCCGGTACGAAGGCGCCTGAAACGGCCAGCCTGCCGACCGGTTCGCCATTGGGTCTGCCTACCGACCACGATGGTTTCTACTACGCCCGCTTCCAGAAACGCGCCTGATCCCACCGATGCCGAGCCCGCTGCGCTTGTTCGTCCACCGAGTCCCGGGCCGCGCAACGCGCGAGGCGCCGGCGCTCGCGCTGGCCACGATCCTGCGCACCTGGGCCATCGCGGCCTTCCTGCTCCTGGCCCTCGGGCTCGGGCATAGCCCCCGGGCGACCGCGCAGCTGATCGAGAACTCCGAAGCGAAGATCGAATATCAGGACGGCGACTTCGAGCTGGCCGCCGCGTTCGATTTCGACCTGCCCCCGGCACTGGAAGACGCGCTGCACAAGGGCATCCCGCTCTATTTCGTGGTCGAGTTCCAGCTGACGCGCCCGCGCTGGTACTGGTTCGACGAAAAGCCAGTGAACACCAGCCGCAGCGTGCGCCTGTCGTATCAGCCGCTGACGCGTCAGTACCGTGTCTCCACGGGCGGGCTGCAACTGCCGTTCAACCGCCTCAAGGGCGCGCTGCAATTTATCCAGCAGGTGCGTGGCTGGCGCGTGTTCGAGCGTGGTGACGTGCGGCGCGGCGAAACCTATCACGCCGAGCTACGCATGCGGCTCGACCTCTCCCAGCTGCCGAAACCGTTCCAGATCAACGCGGTGAACACGCGCGAGTGGAACCTGTCGTCCGAGTGGAAGCGCTTCAACTACACGGTGCCGACCAACCTCGACGCGCCCCAGCCGCTGCCCACGCCGCCGGCCCGGGTGCCCGCCCCACCGCCGGCGGCGCCCCCGGCCCCACCCGCTG
>NZ_CAJPVH010000092.1 GCF_905397395.1 Cupriavidus campinensis
CCAGCGCAGGGGCTGCGGCTTGGCGCGGGCGGCGTGCACGATGCCCACGGCCTGTGCCTGCCCTACCGGGCGCTGGCCGATGCGCTCGGCGCCGCCCGCCCCTGCATCGGCGTGGACCTGCCGCCGGAAGACCCCGAGGACAACGCCCACGACACCCACTTCGTGTTCGGCGCGTGCGCGGCGCTCGCCCAGGTCCGGGTGGATACCTGGAGCGGCGTGGTGGCGGTGGAGTCCATGGTGATGTGCACGGCGCTGGGGCCGGTGGCCTCGCCGCAGGGCTACCTCGGCCAGATGGAGGGCGGCGCGGTGATGGGCCTGGGCATGTGCGTGCAGGAGGACCTGCCGTGCGAGAGCGGGCGCTATGCCGCGCGCAATCTCGACACCTACCTGATGCCGACGCTGGCCGACGCCCCGGCGATGGACGTCATCGCCATCGAGAACCTGCCCGACGGCGACCCCATCGGCCCACGCGGCGCGGGCGAGATCAGCGTGAACTTCGCGGTGCCCGCCATCGCCAATGCCATCGCCGTGGCGCTGCGGCACCCCGTCACGCGCCTGCCGGTGCAGCCGGCGCAGGTCATCGCCATCCTGGAGCAAGCGTGATCTCTCTCACCCTGAACCTGACGCTGAACGGCGCCCCGGTGCGCATCGACTGCGCCCCCGACACCCGGCTGCTCACGCTGCTGCGCGAGCATTGGGGCCTGACCGGCGCCAAGCCCGGCTGCGAGGTGGGCCGCTGCGGCGCCTGCATGGTCTGGCTGGACGACGCGCCGGCCAACGCCTGCCTGGTCATGGCGTGGCAGTTGGAAGGCCGCGCGGTGCGGACCATCGAGTCCGTCGCGGCAGACGCCGCCAGCCTGCCCGTGCGCGAGGCGCTGGCCAGTTGCGGCGGCGTGCAGTGCGGCTACTGCACCGCGGGCATGGTGATGACGATGACGCACCTGCATCTGCGCGAGCCCCGGCCCTGCCAGGCCGAAGCCTGCGCGCTGCTCAACGGCAACCTCTGCCGCTGCACCGGCTACGGCGGCATCCGGCGCGCGGCGCAGACGCTGTTCCCCGACTGATTCCGACCGATTCCGACCGATTCCGACCGATTTCGACCAATTCCGACGGCGTCCGCGCCTCACATTCGCCTCATACCGGCTTCACCCTCGCTGGCAACACTCACTCCGTCCAACTTCAGGAGCAGTGACATGACGGCAGCCGGTGCGAATTTCGATGCGGACGTGGTGATCGTGGGGGCCAGCTTCGCGGGCGCGGCCTGTGCGCTGGCGGCAGCGCGAGCCGGGCTGCGCGTGGTGGTGCTGGAGCGCAAGGTCGATCCGGGCGAGAAACTGCACACCACCGGCATCATCGTGAAGGAGGCCGCCGAGCAGACCTGGCTGCGCCACGCGCCGGCAGACTGCCTGCACCGGGTGGAACAGGTGCGGCTCTACGCGCCCAGCCTGCGCAGCCTGGCGCTGCGCGCCCCGGGCTACTACTTCCTGACGACCGATACCCCGCGCCTGATGCGCTGGCTGGCTGCCGAACTGGTGTGCCATGGCGTGGACCTGCGCCTGGGCACCGCGTTCACCGGCGCCCAGCCCTGCGGGGGTGGCTGGCGCGTGCCCGGCGTGGGCCGCACGCGCTACCTCGTGGGCGCGGACGGGGTGCGCTCGCGCGTGGCGATCACGGCCGGGCTGGGGCGCGTCCACGACTTCCTCTACGGCGTGGAGTACGAGTTTCCCGGCATGACGCTGCCCGAGCCGGGCGCGCTCCACTGCTTCGTCAGCAAGCGCTTCGCCCCGGGCTATATCGGCTGGGTGACGCAGAACCCGACCGGCGTGCAGGCCGGCCTCGCGCTGCGCCAGGCGCCGCGCCGCCCGCGTGCGCCTGACATCGACGGCTTTCTGCAGCGCGTGCGCCATCTGCTGCAAATTCCGGACGACGCCCTGCCCGGCGCCACGCGGGCTGGGCTGATTCCGTGCGGCGGGCCGGTCGCGCCCATCGCCGGACCCGGGGTAATGCTGACCGGCGATGCAGCCGGGGTGGTCTCGCCGGTGACGGCAGGCGGCATCCATTCGGCATGGCGCCACGGCGAGACCATCGGCGAGGCCATGGCCGCCCACCTGCTCCACGGCGGGCCGGCCCCGGAGCGGGTGGCGGCGGCCAGCGCACCGCGCTTCCTGACCAAGCGCGCGCTGCGCTGGGTGTTCGACCGCCTGCAGTTCGACTGGCCGTTCGAGGTGCTGCTCCATTCCGCGCCGCTGCGGCTGGCCGCCGAGCGGGTCTACTTCCATCGGCGTGGGGTGCGGGCCTGATAAGATCGCGCCAATCTCAGCATCCCGGGCCCGGAATCGATGAACCCGCCGACCGTCGTCGTGGTGGAAGACGAAGCCGCCATCGCCGACACCATCCTCTATGCACTGCGCACCGATGGCATGCAGGCCGAGCACCTCGTGCTGGGCGGCGACGCGCTGCAGCGGCTGCGCGCGGCACCGGCCGACCTTGTGATCCTGGATGTGGGCCTGCCGGACATGAGCGGTTTCGAGGTCTGCCGGACGCTGCGCACGTTCTCTGACGTGCCAGTGATCTTTCTGACGGCGCGGCACGAGGAGATCGACCGCATTGTCGGGCTGGAGATCGGCGCGGACGACTACGTGGTCAAGCCCTTCTCGCCGCGCGAACTGGCGGCCCGGGTGCGGGTGATCCTGCGCCGTGCGGGGGGCCGGGCCGGGGCGCCATCGGCTACGGCGCCACCGCCCGCGCGGTTCACCCACGACGCAGCCGGCGCCCGAATCGCCTTCCACGGCCAGTGGCTGGCCCTCACGCGCTACGAGTACCGGCTGCTGGCGCTGCTGGTGGCGCAGCCGGGGCGCATCTACTCGCGCGCCCAGCTGATGGACATGGTCTGGCACGACGCCGCCGACACCATCGACCGCACCGTCGACACCCATATCAAGACCGTGCGCGCCAAGCTGCGCGCGGTGGACGCCACGTTCGACGCCATCCGCACCCATCGTGGCATGGGCTACTCGCTCGATCCCTGAGCGCCCGGCCGGCATGCATATCGGACTCCGCATCTTCTTCGGCTTCTTCCTGATCGTCGGGCTTGCCGCGTTCCTCACGCTGCGCGTGTTCGTGCAGGAAGTGAAGCCGGGTGTGCGCCAGGCGATGGAGGACACGCTGGCCGATACCGCCCAGGTGCTGGCGCTGCTGGCTGCCGACGACATGCAGCAGGGCCATATCGCCGATGGCGCGTTCGCGCGGCGCGTGGCCACGCTGGCCAGCGTGCCGGTGGACGCGACGATCTGGGGCGTGCACAAGGACACCATCCACTACCGGGTCACCATCACCGACACCCGGGGCGTCGTGCGCTTCGACTCCGCCGGCACCGCCACGGGCGCCGACCACTCCCGCTGGAACGACGTGGCGCGCACCCTGCAGGGCAAGTACGGCGCCCGCAGCACACGCATCGACCCGGACGACGAGGACAGCACGGTGATGCACGTCGCGGCGCCGATCCGGGCCGATGATGTGGGCGGTACGCCCCATAGCGGCCCGATCATCGGCGTGCTGACCGTCTCCAAGCCGAATCGCGTGATGGCGCCCTTCATCGACCGCAGCCGGCAGAAGATCCTGCTCCACGGCCTGCTGCTGATGGGCTGCGCCTTCGTGATCGGGCTGGCGTGCACGCTGTGGCTGGTGCACGGGCTGCGCCGGCTGCAACGCTACGCCCGCGCGGTGGCCGCCGGCGAGCGCGCCGAGATGCCGCTGCGCGGCGCCGGCGAGCTGGCGGAGTTGGGACGCGCCGTGGAGACGATGCGGCTGCGGCTGGAGGACAAGCAGTACGTCGAGCACTACATCCACACGCTGACCCACGAGATGAAAAGCCCGCTGGCGGCTATCGGCGGTGCGGCGGAGCTGTTGCAGGAGGAGATGCCCGCCGCCGACCGGCGCCGCTTCGCCGCCAATATCCAGGGCCAGACCCGGCGGCTCGAACTGATGATCGGCAAGCTGCTGATGCTGGCGGCGGTGGAGCAGAAGCAGCAGCTCGATGCCAGCGAGCCGGTCGCGCTGCTGCCGCTGCTGGAGGCGCTCGCGGAGGCGTGCGAGCCGCGCGCGCGACAGCGCGGCATCACGCTGCGCCGCCAGCCGCTGCCGGTTGGCTGGGGCGCGCCCGGGGTCCGCGGCGACCCGTTCCTGCTGCATCAGGCGTTGGCCAACCTGCTCGACAACGCGCTCGACTTCTCCCCGGCGCAGGGCACGGTGGAGATCGCCGTGCTGCCCGGCTCATCCGGGATGATCGACATCCGCATTACCGACGATGGTCCGGGTATCCCCGCCTACGCGCAGGGGCGGCTGTTCGAGCGCTTCTACTCGCTGCCGCGCCCCGATGGCCGCGACAAGAGCACCGGCCTCGGGCTCTGCCTCGTGCGCGAGGTGGCGGCGCTGCACCATGGCCGCATCGCCGTGGAGAACCGCCCCGGCGGCGGCGCGGCCGCCACGCTGTCGCTACCCGCCGCTAGTACGTGATGGTGACGATGATCGTGTCGCGATAGAGCCCCGGCGCTGCCCCGGCCTGCGGCGGCACCATCCCGTACACCGTGGCTTGGTTGGTGACGCCGGTCCCCGTGCTCATCATGGTGGTCGACCCGCCCGTTCCATCTCCCCATGCGATGTTGTGCGTGGCATCGACATACAAGCCATACGTCAGCGTCTCCGTGCCGCCGTCGCGTGTCATCTTGCGCGAGGTTGGCGTAGCCCCTGCGCCCGTGCCGTTGTTGAGCGCCAGCGCATAGGCCGTGCCCGCCGAGCAGGTCACGCTGATGTTGCCGTTGGCCGACACGGGCCCGCTAATCAGGCCGATCTGCCCGAAATCGATATTGGTCGCCGTGATGTTGCAGTCCGACACCACCGTCGCGCGCACGGTGAAGGTCCATGACGTACCCTGCGGCATACTCGACGAGCAGGCTGGCGGTGTGGACACATAGCCCTGTACGTTCATCGAGGTGTCCGCGGTGGTATAGATCGCGCTATAGCTGCCGGGCCGCACGGTCGCCTGCGGCAGCAGCATGTAGCCGTAATACATCACCGTAGCGGTGGCCATGCCGAACGAATCCGCCTGCATCGTCACCGAACGGGGCTGCGCGGGCGTGAGGTACACGGAGCCCCAGGGTGTGGTGTGCGAGGCGTTCTGGTAGAGGTTGTACGCGAGCGGCGTCGCGGTCGTGCCCGTCATCGTCCGGTTCGCCACCGTGCCGCCGCCCGGCGAGCCGAAGCTCAGGCAGACGCGGGCGAACTTGGTCGTCATGTCGGTGCACTCGACCTTCACCTCGCCGTTGACACCGACAGGCGTGGTGGTAAGCACGTTGACCTCGCCAAACTCGATATCGCTCATCGTGACGGTGCAGTCGATGGCGTAGGCGCTGCCCGCCCACCACAACCAGGCGAACAGCCCGCAGGCCAGCAGGTGGCGAACCAGACGGGCGTTCATGGGCGCTCCCGCAGGACACAGGGGAAGGGGCCGATGGAGGTCATCACATCGCGCGGGGCATAGGGCACCTGCGCCGTGCAGGTCCTGTCGCCAAACGTCACCGTCACCCGGTTGTCCGGCTGCAGCGCGGGGAGGAACACGGCGCCGTCGTAGCCGACCACGGCCGTGGCATCGCTGCCTTCCAGGACGACGTGCGCCCCTACCGGCAGCGGCTGGCCTTGTGCGTCGACCAGCAGCACGGTGGCGCCCTCGTAGCGCGTGACCGGGAAGCGCACCGTCACGCCGGCGCGCGTGGGCGGCACCACGACCTGGCGGTCCGTCGTCACGCTGGCCTCGGCCGGCAGCCCGAGGGTGCTGATAGCGATCCGGTTGCCGTCGTAGGGCAGCAGGTCGGGCACGAGCAGGCGGCCGCCAGCGTTGGTTTTGCCCACCAGCCGGTTCTCGCGCAGCACCGGCACATCGGCCAGGCCGTCGGTCGACACCACGGCGAAGGCGTCGTAGATCGACCGGCCGGCCAGCACCGCGCCGTCCGCCACCACCAGCGAGCCCGCCCCGTAGAGCGAGACATGGTTCGACTCGATACTGCCCGAGTTAATGTGCTCGGCCTGCGCCGTCACGTCGCCATAGCGGCCGCGATAGTCCACCCGGCCGAGGCCGCGGCGATAGGTTTCGCTGCCGGCATCGGCCTGTACGTTCCAGCCGAAGCCGCCCTTGTCGTAGTCGACGGGCCGGTTGGCCGTCACCGAGACACTCTTGCGCCCGTCGTACGAACTGGCGTTCGTGCCGACGCTCACGCTGTTGCCGAGCGAGACGGTCACGCCGATGAAGGCGCCGACGGTCTGCCGCTGGTCGTAGTCCTTGAACACGTTGGCGAAGATGTTGAATCGCGAGCCAATGGACGCCGTATAGCCGACCGATACGATGCGCGAGCCGCCGAGGAACGACGCGTCCTGGCGCGAGTAGCTGACCGACAGCGTCTGCCGCGCCGTCAGCGGCACGCTGAGCGTGATGTACAGCTGATTCTCCGGCACGGGAACGCCCTCGAGCGTGCCGAGATCGCGATACTGGTTCGCCGCGTGGATGCCCTGCACCGTGAAGCTGAACGCGCGCGAGATGTACTGGTAGCCGCCGCTGAACTGCATGCCGCTGGCATCGCCTGTACTGCCGGAGATGGCCGCGTTCGCCACCCCGAAGTACCCGAGCTGCACCAGCCCGCCGATACCTGCGTTGCGCAGGCCGCTGGCGGCCTCCGCATGCGCTTCCACGGTTACGGCGTCGGTCACGCCGTAACGACCCGAAGCGGTGGCGGTGGGCGAGCCGGCGTAGTCGAAGGACAGGCTGCCGTAGTTGCGCCGCGCGTAGCCGGCCTGGACCGCGTACTCCGACAGTCCCCTGGCGAGCAGTCGCGCATCAACATACAGCGGCCGGTTGACGATCACCTCGCGCCCCAGCTGGTCGCGGTAGACCAGCGTGGCGGTGCCCGCGCCGGTCAGCGCCGGCGGCGTGGCGATCACGAAGGGGCCGCCCGACGACTGCGCCGAGAACTGGCGCAAGCCGTTGAGGTAGAGGTCCACCGTGGTCGGCACCACGGCACTGCCGCCCAGCGACGGCACCGGATAGGTCACGAGGTCCGGGCGGGTGTCGAAGTTGTGCGCCACGCTGACCCCGCCCATGCGCACCGCCCGCGACCACGGCAAGGCAGCGGAGACGAAGTCGCCAACCGTATAGCTCATCAGCCGGCGGGGGTCCTGGTAGGTCCAGTAGGTGTCCTGGCGCAGGTACTCGGTCTGGCCCTCGTGCAGCGTGGTAACACCCGAGTTCTGCAACACGCCGAGCGGCGAGTAGAAGCGCAGCTCGCTCGACAGGGACAGGGTCCGGTTCAGGCGGTCGTAGCTGTCGGCAAAGGCCTGCTCCCCAATCAGCGGCTGCGGACCGTGCGTACCGGCGCCCTGCAGCGGGCTGGGATTGCGCTGCACCTCGCGCTGCTCGTCCAGCGAGAGCCGCGTGGTCTGGAGATTGAACGCGTAGTTCACCACCAGGCCGGTGCCCGACTGCACCGGGGGCAGCGCGGGCGGCTCGGCGCCGAGCCGCTGGGCCCGGAGCAGCCCCTCGGGCACGCGCAGCGCGATGCGCTGGGCGGCGGCGTCGTAGTCGTAGCCGAGGCCAGGCACGGCGTCCAGGGCGATCTGCTGGTCTGGGCCGAACGGCAGGTCGTCGACGCGGACGCCGAGTTCCTCCAACTCGCCGGCGGCCATGTACAGCACACCGGCCCGCCGGTCGACGCGAACGATCAGCTCCTTTTCGACACCGTTGACAGCCGCCTGCAGGTAGAAGGCGGTGGAGGCACCGTCATCGGCCTCCGGCACCGGTTGCGACCACGCATGCGCGCCGGCCATCAGGTCCATCGCAACGCTGCAGAGCAGCGCGAGCGCCAGCTTGCGGGGTGCGCGGGCGGCGGCACCTCCACGGGGCGGTTTTGACATGGGCGGGCACGGTCGGCATCAGAGATCGACCAACATCTCGCGCCCGTTGATCAGCATCTTGACGCGCGTGGGCCGGCCCTTGGCCGCGGCGTCCGCTGGCAGCGGCAACTTCCATTCGACCGACTTGCCCGGCAGCACGTAGCCGAGCAGGCCCGGCACCACGGGGCTGGTGCCGCCGCCACGGTATTCCACCGACACGTCGGTGGCCTGCGCATGGGTTTCGCCGCGGTTCACGGCGCCGAGCTTCACCAGATTGCCGTCGGCGGAGGCCGTCACCGTGACCTGCGCGGGCTTGAGCTTCTCGCGCGGGATCACGAACACCGGCAGCGAGTAGCGCATCTGCAGCGTCACGCCGGTCGGTCGAGGCTGGCTGTTGTCCAGCACCTCGTCCACCAGCACCCGATACGCCTCGACCTGCGTGGCCAGGGTTTTTTCCGTGCGCACGAGCCGGATCGACTGCGTCTGGCGCGGCGCCAGCGTCAGCATCGGCGGGCTGGCGACGAGCCGGTTGGTGGGCGACAGTGCGTCCTCGCCCCGCACCTGGTCCCAGCCGAACAATCGCACCTGCGCGTTGAGCGGCGTGTCACCCTGGTTGGTCAGCGTGATGACGGCAGCGGACTGGCCAGGCGGAATCAGCGTCATGGTCGGCTTGACGTGAATCGTCGCCGCGTTCGCATAGGCCATCGTCAGCAGGAGCGCAAAAGTCGCCAGGAGTTTTCTTGTCATGTTGTGTCTCCGACAGGGGGTCGGGTGAAGATGGCGCGGCAGGCGCGCGGCTCAATACTGGACAGTGACGGTCACCAGCGACTGATAGGTGCCCGCCGCCGGCATGGTCTGGGGCGGCATGCGGCCGTAGATCGTCCGCTCCTGGTCATTGCCGTTGCCGGTGGCGCCGACGGTGTCCGTGCCGACCGTCTGGCCCCAGACCGCCGTGCGGGCGGCGTCGCTGTACAACTGGTATTTCAGCGAATTCGTGCCGTTGCTCATGCGCCGGTCCGGCACCGTGGAACCGGTGCCGTCACCGGGGTTCAGCGCGATCGTGTAGGCGGTGCCGGTCGTGCAGGCCACGATGATGACGCTGGTCACATCCACCGGCTGGCTGATCGCGCCCACTTCGCCAAAGGCGAGGTTCGGCGTGCTGCGGATGTCGCAATCGCTGACCACCACGGCGCTTACGAGGAACGTACCGGTCTTGGTGGCCGCCCCTGCCAGCTGTGGCATCGGCAGTGACAGCACGGCCGCGATGGCCATGACACGTGAAAGACGAGCAGGCATGACATCTCCTTGTCCGGATCATCGGGTTCGCAGTGCACGCGGTCGAGCTGCGCTCGAATATCGCCGAGATTGCATCGGAATTCGCGCGCCGGATTTGCTTGAAAATCACTGAATCGGCATTCGCTGATAAATCGGTTTCCAACGCTCGCGGTGAGAAACAGCGAAAAGACATTTCCGCGCACTGCTGATATATATGCCGGAGAAATCGAAGTCAATCGTGCGCTGCGAGACTCAAGAAAGATTCATAACGGAGCGCTCCCATCACGTCCGGACTTACAGCAAATGATGTCGTCGCGCAAACTCTGCCAGTTCAATCAGCGATTTGAATTTCAGTTTGCTCATGATATTTGCCTTGTGCGAACTGACGGTCTTGTTGCTGATTTCCAGTAATTCGGAGATCGCCTTATTGGTATGGCCCGAGGCCAGCATGCGCAATACCGTCAGCTCGCGCCGGCTCAAAATGCGCGCAGGGTCGCCGGCCACGGCCGAGATGCGCCGCAGCGTGGGTAGCAGGTGTGTGGGAAACACCGCGAAGCCCTGCATGACGGCGCGCAGGGCCGGCGTGAGTGCGTGCAGGCCATCGCCCTTGTCGACATAGCCATGGGCGCCGCCATGGATGGCGCGCTCGCCGGCGCCGGTCATCGCGGACAGCACCAGCACCCGGGTGCCGGGATGGCGCGATACGAGTTCGGCCAGCAACGCCTCGCCCGGCACGCCGGGCAGGCTCAGGTCCACGACGATCAGGTCGGCGATGGCGTCGCGCAGCACGCGCAAGGCGTCCGCGCCGTTGGTCACTTCCGTGACGGTGTCGAAATCGAGGTCCTCGGTGAGGCGGCTTCTGACGGCAAGCCGGATCGCGGGGTGATCATCCACGACAAGGGCGGTGGGCATGGGCTCGGGCTCCTACAGTTGAGTGATGCCCGAGCATAGGCCGTCCGTTTCCGTGCGGGATGCGGAAAAATCGGCAATGACGCTGCGAAACTTCCGTGTATCGATGCAGAAATTTCAGCTCCTGCGGATTTGTGTCCGCCCGGGGCGCGCGGATGACATAGGCAAATCACATCGCGGCGGACATGACAATCGTGAAATCCTGAAAATTTCGTCTGAATTTGACCTAAGTTGAAAGGCGAGTCCCGCACATCTGCCAAGCTGGCGATGCTGTGTGACACCTGTCATGCCATAACCGGAGATCCCCGCCATGCCCCAAATCATCCTTGCCACCGATGGATCGAGCTTCAGCGATGCCGCCGCGCACTTCCTGGCCACAGGCCGGCTGCTGCAACCGGGCTATACCGTCCATGTGGTACACGTCTCGCCCGAGGTCACGGGCCAGGTGCGCGCCTTCGTCAACAAGGACACCATCGACGCCTGGCACCACGATGAAAGCGAGAAGGCCATGGCCTCGGTCTGCAAGATCCTGGGCGATGCCGGCGTGCCGTTCGAACGCCACCCGCTGCGCGGCTTCGCGCCGGACAAGATCCTGGCGCACGCCAGGGCGGTCCATGCCGATGCCATCGTCATGGGCACCCATGGCCGGGGCTCGTTCTTCGATGCGGTGATTGGTTCCGTGGCGGGCCGCGTGCTGGCGCAGGCCGACTGCCCGGTCATGATGGTCAAGGGCGACCGCCCCGCCTGATCGACGGGCCTACCCCCAGAGCGGGGGTTCGTCCATCAGCGCGATCTGCTCGCGCAATTCGAGGATGCGGTCCTGCCAGTAGCGCGCCGTGCCGAACCACGGGAAGGCGGCCGGGAAGGCGGGATCGCGCCAGCGCGCGGCCAGCCAGGCGCTGTAATGGAGCAGGCGCAGCGTGCGCAGCGCCTCCACCAGCCATAGCTCGCGCGTCTCGAATTCAGCAAAATCCTCGTAGCCGGCCACGATGTCGGCCAGCTGGTCCTGCATCGCCGCGCGGTCGCCTTCGAGCAGCATCCACAGGTCCTGCACCGCCGGCCCCATGCGGCTATCGTCGAAATCGACAAAATGCGGGCCCGGCGCGCCGCGTCCGCGGGCGTCTTCCGGATCGATCCACAATACATTGCCGCGATGGCAGTCGCCATGCAGCCGCAGCAGGCGGATCTCGCCGGCGCGGTCGTAGCAGCGTCGCACGGCATCGAGGGCCAGGTCCACGGCGGCGCGCCAGGGCGCGAGCAGGTCGGCGGGAATGCAGTCGTGGGCGAGCAGGTAGTCGCGCGGCGCCACGCCGAAGGTCTCCACGTCGAGCGTGGGACGCACCAGGTACGGCGCCGACGCGCCCACCGCGTGGATGCGCCCGATAAAGCGGCCCAGCCACGTGAGCGTCTCGGCGCGGTCGAGCGCCGGCTCGCGGCCGCCGCAGCGCGGGAATACGGAAAATCGGAAATCGTCGTGCGCGAGCAGCGTGGCGGGCGGCTGTCCACCTATCGAGGCAGACAGCGCCGGCACCGCCGGGATCTCGGCATCGGCCAGTTGCTGGACAAACGCGTGTTCCTCGAGGATGGCAGCGTCAGTCCAGCGGCCCGGCCGGTAGAACTTGGCGATGACCGGCGCGGCATCCTCGATGCCGACCTGCCAGACCCGGTTCTCGTAGCTGTTGAGCGCCAGCAGGCGCCCGTCCGGCTGAAAGCCGGCGGCTTCCAGCGCGTCGAGGATGCACTCCGGCGTCAGGCCGGTGTAGGGGACATCCGCATCGACGGGCGCGGTCATGAGGCGCGTGCCGCTCAGGGCTTGCGGCCGCCGAGCAGCGCCGCCTGGGGCGCCGGACGACGGTTGCGCGCGGGCGGCGCGCCAGCGGCATCCTGCGTGGGGCGCGGGGCATTGTTGCCGTTGCCACCGCGGCCATTGCCGCCGCCGTTACTACCGTTACCACTACCGTTGCCGGCTGCCTGTCGGCCACCCCGGCTGCCGCCATTGGCGCCGTTGCCGTTGCCGTTGCCGTTGCCGTTACCGTTGGCGCCGCGCGCCGGCTGGGCCGGGCGGTTGCGCGGTGCGTCCTGGCGCTGGCCTTCCTGGCGCGGCGCGGCAGGCTTCGGGGC
>NZ_CAJPVH010000093.1 GCF_905397395.1 Cupriavidus campinensis
AGCGCGCCGCCGGCACCGCCGCCCACCGCGCCGCCGATCACGGAGCCGGTGCTGCCGCCCAGCGCGCCGCCCACGGCTGCGCCAGCTACGCCGCCCAGGCCACCGCCGAGTGCATTGTTCAGGTCACCCCCTGCGAACGCCGGCAGCGCAGCCGCCGAGAGGGCAAGGGCCAGAGTGAGGGTGCGAAGATGGCGAGACATCGTATTTTCCTTTATCAGTCGTGCATCTGGAACCGGAGTGTAGAGAACGGGCCGTGCCGTTGCTGTAACCAGTTGTGAGGCCCTGTAACCCGCTCCAGAAACGGTATCTATTGGTTAAAAATCGCGGTGTAAACGCAACACCTGATTATCCGGGATGAAAAAAGCGACCCCGGAGGGTCGCTTTCGTCACGTCATTGTGGGTGACGTCAGCAGCACTTGCCCTGCCCGCCGCCGTACCGGGCTTCCTGACGTTCGCGGAAGAATTCCTCGTACGTCATTGGCGCGCGGTCCGGGTGGGTGGACTCCATATGGGCCACGTAGGTCTGGTAGTCGGGCAGCCCGACCATCAGCCGCAGCGACTGGCCGAGGTAGCGGCCCATGGTCCCGATTTGATCCAGCATGGTGGCCTCCTGTGGATGGCGATCAAGGTGCTTGATCAGTGCTGCGCGGCCGAGGTGCCGGCCGGCAGCGGCTCGAACGGCGTCTCGCTGTCCGTGCGCTTGGTGATGCCGCGTGCCTGCAGGGCCGTCCTGAAGCCGTAGAAGACAATCGACAGCACCACGAACATGAACAGCGCGCACAGGCCGGCGTCCAGGTAGTCGTTGAAGACGATGCGGTCCATCTGCTCCATCGTCTTGGCCGGGGCCAGCACCTTGCCCTGGGCGATGGCGTCGCTGAACTTGGCCGCGTGGGTCAGGAAGCTGACCTTCGGATCGGCATCGAACAGCTTCTGCCAGCCAGCAGTCAGCGTGCAGATCAGCAGCCACACGGTCGGTAGAGCGGTCACCCACGCGTACTGGCCGCGCTTCATCTTCACCAGCACGCAGGTGCCCAGCACCAGCGCCACGGCGGCCAGCATCTGGTTGGAGATGCCGAACAGCGGCCACAGCGTGTTGATGCCGCCCAGCGGATCCACCACGCCCTGGTACAGGAAGTAGCCCCAGGCCGCCACGGTCAGCGCGGTAGCGATCAGGTTGGCCGGCAGCGATTCCGTGCGGCGCATGGACGGCACGAAGCTGCCCAGCAGATCCTGCAGCATGAAGCGGCCGGCGCGGGTGCCCGCGTCCACGGCGGTCAGGATGAACAGCGCTTCGAACAGGATGGCGAAGTGGTACCAGAACGCCATCATGGCCTGGCCGCCCACCACCTGGTGCAGGATGTGGGCGATGCCCACGGCCAGCGTCGGCGCACCGCCGGCGCGCGAGATGATCGTGTTCTCGCCGACATTCTTGGCGGTTTCGATCAGCACGTCAGGGGTGATGACAAAGCCCCACGTCGACACCACCTGGGCCACGGCTTCCGGCGTGGTGCCAATCACGGCCGCCGGGCTGTTCATCGCGAAGTACACGCCCGGCTCGATCACCGAGGCGGCCACCAGCGCCATGATGGCGACGAAGGACTCGGCCAGCATCGCGCCGTAGCCGATGAAGCGCGCGTGCGACTCGTTCTCCAGCAGCTTGGGCGTGGTGCCCGACGAGATCAGCGCGTGGAAGCCGGACACCGCGCCGCAGGCGATGGTGATGAAGAGGAACGGGAACAGGTTGCCCGACCACACCGGCCCGCCGCCCTGGGCGAACTGCGTGAACGCCGGCATCTTCAGCTCCGGCGCGACGATCACGATGCCGATGGCCAGCGCGATGATCGTGCCGATCTTCAGGAAAGTGGACAGGTAGTCACGCGGCGCCAGCAGCAGCCACACCGGCAGCACGGCGGCGATGAAGCCGTAGATGATCAGCATCCACGTCAGGGCCTTGCCGTCGTAGGTGAACAGCGGCGCCAGCGTGGCGCTCTCGTGCACGTACTGGCCGCCGATGATGGCCAGCATCAGCAGCACGAAGCCGATGACGGAGACCTCGCCGATGCGGCCCGGGCGGATGTAGCGGGTGTAGATGCCCATGAACAGCGCGATGGGGATGGTCACCGCCACGGTGAAGGTGCCCCACGGCGAGCCGGCCAGCGCCTTCACCACGATCAGCGCCAGCACCGCCAGGATGATGATCATGATCATGAAGCAGCCGAACAGCGCGATCATGCCGGGCACCGTGCCCATTTCGGACTTGACCAGATCGCCCAGCGAGCGGCCGTCGCGGCGCGTGGAGATGAACAGGATCATGAAGTCCTGCACCGCACCGGCGAACACCACGCCGGCCAGGATCCACAGCATGCCGGGCATGTAGCCCATCTGCGCGGCCAGCACCGGGCCCACCAGCGGGCCGGCGCCGGCAATGGCGGCGAAGTGGTGGCCGAACAGCACCGCCTTGTTGGTCGGCACGTAGTCCAGGCCGTCGTTGTGGCGCCACGCGGGCGTCATGCGTTTGGGGTCGAGCTGCATCACCTTGTCGGCGATGAAGCGGCTGTAGTAGCGGTAGGCGATCAGGTAGATGCAGAGCGCGGCAACCACGATCCACAGCGCACTGACGGCTTCCCCGCGCGACAGCGCGACGGTGGCGAAGGCAAACGCGCCGAGCACGGCGACGGCCAGCCACAACAGGTGTTGTCCGATGCGATTCATGTTGAAGGGTCTCCTCAGACCGGAAATGAAAAACCTGGCGACGCGGATGGCGGGCAGAGGTGGGGGTGCCGGGGCAGCGGCGGACGATCCTGCGAGGAAAGGGGGTCTCCTGGATGTCTGCGGCGTGCCCGGTCTGTTCTCGTCTGTTCCGGATCTGGTCGGCAGGCAGGAGCGCACCGGGCCGCGGGCGCGGCGCGCTGACTGCAACGGATTGAGCGGCGCAGGGGCGCACCGCCAATCCGGCGTGTAGTATTGACACCCGCTCCAGCCGGCACAAGCGCGTAACTACGCAACGGGCTTGCGTAGTACTACGTAAGGCGACGCTGCGACGCGGCCTTGCCGGCATCGGTGTTTACCCCCGGTCCAAATGAAACTCCGTCAGAAGATCCTGTTGCTCGCCGTGGCGCCGCTGGCGGTGGCCATGTTCGGCATCGCCTTGGCCGTGCGCTATCAGGCCACCGCGCTGGCCCGCCACGAGCGCGCGCTGGTGGAGGCGGCCTACCTCCAGAGCAAGGAAATGGAGCTGCGCCACTATGTGGAACTGGCGCAGAGCGCCATCGCGCCGATGGTCGACTCCGGCCGCAACGATGCCGACACCCGCCGCGCCGCCATGGAGGCGCTGGCGCGGCTCGACTACGGCCCGGACGGCTACTTCTTCCTCTATGACCTCCAGGGCCGCAACCTGATGCACCCGCGCCAGCCCGAACTGGTTGGCCAGGATTTGTGGCTGATGCGTGACCCGCAGGGCGCGCTGACCATCCAGCAGCTGATCGCGGCGGCCAAGGCCGGCGGCGGCGCGGTGCGCTACCAATGGAAGAAGCCGTCTTCCCAGCAACTCGCCCCGAAGCTTGGCTACGTGGTGGCCGTGCCCGCGTGGAACTGGATGCTCGGCACCGGTATTTATCTGGACGATGTGGAGCGTACGCTACGCCAGCTCGACGCGCGTGCCGAAACCGACATCCGCGAGACCATGGCGTGGATCGGCGTGATTGCCGGCATCAGCATCCTGTTGGTGGCGGCGGGCGGCCTCGCGCTCAACGTGAGCGACCACCGCGAGGCGGACGCCAAGCTCCACCAGTTGGCCCGGCGGGTGGTGCAGTCGCAGGAAGAGGAGCGCGCGCGGCTCTCGCGCGAGCTGCACGATGGCATCAGCCAGTTGCTGGTGTCGGTGAAGCTGGTGCTGGAGGCCGCCACGAACCGGCTCAAGCTGGCGCCGGCCGAGGGCGCCTCGGTGGCGCCGGTGCTGGGCATGGCGCTGAACCGGCTCGACTCGGTGTTCAACGAGGTGCGACGCGTGGCGCGCAACCTGCGCCCCGCCCTGCTCGACGACCTGGGTTTGTTCGCTGCGCTGCAGCATCTGGCGCGCGAGATGCAGGCCGGCAGCACGCTGGAGATCCACGTCACCCAGACCGGCCAGCCCTGCGAGTTGGCCGACGAGCAGGCCACCGCGCTGTTCCGCATCGCCCAGGAGGCGCTGACCAACGTGGAGCGCCACGCGCATGCGCGGCGCGTGGAGGTGGCGCTCGCCTTTGAAGACAAGCAGACGCGGCTGACCGTGCGCGACGATGGCACGGGCTTCGACGTCGCCCGCATGCAGTCAGACCCGCAGCGCGGCATCGGGCTGCGCAACCTGCGCGAGCGCATGGCCGCGCTCGATGGCCAGTTTGTGCTGAGTTCCTCGCCGGCCGGCACCCGGCTGGTGGCCACGCTGCCGACGCGTCTTTCCGCCCAGCCGCCCGCCCCGCCGCCCGCCCCGCCGCCCGCCCCAGCCCCCGTATCGGAAATTTCGCAGTCATGACCGCTTCGCACGACGACGCCACGACCTCCCCGGCGCCTTCCTCCGCGCCTTCCTCCGCACTCGCCTCGCCGGCCCGCGTGCTGTTGATCGACGACCACGCGCTGGTGCGCGACGGCATGCGCATGCACCTGACGCTCCAGCCCGGGCTCGAAGTGGTGGGCGAGGCCGATGGCGGCGAGGCGGCGCTCGGCTGGCTGGCCGCCGCCGGCCCCGAACGGCGCCCGGACCTGGTGATTACCGACATCGGCATGCGCGGCATGGGTGGCATCGCGCTGGCCGGCGCGCTGCACGACCGTTATCCGGAACTCGCCGTGCTGATCGTGTCGATGCACGACAACCTCGAATACGTGCGTCAGGCGATGCGTGCCGGCGCGCGTGGCTACGTGCTCAAGGACGCCCCGGCCGACGAACTGCTGGCCGCCATCCAGGCCGTGCTGGCCGGACGCGTGTTCTACAGCGCCCGGATCGCGCGCGGCATGGCCGAGCAGACCGTGGGGCCGGTGGACGCGCTCACGCCCCGCGAGCGCGACATCCTGGCCGGCATCGGCCGGGGGCTGGCCAACAAGGAAATCGCGGCGCAACTCGGCGTGTCGGTGCGCACCGTGGAGACCCACCGCCTCAACCTCAAGCGCAAGCTCGGCATCGAGGGCCGCGCCGGGCTGGTGAAGTACGCCGTGCAATCGCTCGCCGGCGAGCAGGACGGCAACTAGCCTTTTCCCGCTTCCCCCCTTTTTTCCCTTTTCCTGCTTTTTCTTCATTGCCGACTGCGGCCTGCCGCACGCGGAATCGGGTATCCCCTACATTGTTGGCGCGATGCCTGTTGCCTAACATTCAGACAACTGAAGGTCGGGGGAATGTCTCATATTGTCCGCACTCGCATGCTGCGGACCCTTCCCACTGCCTCGCGCTACCTCTTTCCTTCCACTGTTCTCAGCCGTGCGTGCAGGCGCCATGCCTGCGCGCACGGGTGTCCGTGCGGTTCGTCGATTGGTCCATCCAATACAGATAATGGGGAGACAGTCATGGCAGCAAAGCAGAAAGGCAGCGCGGTGTCACGACGCAAGTTCATGGGCGGTGCAGGCGCCGCCGCCGTGGGTACCGCGACGATGGGCTTCCCTGCCATCGTCAAGGCGCAAGGCCCCGTGACGATGCGTTGGCAGAGCACCTGGCCCACCAAGGATATTTTTCACGAGTTCGCGGGCGACTTCGTCAAGAAGGTCAACGACATGTCCGGCGGCGAACTCAAGATCGAGCTGCTGCCGGCGGGCGCCGTGGTCAAGGCGTTCGACCTGATCGACGCGGTCAGCAAGGGAACCCTCGACGGCGGCCACGGCGTGATTGCCTACTGGTACGGCAAGAACTCGGCGCTCGCGCTGTGGGGGTCGGGGCCGGCCTGGGGCATGGACCCGAACATGCTGCTGGCCTGGCACAAGTACGGTGGCGGCAAGGAGCTCCAGGAGGAGATCTACCGCAGCCTGAACCTCGACGTGGTGTCCTTCCTCTACGGCCCCATGCCCACGCAGCCGCTGGGCTGGTTCAAGAAGCCGATCACCAAGCCGGAAGACTTCAAGGGGCTCAAGTTCCGCACCGTGGGGCTGTCGATCGACATCTTCACCGGTCTGGGCGCGGCGGTGAACGCGCTGCCCGGCGCCGAGATCGTGCCGGCACTGGACCGCGGGCTGCTGGACGCGGCCGAGTTCAACAACGCGAGTTCGGACCGCGCGCTGGGCTTCCAGGATGTGTCGAAGGTCTGCATGCTGCGCAGCTTCCACCAGTGTTCGGAACAGTTCGAGATCATCTTCAACAAGAAGCGCTACGACGCCCTGAACCCGAAGCTGCGCGCCCTGATCGCCAATGCCGTGGACGCGAGTTCGGCGGAGATGTCGATGAAGGCCATCGACCGCTACTCGAAGGACTACCTGGCGCTGCAGCAGCAGGGCGTGAAGTTCTATGCCACGCCCAACTCGGTGCTGCAGGCGCAGCTCAAGGTCTGGGACGAGATCGTGGCGCGCAAGGAAAAGGAAAATCCGATGTTCAAGAAGGTGAACGATTCGATGAAGGCGTTCGCGCAGCGCAGCACGCGCTGGCAGAACGACACCAACGTCGACTATCGGATGGCGTCTTCCTACTACTTCGCGCCGAAGAAGGGCTGAGTTCGAGGCTGGGTCCACGCTAGAAGGCAGGTGGCGGGGCGCGCGTGATCGCGCGGGCCCGCCGCCGGCCGTCCTCCTCACCGTTCCCTGAAAAGGCATCTCCGTGCAAAAGCTCCTGTTCGGGATCGACAGGATCAGCACCTTCGTCGGCCAGGCGGCGTCGTGGCTGATCATCGTGCTGACACTGATCATCAGCTACGAGGTTTTTTCCCGCTACGCGCTGGGTACGCCCCATGCGTGGGTGTTCGACGTGAGCAACATGCTCTACGGCACGCTGTTCATGCTGGCTGGCGCCTACACGCTGGCCAAGCGCGGCCATGTGCGCGGCGACATCCTCTACGGCTTTCTTTCGCCGCGCGCGCAGGCGGGCATCGACCTCGTACTCTATTTACTTTTCTTCTTCCCGGGCGTGATCGCGCTGGCCTGGGCGGGCATCGACTTCTTCGAGGTCTCGCTGGCGCAGAACGAGCATTCATCGATAGCGGCGGATGGGCCGCCCATCTACCCGTTCAAGGCCATGATTCCCGTGGCGGGCGCCTTCCTGTTGCTGCAGGGCGTGGCCGAGGTGATCCGCTGTGTGGTCTGCCTGAAGCAGGGCAGCTGGCCGGCGCGCGAGGATGACGTGGAGGAAGTGGATGTGGACAAGCTGCGCCAGATGGTGAGCAGCGAGGACGTGCTGGCGACGCCCGCACCGGCCAAGACTTCGGAAAAATACGAGGGCATCGCGCGATGAGAAAGGAACTGTGGTTCGGCCTGACGCTGATGGCGTTGATTGTCGGCGCCGTGTTCGTGTTCATGCCCTCGCCCGCGGACTGGACGAACGGCCATCTCGGGCTGCTGATGCTGGCGCTGATCGTGGTGGCGATCATGCTCGGTTTTCCGACCGCCTTCACGCTGATGGGCATGGGGGTGCTGTTTGCCTGGCTCGCGTACCGGCACGCCAATCCGGAAATCGCCGTGGCGCAGACGCTGGACCTGATGGTGCAGCGCGCCTACGCGGTGATGACCAATGATGTGCTGATCTCGATCCCGCTGTTCGTGTTCATGGGCTACCTGGTGGAGCGCGCGAACCTGATCGAGAAGCTGTTCCGCAGCCTGCACCTGGCGCTGGCGTGGATCCCGGGCTCGCTCGCGGTGGCCACGCTGATTACCTGCGCGGTGTTCGCCACGGCCACGGGCATCGTCGGGGCGGTGGTCACGCTGATGGGGCTGCTGGCGTTCCCGGCCATGCTGCGGGCCGGGTACAGCACGTCGATCTCGGCCGGCGCGGTCACGGCGGGCGGGTGCCTGGGCATCCTGATTCCGCCGTCGGTGCTGCTGATCGTCTATGGCGCCACGGCTGGGGTGTCGGTGGTGCAGCTCTACGCGGGCGCGTTCTTCCCCGGGCTGCTGCTGGCGGGGCTCTACATTGTGTATGTGGTTGTGCTGGCGAAGCTGCGGCCGGCGCTGGCGCCGCCGCTGTCGGCGGAGGAGCGCACGGTGCGCCTGTCGCCGCTGGCCACCACGCTGCGCGACACCGTGAGCCGGCGCGCGCTGCCGGCGCTGCTGGTGGGGCTCAAGGGCCGGCGCAATGTCGATGTGCCGATGCGCGACGTGGCGCGCCAGCTCGGCGTGGTGCTGATGCCGGCGATCTTCGTGGCGGTGTCGATGAGCCTGATGTACGCGGCCGTAACCTCCCCGCTGGTGACCGCCGGCACGGGCGGACTCGAGGAAATGGGTGCGGTGTCGTCGTCCTCTTCCGAGGGGGAGGCATCCTTTGACAGCCTCCAGGCGCCCCCCGAGGAAGCCAGCCCTGCCCCCGATGCGCTGACGCCGGCCACGCCCGCCGCGCCGCCCATCGCCCAGGTACCGGCCCCGGCACCCGCCGAGGCCAAGCCGACGCTGGCGACGCCCGCCGCCGATGTGACTGCCGCCGCCGACGTCACCGGCGAGTCCCGGCCCGCCCCCACGTGGTTCTGGGTCACGCTGGCCGTGGTGGCGCTGCTGCTGGTGTATTTCTACTGGCGGTTCGACTTCGCGCGGCTCGAAATCTTCAAGATGCTGCTGTCGTCGTTCTTCCCGCTCGCGGTGATGATCCTGGCGGTGCTGGGGTCCATCGTCTTCGGCCTGGCCACGCCTACCGAAGCGGCGGCGGTAGGCTCGCTCGGCGGGGCCCTGCTGGCGCTGGCCTACGGCCAGCTCAACTACAGCGTGGTGCGCGACTCGGTGTTCCTGACCGCCAAGACCAGCGCGATGGTGTGCTGGCTGTTCGTCGGCTCGTCCATCTTCTCCGCCGCCTTCGCGCTGCTGGGCGGCCAGGCGCTGGTCGAGGAGTGGGTGCTGTCGCTGAACCTGACCCCGGTGCAGTTCATGATCCTGGCGCAGGTCATCATCTTCCTGCTTGGCTGGCCGCTGGAATGGACCGAGATCATCATCATCTTCATGCCGATCTTCATCCCGCTGCTGGACAACTTCGGCATCGACCCGCTGTTCTTCGGCCTGCTGGTGGCGCTGAACCTGCAAACGGCCTTCCTCTCCCCGCCGGTGGCGATGGCGGCGTTCTACCTGAAGGGCGTGGCCCCGCCCCACGTCACCCTGAACCAGATCTTCGCCGGCATGCTCCCCTTCATGGCCATCCAGATCCTGGCGCTGGCCCTGCTCTATATCTTCCCGGGGATTGGTCTGTGGCTGCCGCAGGTGTTGTATCGGTAGGGGGTGATCGCAATTTCCTTGTTCCTGAGCGGAGTTGCGCCATCTCAATAGTGCGCTGGTGCTGAGTCGGTAGCGTCGGGCCTCTCTTTTCATGGGAGGAATCCGATGGCTCAGGCAGACGAGATGGACGGCTTGCGCGTGGTCATGAGCGCGCCGCAACTGGCGGCGGTGCTGGCGCACCGATCGATCAGTCCTACGGAGATGATGTCCAACCGCCTATGGGGCGGGCTGGACATCGTCGGCGGCGTGTTGGAGATGGTGGGTGCCGGGGTGCTGTGCATTGCACCGGAACCGACTGGCGTGACGAAAGCTGGCTGTATCGCGTTCGGCATGCATGGCGCGGACACGGCCTGGCGCGGCATGCGACAAGCTTGGACCGGGCACGACACTGCAACACTGACCCAGCAGGGCGCAACGAAGCTCGCAGAGACCATGCGGGCGCCGCCGGACATGGCCGGCAATATCGGGCTGTCGCTGGATATTGGTGTGGGATTCGGCCTCGCTGGCATGCTGAAGGCGGCGCGGGTGGCGAGTATTACCACAGGGCGGATTTACTTGGTGCAGCACGAGGCGAAGACCGCCGGCGGATCGGGCGGCCATACGATTCGGAAGCACGTTGGAAAGACTGACGCGCAACTGCGGGAGAGACTTGTCAGGGAACCGGGTCTGGACAGGGCTTCAACGTTCACCAACTTACGCGCGGCGGAAGAGGCGATTTCAGACGTGATGCGTGCGCAAAGCAAACAGATTGCGGCATGGGCCTCCGGCAGTGCTTCCACGTTGAGGCTTAAGGGGATCTTGGGAAAGCCAGTGGGAAGAGTGTTGCTACGAAGTACGGGAAAATCGCACGATGCACGGACTGTAACCGTTGTGCTGAAACGCGGGCAGCACAACGACATGCCGTTCTATATTCTTACCGCATACACGAATATCTAACTGTCATGGACGAGACGAGATACACGGAGCTATCCCATTTCCTCGGAATATATTTTGGTCAGGACTATGATTTGTGGGGCCAGAACGCGGAGGAGTTGATTCGTGCTTATATCTGCGAATCAGACGCGACTATGTGGAAATCGATGCTTCTGGAAATCGAAGCATTCAGAAAGAACCATATTGCGGACCTCGACGCGGCATTCCAGCGCGAGTTCGACTGTGCGATTGACTTGACCGTTTGGGGATTCACAATCGAATCCTTCCTCGAGGAAGTCCAAAGGCATCTGAAAGAGGCCATATAAAAAAGGCCGGGATTCCAACCCGGGCGGGGAGAGGGGAGCGATACGCTGGCGTCAGCGATCGTAGTCCTCTCGAAATTTCCTTGTTCCCGCGTGGGTTTGCGCCATCTCAATAGTGCGCTGGCGCTGGGTCGGTAGCGTCGGGCCTCTCTTTTCATGGGGGGAATCCGATGGCTCAGGCAGACGAGATGGACGGCTTGCGCGTGGTCATGAGCGCGCCGCAACTGGCGGCGGTGCTGGCGCACCGATCGATCAGTCCTACGGAGATGATGTCCAACCGCCTATGGGGCGGGCTGGACATCGTCGGCGGCGTGCTGGAAATGGTGGGTGCCGGGGTGCTGTGCATTGCGCCGGAACCGACTGGCGTGACGAAAGCTGGCTGTATCGCGTTCGGCATGCATGGCGCGGACACGGCCTGGCGCGGCATGCGACAAGCCTGGACCGGGCACGACACTGCAACACTGACTCAGCAGGGCGCCGCCAAGCTCGCCGAAACCATGCGGGCGCCGCCGGACATGGCCGGCAATATCGGGCTGTCGCTGGATATTGGTGTGGGATTCGGCCTCGCTGGCATGCTGAAGGCGGCGCGGGTGGCGAGTATTACCGCCGGGCGGTTTCACCTGATGGAGTTCGAGGCGAAATCCCTGAAAGGTCCCGGTGGGCATACGATCATGAAGCACGTCGCGCAGACCGAGGCGCAGTTGCGGGCGAGGCTGGTCAGAGAGCCAGACCGTAGGAGCGCATCGACATTCTTCAATCTGCCCACTGCGGAAGCGGCAATCTCCGAAATGCTCAGTGCATATCACGCACGGATTCTGGGGTGGTCATCCACCAACAAGCAGATCCTGACACTGGAAAAGCGATTCGCACGTCCCGTCGGTAAGGTGCTAAGCCGTCAAACGGGAAAGGTGAATGAAGGGCGCAATGTCACGGTTGTTCTCAAGAATGAGGAATACAACGGGATGCCGTTCTTTATTCTTACGGCGTACGTCGATATTTGATAGGGAAGAAAGTGCACAAGAGATACCCAGAACTCGGCCAACTTATCGGTGGCTATTTCCATGAAGACTACGATTTGTTTGGGGATAACTTCGGGGAGGTTATGGATGCGTATATCGAGGGTTCCAGCCCCGATGACCGGGCACAGGTCCTTAAAGAGATCGAACGATTCCAGACGGACAACGCAGGCCAACTGGAGGCCGCGTACCGGAAGGAATTCATCGACCACATCGACCTGTCGCTCTGGGGCTTCACCTACACGTCCTTCCTCGAGGAAATCAAAGTGCGCGTGAGTGCAAGCCTATAAAAAAGGGCGCCTTGTGAACTGCACCCCAAAAGTTGGACACCCGTTCAACCTTTGGGGTGTTTTTCATGGCGAAGTACAACGAGGCGTTCAAGCGCCAGGTGGTTCAGGAATATTTGTCCGGGGGAGTTGGGACTGGGACACTGAGCCGGAAGCACGGAA
>NZ_CAJPVH010000094.1 GCF_905397395.1 Cupriavidus campinensis
CAGCCCGCCGGCGCGCGTGACGGCGCCGCCGCCGGCCAGCTTCCGCGCCGCGCTGGCCAAGCGCGAGACGCTCGACTTCGCCATCGACCATCTCGCCCGCCATGCCCCGGTGCCGGCCGAAGTGGTGCCGCTGCCCGCCGGCGCGCCGCTGGGCGCCATTACCGTGGATACGGGCCGCTGCACGCTGTGCATGGCCTGCGTGGGGGCGTGCCCGTCCAACGCGCTGCGCGACAACGCGGAGCGCCCGGTGCTGGCCTTTATCGAACGCAACTGCGTGCAGTGCGGGCTGTGCGAGACCACCTGCCCGGAGGACGCCATCGCGCTGGTGCCGCGTCTGCTGACAGGCGAGGGCGCCCGCCGCACGGTGACGCTGAACGAGACCCAGCCGTTCCACTGCATCCGCTGCGCCAAGCCGTTCGGCACCGCCCAGATGGTGCAGTCGATGCTGGTGCGGCTGGCCGGCCATCCGGCCTTTGCGGGCGCCAACGCGGACCGGCTGAAGATGTGTGCCGACTGCCGCGTGGTGGACATGATCGAAAAAGACACCGGCGCGACGCGCGGGGCCACGCTCCAGTAGCGCCAATCGCCCCAGCAGGGTGCGGCCGACCATACCTATCAAGACATGACCGATTTCCAGCCGATTCAGCTGATCCCGCCCGCGCCGGCCCCCGACGAGCCCGCCGCCGAGGAGATGGCCCGTGCAGACCTCTACGGCCTGCTGGCCACGCTGTTCTTCCAGGCGCCCGATGCCGCGCTGCTCCACCATATCGCCGCCAACCGCGCCAGCGACGAGGACGCCCGTACGGTGCTGGGCCAGGCCTGGAACGCATTGTGCGACGCAGCATCGACGACCACCGCCGAGGAGGCCGCCGACGAGTACGCGCGCCTGTTCATCGGCGTGGGCAAGCAGGAGGTCTTCCTGTACGGCTCCTACTACCTGGCCGGCTTCCTGAACGAGCGCCCGCTGGTGGCGCTGCGCGACGACCTGGCCCGCTACGGGCTGACCCGGCACGAGGGCATCAGCGAGACCGAGGACCACATCGCCACGCTGTGTGAGGTCATGCGCTTCCTGGTGGCGGGGGACGATGTGGCGATCTGCAACCCCGGCGAGCAGCAGCGCTTCTTTGCCCGCCATATGCAGCCGTGGATGGAGCGACTCTGCGACGCGCTGGCCGCGCACCCGCAGGCGCAGTTCTACCGCAGTGCGGCAGAGCTGCTGCGCGCGTTCACCGGCGTGGAGGCGGTGGCGCTGGAGATGCACTGAGGCAGGGCGATTTTGTGAAAGCCGTGTGAAAGGCCAACGCGAGCATCGGGTTTATCCTCGGTTTGAGGATTTTCCGATTGACAGTGTGGTCTTTCAGTTAGCTTCAATCTAGAATATGCAAGACAAGGCATAAATAGATCATCCATCGGTACCGCAGAACCGACAGGAGCCCCCATGAAAGACAAGCAATCCCGGGTCGCACGCCGCACCTTCCTGGCAGGGGCGGGCGTGGTTGCCGCTGCCGGTGCGGCCGCCGTGGCCACACGTGGGCAGTCGGCGCTGGCCGATGCCATCGCGCCGCCCACCGCCGCCGATGCGGCCGATCCCGCGCCCGACAGCCAGGGCTACCGGGTCTCCGCCCATATCCGCAAGTACTACCGCACCACGCTGATCTAGACGCACGCTCACGGCGTGCCAGGTGGCGCGCCCTGTCTGTCGTCCCCCTCTTTCGCCGAGGCAAGACATGATCCTGACCCGCAAGCGCGCGGACCAAGGCCAGACCGACCGGGTTGCAAACCGGCTCGCCGACCCGACTGCTCCGCAGGCCCATTCCGCCAGCAATGCCAATGCCAACGGGCGCCTGGCGTCCCGCCTGGCCGCCGGGCTGGCCGGAGCGATGCCGACGATGGATCGGCGCAGCTTCCTCAAGCGGTCGGGCATCGGCGTGGGCGCCGGGCTGGCTGCCACGCAACTGACCCTGATCCGCAAGGCCGATGCCGATGACGGCAAGGCCGGCGCCGGGGCTGGCAAGGGCGAGATCGTGGTGCGGCGCACCGTGTGCGGCCACTGCTCGGTGGGCTGCGCGGTGGATGCCGTGGTGCAGAACGGCGTCTGGGTGCGCCAGGAACCGGTCTTCGACTCGCCGATCAACATGGGCGCGCACTGCGCCAAGGGCGCCGCGCTGCGCGAGCACGGCCACGGCGAGTACCGGCTCAAGTACCCGATGAAGCTGGTCAACGGCAAGTACCAGAAGATCAGCTGGGACCAGGCGCTGGACGAGATCACGGCGAAGATGAAGGCCATCCGCCAGGAGACCGGCCCCGATTCGATGTTCTTCGTCGGCTCCTCCAAGCACAGCAACGAGCAGGCGTACCTGCTGCGCAAGTGGGTGTCGTTCTTCGGCACCAACAATACCGACCACCAGGCGCGCATCTGCCACTCCACCACCGTGGCGGGCGTGGCGAACACCTGGGGCTACGGGGCGATGACCAACTCGTACAACGATATGCAGAACGCGAAAGCGGCGCTGTATATCGGCTCCAACGCGGCGGAGGCGCACCCGGTGTCGATGCTGCACCTGCTGCACGCCAAGGAGAACGGCTGCAAGGTGATCGTGGTGGACCCGCGCTACACCCGCACGGCGGCCAAGGCGCAGCACTACGTGCGCATCCGCTCGGGCACCGACATCGCCTTCCTGTTCGGCGTGCTGTACCACATCTTCCAGAATGGCTGGGAAGATCCCAAGTACCTGAACGACCGTGTCTACGGCATGGACAAGGTCAAGGCCGAGGTGCTGGCCAAGTGGACCCCGGACAAGGTGGAGGAAGTCTGCGGCGTGCCCGAGGCCCAGGTGAAGCTGGTGGCCGAGACCATGGCGAAGAACCGCCCGTCCACGCTGGTCTGGTGCATGGGCCAGACCCAGCACACCATCGGCAACGCCATCGTGCGCGCTTCCTGCATCGTGCAGCTGGCGCTGGGCAATATCGGCGTGTCGGGCGGCGGCGCCAACATCTTCCGTGGCCACGACAACGTGCAGGGTGCCACCGACGTGGGCCCGAACCCCGACTCCCTGCCGGGCTACTACGGCCTGGCCACCGGCGCGTGGAAGCACTACGCGGCGGTGTGGGGCGTGGACTACGAATGGATCAAGAAGCAGTTCGTCTCGCAGACGATGATGGAGAAGTCCGGCACCACGGTGTCCCGCTGGATCGACATCGTGACCGAGAAGAGCGACCTGATCGACCAGGACAACAACGTACGCGGCGTGTTCTTCTGGGGCCACGCCCCGAACTCGCAGACGCGCGGCCTGGAGATGAAGCGCGCGCTGGACAAGCTCGACCTGCTGGTGGTGGTGGACCCATACCCCTCCGCCACGGCCGCCATGGCCAACATGACGCCGGCCGAGGGCGACAAGATCAACCCGAACCGCGCCGTCTACCTGCTGCCGGCGGCCACCCAGTTCGAGACCTCGGGCTCGTGCACGGCCTCCAACCGCTCGCTGCAATGGCGCGAGAAGGTCATCGAGCCGCTGTTCGAGTCGATGCCCGACCACACCATCATGCAGGCCTTCGCCGATAAGCTCGGCTTTGGCAAGGAGCTGTCGAAGCACTACAAGATGATCGAGGTCAAGCGCGCCGGCCGCACCTGGCAGGAGCCCGAGACGGAATCGATCTTGCGCGAGATCAACGCCAGCAACTGGACCATCGGCTATACGGGCCAGTCGCCGGAGCGGCTCAAGTCCCATATGCGCAACATGCAGATGTTCGATGTGCGCACGCTGCGCTGCAAGAGCGGCAAGGACCCGGTCACCGGCTACGACCTCACCGGCGATTACTTCGGCCTGCCGTGGCCGTGCTACGGCACGCCCGAACTCAAGCACCCGGGATCGCCGAATCTGTATGACACCTCGAAGCACGTCATGGACGGCGGCGGCAACTTCCGCGCCAACTTCGGCGTGGAGCGCGATGGGGTGAGCCTGCTGGCCGAGGATGGCTCCTTCTCGGCCGGGGCGGAGATCACCACCGGCTACCCCGAGTTCGACCACGTGCTGCTCAAGAAACTGGGCTGGTGGGATGACCTGACCGACGCCGAGAAAAAGGCCGCCGAGGGCAAGAACTGGAAGACCGACCTTTCGGGCGGGATCCAGCGCGTGGTCATGAAGAACCACGGTTGCCATCCGTTCGGCAACGCCAAGGCGCGCGCCGTGGTCTGGAACTTCCCTGACCCGATCCCGCAGCACCGCGAGCCGCTGTACTCCACGCGGCCGGACATGGTCGCCAAGTACCCGACCCACGACGACAAGATGGCGTTCTGGCGCCTGCCCACGCTGTACAAGTCGGTGCAGCAGCGCAACATCGAGAACAAGATCTACGAGAAGTTCCCGATCATCCTGACCTCGGGCCGGCTGGTGGAGTACGAGGGCGGCGGCGAGGAAACCCGCTCCAACCCGTGGCTGGCCGAGCTGCAGCAGGAGAACTTTGTCGAGATCAACCCGCAGGCGGCGTCCGCGCGGGGTATCCGCAACGGCGACTACTGCTGGGTGCGCACGCCTACCGGCGCCCGCCTCAAGGTGCGCGCGCTGGTGACGGAACGCGTGGGCGTGGACACGGCGTTCATCCCGTTCCACTTCTCGGGCTGGTGGGAAGGACGCGATCTCAAGGAGTTCTATCCCGACGGCGCGTACCCGATCGTCCGGGGGGAGGCGGTGAACACGGCCACCACCTACGGCTACGACTCGGTGACGATGATGCAGGAAACCAAGACCACCGTTTGCCAGATCGAGCGGTTTGCCTGAGCCTGAGAGACGGAGAGACACATGGCACGCATGAAATTCATCTGTGACGCCGAGCGCTGCATCGAATGCAACAGCTGCGTCACCGCCTGCAAGAACGAGCACGAGGTGCCCTGGGGCGTCAACCGACGCCGCGTGGTGACGATCAACGATGGCGTGGTCAACGCCGAGAAGTCCATCTCGGTGGCCTGCATGCACTGCTCGGACGCGCCCTGCATGGCCGTCTGCCCGGTGGACTGCTTCTACCGCACCGACGACGGCGTGGTGCTGCACGACAAGGACGTCTGCATCGGCTGCGGCTACTGCTCCTACGCCTGCCCCTTTGGCGCCCCGCAGTTCCCCAGCGAGGGCACCTTCGGCGTGCGCGGCAAGATGGACAAGTGCACGTTCTGCGCCGGCGGCCCGGAGAAGAACGGCAGCGAGGAAGAATTCGAGAAGTACGGCCGCAACCGGCTGGCCGAGGGCAAGCTGCCGCTCTGCGCGGAAATGTGCTCGACCAAGGCCCTGCTGGGCGGCGATGGCGACGTGATTGCCGACATCCTGCGCAACCGCGTGATCAAGCGCGGCACGGGCGGCGATGTGTTCGGCTGGGGCACGGCCTACGGCAAGCCGCAGGCGCCGGCCAATCCCGGATCGCCGGCGGCCCCCGGCACCCCGCAGGGCGCCGCGCCCGGCACCCCGGCCGGCGGAGGGCAGCCGTCATGACCCGCGCCGCGCTCATCGTATCGATGCTGGCCGCCGCCGCGCTGCTGGCCGCGTGCAGCGAGAAGCCGCAGACCGTCTCGTCCACGCACAAGAAGTCGGATTCCGTCGCCTGGCAGGGCGCCCCCGGCGACCCGTTCGTGGCCAAGGGCTGGACGGCGGGCGACAAGGACAGCTGGCAGCGTCAGATCCATCAGCGCAACCAGTACCAGAACGAGTACAACCGCACCCAATGAGCGGGGGAGGCGCCATGACCCTCATCCAGACCCTCAACACCCTGCTGGCCGGGGTGGTCCTTGCCGCCGGTGTCGCGGGCGCGGCGCTGGCCCAGACGCCGGCCTCGCCGCCTTCTGCGCCAACCTCGGCGCAACCCTCGGCGCAGGCCGAGGCGGACGCCAACAATCCCGCCACGCACCCGGTGCAGCCGTTCGCGGGCGTGGCCAGCGAGAACATCTTCAACATCCCCCGGCGCGACGTGGCCGCCGAGGCCCGCTCGCAGCAGGAGCGCTCGGTGACCCAGCCGGGCAACAACGCGCCGGTCTGGCGCGAAGTCAACTCCGACCAGCACCACTACAGCAGCCTGCCCGACAAGGAAGCCGGCGTCCTGATCCAGCGCACCGGCCAGCAATGGCGGCTGTTCCGCAATGGCGTGCTGACGGTCTGGGGCGGCTGGATCCTGATCCTGGCGCCGGCGGCCATCCTGGCCTTCTTCGCCTGGCGCCGCACCATTCCGCTGAAGTCCCCGCGCACGGGCCGGATGATCGAGCGCTTTACGCCCACCGAGCGCTTCGTGCACTGGGCCGTGGCCATCTCCTTCGTGATCCTGGCGATCTCGGGCATCGTGATCCTGTTCGGCAAGCACTTCCTGCTGCCGATCATGGGCCACACGCTGTTCGGCTGGCTCACCTACATTCTCAAGAACCTGCACAACCTGACCGGGCCGGTGTTCACGCTGTCGATCATCGCCACCTTCGTGGTGTTCGTGCGTGACAACGTGCCGAACCGCGGGGATGTGGTCTGGGTGCGCAAGCTCGGCGGGCTCGTCTCGGGCGCCCACGTGCCCAGCGCGCGCTTCAACGCCGGCGAGAAGATGTGGTTCTGGGGCGGGATGGTGCTGCTCGGGCTGGTCCTCTCGGCCTCCGGCTGGGTGCTCGACATGATCGTCCCGGGCCTGGACTACTACCGCGCCACGATGCAGATCGCCCATGTGATCCATGGGGTCTCCGCCGTGGTGATGATCGTGCTGGCGTGCGGCCATATCTATATGGGCACCATCGGCATGGAGGGCGCCTACCGTGCCATGCGCGATGGCTACGTGGACGAGGCCTGGGCCCGGGAGCACCATCAGATCTGGTACGACGACATCCAGTCCGGCAAGATTCCCGCCCAGCGCTCCACGCCCCGGGACGACACGCCGCGCGCGCGGCCGCGTCCCGGCGAAGTGTGACGGATTTCCGCAGCGCACCATGCACCCGGCCGAGGCGGCGTTACAATCGCCACGGCAGTCATCTCTAGAGGAGGGTTTGGCATGAAACGTGTACTTTGCGGTTTGGCAGTGGGCACCGCCGTGGCAATGATGGCGGGTTGTGGAACCTCGGGCACCAGCAGCGAAGCGGCCAGCGCCAGCGCGGCCCCGGCTGCCGCGCCGGCAGCGGCACGGGTGACGGTGGGCGCCAAGGCGGCGGCACCGTTGCAGTCCAAGAGCGGCACCAATACCGCGGGCCGTGTCACGTTCGACCAGCAGGCGGCCGGCGTGATGGTGGTGGTGGCGGTCACGGGCCTGCCTCCGGGCACCTCGCATGGTTTCCATGTCCACGAGAAGGGCGATTGCTCGGCCCCTGACGCGATGAGCGCCGGCGGCCATTTCAACCCGTCCGGCAAACCGCACGGCCAGATGACCATGCCTGAGCACCATGCCGGCGACATGAACAACCTGACCGCCGACGCCAGCGGCAACGCGCGCGTGCAGTTCCTGATGCCGGACGTCACTGTCGGCGCGGGCCCGAACAGCGTGATCGGCAAGGCCGTGGTGGTCCACAAGGACCCGGACGACTATCGCACCCAGCCGACCGGCAATTCCGGTGGCCGGATCGCGTGTGGCGTGATCGCCGCCTCCTGATCGTTCACCGTATCTCGCTATAGCCAGTCGTTCCGCGGTACGAAACGCCCCCTGAAACCGGCCCGATGGCGGCAACCCGCCACGGGCCGGCACCTATCCCGCCCCCGCCCCCCAGCCCCATGTCCCTGCGCCCCGAGTTGACCCATGCCGCCGTGCCGCTGATCGAGGAGGTGGAGGTCGTTGACGAACAAGGCCGCGTGCGGCCGGCCTGGCTGCCGGGCGAGCGGCCGCTGACGGTCTACCTCGACAAACGCGAACTGGTGACCCTGATGACGCTGGGCGGTTCGCCCGAGCACCTGGTGCTGGGCTACCTGCGCAACCAGCGGCTGGTGGAATCCATCGAGGATATCGCCGCGATCCAGGTGGACTGGGAGACCGAATCGGCCGCCGTGACCACCCGCACCGGCGTGGACCGCATCGAGGAACGCACCGCGCGCCGCGTGGTGACCACGGGATGCGGGCAGGGCACGGTATTTGGCTCGCTGCTGGACGAGGTGGACAACATCCGCCTGCCCGGCGACGCCACGCTCACCCAGGAAACCCTCTACGCGATCATCGACACCATCCGCCTGCAGCAGTCGGTCTACAAGCAGGCCGGGTCGGTGCACGGCTGCGCGCTGTTCCGGGGGAGCGAGCTGCTGATGTTCGTGGAGGACGTGGGCCGGCACAACGCCGTGGATGCCATCGCCGGCAGGATGTGGCTGGAAGGCATGACGGGCGAGGACAAGGTCTTCTACACCACGGGCCGGCTGACCTCCGAGATGGTGATCAAGGGGGCGCAGATGGGCATTCCATTCCTGCTGTCCCGCTCCGGGGTCACCCAGATGGGCTACCAGATGGCCCAGCGGGTCAACCTGAGCCTGTTCGCGCGCTGCACCGGCAAGCATTTCCTGTTGTATACCGGGCGGGAGCGCTTCCGCCACAGCCAGCCCGAGGCGGCCGCGCCGGCCTGAAGGCGCGCCGGGGGGCCGCCGGAGGCGGTTGGCAGCCGGATTGGTTGTACAATGCGGCCCATTCCAGCGGCACCGGCCCGGCCGGGCGCTGCCCATTGTCCATTCCGCCAGCCTATATGAGCATCAAATCCGACAAGTGGATCCGCCGCATGGCGGAACAGCACGCCATGATCGAGCCGTTCGCGCCCGGCCAGGTGCGGGAGCAGGACGGCCGCAAGATCGTCTCCTACGGCACGTCGAGCTACGGCTACGATATTCGCTGCGCGGACGAGTTCAAGATCTTCACCAATATCAACAGCACCATCGTCGATCCGAAGAACTTCGACGAGAAGTCCTTCGTGGACTTCAAGGGCGATGTCTGCATCATCCCGCCGAACTCGTTCGCGCTGGCCCGCACGATGGAGTACTTCCGCATTCCGCGCAGCGTGCTGACCATCTGCCTGGGCAAGAGCACGTACGCGCGCTGCGGCATTATCGTCAACGTGACCCCGTTTGAGCCGGAGTGGGAAGGCTACGTGACGCTGGAGTTCTCGAACACCACCCCGCTACCCGCCAAGATCTACGCCGGCGAGGGCTGCGCCCAGGTGCTGTTCTTCGAGAGCGACGAAATCTGCGAGACCTCGTACGCTGACCGCGGCGGCAAGTACCAGGGCCAGCACGGTGTCACATTGCCCAAGACCTGACCGCATTACAATGCCGGCGTCCGGACCGACGGCCGCCACTATTTGACGAAAGAGCCACATGACGCCGCCTGGAAGAACCTTCCGGCGGCCATGTGGCTCAAGTCTTTCCAAAGCCTTCTCATCAAGGATTGCCCGATGAAATTCCGCTTCCCCGTCATCATCATCGATGAAGACTTCCGCTCCGAGAACATTTCCGGCTCGGGCATCCGCGCGCTGGCAGAGGCCATCGAGCGCGAAGGCATGGAAGTGATGGGCTTGACCAGCTACGGCGACCTGACGTCGTTCGCCCAGCAGTCCAGCCGGGCATCGTCGTTCATCGTCTCGATCGACGACGACGAGTTCGTGCGCGCCGACGACCAGCCCGAAGCCGCCGCCATCGAGAAACTTCGCGCGTTCGTGAACGAAGTGCGCCGCCGTAATTCGGACCTGCCGATCTTCCTGTACGGCGAGACGCGCACCTCGCGCCATATCCCCAACGATATCCTGCGCGAGCTGCACGGCTTCATCCACATGTTCGAGGACACGCCCGAGTTCGTGGCGCGTCACATCATCCGCGAAGCCCGCGTCTACCTGGACACCCTGGCGCCGCCGTTCTTCAAGGCCCTGATCGCCTACGCGCAGGACAGCTCGTACTCGTGGCACTGCCCGGGACACTCGGGCGGCGTGGCGTTCCTGAAGAGCCCGGTGGGGCAGGTGTTCCACCAGTTCTTCGGCGAGAACATGCTGCGCGCCGACGTCTGCAACGCCGTGGACGAACTGGGCCAGCTGCTGGACCACACCGGCCCGGTGGCGGCGTCCGAGCGCAATGCCGCGCGGATCTTCAACTCGGACCACATGTACTTCGTGACCAACGGCACGTCGACCTCGAACAAGATGGTCTGGCACGCCAACGTGGCCCCGGGGGACATCGTAGTGGTGGACCGCAACTGCCACAAGTCGATCCTGCACGCGATCATGATGACTGGCGCGATTCCGGTGTTCCTGATGCCGACGCGCAACCACTACGGCATCATCGGCCCGATTCCGAAGAGCGAGTTCGACCCGGAGACGATCCGCCGCAAGATCGCCAACCACCCGTTCGCCAGCAAGGCCAAGAACCAGAAGCCGCGCATCCTGACGATCACCCAGGGCACCTACGACGGCGTGCTGTACAACGCCGAGCAGATCAAGGAGATGCTGGCGAGCGAGATCGACACGCTGCATTTCGACGAAGCCTGGCTGCCGCACGCCGCCTTCCACGACTTCTACCGCGACATGCACGCGATTGGCCGTGACCGCCCGCGCAGCAAGGACGCGCTGGTGTTCGCCACGCAGTCCACGCACAAGCTGCTGGCGGGGCTGTCGCAGGCGTCCCAGATCCTGGTGCAGGACTCCGAGACCCGCAAGCTCGACCGCTACCGCTTCAACGAGGCCTACCTGATGCATACCTCGACGAGCCCGCAGTACTCGATCATCGCCTCGTGCGATGTGGCGGCGGCGATGATGGAAGCCCCCGGCGGCACCGCGCTGGTCGAGGAAAGCATCCAGGAGGCGATGGACTTCCGCCGTGCCATGCGCAAGGTGGAGGGCGACTACGAGGCCGGCAACAACGGCGACTGGTGGTTCAAGGTCTGGGGCCCGGACGCGCTGATCGAAGACGGCATCGGTGACCGCGAGGCCTGGATCCTGCAGGCCAACGAGCGCTGGCACGGCTTTGGCGACCTGGCCGACGGCTTCAACCTGCTCGACCCGATCAAGGCCACCCTGATCACCCCGGGGCTGGACGTGGACGGCGAGTTCAGCGAGCGCGGCATCCCGGCGGCCATCGTCACCAAGTACCTGGCCGAGCACGGCATCATCATCGAGAAGACGGGCCTGTACTCGTTCTTCATCATGTTCACCATCGGCATCACCAAGGGCCGCTGGAACTCGCTGGTCACTGAATTGCAACAATTCAAGGACGATTACGACCAGAACCAGCCGCTCTGGCGCGTGCTGCCGGAGTTCGTCGGCAAGTACCCGCAGTACGAGCGCATGGGCCTGCGTGATCTCTGCGACGCGATCCACAGCGTCTACAAGGCCAACGACGTGGCGCGTGTGACGACGGAGATGTACCTGTCGGACATGGAACCGGCCATGAAGCCGTCCGACGCCTGGGCGATGATGGCCCACCGCGAGATCGAGCGCGTGCCTGTGGACGAACTGGAAGGCCGCGTCACCGCCATCCTGCTGACGCCGTACCCGCCGGGCATTCCGCTGCTGATCCCGGGCGAGCGCTTCAACCGGACCATCGTGCAGTACCTGAAGTTCGCACGTGAGTTCAACAAGCTGTTCCCGGGCTTCGAGACAGACATCCACGGTCTGGTGGAAGACGATGTGGATGGCCAGAAGGCTTATTTTGTGGATTGCGTGAAGCAGTAAGCCGGGCCTCACTCGAACCAAGAAAGACGCCTCGCGAGTGAACTGACCCCCAGAAGTTGGACGGTTGATGGCTAGGCCGGAAAGGGCTGAGTCCTGTATTGCACGGGACTCAGCCCTTTTAGTTTGAGCTTGATGCGGTCATGAT
>NZ_CAJPVH010000095.1 GCF_905397395.1 Cupriavidus campinensis
AGCGCCGCGTAGAGCGCCGCCGCGTGCAGGGCCCACGCCAGCGCGGGGTGCGCGCGCTGCGCGAGCGCGACCAGCCCCCAGGCCAGCGCGGCAGGCACGAGCACCATCGTCGCCCAGGCCAGCAGTCCGGCGGTGCGTTGGCGTAGTGAGGAACATGCGGGGCGATTAAGACGCGCTTCCAGCGCGGCGGCCAGGCGGCCGAAGCCGACCAGCGGATGCCAGCGGCGCGGTTCGCCAAGCCAGCGGTCCAGCAGCACGCCGGCCAGCGCGGCGGCCACGCAGGCCGCCCAGGACATCATCAACATGGTGGGAAGATCACGCGGGGTCGGCGCCCTTGACCGCGACCGGAATGCCGGCCACGAGCAGGCGCACGCGGTCCGCGGCGGCGGCCAGCTTCTGGTTCAGGCGGCCCAGTTCGTCCACGTAGAAACGGGTGATGGCGCCCGTGGGCACCACGCCGAAGCCGATCTCGTTGGAGACCAGGATCACGTGGCCCGGCAGCATCGGCAGCGCGGTGAGCAGCGCGTCGATTTCCTCGGTGAAGGCGGGCGGCGGGGTGATGACGCCGTACTCGGGGTAGGCGCGGTTCTCGTCGAAGATCAGGTTGTTGAGCCAGAGCGTGACGCAATCGACGAGGATGCAACCGTCATGGCGCGCGTGCGCGTAGAGGGCGTCGGCAAGGTGCACCGGCTCTTCCACCAGCGCCCAGTCGGCCGGGCGGCGGGCGCGGTGCAGCGCGATGCGCAGCTCCATTTCCTCGTCGGCCGGTTCGGCGTCATGGCGCGCGGTGGCGATGTAGGTCACCGGGCCGCACGTCAGCATGGCGTGGTCGGTGGCGAGCTGCTCGGCGAAATGGCTCTTGCCCGAGCGCGCCCCGCCCAGCACCAGCGTGAGCGTGCGCGGGGCGGCCGTGCCGGCCTGCGGCTGCGGCGCGGTCTCCGTCTCGGGCGCGCTGGCAACGGCGGCGCCGGCCGACGCGGGGTCGGCGGGGCCCGTGATGCCGAGTGACTTGACGATGGCCTTGGTTTCCATCCCGCGTATTGTAGCGGCGGCATGCGGTGCCCGCACGCATGGAACTTGCAGGGCCGCCGCGCATGGCGCCCCGGCGGGGCGGCGACGCTGCGATAATCGCGCCATGCAATCGAAAACTGTTTCCAGCGGCGCGCCGCTGCCCGGCGGGCGTGCCCTGCGCGGCACCCTGATGGTCCAGGGCACCACCTCCGATGCGGGCAAGAGCACCATCGTCGCCGGCCTGTGCCGCGTGCTGGCGCGCGCCGGCGTGCCGGTGGTGCCGTTCAAGCCGCAGAACATGGCGCTGAACAGCGCGGTGACCGTCGATGGCGGCGAGATCGGCCGCGCGCAGGCGCTGCAGGCGCAGGCGGCGGGGCTCGCCCCGCATACCGACATGAACCCGGTGCTGCTCAAGCCGAGCAGCGACATCGGCGCGCAGGTCATCATCCACGGCCGCGCGCGCATGGACCTGGACGCCCGCGCCTATCACGCCTACAAGCCGCAGGCGATGGCCGCCGTGCTGGAGAGCCACGACCGCCTGAAACAGGCGTACGAAGTGGTGCTGGTGGAGGGCGCCGGCAGCCCCGCCGAAATCAACCTGCGCGACCGGGACATCGCCAACATGGGGTTTGCCGAGCGGGTGGACTGCCCGGTGGTGCTGGTGGCCGATATCGACCGGGGCGGCGTGTTTGCCCATCTGGTAGGTACACTCGATTGCCTGTCCGAGACCGAGCGCGCGCGCGTGACCGGTTTCATCATCAACCGCTTCCGGGGGGATATCCGCCTGCTGGAGCCGGGGCTTGACTGGCTTACCGCGCGCACCGGCAAGCCGGTGTTCGGCGTGCTGCCTTACCTGCACGGGCTGCACCTCGATGCCGAGGACGCGATCATCGACGCCCAGCCCGCCCGGGAAGGCGATGACGTGCTGCGCGTGATCGTGCCGGTGCTGCCGCGTATCTCGAACCATACGGATTTCGATGCCCTGCGCGCGCATCCCGGCGTGGACCTGCGTTTCATCGGCCCGGGCATGCCGGTGCCGCCGGCGGACCTTGTGATCCTGCCCGGCAGCAAGAGCGTGCGCGCGGACTTGGCCTTCCTGCGTGCCAACGGCTGGGACCACGCGCTGGCGCGCCATCTGCGCTATGGCGGCAAGCTGATCGGCATCTGCGGCGGCATGCAGATGCTGGGCCGGCGGATTCATGACCCGGATGGCCGCGAAGGCCCGGCCGGCAGCAGCGATGGGCTGGGCTGGCTCGACTTCGACACCACGCTGGTCCCGGAAAAGCAGCTGCGGCAGGTGAGCGGCCGGCTGGCGGGCGACGCTGCGGCGCCGGTACGCGGCTACGAGATCCACCTCGGCGTGACCGAGGGGCCGGCGCTGGATCGGCCTGCTTTGTGGCTGGAAGACAACATTTCGGGCGATGGCGCCCAGCGGCCCGATGGCGCCCGTTCGGATGACGATCAGGTGCTGGCCACCTACGTCCACGGCCTGTTCGACGACCCCGCCGCGTGCGGCGCGCTGTTGCGCTGGGCCGGTTTGCGGCACGCGGAGGGGGTGGACCTCGACGCGCTGCGCGAGGCATCGATCGACCGGCTGGCCGACACCATGGCCGCCCATCTCAACCTCGCTGCGTTGCTTGGACCGCTTTCGCCCCCTAGTCCTGATCCCTCCTGATCCCTCCTGATCCCTCCTGATCCCTCCTGATCCCTCCTGACCGTTCAGTCCGGGGCGCCGAGCCGGTAGACTATCGCAGCCATCGGTTCCTGGAGCTTTTCATGCCGGTAGTCGTGATCGCGAATCCCAAGGGCGGCGTGGGCAAAACCACGCTGGCCACCAATCTGGCGGGCTATTTCGCCCGCCACGGCCATGCGGTGATGCTGGGCGACACGGATCGCCAGCAGTCCTCGCGCGCCTGGCTGGGGCTGCGTCCGGCCGCGGCGCCGCCCATCCGCACCTGGGAGATCAACGGCGACCACATCGCCCGGCCGCCCAAGGGCACCACCCACGTGGTGCTGGACACCCCGGCCGGCCTGCACGGCTGGCGCTTTGCCGATGTCATGAAGCTGGCGCACCGCGTGGTGGTGCCGCTGCAGCCCTCGATGTTCGACATCCTCGCCACCCAGGACTTCCTCACCAGACTGGCCGACGAGAAGCGTGTGCGCCACGGCGAGGTGGCCGTCGGCGTGATCGGCATGCGCGTGGACATGCGCACGCGCGCGGCCGAGCAATTGCAACGATTTGTCGAAGGTCTGGGCCTGCCGGTGCTCGGCTACCTGCGCGACACGCAGAACTACGTGCAACTGGCCGCGCACGGGCTGACGCTGTGGGACGTGGCGCCGTCGCGCGTGGCGCGCGACTGGGAGCAGTGGCAGCCCATCCTGCACTGGCTCGATGGCGGGGCAGCGACGCAGACTGCTGCGCCGTCCTCCCCCTCAGCCGCCTGAGCTGCCTGAGCTGCCTGTGAGGCGCCGCAGCAGCGCGTCTACATCGACCCACGTCACCCGGCGGATCGGCATCATCAGGTCGGTGCCGGGAAACGGATCGTCGAAACACGCCGATTCCTCGCCGCCCAGCGCCCGGTAGAACGCCCGCGCCTGGGTGTTGCCGTCGAGCACATAGAGAAACAGCGGCTTGCCGGGCCATTCGTAGGCCACCCGCGCTGCGCAGTGGGTCATCAGCCGCTTGCCGAGGCCGAAGCCCTGGTAGCCGGCCATCACATGGAGGTTGTCGAGGTAGATGCCGTAGCCCGGTTCAGCCAGCGGCATCAGGCAACTGAAGCCGGCCGGCTTGCCGTCCACCCGCAGGATGGTCACGAGCAGCGGCGCCTCGGCGTCCTCCAGCATACGGGCGCGCCAGGTGGCCAGCCGTTCGGCCGGCGCGTGGTTTTCGAGGTATTCGGCGGGAATCAGGCCGGCATAGGCGTGGCGCCAACTGTCGGTGTGCAGCGCGGCCAGCAGGTCCGCGTCAGCGGCTGTGGCAGGGGCGAGTTCGATATCGGACATGGCAGGGCAGGTGTGGGCGGCGCACGACGGCAACGCCACCGCACGGCCACCGATCTTAACTTGCCACTGTTAGAATCGCGAATTCTTCGCATTTGCATTTGCGGGCTGGCCCACAGATGCCAAGCGATCGCCCCCGTGTGGTGCATCGGCATGTCTTTGAGTGACCGATACGGCACCCTGGCAATCCCCCCAATCCGCCCCTGACACCATGGTCTCCGGCCGTCTTCGTACCGTCTTCCTCAAGCTGCATCGCTATATCGGCCTGACCTTCGGCCTGCTGTTCGTGCTAATGGGCCTGACTGGCACCATGATCGCCTGGCGCGAGGAACTGGACACCTGGCTCAACCCGGATTTGCTCGAGGCGTCCTCCGCCGCGCGGATTCCGGTGGGGGCGGCCACGGTGGAGTCGGTCACCGCCAAGCTGATGGCCGACCCGCACTACGGCAAGCCGAACCTGCTGATGCTGCCGATGCATGAGCACGGCGTGTTCATCGCCTATTACCCGCTCAAGGGGCCCGAGGCCGGGCCGGGGCGCTCGCGGCAGGTGATGATCGACCCGATCACGCTGGCCGTGAAGGGGGAACGGTTCTGGGGCGTGCCGGGGCTGTCGCGCCAGCAACTGATGCCGACGCTGTTCCACCTCCACCGCTACCTGCTGAGCGGCGATACCGGCAAGACCATCACCGGCGTGGCCGGCATGATGCTGCTGTTCCTGGTGCTGGTGGGGATCGTGCTCTGGCTGCCGAAGCTGACGGCGCGGGCGCTGAAGCAGTCGGTGCGCATCGCGCACGGCGGCTCGTGGTCGCGCTTCACCTACACGCTGCACCGGGCGGGCGGCCTCTTCGCGGCGCCGGTGCTGGCCACCATCGCGTTCTCGGGCTGGTACCTGAACCTGCCGAAGTGGGTCACGCCGATCATCAGCAGCGTGATGACGGTGAGCGCCACCGAGAAACCCCACTCGGCCGCGCCGCCCGAGGGCGTGCACGCGATCACCCCGGCCCAGGCCATGACCGCTGCCCAGCGCGAGTATCCGGGCGCGCTGGTCACGCGCATCGGGCTGCCCCGCAAGCCGGGCGATGTCTACGAGATCCGCCTGCGCCAGTCCGGCGAGATCCGTGGCGACAGCGGCGCCACGCGGCTCTGGCTGGATGCCTATACGGGCCAGCGTCTCGGCGCCCGCGACCCGCTGGCCAAGGACGCGCCGTCCGGCGATACCCTCATCAACTGGCTGTTCCCGCTGCACACTGGCGAAGCCTTCGGCACGCCGGGGCGCGCCTTCATCACCGCATTCGGCCTGACCCCGCTGATCTTCGCCATCACCGGCGTACTGATCTGGTGGAAGCGCCGCAGCGGCCACCGCCGCCATCTGGCGCGGGAACGGGAGCGGCTGCGGCGGGCGGGGTGAGCGGGCGGCCTCAGTTCATGGAGACACTGCGGAGCGGCGTGACGATGCCGGCGAGGTCTCGCTCGGCCAGCCGCGCCGCGGCCAGCAGGCTGTCCCAGTCGTCGGGTGGGTTGCCGTTCGCCAGCATCTTCGCGAACACACGGTATGCGTCGGTCTTGCTTTCGTAGGCGCGCATGGTGGTCTCGTCGTTGACCCAGCCAAAGACGATGACCTTCTGCTGCGCGTTGAAGCGGTAGAAAAGCCGGTACTGCTGGAAGAAGCGCGCGCGGCACCAGTGCTTGTGTGTGTCGCCCAGCGTGCCCCCGAGCCGGTAATCGGCGTTCGCCGGGTCGGACGGAATCCTGTTCATCATCAATTCGAAGATCGCCACGAGCCGCTTCGTGGCGTTCTTCTGCCGATAGCCTTCCGGATCTTTCCTTGCCAGCGCCTCGACGGCGTTGGCCAGCGACGTCAGTTGATCGATGAACAACGGATGGGCGTACAACCGCCACCCGTTGACGACCGGGGTTTCGGTTTGCGGCGCTGCCATCAGTCTTCGTCCGGCAGCGGGGCGTCGAGGTCGATCTCGATTCGATTCGTCAGCTTGTCGATCCGGGCCAGCAGTTCCACGCTCAATGCACGCAGGCGTTCCGGATGCTGCGCGATGTCGCGTTCCAGCAGGTCCAGGAAGGGTTCGAGCGCCGGGTCATGGGATACCACCACGCCCGTCGCGCGTTGCATGACGACTTCGCCACTTGGCCGCACCACGTAACGGATCTTGTCGCGCCGCTCCAGCTTCAACGCGCGCCGGACGACGTCCGGCACGGTGGTCTGGAAGCGGTCGGTCAGGGTTGACTCCGCCTCGACAATGGCCTCATCAGGGGCGTGGAACACGAGCGGCATGGTGGAACTCCTCAGCACAATGCCACGATGGTAATGCATCCGCATTACTTGGGCAATGCAGTTGCATTGCTGATAAGGCGAAAATAAGCCCGCGCAGTGGCGGGCTCATTCGGTAGCGGAGTCGGCAGCGGAGTCGGGAAACTCAGATTTCGAGGTTATCGATCAACCGCGTGGCGCCCAGTTTGGCGGCGGTCAGCACCACCAGCGGTTCGCCGGCGGCGAATTCCTCGCGGGTGGGGGCTTGCAGGTTCTCGCGCTTGCGGATGGACACGTAGTCGGGCTTCCATCCCCGCGCGGCCAGCTTGGCCACGGCGTCGGCTTCCACCTGGAGCAGGTCGACCTTGTCACCGGCGAGTACCGTGTCGCGCACTTCATGGAGTGACTTGTAGAGCATTGGCGCCTCGGCGCGCTCGGTCTCGGTCAGGTAGCGGTTGCGCGACGACAGCGCGAGGCCGTCCTCGGCGCGGATGGTCTCCGCCGGGATGATGTCGATCGGCAGCGCAAACTGCTTGACCATGCGGCGCACGATCATCAGCTGCTGGTAATCCTTCTTGCCGAACACGGCCACGCGCGGCTGGGCGCACGAGAACAGCTTCATCACCACCGTGCACACGCCCTTGAAGAAGCCGGGGCGGAATTCGCCTTCGAGGATGTCGCCCAGGTCGTGCGGTGGCTCCACGCGGTATTCCTGCGGCTCCGGGTACATGTCGCGCTCGGTGGGCGCAAACAGCACGTAGACGCCTTCCCTCTGCAGCTTCTCGATGTCGTCCTGCAGCGTGCGCGGGTACTTGTCGAAGTCCTCGTTCGGGCCGAACTGCAGCCGGTTGACGAAGATCGACGCCACCACCGGGTCGCCATGCTGGCGGGCCAGCCGCATCAGCGACAGGTGGCCTTCATGCAGGTTGCCCATGGTGGGGACAAACGCCGCGCGATTCTGCCCGCGCAACTGGTCCCGCAGCTCTTGGATAGAGGAAATGACTTTCATGTACGTGGTGTGCTGTCGTGGTAGGAGAGCGCCCGGGTGCGTGCCCGGGGTGCACCGGCTCTTAATATCGCTGAAACGGGGGATGGCCGGTTGTCGGCGGATTGTAGAGCATCCGCGCCATTCGAAATGCCGCCGTGGCGGCCCGACCTGCGGGAATCAGGTCGGCGTGTACGTCAATCGCACATAAATTGGTGCGAACGGCTCGGCCTGCGTGATCTCGACGAGGGCCTCGCGGGACAGTTCCAGCATGGCGATGAAGTTCACCACCACCACCGGCACGCCCTTGCCCGAGCGGATGGCATCGTCGAACAGTTCGGTGAACTCCATGAACCGCGAGTGCTGCAAGCGCCGCAGGATCTGGCTCATGTGCTCGCGCACGGACAGCTCCTCGCGCGAGATCTTGTGGTGCTGGTTGAGCTTGGCGCGCCGGAGCACGTCGGCCCAGGCGGACTGGAGGTCGATCGTTTCCACGTCCGGGAAACGCGGCGACAGGCTCTGCTCGATATAGACCTGCGAGCGCAGGAAGTCGCGGCCGAGTTGCGGGACGGTGTCCAGCCGCTGCGCGGCCAGCTTCATCTGCTCGTACTCCAGCAGGCGGCGCACCAGTTCGGCGCGGGGGTCCTCGGCTTCCTCGTCGCTGTCGGCCTTCTTCACCGGCAGCAGCATGCGCGACTTGATCTCGATCAGCATCGCGGCCATCAGCAGGTATTCGGCAGCCAGCTCGAGGTTGGTCTTGCGGATCTGCTCGATATACAGAAGATACTGACGCGTCACCTGGGACATCGGAATGTCCAGCACGTTGAAGTTCTGCCTGCGGATCAGGTACAGCAAGAGGTCCAGCGGCCCTTCAAACGCTTCCAGGAAGATCTCGAGCGCGTCCGGCGGGATGTAGAGGTCCTGCGGCAGCTTGAACAGCGGCTCGCCGTACAGGCGCGCGAAGGCCATGCCGTCGACCATGTCGCCGGGGGCCGCGCCGCCGGCGGGCGCCACGGTTGGCAGCTCCACGGGCAGCGTCAGCTTGTCCTGTGCGTCTTTCTCGCTCGGATGCATCCGGTCAGGTCGGGTTCGGGGTCGGGCGGGCCGGGATCGGGCTCAAGCTGGCTCAAGCGGGCTCAGTTGCCCGACGAGTACACGTACGGCTTCTGGGCCACGCGCGAGTCGTTGGCGCGGGCGCGTTCCTCGAGGTCGATCGGGGTCTTGTCCCACAGCAGGGCGCGGCCTTCGCGCTGCTCGGCTTCCAGGGCAGGACGTTCCTGCTTGAGCGACTTGATGAACTGGGTGATATCCGATTCGTACATGGCCATGATGAAACTCGCCGCCCGGTGGCGGAGTGGGGGAATAGTGGGGCACGATTTTACCGTATCGGCGACTGGGCAAGGAGGAATCGGCGGGCAATGCCCGGGAAGCAGGCTGGAAACCGGCCCCGGGCGCCGGTTTCCGGTGTAATTTGACGCGATTCCGGCGTCGGACGCGGCGCCGGGTGTGGTCAAATAGCGACTTTGCCGGATCGACACGGACGGATGAGGATCGACTTGGGTCACGTGGCCACAAGGAGCGCTGCAAGCCGGGCGTTGCAATGCCCCCCACAGCCCCCCCAAGCCGGGGACGGTTGCCGCGCGCGCCTGCGCCGGGCGGGCCTGGCCCTGGTGCTCGGGCTGGCCGGGCTGTTGATCCAGATGCTGGCGTCCGAGGCGCTGGCCGCCCGCGCTGCCTACAAGGTGGAGATCGAGGCACCCAAGGTCCTCAAGGACATCCTCGAGGAACACCTCGACCTCGCCCGCTACGCCACCCGCACCGATATTTCCGAAGACCAGTTCGCCTACATGGTGGAAACCGTGGGCGAGCAGGTGCGCCAGTTCGCCTCCACGGAGGGCTGGTTCGATCCTGAAACCAAGGCCACCGTGACCGGCGAGGGCGACAGTCGCGTGGTCCATATCAGCGTGGACCCCGGCGCGCGCACGCTGATCCGGCGTGTGGACCTGGAGGTGACCGGCCCGGCCGCCACGCAGAACCCGCAGCAGGTGAACGAGATGCGCGCCAAATGGGGCCTGCCGGTCGGCGACCCGTTCCGCCAGGCAGATTGGGACAAGGCCAAGGAAGACGCGCTGGTTGCCCTGCAAAGCCATACCTACTATGGCGCGAAGCAGACGGCATCGCGCGCCCGGGTGGAGCCGGACGAGCATGCCGCCGATTTGTCGGCGCGCTTCGAGAGCGGGCCGGCCTATGTGCTCGGGGCGCTCGAGGTGGAGGGCACGCGCCGCTATCCCGAGCAGATCGTCCGCAATGTGAACCCGCTCCGGGAGGGCGAGCCGTACCGCGTGGAGCGCCTGCTCGAGTTGCAGCGCGCGATCCAGAACCAGCCGTACTTCTCCAACGTGCAGGTGGACCTGGCCGAGCCCACGCCGGCCGAATCGGCCGACGCCGCCGCCAAGGACGAGACCGTGGTGGCACCCGTAAAGGTGCGCGTGCGGGAATATCCAACGCACCGCGTCTCGTCCGGCGTCGGCTTCACCACCGATACCGGCGCGCAGGTGGAAGGCCGCTACTCGTACTACAACCTGTTCAACCGCGCGTGGGTGCTCGACACCCAGGCGCGTATCGAGCAGAAGCGCCAGTACGGCTTTATCGAGGCGGCCATGCCGCCGGACTCGCACACCTACCGCAACAGCATCTACACCAGCTACGAGCGCACGATCGACGTCGAGAGCACCGACCTGACCAGCTGGCGGGCCGGCCTCAAGCGCTCCCGCTCGCGCGAGAAGTACGACACCACGGTGTCGCTCGATTTCTATTACGACAACCTCGTGCCGTTCGGCCAGCCCGAGCAGATCTCGAAGGCGCTCGTGCCAGCCTTCGCCTGGACCCGCCGCGACGTGGACAACCCCGTGTTCCCGCGCCGGGGCAACGTCATCAGCACGCAGATCGGGGTGGCGGCCAAGAATATCCTGAGCGATGCCACCTTCCTGCGCATGTATGGCCGGATTCGCCAGTACGTGCCAGTGGGCAACCGCGACCTGTTCATCGCCCGGCTGGAGCTGGGCGCCAACATGACCTCGGCCGATCCGGCGCTGATTCCGGCCTCGCTGCGCTTCCGCGCGGGCGGTACCGATTCCATCCGCGGCTACAGCTACCAGTCGATCGGCACGCCCAACGGCGCCAGCGTGCTGCCGGCGCGCTTCCTCGGCACCGGCAGCCTGGAGTACCAGTACTGGTTCAAGCCCGAATGGGGCGTGGCGGCGTTCTGGGACATGGGCACGGCCACCAATGACCTGCACGGCGTGAAGCTCTATCACGGCGTGGGCGTGGGCGCGCGCTGGCGCAGCCCGGTGGGCCCGGTGCAACTGGACATCGCCTATGGCATCCAGCAGAACCAGTTCCGGCCGCATATTTCGCTGGGGGTGGCGTTCTGATGCATATGGACATGCCACCCGTGCCCCGCCGCAACGAGGACGAACCGCGCGCGCCTCGCCCCCCTCGACCAATACGTCGCGTCTGGCGGGTGATTGGCTGGACGCTGGCCGTGCTGCTGGCGCTGCTGATCGCCGCCATCGCCACCGCCGTGGTGGCGCTGCGCACCGAGGCCGGCACGCGCCAGCTCTGGACGCTGGCCACGCGCTTCTCGGCCGGCCTGCTGGCCGGCACCTTCGAGGGCGGTACGGTCGCCAGCGGCCTGCGGCTGCGTGACGTGGTCTACGCCAGCGGCGACACGCGCGTCAGCATCGACAGGATCGACAGCCGATGGAGCGCGACGTGGTCCCCGGCGCGGCTGCATGTGGAATGGCTGCGCCTGGGCAAGATCGACGTGCGCCTGCCGCCGTCCGCGCCCACGCCGGACACCGGGCCGGCACAGATGCCGAAGTCGCTGGAACTGCCGCTGGCCATCGACGTCGACACGCTGACGATTGCCGAACTGTCGCTGCTGCAGGGCCCGCCCGCGACGGCCACGCCGCAGGTGTTTTCCGATCTTTCCGGCGCGCTCCATTCCGATGGCATGCGCCACCGCGTGGTGGTGGACAAGCTCGTCACGCCGTACGGCACGCTGCAGGCCAATGCGCAGATTGCCGGGCAGGCGCCGTTCGCGCTGTCCGCCGAGGCACTGCTGGAGGGCCGCTGGCAGGAGGAATCGTTCGCGGTGTCGGCCACCGCCAGCGGCGCGCTGGACGCCCTGCGCGCCGAGGCCGAAGCCACCGGAGACCGCATCCGCGCGCGGGCCGGCATCGACCTGACGCCTTTCGGCAAGGTGCCGTTCACCCATCTGCTGATCGATGGGGACCGCATCAATCCGCGCCTGTTCAGCCCGACGGCGCCGCAGGCCAACCTGACCGTGCACGCCGAGCTGCGCCCCGTGGAAGCGGTGGCGCCGCCGCCGCAGATCGCCCGGCCGGCGCCGGGGCAGTCCACGGCCAGCGCGGT
>NZ_CAJPVH010000096.1 GCF_905397395.1 Cupriavidus campinensis
AGGCTTGCGCGGCTTGACGGTCGCCGGCGCGGGCGCGGCCACATGCCGCCCGCCCACGGCGGGCAGTCCGGCCGTGCGCTTGGGCGCGGGCTTGCGTTCGACCACCGCATCGAGCGGCAGCGGAAAGCGGGATCGGCGCGGCGTGGTGCTCATCGGCGCAATACCGGAATCGAAGACTGGAGGGCTGACGCGAACGGCACGCCTACCCCAGCCACTGTCCGAGTTGTTCGAGCTGCGCGCGATGGGTCAGGTCGAGCTGCAACGGCGTCAGCGAGACAAACCCATTGGCGGTGGCGTGGAAATCGGTGCCTTCGCTCGCGTCGCGCGCGTCGCCGGCCGGGCCGATCCAGTAGTTGGTATCGCCGCGCGGATTCACCTGCGTGATGACCGGCTGCGAAGGATGGCGCTTGCCAAGGCGCGTGGCGCGCTGGCCCTTGATATGTTCGAACGGCAGGTTCGGAATGTTGACGTTGAGCAGGAACGGCTCCTGGGGCGGGCGGGCGATCACGCGCTCCACGATCTCGCGCGCCACGCGTGCGGCGGCGTCCAGATGCTCCCAGCCCTTGTCCACCTGCGAGAACGCGATGGACGGAATGCCGAACAGGTAGCCCTCGATAGCGGCGGCCACGGTGCCCGAGTACAGGACGTCCTCGCCCATGTTCTGGCCCTGGTTGATGCCGGACACCACCAGGTCGGGGCGATCTTCCAGCAGGCCGGTCAGTGCCACGTGCACGCAGTCGGTGGGCGTACCATTGATGAAACGGAAACCCTTCTGCACGCCCTCGCGCGCCTCGAAGACCGAGAGCGGGCGTTGCAGCGTGAGCGAATTCGATGCACCGCTATGGTTCTGCTCGGGCGCGATCACCGTCACGCGCGCAAGCGGAGCGAGCGCGGCATGCAGAACGGCAAGTCCCGGCGCGAGATAACCGTCGTCGTTGGCGAGAAGGATATGCATGGCCGCGATTGTACCCGAGCAAAGCGGCCATCGCGGCACCAAAACGGCGTGGAACCGCCGTCCGCCGCGAACAGAACGATCGTGCTTTTTTGCGCTACACTTCCCGGAGCGCAGACCATCGCCACACCACAACACCACCACCGGAGACAAGATGAAAGCCGTACTCTGCAAAGCCTGGGGCCCGCCCGATTCCCTTTCGCTCGACACCCTGCCGGACCTCGTGCCCGGCGATGGCGAGGTCGTCATCGACGTCAAGGCCGCCGGGGTCAACTTCCCCGACGTGCTGATCATCCAGAACAAGTACCAGGCCAAGCCAGCGCTGCCGTTCTCGCCCGGTTCGGAGCTGGCCGGCGTGGTCAACGCGGTGGGCGCGGGCGTGACGCACGTCAAGCCCGGCGACAAGGTCATCGCCTATCTCGGCAACGGCGCCTTCGCCACGCAGGCCAAGGCCCCGGCGAGTGCCGTGGTGCCGATGCCGCCCGGTATCGACTTCGACGTGGCCGCCGCCTTCACGCTGACCTACGGCACCTCCCACCACGCCGTGGTGGACCGGGGCGAACTGAAGGCTGGCGAGACGATGCTGGTGCTGGGCGCGGCCGGCGGCGTGGGCCTGGCGGCCATCGAGATCGGCAAGGCGATTGGCGCGCGGGTGATCGCGGCGGCGTCCACGGACGAGAAGCTGGCGGTCTGCAAGGAGCACGGCGCCGACGCGCTGATCAACTACAGCACGGAAGACCTGCGCGAGCGCGTCAAGGCGCTGACCGATGGCAAGGGCCCGGATGTCATCTATGACCCGGTCGGGGGGATTTATGCCGAGCCGGCCTTCCGCTCGATCGGCTGGCGCGGCCGCTACCTCGTGGTGGGCTTCGCCAACGGCGAGATCCCGAAGATGCCGCTGAACCTGGCGCTGCTCAAGGGTGCCTCGCTGGTCGGCGTGTTCTGGGGCGATTTCGCCCGTCGCGAGCCGCGTAACAACCAGGCCAATATGGCGCAGATGCTCGGCTGGATGAAGGAAGGCAAGATTCGCCCGCACATCTCGGCCCGCTATCCGCTGGAGCAGGCGCCGCAGGCGCTGAAGGACATGGAAGCGCGCAAGGTGACCGGCAAGATCGTCATCATGCCGTAACGCTTCACTGCCCTCCCCCGGCCCGTCCGTTGCCTGGACACTGGCCGGGGGAGCGCGAATTCAACAACGTTTAACGCAGAATTTCAGAGCTTTTCGGTCTCACCCGAACTCGGCTGCCACTTCATCAGCCGCTTCTCCCCCACCGTCACCATCCAGTCCAGCACCAGCGCGCAGCCGGTCAGGACCACGATGCCCGCGAACACCGTGTTGATGTCGAACGTGCCTTCGGCCTGGAGAATCAGGTAGCCCACGCCGCGCGCGGAACCCAGGTACTCGCCCACCACCGCACCCACGAACGCCAGGCCCACCGAGGTGTGCAGCGACGAGAACACCCAACTCGTGGCGCTGGGCAGGTACACGTGGCGCAGCAGCTGCTTCTGGTTCGCGCCGAGCATGCGCGCGTTGGCCAGCACCACCGGGCTCACTTCCTTCACGCCCTGGTAGACGTTGAAGAAGACGATGAAGAACACCAGCGTCACGGCCAGCGCCACCTTCGACCAGATCCCCAGCCCGAACCAGACCGCGAAGATCGGCGCCAGGATCACGCGCGGCATCGAGTTGGCCGCCTTCACATAGGGATCGAGCACGGCCGAGGTGAACGGGCTCAGCGCCAGCCACAGCCCCACGCCCAGCCCGGCCACCGTGCCGATGCCGAAGGCCAGCACCGTCTCCAGCAGCGTCACGCCCAGGTGAATATAGATGTCGCCCTCGACGATGAACCAACTCCAGATGCGCTTCGCCACCATCAGCGGCTCGCCGAAGAAGAACGCCACCTGTTGCGAGCGCGTGGCCGCATGCCACACCCCCAGGATCACCACCAGCACCAGCAGCTGCCACACGCGCAGCATGCCCTTAGAATCCGCTCGGAAAGCCATATCGTTGTTCTACGAGTGTTTGTATCGTCAGAGAGAGTTCATGCAGGTCAGGCGACCTTGCGCTGCTGCGCGTAGCCCTTGAGCACTTCCTCGCGCAGCACGTCCCAGATGGCGGCGTGCAGCTCCACGAAGCGTGGATGGTTGCGGACTTCCGCTACGTCGCGCGGACGCGGCAGGTCGATCGCAAATTCGCCAATCGGATGGGTGCCCGGGCCGGCTGACAGCACCACCACGCGGTCACTCATGGCGATGGCCTCGTCCAGGTCGTGCGTGATGAACAGCACGGCCTTGCGCTTGGCGGCCCAGAGGTCCAGCACCTCGTTTTCCATCAGCTGACGGGTCTGGATGTCCAGCGCCGAGAACGGCTCGTCCATCAGGATGATGTCCGGGTCCAGCACCAGCGTCTGCGCCAGGCTCACGCGCTTGCGCATGCCGCCCGAGAGCTGGTGCGGGTAACGGTCGCCAAACCCGCCCAGACCCACGCGGCGCAGCCATTCCTCGCCCTGCGCCTCGGCCTCGGCGCGCGGCACGCCACGGAACTCCAGGCCGGCAATCACGTTGTCCAGCGCGCTGCGCCATGGCATCAGCGCCTCAGACTGGAACATATAGCCGGCGCGGCGGTTGATGCCGACCAGCGGCTCGCCGAACACGCGCACGGCGCCGCTGGAAGGCTCCAGCAGGCCGGCGCCGACGTTCAGCAGTGTGGACTTGCCGCAGCCTGTGGGGCCCACCACCGAAACGAACTCGCCGGGCTGGATGGACAGCGTGACATCGCGCACGGCGGTGTAGCGCTGACTGCGGTCCTCGCGCGAGACGAAGGTGCAGGTAACGTTTTCGAGGGAAAGTGCGGGCGTGCTCATTGCTCGAAGAAAACTCGTCGAAATACTGGACTCAGAGAAAACACAAGCCCGCCGAGCGGCATGCGCGCGGCGGGCGGCGGGCGGCGTGAAGGCGGGGTTCGCTGACTTGCCGCTTATTTGTACTTGGCGTTGGCGCGCTGGACGAACGTGTTCGTGAACGTGTTCTCGAGCTTGATCGGCTTGCCCTTCAGCTCCGGATCGAACTGCTGCAAGGTGTTCAGCGCCGTCTTGGGGCCATCGGCCGGCATCGTGCCGTCCGGCGAGATGGCTTCCTTGACCTGCTCCCAGGCGGCCAGGTAGAGCGCGCGGTCGCCCAGCAGGTAGCTCTCGGGCACGGTTTTTACGATGTCCGACGGGCCCGCCTTCTGCAGCCACTTGAGCGCCCGCACCATGGCGTTCGTCATCGCCTGCGTGGTGTTGGGGTTCTGCTGGATGAACGCGGTGGAGGCATACAGGCAGCCCGACGGCATATTGCCGCCGAACACCGCCTGGGTTTCCTTGAGCGTGCGGGTGTCCGAAGCAATCTTCACCTCGTTCTTCTGCGTCAGCATCGACACCACGGGGTCCAGGTTGGCCATTGCGTCGATCTGGCCCGAGCGCATGGCAGCCACCGCGCCGGCGCTGGCGCCCACGCCGATGAACGACACGTCCGACGGCTTCAGGCCCGACTTGGCCAGCACGAAGTTGGCCATCATGTTGGTCGAGGAGCCCGGCGCGGTCACGCCGATCTTCTTGCCCTTCAGGTCGGCAATCGACTTGAAGTTCGGCATCGTCTTGTTCGACACCACCAGCACGATCTGCGGCGCGCGGCCCTGGAGCACGAACTCCTGGTACTGCTGGCCCTTGGCCTGCAGGTTGATGGTGTGCTCGTAGGCGCCGGACACCACGTCCGCGCTACCGCCGACCACGGCCTGGAGCGCCTTGGCGCCGCCGGCAAAGTCGACGATCTCCACGTCCAGGCCCTCTTCCTTGAAGTAGCCCAGGCGTTCGGCAATCGTCAGCGGCAGGTAATAGAAGAGATTCTTGCCCCCCACGGCGATGGTCACCTTGGTCTTCTCGGGCTTGCCCTGCGCCTGCGCGCTGCCAAAGGTGAACCAGCCGGCCAGGAACAGGGCCAGTGCGATCAGCGCCCGCTTCCAGAATGTCTTGTCGTACATGAGATGCTCTCCTACCTGACTACCTGTTTTTGTTTGTGGCGTGCCGCCTTGCGGCAAATTGCGATGCTACCGGCCGCTGCCGGCGCCCGCATCGGGATGAATACCTACCGGGAAATGCAGACATTCAGCGGACATTGGGGGTCAATGCGCGGGCCAGCCCGTAAACGCAGCGCGGCGGCGCACAGTGTACGTGCGCCGCCTTTCGATCACCTTGCCATGGTCGGAATGTCTGGCTCCGTGGCCTGCTCAGCGTTACTCCGCGTGGATGTCGGCGGACTTGATGACCTTGCCCCAGCGCGTCAGTTCGGCACGCTGGTACTGGTCCAGCTGCTGCGGATTCATGTAGCGCGCCTCGGCCCCCAGTTCCTCGGCCTTCTTGCGGAAGGCGTCGGACTTCATGATCTTCTCGATCTCCGAGGTCAGCTTGTCGATGACGGGCTTCGGCGTGCCGGCCGGCGCGTACATGGCGAACCACGACGACACGTCCAGGTCAGGGTAGCCGGCTTCCGGCGCCGACGGCACATCCTTCAGGCTCGGCAGGCGCGTCTTGCTGGTCACCACCAGCGGGCGCAGCTTGCCGGCGGCGATATGGCCCATCAGCGGCGGCGGCGTGGTGATGGTCAGGTCGACGTTGCCGCCCAGCAGGTCGGTCATCGCCGGGCCGGTGCCCTTGTATGGCACATGGGTGATCTTCGTGCCGGCCTGCAGGTTCAGCAGTTCCGTGGACACGTGCTGGAGCGACCCATTGCCCGACGACGCGTAGTTGAGCTTGCCCGGATTGGCCTTGGCGTAGGTCACCAGTTCCTTGAGCGAGTGGACCGGCAGGCTCGGGCGCACCACCAGCACCTGCGGCGCCGACAGCAGGTTCGCCACCGGCGCGAAGTCCTTCACCGGGTCCCACGGCTGCTTGGTCAGCAGCGGCGTGATGACGTGGTAGCCCGAGTACTGCACCAGCAGCGTGTAGCCATCCGGCTTGGCGCGCTGCACGGCCTGGGCGGCGATGGTGCCGTTGCCGCCGGGCTTGTTGTCGACCACGACCGACTGGCCGAGCGCCTTGGCCAGCGGCTCCGAGATCAGGCGCGCGGCGATGTCCGTCGTGCCGCCAGCCGCGGCGGACACCACCAGCATCACCGGCTTGTTGGGATAGGTGCCGTCCTGCGCCTGGGCGGCAGGTACGAATGCCATGCCAGCCAGCAGCGCGGCGGCCGTCAGTTGAGTCTTGCGGTTCATGGTTGTCTCCGTGCTTGTTATATAGGGAATCGAAAAACCGGGTCCGGGCTTACTGCCCGGCGAAGTGCTCGGCCATCCAGGCCGGGGGTTGATGGGTGCGCAGGCGCGGGCCGGCGCGCAGCAGCTGGCTGGAAATCTCCCGTTCAACCAGCGCCGGCAGGCCGCCGACCACGGCCAGCAGGCCGTCCAGGTCCACGCCGGTGTCCACGCCCATCGACGCGAACATGTGGACGAGTTCCTCGGTGCTGACATTGCCGCTCGCGCCGGGCGCGTACGGGCAGCCGCCCAGGCCGCCGGCAGCCGCGTCGAAGCGCGTGACGCCGGTCTGCCAGGCCGCGATGGCATTGGCCAGGCCCATGCCGCGCGTGTTGTGGAGATGGATGGTCAGCCCGGTCTGCGGCAGCGCGCGCTGGAACGCCTCGCACATCGCCGCCACCTGGTTGGGGTAGGCCATACCCGTGGTATCGCACAAAGTGATGCCAGACGCACCCGCATCGGCAAATCGGCGCGCCAGAGCCATCACGTCGGCCTCGGGGATATCCCCTTCGAACGGGCAGCCGAACACCGTGGACAGCGACACGTTCACTGGCACGCCAGCCTTGCCGGCCTCGCCGATCATCGCCGTCAGCTGCGCCTTGGACTGCTCGCGCGTCATGCGCAGGTTGGCGCGGTTGTGGGTCTCGCTGCACGACATGACCAGGTTCACCTCGTCCGGCCGGCACGACAGCGCGCGCTCCAGCCCACGCAGGTTCGGCACGAGCACCGTGTAGGCCACGCCCGGCACGCGCTCGATCTGGTGCATCACCGCCTCGGCATCGGCCAGCGCGGGAATGGCGCGGGCCGATGTGAACGAGGTGGCCTCGATGCGCGCGAAGCCGCAGTGGGCCAGCGCATTGACGAAGGCAACCTTGCCTTCGGTCGGCACCACCACGGGCTCGATCTGCAGGCCGTCGCGCGGTGCGACGTCATTGATTTCGATCTTGGCCGGCCCGGCCAGCGGATAACGTTGGGCACTCATGCGATCACTCCTCGGGCGCGCAGGTCGGCAATGGCAGCCGCGTCGAAGCCGGATTCGGCCAGCACGGCATCGGTATGCTCGCCCAGCGTGGGCGCGCGGTCATGGATGGCGCCAGGGTTGGCGGACAGCTTCGGGATGATGCCCGGCACCTCCACGCTGAGCCCACGGGCCGACGTCACGGTCTCGATCACGCCGCGTGCCCGGTAGTGCGGGTCTTCGGCGATGTCCTTGACCGTGTAGATGCGGCCGGACGGCACATCGGCCTCGCGCAGCACAACCAGCGCGGACTCCACGGTCTGGGTCTGGGTCCAGGCGGCGATGGCGGCATCGATCTCGTCCACACGCTTCACGCGGCCGTCGTTGCGGGCCAGCGCAGGATCTTCGCCGAGGTCCGGGCGGCCCATCGCGGCCATCAGGCGGCGGAAGATCGCGTCGCCATTGGCGGCAATCAGCACGTATTCGCCGCAACCGCAGGGATAGGCGTTGGACGGCGCAATGCCCGGCAGCGCGCCGCCGGCCGGCTGGCGCACGGCGCCAAAGGCCGAGTATTCAGGCAGCAGGCTTTCGCTCAGGTTGAACAGCGACTCATAGAGCGCCACGTCGATCACCTGCCCCACCCCGCCGCGCGCGTCGCGCTCGTACAGGGCCAGCAGCACGCCCAGGGCGCCGTGCAGGCCGGCGATGGTATCGCCCAGCGAGAGCCCGGCGCGCACCGGCGGCCGGCCCGGCTCGCCGGTCAGGTAGCGCAGGCCGCTCATGGCCTCGGCCACGGCGGCAAAGCCGGGTTCGTCCCGGCGCGGGCCGGTCTGGCCGTAGCCAGACACCCGCACCATGATCAGCTTCGGATTGGCGGCGTGGAGTACATCCCAGCCCAAACCCCACTTTTCCATGGTGCCGGGGCGGAAGTTCTCGATCAGGACATCGGCCTCGGTAGCCAGCTTGCGCACCAGCGCCTGGCCTTCCGCCTGGCGGAGGTCGATGGCGATGGACTGCTTGTTGCGCGACTGCGCTTCCCACCAGACCGAGGTATCTTCGTGCAGCATGCGCCACTTGCGTAGTGGGTCGCCCTGCCCGGGCGGCTCCACCTTGACCACGTGGGCGCCAAAATCCGCGAGGGTCTTGGCGGCAAAGGGGCCGGCAATCAGTTGTCCCAGTTCCAGGACGCGAATGCCTTCGAGAATCTGTTGCGCCATGTGAGCGTGTCTCCGTGATGACCGTGGATGCCGCGCCGCATCACCTGCGGGACTGGCTTTTCATGTTGGGTCGGAGTGTGCACCAGCGGCGCGGGCGGCGGAATCGGCATTCCGGCAAGCGGGCTTTCTCGGAACGCGAAGGGGCGGGCTTACCCGGGGTTGCCCCGGGGATGACACCGGCGTGCCGCTAGAACGGCGCGCGGTCGCCGCAGAGATGGGTGATGAGCAGCCGCGCCGACACCGTCAGCCCGGCGGGGTCGCGCATGCCGATCAGCAGCGAGCGGCGTGCCCAGGCGTCCTGCAGCGGCACCAGCGACAACCCCATCGACTTCACGTGCGGCTCGGCCGCGATGCGCGGCAGCACGCCCACGCCCAGCCCAGCCATGACCATGCGGCACATCGCGTCGAAGCTGCGCACCTGGATGCGCAACCGGAACTGCCGCTCCAGCCGGCTACTTTCCTCGAGCAGCCGCGCCGCCAGCGAGGTCACCTGCGGCAGGCTCACGAAGTCGTATTCAAGCGTATCGGCGTAATGCACGGGCCCGCGCTCGGACAGCGGATGCCCGGGCGGCGTGATGATAACCAGCTCGTCCTGCCGGTATTCCACGGTCACCAGCCCGGCACTTGGCGTGCGATCGGCGAAGATGCCGACATCGGCGCGGTTTTCGACCAGCGCGGCGACGATCTCGCTGCTGTTTTGCTCCTCCAGCTCGATGCGGATGGTCGGATGCTGGCGCATGAACGCCGCGAGGTCGTCCGGCAGGAACTGCGTGATGGCCGAGGTATTGGCGCACACGCGCACCTGCCCGCGCACGCCGGACGCGTAGTCCGACATCACGCCGGCCATGCGTTCCACGTCCTGGAGGATGGTCAGCGCATGGTGGTAGCAGGCCTGGCCCGCCTCGGTCAGCTGCACGCCGGCGGCGTGGCGGAAGAACAGCGGCGCGCCCACGGCGGCCTCGAGATCGGAAATCCGCTTGCTGGCGGCAGCCACGGCCAGGTGGGACTGGCGCGCGCCGGCCGAGATGCTGCCCTGCCGGGCCACGGCCACGAACAGGCCAAGCGTCACGAGGTCGAAGCGCGCCAGATTCATGTTTGTCCGAAGGGGTCCGATACCTACAGGCTGCGCCGATCCATGACAGCGCGGGCGATGGTGCCCGCGTCCACGTATTCGAGTTCGCCGCCCACGGGCACGCCGCGCGCCAGCCGCGACACCTTGAGCCCGCGCGCCTTCAGCATCTCGCCGATGTAGTGCGCGGTGGCCTCGCCCTCGCTCGTGAAATTGGTGGCCACGATGACCTCGCTCACCGGTCCGCCGAGTTCGGGGTCCGTGGCGCGGGCCAGCAGCCGGTCCAGGTGGATGTCCTTCGGGCCGATGCCGTCGAGCGGCGAGAGCCGTCCCATCAGCACGAAATACTGGCCGCGATAGGTCAGCGTCTGCTCGATCATCACCTGGTCGGCCGGCGTCTCGACCACGCAGAGCAGCGAGGCGTCGCGCGCGGTGTCCCGGCACGTCTCGCAGATCTCCTGCTCGGTGAAGGTGTTGCAGCGCTCGCAATGGCGGATGCCGTCGGCGGCGCCGCGCAGCGCGTCGCCAAGCTTGCGCGCGCCGTCGCGGTCGTGCTGCAGCAGGTGATAGGCCATGCGCTGGGCGGACTTAGGCCCCACGCCTGGCAGCACCTTGAGCGCCTCGATCAGCGCCTGCAGCGAGGTGGGCGGCGCCGTTCTCATCGGCGCGCCCCTGTCTGATGCGCCATCAGAACGGCAGCTTGAAGCCCGGGGGCAGCGGCAGGCCGGACGTCATCGAGCCCATCTTCTCCTGCGTGGTGGCCTCGGCCTTGCGCACGGCGTCGTTGAACGCGGCGGCCACGAGGTCCTCGAGCAGGTCCTTGTCATCGGCCAGCAGGCTCGGATCGATGGTCACGCGCTTCACGTCGTTCTTGCAGGTCATCAGCACCTTCACGAGACCGGCGCCGGACTGGCCCTCGACCTCGATCAGGGCCAGCTGCTCCTGCATCTTCTTCATGTTTTCCTGCATCTGCTGGGCTTGCTTCATCAGCCCGGCCAGTTGACCTTTCATCATGGGGATACTCCTGAATCAATGTGTGTGGATGGCGGGGCGGCGCCGGTGATGCTGGTCTGGCCGCCCCGGGAATGGGTTGTCAGGCGGCGCGTGGCTGGACGGAGCCGGGCACGATCTGCCCACCGAACTCGCGCAACAGCCCCTGCACGAACGGATCGCCGTCGATATTGGACTCGGCCTCGCGCTGGCGCTCGGCCCGGGCCGCTGCATCGACGGCAGCCGCCGTGTGCGTCACGGCGCCGATCTCGCACTGCACGCGCACCTCCATGCCAAATTGCTCGACCAGCGCGGCCTGGAGCCGTTCGGCGACATTGTTTTCGGCGATGGCCGCCACCGGCACGCGCAGGTGCAGGGTGCGGCCGACCACGCGGTGCAACTCGCTCTGGTACGCCAGTTGCTGGGCCAGGCCCTTGAGCGGCAGCGTGGCGGCCAGCGTCGGCCAGTCACCGGTGAACACAGGTGGCGTGCCGTCATCGGCAGCGCTCGGCGCCACGGGCGGAATCGCCGGGGCCAGTTGCACAGCCGGCTGGGCAGCGGCCTCAGGTTCCGGCCGGCGCGCTGGCTTGGCCTGCGGCGCGGCGCGGCTGGCGCGCGGCGCGGGTTCGAACGAGTCCGACTCGAAACCGTTGTCGTAGCCGCCGAAGCTCGGGTCATAGCCCGGATCGCTGTCGTACGGGCCGATCACCGGCAGATCGGGGGGCAATTCCTCCCAAGGCGGCACTTCGCTGCTGGCCGGCTTGGCCGCCGGGGCGGCTTGCACGGGTTGCGGCGCCTGGACTGGCTTGAGCGGCTGGGCAGCGGGGGCGCCCGGTGCCTGCCGTGCCGGCGCGGCGGCCGTGGCCGG
>NZ_CAJPVH010000097.1 GCF_905397395.1 Cupriavidus campinensis
CGCCGGGGCAGTCCACGGCCAGCGCGGTGGCGGCGGCTTCGGCGGCATCCGCCTCCGCGCCGGTGCCGCAGCCGGCGCCGCCCACGCGCAATCCGCTGGCCGTGGCCGGCGAGGTCACCGTGCGCAACCTCGATCCAGGCCCCATCGACAAGGAACGGCTGCCGGTGCACAGCGTGCGGGCGCGCGTGGAGGTCAGCGAGATGGCCCAGACGCTGCGCGACCTGCGCATTGCGCTGCCGGGCAAGGCCGAGATCGTCGGGCAGGGCGCGCTGCGTGAGGGGCGCGGCGGCTTCGACCTCGACGTGCACCGGCTCAACGCGGCCGATCTCTATACAACGCTGGTGCCGACCAACCTCTCCGGGCCGGTGATCCTGCGGCTGGAGCCGGGCCGGCAGAGCGTGGCGCTGGACCTGGCCGGGGGCGAGCTGAAGCTGTTCGCCGATGCACGCGTGGACGAAGACGCCGTAACGGTGTCCGCCCTGCGCGCCGGGCTGGGCGCCGGCACGCTGACCGCCGAGGGCAAGCTCGGCCTCAAGGACACCCAGCCGTTCAGCTTCAAGGGCAAGCTGGCCAATTTCGATCCGGCGCGGCTGGCCAAGGTGGCGCCGGGCCGCATCAACGCGGATTTCTCGACCACGGGCTCGCTGGCCAAGGTACTCCGGGTGGCGCTCGATTTTGGCCTGCACGAGAGCGAGTACGCCGGGCTGCCGATGACGGGCACCGGCAAGATCCGGCTTGAGGGCGAGCGCCTGCTGCCCAGCGAGGCGTCCCTGCTGATGGCTGGCAATCAGGTCAACCTGCGCGGCAGCTTCGGCGCGCGCGGGGACCGGCTCAAGGTCAATGTCGATGCCCCGCAACTGGAGCGGCTCAAGTTCGGCGTGGCTGGGCGTGCCAAGCTGGACGCCGAGGTCACCGGCACGCTCAAGCGTCCCGAGGTGGTGGGCGACTACAGCGCGCAGGCGCTGGTGATCGGCCCGCACAAAGTGGCCAGCGCCAGCGGGCATGCCGAACTGCGCGGCGGGCTGGACGGCACGGTGGCCGTGCAACTCGCCGCGCGCGACTATCAGGGGCCGCAGGCCACCATCCGCACGCTGGACGCCAACCTCAGCGGCACGCAGGGCAATCACACCTTCGACGCCAAGGCGGCCGGCACGCTGAACCGCCAGCCGATGCAGCTGACGCTGGCCGGGCAGGGCGCGTGGCAGGGCGACAAGGGCTGGAACGGCACCATCCGCACGCTCGACTTGCGCGGCACGACCACCGTGCGCCTGGCGGCGCCGACGCAGCTGCTGGTGGCGGACCAGCATATCCGGCTCGGGTCCGCGCGGCTGCTGTTCGAGCGTGCCACGGCCAATATCGACGGATTCGAGTTCGACCATGGCCGCATCCGCACGCAGGGCAATCTCGATGGCGTCGAGGTGGCCAATGTCCTGAAGCTGATGCAAACCTTGACCGGGGAGCCGCCGCCGCTGCGCTCGGATCTTGTGCTGGATGGCCGCTGGAACCTGAACCTGGCCGAGACCGCGACCGGGTTTGCCGAGATCCGCCGGCGTAGCGGCGACGCCTCGATCAACGCCGGACGCGGCTGGACCACGCTGGGCCTGGGCGAAACCGCGCTGCGCGCCGAGTTCGCCGGCAACCGGGTCACGCTGCGCGGCGGCACCACGGCGGCGCGGATCGGCAAGATCGATGTCGATGCGTCGGCAGGGCTGGTTCAGGAACAGGGGCTGCTGACCGTGGGGCCGGCCTCCACGCTGGCCGGCACGGTGTCGGCGGACATCCCCCGGCTGAAATCGCTCGAATCCCTGACCGGTCCGCAGTACGCGTTCGAGGGCAAGCTGGCTGCCGCGATGCGGCTGGGTGGCACGGTCGGCAATCCGCTGCTGACCGGCACCGTGGATGGCAGCGATATCGCCGTCACGCTCTACGACCAGGGCATTCGCCTGACCGACGGCGTGGTCCATATCGTGCTGGACCAGAACACGGTGGAAATGAAGGAAGTGCGATTCCGGGGCGGCGACGGGACGCTGGTGGCCACCGGCAACGTCAAGCTGGGCGAGACCGACCCGAACCTGACCGCCAAGATCGTGGCCGACAAGCTCCAGCTGTTTGCCAGCCCCGAGCGCACGCTGATCGTCTCGGGCGAGGCCGGCATCGCCAACGAAAACAAGCAGATTGCGATTCGCGGCAAGTTCCGCGTCGATCGTGGCCTGTTCGACCTGCCCAAGTCCAGCGCACCGGTGCTCGGCGACGACGTGGTGGTGGTGCGCCGCCGCGACCAGCGCGAACTCAAGACCGCGGCCACGCCGGTGGTGCCCGAGTCCCAGCCGGCGAGCCGCTTCAGCCCGGTGATCGACGTCACCGTGGATCTGGGCGACGACTTCCGCTTCCGCGGCGCCGGGGCGGACATCAAGCTCGCGGGCCAGCTCGCCGTGAAGAGCGAGCCGCTGGCGCCGATGCGCGCCACGGGCACGGTGCGCGTGGTGGATGGCACGTACGAGGCGTTCGGCCGCAAGCTCAACATCGAGCGCGGCATCATCAACTTCAACGGGCCGATCGACAATCCGAACATCAATATCCGCGCCATGCGCCGCAACCAGGAGGTGGAGGCCGGCGTGGAGGTCACCGGCACGGTGCGGATTCCGCGCGTGCGGCTGGTGTCGGAGCCGAACGTGCCGGAGGAAGACAAGCTGTCGTGGCTGATGTTTGGCTACGGCGCGGAGAGCGCCGGGGCGGGCCAGCAGCGCCAGCTGAGCGGCGGCGCGCTCGGCGGCGCGGCGCTGGGCATGATCGGTGGCCGGGCGGGCAAGGGCATCGTCTCGCACCTCGGCATCGACGAATTCTCGATCGGGCCGTCCACGGCGGGCCTGAACGACCAGCAGGTGGTCAGCGTCGGCAAGGCCGTGACCGACCAGATCTCGGTGGGTTACGAGCAGAGCCTGACGTCGGCGTCGAACGTGGTGAAGCTCACCTGGGCGTTCTCGCGCCGCTGGTCGCTGATTGCCAAGGGCGGCTCGATCAACGGGCTGTCGGTGCTGTTCAACCGCCGCTTCAATAACTGGAGTAGCCTGTTTGCGGCCGAACCGCCGCGCCGATCCACGGCTGGCGGTGCCGGCACCGCGTCGGCCAGCGAGCCGGCCGGCGACCCCGTGGAAGCCATCAAGCGATAACCACCATGACCTTCACTGACGCGTCGCGCAGACGCCTTGCCACCATGGGACTGATTGCCTCCTTGCTTGCGCTGGTCGGCTGCGACCAGCAGAAAGTGGACGAAGCGATGAAAAAGGCCGGCAACGTGGCCCGCGACACGTGGAACAGCGTGAAGCCGGACAGCCAGCTATTCAAGGGCATCGAGATCGGCAAATCGACCGAGGATGACGTGCGCCGCCAGGCCGGCAAGCCCGAGATCGTGTGGGAGGAGGCCGATGGCGGCAAGCGGCTAGAGTACCCGCGCGGGCCCGAGGGCGTGACCACGTGGATGGTGACCACCGCGCCGGACGGCACCGTGCGCACCATCGAACAGGTGCTGACGGCCGAGAACTTCCAGCGCGTGCGCCCCGGCATGAGCCAGGACGGCATCCGGCGCCTGCTCGGCAAGCCGACCAAGGTGGAGGCGTTCGCGCTGAAGCAGGAGGAGGTGTGGGGCTACCGCTGGCTCGAATCGCCCACGGACCGGGCGTTCTTCAACGTCCACTTCAACAGCCAGGGCGTGGTGACGACCACGTCACGTAGCGACGACCCGTCGCGGCGGCAGGGGGGATGAAGGCTTGAGGGGTGGCTCCCTCTCCCGCAAGCGGGAGAGGGAGCGAACAAACGGTAGGCGAACTTAGCCGATCCGCATGCCCGGTACCGCGCCGCTGTGCGGTTCCAGGATGTACAGGCCCGGATTGGCCTTCTCGTCGGCCGCCGAGGCTGCCAGCACCATGCCTTCGGACATGCCGAACTTCATCTTGCGCGGCGCCAGGTTGGCCACCACCACGGTCAGCTTGCCCACCAGCTGCTCCGGCGTGTAGGCCGACTGGATGCCCGAGAACACGTTGCGGGTCTTGCCTTCGCCGACGTCCAGCGTCAGTTGCAGCAGCTTGCTGGAGCCTTCCACCTTCTCGCAGGCGACGATCTTCGCCACGCGCAGGTCGATCTTCGCGAAATCATCGATCGTGATGGTGTCGCCAATCGGCTCGATGCCGGCCGGGGCGCCCTGGGCGCCCTGAGCCTCGCCAGCCGGAGCCGCGGTGGCCTGGAGCGAGTCGCGGTTGGCGGCCACCAGCGCCTCGATCTGCTTGGTATCGACGCGGGTCATCAGGTGGGCGTACGGCTGCACCGGGCGGTCGGCCGACAGTTGCTTGTCGATGGCGCGCCAGTCCAGCGGCTCGATGTTCAGGAAGCGCTCCACGCCCGCGGCCATGGCCGGCACCACCGGCTTCAGGTAGATCGTCAGCAGGCGGAAGGCTTCCAGCGAGACCGAGCAGGCCGCGTGCAGGGCATCGCGCTTCGCCTCGTCCTTGGCCAGCTCCCACGGCTTGTTGGCGTCCACGAAGCCGTTCACGGCATCGGTCAGCTCCATCACCAGGCGCAGTGCCTTGCTGTACTCGCGGCCCTCGTAGAAGGCGGCCAGTTGCGGCGCGGCCTGGCGCAGCTGCACCAGCAGCGGGTTGCCGAGCGCGGCCTCGTTGACCTTGCCATCGAAGCGCTTGACCAGGAAGCCCGCCGCGCGGCTGGCGATGTTCACGTACTTGCCGATCAGGTCGCTGTTCACGCGGGCGACGAAGTCGTCCAGGTTCAGGTCCAGGTCTTCCATGCTCGCGTTGAGCTTGGCCGCGAAGTAGTAGCGCAGCCATTCCGGGTTCATGCCGGTGTCGATATAGCTCTGCGCCGTGATGAAGGTGCCGCGCGACTTGCTCATCTTGGCGCCATCCACGGTCAGGAAGCCGTGCGCGAAGACGTTGGTCGGCGTGCGGTAGCCAGAGAAACGCAGCATGGCCGGCCAGAACAGCGTGTGGAAGTACAGGATGTCCTTGCCGATGAAGTGGTACTGCTCGGCGGTGGAGTGCGGACCGACCCAGGCGTCGAAGTCGATGCCCTTCTTTTCCGCCAGGTTCTTGAAGCTGGCGTAGTAGCCGATCGGGGCGTCCAGCCAGACGTAGAAGTACTTGCCCGGGGCGCCCGGGATCTCGAAGCCAAAGTAGGGGGCGTCACGCGAGATGTCCCAGTCGCTCAGCGTGGAGGCCTCGCCTTCGCTGCCCAGCCATTCCTGCATCTTGTTGGCGGCTTCCGGCTGGGCCAGGTCGGCCACCCATTCGCGCAGGAACGACTCGCAGCGCGCATCGGACAGCTTGAAGAAGAAATGCGTGGACGACTTGCGCACCGGCGTGGCGCCCGAGACCACCGAATACGGGTTCTTCAGGTCCGTTGGCACGTAAGTTGTGCCGCATACTTCACATGAATCGCCGTATTGGTCCTTGGCGCCGCACTTCGGGCACTCGCCCTTGATGAAGCGGTCCGGCAGGAACATGTTCTTGACGGGGTCGTAGAACTGCTCCACCTCGCGCTCGGCGATCAGGTCCTCGGCCTTCAGGGCCAGGTAGATCTTCTCGCAGAGTTGGCGGTTTTCGTCGGCGTCGGTGCTGTAGTAGTTGTCGAACGAAACCAGGAAGCTGTCGAAATCGCGCTTGTGCTCGGTCCAGACGCGGTCGATCAGCTGTTTCGGGCTGATGCCTTCCTTCTCGGCGCGCAGCATGACCGGCGTGCCGTGGGTGTCGTCGGCGCCCACGTAATAGACCTCGTTGCCCATCATGCGCTGGAACCGGACCCAGATGTCGGTCTGGATGTACTCCACCAGGTGGCCGATGTGGATCTGGCCGTTGGCGTACGGCAGGGCGGATGTGACGAGGATGCGACGTGCGGTCATGAAGGAGGCCGGGGAATGATGATGAGGTCCGGCGGGCCGCCGGAGGCGGGCGCGAGGACGGAAAGCGGCTATTTTAGCAAGCGGGGCGCCGGCGCGTCCGGAATCGGCGTGGCAAACTGTTCGACCAAAAAAAAGCGCCGGTTGGTACCGGCGCAGCTTTCCACAACGGAAAAGGAGGAGAAATCAGATACCGCCCGGGAGGTCAGCCACCCATCGCGAGCCAGCAACGGTGGCAAGCGGTATCTGAACGGTATGACCGGCTCACCCCTGAATTGGTTTCAAGAAAATTTCGACTCGTCGATTTTGGGCGCGGCCGGCCTCGGTGGCGTTGTCCGCCACGGGCTGGCTCTGGCCACGGCCCTCGGCGCTCAGGCGGTTTCGGGCGACGCCTCGGTCACCCAGGTACGACGCCACGCTCTGGGCGCGGCGCTGCGAGAGCTGCATGTTGTAGTTCGGGTTGCCGGTGCTGTCCGTGTGGCCTACCACGTTGGCAACCACGTCCTGGTGCTGGCCCAGGGTCTGCGCCACCTGGTCGAGCACCGAGCGGAACGATGGCTTGATGCTCGCGCTGTCCGTATCGAACGTCACCTGGCTCGGGATATTCACCTTGAGCGAGCCGTCCGGCTGCTCGGTGATCTGGGTGCCTGTGCCCGCCGTGTCCTTGTTCAGCTTGCCGCGGATGGCATTCCAGTTGTAGCCGGTGGCCCCGCCCACGGCGCCGCCCACCGCCGCGCCCACGAGCGTGCCAGTGGTGTTGCCGCCGATCAGGTTGCCCAGGCCGGCACCCACGGCCGCGCCCACGCCAGTGCCGACCGCGGTATGGGTCTGCTGCTCCGTGGCGCAACCGGCCAGGGCCGCGGCAACGGCGAGCGAGACGGTGACAAGCTTGAATCTCATGCTTTCTCCTTCTGATGACATGCTGGGATATTTCACTAATGTTCGGTCAACTGCATACCGCATGGTAACTGCATCCGCCGGATTGACGTAGCGAGCGCCCACAAGTTTCATCATGCGTTTGAAAACAAGCAGGACGGCGGGGCCGGGCGCCTTGCCGGCGTTGGGCGGGAGGCCGGGCACTGGCGCACTACAATAGGGACATGGCAGCACCCGCACAAGGGCAAACGTGTCAGAGATGTAAATGTCTGTAATTCCACACTCGATGGAGGGGATCTCGCCCCGCGCTATCGCGCCCCTGGCTGCTCCTTCATACTTTGATACATTACGCGCCTGATCCCCACCGACCCATATATAAAGAAGCGGAGTCTGCCTTGAGCCTCACCATTGAACAGGTAACCGATGCCCTGCGCACCGTGATCGATCCCAACACGGGCCGCGACCTGGTATCCACGCGCTCCGCCCGCAACGTGCGGGTGGACGGCGGCGATGTCTCGGTGGAAGTGGAACTGGGCTATCCGGGCAAGAGCCAGTTCGAGCCGATCCGCAAGCTCGTGATTGGCGCGCTGCGCAGCCTGCCGGGCGTGACCAACGTCAGCGTGGCCGTGACCATGAAGATCGTCGCCCACGCGGTGCAGCGCGGCGTGAAGCTGCTGCCGGGCGTGAAGAACGTGATTGCGGTGGCCTCGGGCAAGGGCGGGGTGGGCAAGTCCACCACGGCCGTGAACCTGGCGCTGGCGCTGGCCGCCGAGGGTGCCCGCGTGGGCATGCTCGACGCCGATATCTACGGCCCGAGCCTGCCGATGATGCTGGGCATCGACGGCCGCCCCGAGTCGGCCGACGGCCAGACCATGGAGCCGCTGGAGGGCCACGGCCTGCAGGCCAACTCGATCGGCTTCCTGATCGAGCAGGACAATCCAATGGTATGGCGCGGCCCGATGGTCACCTCCGCCCTGGAACAACTGCTGCGCCAGACCAACTGGCACGACCTGGACTACCTGATCGTCGACATGCCGCCGGGCACCGGCGACATCCAGCTGACGCTGTCGCAGAAGGTGCCTGTGACCGGCGCCGTGATCGTGACCACGCCGCAGGACATCGCGCTGCTGGACGCCCGCAAGGGGCTCAAGATGTTCGAGAAGGTCGGCATTCCGATCCTCGGCATCGTCGAGAACATGGCGGTCTACTGCTGCCCGAACTGCGGCCACGTCGAACATATCTTCGGCGAAGGCGGCGGCGACAAGATGAGCAGCGAATATGGCGTGGACCTGCTCGGCAGCCTGCCGCTGAACCTGTCGATCCGCCAGCAGGCCGATTCGGGCCGCCCCACCGTGGTGGCCGAGCCGGACAGCCCGATTGCCGGGATCTACCGCGAAGTGGCGCGCAAGGTTGCCATCAAAGTGGCTGATAAGGCACGCGACATGACGAACAAGTTCCCAAGCATCGTGGTGCAGAACACCTGAGGCCCGCCGCTGCCATGGACGAACCGCTTCCTGCCTCGCCGGTCTCCCCAGAGACCCCGCCCGCCGGCCGTCCGGCGGTGACCATGGCCGTGGTGATGCGCAAGGTGCCGCTGGCCAACCGCTGGCAGCCCTGGAAGTGGGAGTTGGACGCGGTGCTGCCGGACCTGGGCGAGTATGGCGCCGCGCCGCTGCGGCTCGATGCCGACAGCCACGGCGCGCGCTGGCTCTATCCGGGCCATCCCGTGACGCTGTATCGCGACGAGGGCGAGGGTTACTACCTCAACCTGACCTCGACCACGCCGTGCTGGTTCGTGCTGTGGCGCATGGCCGAGGAGGCGGATGCCGATGGCGAGACCCGCGCCGTGCCGGTGACGGTGACGCTCTCCTATAACGAGGCCGGGCGCTGGCTCGATGCTGGCGAGAGTGTGGAAAACGTGCCGCTGGAGCCCGCGCAGCGCGAGTGGCTCGAAGCGTTCACGCAGGAAAACTATCGCCCCGAGCCCAAGAAACGGCGCCGTCCGGAGTCCTTCAAGGCGCCGGAAGACCGCGCGCGGTACTGACCGGCCCCGGACCCCGCCATGAGCGACGCCGATTCCTCCTTCCTCTCGCGCTGGTCGCGCCGCAAGGCCGCCGTGCGCGAGGGCCAGCCGGTGCCGGCCGAGCCCGTGCTGGCGCCCGATGCCGCCCCGGTGGCGGTCACGGTCGCAAAAGTCCCCACTGCGCCGCCCGCCGACCCTCAGGAAGCCGCGCTGCTGCCCACCCTGGCCGATGTGGCGCTGCTGCAACCGGGCGACAACATCGCCCGCTTCGTGGCGCGTGGCGTGGACGAGACGGTCAAGCGCGCCGCGCTGAAGACCCTGTTCGCCGATCCGCACTTCAATGTGATGGACGGGCTGGACACCTATATCGACGACTACGGCAAGCCAGACCCGATTCCGCTCGATGTGCTGCGCCGGCTGACCCAGTCGGAGACGCTCGGGCTGTTCGACCCGATCGAGGACGAGGAACGGCAAGGGGAAAAGGAGGAGGAGGGCGAGGTAGCGGCCGATCCCAAGGCGCTGGAGGCCCCGCCATCTCCGCCATCTCCGGAAGCCGAAGTCGCGCAAGCCCAGCCTCAGCCTGACGCTCCCGCCGACGACACCCCCATTCCACCCCTCCCTGCGGATAAACGCGCGTAGCTCTTCGCCGCGTGTGGGCCTAGAATGGGCCACCCCTACAAATCCGCCGGCCGGAAGACCCTCCGCAACGAAGAGGGCGCCAGGCCGGCAAGCAGTCTTGCCCCATGCCGACGCTGATCTGCAATTGCAACGACACCATGCCGCTTGACGGGGCGGCACTGTCCGATGCCTCTGGTTCCCTGAAGGTCCACCGCCTGCTGTGCCGGCGTGAAATCGGCGATTTCCGCCAGGCGCTCGATGGCGCGGAAGACGTCATCGTGGCCTGCACCCAGGAAAGTCCGCTGTTCACCGAGGTGGCCGGCGCCGCGCGCGAGGGCGGTGTGGTCACCGCGCCGGTGCGCTTCGTCAATATCCGCGAGACCGGCGGGTGGTCGCAGGGCGCGCGCCGCGACCCGGCCACCGCCAACGCCAAGATCGCCGCCCTGTTGGCCGCCGCGGCGCTCCCCGAGCCCGACCCGGTGGCGGTGGTGGACTACCGCTCGAACGGCGCCGTGCTGGTACTGGGCCCGGCCGCGCGGGCGCTGCCCTGGGCGGGCCGGCTCACCGAGGCCGGCCTCGAAGTCACCGTGCTGCTGACCGGCGCATCGATCAGCGATGTGACGCCGCCCGCCAGCCGCGCCTGGCCCGTCCACAGCGGCACGCTGGCCAGCCTGACCGGCTGGCTCGGCAACTTCACGGCCAGCTGGCAGACCGGCGCCGGCCAGAGCAACCCGATCGACCTCGACCTCTGCACGCGCTGCAACGCCTGCGTGGATGCCTGCCCGGAAGGGGCGATCGACTTCAGCTACCAGATCGACCTGGACCGCTGCCGCGACCATCGCGACTGCGTGAAGGCCTGCGGCGCGGCGGCGGCGATCGACTTCGACCGGCCCGCTGCCACCGCCGAGGCGCGCTTCGACCTCGTTTTCGACCTCAACGACGCCCCGGCCTTCGCCATGCACCAGCCCCCGCAGGGCTACCTGCATGCGGGCGCCGACGTGGCGCGCCAGCACGCCCACGCGCTGCAGCTGCAGCAGATGGTGGGCGAGTTCGAGAAGCCCAAGTTCTTCCGCTACAAGGAAAGCCTGTGCGCCCACGGCCGTAACCAGACCACGGGCTGCACCGCATGTATCGACATTTGCTCGACCCAGGCGATTGGCTCGCGCTGGCGCGATGGCAAGGGTTCCATCGAGGTCACGCCCAACCTCTGCATGGGCTGCGGCGCGTGCACCACGGTCTGCCCGACCGGCGCCATCAGCTACGGTTACCCCGGCCCGGAGACGCTCGGCGAGCGGCTGCGTACGCTGGTCACCACCTACAACGGCGCCGGCGGCCGCGATGCCGTGCTGCTGTTGCACGGCGAGGAGCATGGCACCCCGGCCATCCTCGCGCTGGGCCGCGCGGCCCGGGCCGGGCAGGCGCGCGGCGTGCCGCCCAACGTGATCCCCGTACCGCTGTTCCACCCGGCTGCCACCGGCATCGAACTGTGGCTGGCGGCGCTGAGTTGGGGCGCGGGCGGCGTGGCCGTGTTGCTGACGGGCGACGAGGCCCCGCAGTACCGCGCCGCGCTGGTCGAGCAGATGGGCGTGGCGCGCGCCATTGTCGAAGGTCTGGGCTATCGCGGATTGCGGCTGACGCTGGTGGAAGCGGGCGATGTGGCTGGGCTGGATGCCGGCCTGGCCGCGCTCGCCAG
>NZ_CAJPVH010000098.1 GCF_905397395.1 Cupriavidus campinensis
GCCCGCCGCGCGGCTGATCCCCATTGCGCGCGCTGCCGCCACTGGCCGGCTGGGCGCGCCCCGTTTGTCGTGCGGCGCCCAGTCAGCGCCGCGCGCGCCTGCGGCTCGTCCGCGTATTTATCCTTGCCCCACACACCATGAAACGCATTTTCCTGTTCCTGGCGACCAACATCGCCGTCATGCTCGTCCTCAGCGTCGCGGCCAGCCTGCTGGGCGTGAACCGCTATCTGACCGCCAACGGCCTCAACCTCGGCATGCTGCTGGCGTTCGCCGCGCTGATGGGCTTCGGCGGCTCGTTCATCTCGCTGCTGATGTCCAAGACCATCGCCAAGTGGTCGGTCGGTGCCCAGGTCATCACCCATCCGAGCACCAGCACCGAGTTGTGGCTGATGCAGACCGTCGAGAAACTCGCCACCCGCGCCGGCCTGCCGATGCCCGAAGTGGCCATCTATGACGGCGAGCCGAATGCCTTCGCCACGGGCGCGTCGAAGAAAAGCTCGCTGGTGGCGGTGTCCACCGGCCTGCTCCAGTCGATGTCCCACGACGAAGTGGAAGCCGTGCTCGCGCACGAAGTGGCCCACATCGCCAATGGCGACATGGTCACCCTGACCCTGATCCAGGGCGTGGTGAACACCTTCGTGATCTTCATGGCGCGCGTGGTCGGCTACTTCGTGGATTCGTGGCTGCGCCGCAACGACGAGGAGTCGAGCGGCCCCGGCATCGGCTACATGATCACCGTGGTGGTCTGCGAGCTGCTCTTCGGCATCCTGGCCAGCGTGATCGTGGCGTGGTTCTCGCGCCAGCGCGAATTCCGTGCGGACGCAGGCGCGGCCAGCCTGATGGGCACCCCCACGCCGATGGTCTCGGCGCTGCGCCGCCTGGGCGGGCTGGATGCCGATGGCCTGCCGCAGAACATGCAGGCGATGGGCATCTCGGGCGGCCGCAAGTGGCTGGCGATGTTCTCGAGCCATCCGCCGATCGAGCAGCGCATTGCCGCGCTGCAATCGAGCCGTTAATTGGACTGAGGGAATAGGGGCCGGCGCGTGGCTACGCCGCCGCGCCCCGCTCCGCCCGGAAGGCTGCCCGGTAGCGTTCCGGCGTAGTCTGCACATGCCGCAGGAAGGCCTGCCGCATGACGTCCGCGTTGGCGAAGCCGGTGGCGTGGGCGATGCTCTCCAGCCGGCGGTCGCCGGCCTCCAGCATCCGCCGCACCGCTTCCACCCGCAGCCGCTCCACGTAGCGCGCCGGGGTCTCCCCCACCTGCCTGGCGAACACGCGCGCGAAGTTGCGCGGGCTCATCGCCACCCGTTCGGCCAGCACGGCCACCGAGAGGTCGCGGTCGAGGTGATCCGCCATCCATCCCTGCAAGGCCCGCAGCTCCACGCTCTCCGCCGCCTGCGCGCGCAGCGAGGTGGAGAACTGCGCCTGGTTGCCCGGTCGACGCAGGAACAGGACGAGTTCCCGCGCCACTTCCAGCGACACCGCGTATCCCAGGTCTTCCTCCACCAGCGCCAGCGACAGGTCCATGCCCGCCGTCACGCCGGCCGAGGTGTAGTAGCGGCCCGCGCGAATCCAGATCGGGTCCGCATCGACAGTCAGCCGGGGATAGCGCGTGGCCAGGCGGTCCGCGTGGCGCCAGTGCGTGGTCACGCGCGCTTCGTCCAGCAGCCCCGTGCGGGCGAGCACGAACGCGCCGGTGCAGACCGCGCCGAGCCGCCGCACCCGGGGCGCCTGCTCGCGGATCCAGCCGATCAGCCGCGCGTCGTCAGAGGCCGCCGCATGGCCGGAGCCGCCCGAGATCAGCAGGGTGTCGATGGGCTGGCCGATGGTGTCGGCGATCCGGTGGTACGGCGCGTCGGCCAGCATCCGCACGCCGCTTTCGGTGCGCACGATGGCGTCGTCGCTGACGCTGACCACGCGCACGTCATAGAACGGCTCGGTGCGCCCGCACAGCTTGTTAGCTGCGCCGAACACGGCGGTCGGCCCAGTGACATCAAGCTCCTGCGCCGGGTCCGGCGCCACGATCACCACCACGCGGGGCGATGCGGCGATGAGATGGAGGTCGGTGGGCATGGGAATCGAGCGGTTTGAGCGAAGGGAGTGGCAACGATCATACGCCGGCCGATCAGGCCGCCGCCATCGCCCCCACCCGCCGCGCATGCCGCTGCCAGCGCAACGTGATGACCAGCGCAAGCGCCAGCGCCGGCAGCACGGCCAGATTCACGGCCTGCCAGCCCCAGTGATGGAGCACCTGCCCCGCCGCCAACGTAGCCAGCGCGGTCAGCACGGCGGCGGAAAACTCGGCCGCCGCCTGGGTGCGCGCGCGCTCGGCGGTGCGGTAGCTGCCCGCCAGCAGCGTCGTGCCGCCCACGAACATGAAGTTCCAGCCGATGCCGAGGCACAGCAGCGCGAGGTAGAAGGCCGGCAGCGCCGTCGAGCACAGCGCCACCACCGCCGCAAGCGCCGACAGCGCGATGCCGCTGGCCAGCATCGCCGGATTGCCGAAGCGTTGCAGCAGCCAGCCCGAGAAGAACGATGGCGCGTACATGCCGACCAGGTGCCATTCGATGATCTGCGCGCCCTGCGTGATCGTGTGCTGGCACGCCACGGCGGCAATCGGCGTGGCCGTCATCACGAACATCATCACCGCGTTGCCGATGCCGTTGTTGGCGAACGCGGCGAGGAAGAGCGGCTGGCGCACGATTTCGCCGAGCGGGCGTGCGGGCAGGCCATCGCTGGCGGCACTGCCGGCTGCCAGCGAGGCCGGTTCGCGGTAGGCGAAAGCCAGCACCAGCATGGTCAGCACGCCGAACACGGCGACCACCGCGTACGAGCCCGCGAACGGCAGCGGCTGCATCATGTCCGCGCTCCACGCGGCGATGGCCGGCCCGCAGACGGCGGCCACCACGCCGCCGGTGAGCACAGCCGAGATGGCGCGCGGCTTGTCCGGCGCGGGCGCGGCATCGGCGGCGGCGAGCCGGTAGAAGCGCGCAAACGCCTGGAACACGCCGACCAGCGCCGTGCCGACGCAGAACAGCACGAAGTGATGGGTATAGATCGCCCAGACCGAGACCACGCCGCCCAGCGCGCAGGCCAGGCCCCCGAGCGAGAACGCCAGCCGGCGGCCAAAACGCTCGATCAGGAACGCGGCGGCGATGGCGGTGAGCGCCGAGGCCACGGTAATCAGCGCGAACGGCAAGGTGGCGAGCGCCTTGTCCGGCGCGAGCGTGTAGCCAACCAGCCCGGTCAGCGTCAGGTCAACGGACAGCGCGGCGGTGTAAAGCGCCTGGCACAGCGCCAGCACGCGCGCCTGCCGCATGGCGGAGGTAGCCATTGGGTTCTCCGGATAAAAGGGATGGCTACCAGCGTACGGACGGCGCGGGGCGGCTGACGGACAATGATCCGTCGATTTCTGCCAGCGAACGCGTCAATCCGTGGCGTCAGTTGAACACGTCCTGCCTGTACCGCCCCTGCGCCACCAGCGCGGCGAACCAGTCGGACGCCTGCGCGCCGCCCATCCCGCCTACCTGCGTGCCGATGTCGATCAGCGTCTGGCGTACGGCTGGCGCCATGCGTCGGCCATCGCCGCAGACGTAGACCGTCGCGCCGGCGTCGATCTGCGCCCAGACGGCTTCGCGCCGTTGCCAGAGCAAATCCTGCACGTAGCGCGGCGCCTCCGGCACCACCGAATAGGCGACATGGATTTCGGCCACGCCCTGCCCGGCCCAGGCAGCGATCTCGTCGCGGTAGAGCCAGTCGTGCGAGGGATGGCGGCAGCCGAAGTAGAGTTGCACCGGCGCCACGGCTTGCCCCGCCGCGCGCTGCGCCGCCCTTTCCTCGATAAAGCCCCGGAACGGCGCGATGCCGGTGCCCGGGCCGATCAGCAGCATCGGCACGCGCGGGTCTGCCTCGGGCGCGAACGGCGGGTTCGGCGTGCGGATGGACGCCGCCACGCGCGCACCCGGCGCCAGCCCGTGCAACCACGTCGAAGCCACGCCGCGGAACTGCCCGCGCCCGGACAGCGCCGGCGCCCAGACCGTGCCGACCAGCAGCGTCGCCACGTCCGGCGACACCAGCGGCGACGACGCAATCGAATAGAAGCGCGGCCGCATCGGCACCACGCAGCCGAGCAGGCCCTCCAGCGACAGCGTGAGCGCCGGATGCGCCACCAGCACGTCGAGCAGCCCCAGCCGCAGCGCCGCCACCTGCGCCGCGTAGCCGCGCTCGGCATCGTCCGAGGCCAGCAGCGCCAGCGCCTGCTGGGTGAACGGGCAGCGCGTGGCGCGCATCAGCCCGCGCAGCGTCTGCCGGGAAACCACGTCCTGCAATTCAACAAAGTGTGTCAGCAACTGCCGCAGCGGCAGCGGCTGGCCAATCGGCAGGCCGCGCCCAGTGCCCTGCGGGGCGGAGAGCGTGACCATGGCGTTCGCGTCGAGGTCGAGCCGTTCGCACAGCGCCTCCACCAGCGTGGCGTCGTTCTGCGGCCAGACGGCCAGGTGATCGCCGGTCTGGTAGGTCACGCCGGGCGGCAGTTGCAGGCGGATGTCGCGCGTGGAGGTGCGCGGCGCCTCCAGCGAAAAGTCCCACAAGCCGCTGGGATCGTTCACGAGTTCGGTATTCGACAGCACCGTGCAGCCCTGGGTGCCGGCCGGCAGCGTCTCGGCGCGGATCGCCGCCAGACTGCGGACTTCCGCGACGATGCCGCCGTTGCCCGCCCCGCCCGGGTCCACGCCATCGGCCTGCAAGGCCTGCCAGAGCTGGCCCAGCCAGCGTTCGGCGGACTGGTCGAAGTCGCCGTTGCCATCGGCTTCGCCACGCGCCAGCAGCGGCACGGCGCCTGCCGCCGTGAAGAAGTCGAACACGCGGCGCGGAAAGGCCTGATACGTCGCCCATTGGGAATTGCCACAGCCGAGCAACGCCAGCCGGAGGCCATCGGCGCGATAGCCGGCCGCCGCGTGCGCGTCGGCATCCGCATCCAGCATCGCCTCGAAGCGGCGGCCCGAGTCCGGCGCGCGGCCGTTGTAGGTAGCGGCGACGATCACCACGATGCCCGACGCCGGCAGCGCGCCGACGATCTCGTCCAGATCCTGCAGCTTCGCCGCAAAGCCGGCGCCTACCGCCCCGGCGTGGATCTGCTCGGCCAGCTCGCGCGCGGTGCCCAGGCTCGACGCGCACAGCACGGTCAGCGCCTGCCCGTGGCCCCGTACCTCGGCCTGCGCGGCGGGCGTGGCCTCCGCCGCCACGGGCTGGGCCGCGATGCGCTCGTGCAGCCGGCGCCGCCGCGCGCGCAGCACGAGGTTGTCGGGCTTGATCGTCAGCGTTTCCTTGAGCTTGAACTGGTAGTCGTACGGGTCGTGGAAGGCGAAGTGGCGCAGCATCAGCGCCAGCGCCAGCTTGGCCTCGGTCAGCGCAAACTGCCGGCCGATGCACGCGCGCTCGCCCTGCCCGAACGGCATGTAGGCGTGCGCCGGCAGCCGCGCCTCGTGCTCGGGCAGGAAACGGTCGATATCGAAGCGCTCCGGGTGGGCCCACACCTGTGGGTCGCGGTGCAGCGCGGTCAGCACCACCGAGATGCGCCGGTCCTTGCGCAGGTGGTAGCGCCCGCCGATCACCACATCGTCGAACGGCGCCACGGCAAACGCCGGCGCGGTCGGCCAGAGCCGCAGCGTCTCCTTGAGCACGCGGTCCAGCACCGGCATCCGGGCGAGATCGGCGTAGACCGGCGCGGCGTCGCCCGGCAGCACCGCGTCCACCTCCGCGTACGCCTGCGCCAGCACGCCGGGGTTGCGCAGCAGCTCGTAGAGCGCGAAGGTCAGCAGGCCGCTGGTGGTCTCGTGCCCGGCAATCAGGAAGGTGATGACCTGGTTGCGGATGTTCGCGTCGTCCAGCCGGCGGTCGGTCTCGGGGTCGCGCGCCTCCAGCATCAGGTTCAGCAGGTCCATGCCGGCGGTGGGCGCGGCACGGCGCTGGCGGATCACATCGTCCACCAGGTTGCGCATGTAGGCGATGTCCGCGGCGCACTGGCGGTGCGCGCGGCCCATGAAGCGGTCCTGGATCGGCAGCCGCGTGAGCTTGTTCATCGCCTCTTCCAGCGCGCCGACCATCGCCACGATGAACGGGTCTAGCTGTTCGCTGGAAAACGAGTCGAAGTCGTAGCCGAAACCGGACAGCGCGATGGTGTCCAGCGTGAGCCGGGTCATGTCGTCGGCCACGGCGATATCGGCGTCCGGGCCCTGGCGGTCCCACTTGTCCACGAGGCGGTTGGCCACGCGCAGCATCACGTCGAAGTAGCCCTTCATCGCCCGCTGGCTGAACGCCGGCATCAGGATGCGGTGGGCGCAGCCCCAGTTCGGCTCGTCGCTGTGCGCGGTGAACAGGCCGTCGCCGGCCATGTCGCGCAGGTAGGAGAGCGGCGGGCCGATGATCTTGCGGAAGCGCGTGGCATCGCACAGCTCGCTGGCCAGCGCCACGGACGACACGAACGGCACGCGCCGCCCCGCGAAGTCCAGTTCGAAGATGCCGTCATGGTGCCGGCTGCGCGCCAGCAGATGCTGCCCGACCTCGCCCGGCGTGATCTGGAACAGATTGCCGACGATGGGCCAGCCCGGGTCGCGCGGAATGGGCTGGAGGGCAACGGCGGGCTGGACGATGGACATGGGGGCGGGGCTGGATGGAGCGGCTGTGGGAGCGGGTCGTGACTGCCGTAGACAATCGCCGAGTTTCGGGGGCGAAGTCAACGCGCGGACACCGAGCATGCCCTCCAATTCCCGCGCCGGCGAGTCGCCCGCCGTGCGTTTGAAATAAACGTTCGAATAATGTGACGGATCGTTGACTGGTCGCCGGGGCGTCGGGTCGCCTAGTCAACCACGCGCCCGCGCAGCGCCTTGATCTGGCCGCGCTGGGTCTTGGCCTCGATGCGCCGCTTGCGCGACGCCAGCGTGGGCCGCGTGGCGCGCCGGGTGCGCGGCGGCGTGGCCACGCTCTCCACCAGCTCGTGCAGGCGCCGGACCGCTTCCTCGCGGTTCATCTCCAGGCTGCGGTGCTGCTGCGCCTTGATGACGATTACGCCATCGCGGGTGATGCGGTGGTCGTGCAGGGCCAGCAGCCGCTCCTTGTGGTCGGCCGCCAGCGACGCCGTGCGTACGTCGTAGCGCAGGTGCACCGCGTTGGACACCTTGTTGATGTTCTGCCCGCCCGCGCCCTGGGCGCGGATCGCGGTGATCTCGTATTCGTGATGAGGGATGAGGAAGTCGCCGGCCATGGCCGCCATCATAGCAACGCATGGTCCGGCGATGTGTGGCGGAACGTGTCCGCCACGGGCGTCCAACCCCGGCTTACGGTGCCGGGGCGATGTTCTGGTTTGTGCAGAACAGGTTCTGCGGATCGTATTGGCGCTTGATGCGCGCCAGGCGGTCGTAGTTCGGCCCGTAGGCGGCGCCCACGCGCGCGGTTTCCTCCTCGGTCAGGAAGTTCACGTAGACACCGCCCGTGGCGTACGGCTCGGTGGCGCGGAAGAAGTCGCGCGCCCAGGCGATGCAGGCGGCGTCCTCGTCATTGCGCTCCCAGCGCGCGTGTACGTTCATCACGTAGCGGGCGTTGCGGTGCGCGTAGGCGGTGGCATCGGGCGGCACGCGGTTGGCCACTCCGCCCACATGGCCGATGAAGATGTCCGCCAGCGGCGACGGCAGGCGCAGCGCGAAGTCGGTCATCGCATCGATGGCAGCATCGTCCAGACCCGAGAAATTGTGCGATTTCCAGTAGTTGCGCGCGCCCGGGCCGAGCAGCGGGTCGAACGCCTGCTGCCACGCCGCGTACGGCGCCGGCCCCACATGCTCGCCCACGGTCTGGCCGAACTGGCGCAGCGGGGCGATGGCCGCATCGGCCTTGTCGGGGTCGCCGTTGTAGAACACGGCCAGGATCACCACGTCGCTGCCATGCGCGGAGGAAGGCAGGAACGGCAGCGGCGGCGCCTTGCGCAGCACGACCCAGACGTTCAGTTCCTCCGGCATCGCATTTTCCGCGAAGGTGCGGTACTGGCGCAGCACCGACTTGCCTTCGGCGGCGGGGAAGACAAGCAGCCCGGTGGTGACCATCGGCCCGACATCGTGCAGCTTGAACTGGAACAGCGTGACCACGCCGAAGTTGCCGCCGCCACCGCGCAAGGCCCAGAACAGGTCGGGCTCCTCGGTGGCGCTGGCCCAGCGGCGCTGGCCATCGGCGGTCACCACCTCGCAGCCGAGCAGGTTATCCACAGTCATGCCGTACTGGCGCGTCAGCCAGCCAAACCCGCCGCCGAGCGTCAACCCGGCCACGCCGGTGGTGGAGTTGATGCCGAGCGGCGTGGCCAGCCCGAGCGCCTGCGCCTCGTGGTCGAAATCGGCCAGCAAGGCGCCGCCGCTGACCCAGGCCACTTTTTCCTTGGGATCGATCTGGACACTGCGGTGCGCGGAGAGGTCGATGACCAGCCCGTCCGCGCAGATCGCACTGCCTGCGATATTGTGTCCGCCGCCGCGCACGGCCAGCACCAGCCCGCGGTCTCGCGCGAAGTTGACGGCCTGGATCACGTCGGCGGTGCCCGTACATTGCACGATGACGGCGGGCCGCTTGTCCACAGTGGCGTTCCAGACGGTGCGGGCCGTGTCATAGCCCGGGTCGGCGGGCAGCAGGACCTTGCCGCGCACGGCCTGGCGCAGCATGTCGAGATGGGCAGGGGTCAGGGTTGGCATGGCGGTTTCCTCCACGGTGTGCGCGATGCAGGCGATGAAACCTCTTCACCTTGCAAGGCGCGCGCCACAATCGCCGAGGGGGCATCCACGCTGGCCTGCCGGCCACCACCGCCCCGCGCCGCGTGCGCCGGAGGCCGGAAATCGACCGATCGGTTACAGCGGTGAGGCGGCGCGGGAGACGCCTCGCGCGCGGCGGCGCACCTTGCGTCACGCGCCCCCGTTGCCTAGCATCGTTCCCATGACTTCTCCGCTCAGAGACCGCGTCGCGCTGGTGGCCGGTGCCACGCGTGGCGCCGGGCGCGGCATCGCCGTGCAACTGGGCGCAGCCGGTGCCACGGTCTACGTGACCGGGCGCTCCACGCGCGCCCAGCGCTCCGAAATGGATCGACCGGAGACCATCGAGGAAACTGCCGAATTGGTGTCGGCGGCGGGCGGCCGGGGCATCGCCGTGCGGGTGGATCACACGGTGCCGTCCCAGGTCAGCGCGCTGGTGGACCGCATCCGCGCCGACCACGGCGCGCTGCACATCCTCGTCAACGACATCTGGGGCGCCACGGTCATGGAGTGGAATAAGACCGTGTGGGAATCGTCGCTCGACATTGGCCTGCGCACGCTCGAACTGGGCGTGCATACCCATGCGATTACCAGCCATTTTGCGATCCCGCTGCTGATCGAATCACCGGGCGGGCTGGTGGTGGAAGTGACCGATGGCACCGCGACCTACAACGCCACCAGCTACCGCGTTTCGTTCTTCTACGATCTGGCGAAAGCCAGCGTGCTGCGCATGGCCTTCGCCCTCGCGCACGAACTGGCGCCGTACGGCGCCACCGCCGTCGCGCTGACGCCGGGCTGGCTGCGCGCCGAGGCCATGCTGGACGCCTACGGCGTCACCGAGGCCAACTGGCGCGACGCCACCTCACGGCAGCCCCATTTCGCGATCTCGGAAACGCCGGCCTACGTCGGCCGCGCCGTGGCAGCCCTCGCCGCCGCCCCCGAGCTGGCCCGCTGGAACGGCCAGACGCTATCCAGCGGCCAACTGGCGCAGGTGTACGGCTTCACCGACCTCGACGGCAGCCAGCCCGACGCCTGGCGCTACATGACCGAAGTGGTCGATGCGGGCAAGCCGGCGGATATCACGGGGTATCGGTGAGACGGGCGCAAGCGTCCGCTGCTCGGAAGTCGATCTGGCTTCGGACCACAAACTGTTGGAAATTCGCGTGCGCGGGATTGACTAGCGTGGACTGACTACAAGCCAGTCTATTGGCGCGCCCGGCTGGGATCGAACCAGCAACCCCTGCCTTCGGAGGGCAGTACTCTATCCATTGAGCTACGGGCGCGATGTGAGCTGCGTTTGACGTCGGACGAGGGCCGGCGTCGGAAAGTCGCATAGGATACCTCGTTTGCCGGGCGGCGTCCATGCGGGTTGCGCCGGGAGGGGTTCCGGCAGGTCTCGCCGCCGCCGCTTTTGACCCCGGACGCCACGGCTTGGGTCTATAATCGCCAGCTATTTGCGTCGAAACGAGACGTACCCGGGACACGAGACATGGCCCGGACGCAGATAGCCGAAAGGCAAAAACAGACCCATCCCCGACAAGGGCCAACAAAGCAAGCCGCCCCCAACGCGCTGCACTAGGTTTCCCTGCAAAATCGAGAGTTCTGTATGAGTGACGTCCACCAAGAAAACGACCACCACGAGTCTCCCATCAAGACCCCGAAACAACTGATCGCTGTCGTGATCGCCGCCTTCCTGGTGCCGATTATCGTGATCGTCCTGTTGGTCAGTTTTGTTGGTCACGGTACCCACGAGGGCGCCGGCTCCACCCAGACGGCCGAAGCCGTCAACCATCGCATCCAACCCGTCGCCACCCTGGAAATCAAGGACCCGAACGCGCCGCGCGTCTTCAAGACCGGCGAGCAGGTCTACAAGGAAGTCTGCGCCGCCTGCCACGCCACCGGTGCGGCCGGCGCGCCCAAGCACGGCACCCCCGGCGACTGGACCGCGCGGATCGGCCAGGGCTTTGACGGCCTGCTGAAGTCCGTGATGAACGGCAAGGGGGCGATGCCCGCCCGCGCCGGCACTTCGCCGGACGACTACACCGACTACGAACTGGCCCGCGCCGTGGTGCACCTGGCCGACGCCGGCGGCGCCAAGTTCCCGGAACCGCCCGCGCCCGCACAGGCCGCACCGGCGCAGGCTGCCGCCTCGGCACCTGACGCGCAGGCTGCGGCACCGGCTGCTCCCGCCGCGGC
>NZ_CAJPVH010000099.1 GCF_905397395.1 Cupriavidus campinensis
ACAGCCGCTGGCGCAGCTGCATCCGAGCTGGCTGCCTGCCGACTGGCCGCTCGCGTGGCGCCGGCCCGCGCGCTTTGGTGACGCGGCGGCGGACGTGCTGGCCGCACCGTTGGGTCTCGCTGCCGATGCCGTGGCCCGGGACACCCTCGTGCGCGCGCTGACCGGTGAGGGCGACGTCCGCGCCGATGTGCTCCCCCGCATCGTCCTGATGGACCGCCCCGCCTTGCGCCTGCTGGCGCTCTGGGTGGGGCTGGCCGTGCACAAGCCCGGCTTTGCCAGCGAGCGCCGCATCGTGCCGGCGCCGCTCGCCAATATCGAATCGATTGCCGGCTCGCTGATCGGCCAGTTGCCGCGCGCCATGCGCCGCGTGGCCCGGCGTATCGACGCGCAGGCCGTAGCCTTCCTGCTCAAGCGCGTGCCGGACCTCAGCGAGCTGCCGATGAACCTCGCCCCGCTGCGCGCGCGCCCATCCGGCGCGGGCCGCGTGATGGCCGAGCGCGGCTACCGGCTGCTGTGCGGCCTGATGGCGGGCTACGGCGCCCCGCTGCGGCAGGCGCTGATGCGCAAGTTCCCGCGCCGGCTGGCGGCCCTGCCGCCCGTGGCGCTGACCCGCGCGCAGGCCGCGCAGTTGCGCGAACTGCTGCTGCTCAACCTGATTCCCGAACGGTTCCCGGCATGGCACTGGCTTTTCTGATCACGAGCGAGAACCTGCAGCTGCTGTCCGAGCGCAAGGTGCTCAAGGAGGCCGAGTACGCGGCGCTGATGGATGCCGCCGAGGTCATCGAGTCCGCCCGGCGCGAGGCGCTGCACATCAGCACCGAGGCCCAGCGCGAGGCCGAGCAGCGGCGCCAGCATGGCTACCGCGACGGCTGGGCCCGCGCGCAGGCCGACCACGCGGCGGCTCAGGTCAGCGCGGCGGCCGAGGCCGAGCGGCAGCTGACCGGCATGCGCCGCACCATGGCCGAGATCGTCATGAAAGCCGTGCAGCAGATTGCGGGCGAGCTGGACCCGGACATCATCCTCGAGGTGGCGTTGCAGCGCGTGGAGGCGCTGGTGCGTGCCGAGCCGTTCATTACCATCCAGATTCCGCTCGGACGCGAGCAGACCGTGCGCGGGCTGCTCGACCAGCTAGCCGAGACGCTCGACTGGCCGCGCCGCGCCAACGTGGTGGTGGAAGGGAGCCTGGAGGCCGATGCCTGCCGCATCCTGACCCCGTCCGGCACGATGGAAGTGGGCCTGCAGGCCCAGCTGGAGGCGTTCGCGCGGCGCCTCCAGGCCAGCTGACGGAGACGATCATGGCGACCGAACTGCCCGCCGCCGACATCCAGGCCGCGCTCCAGCATGCCGCCGCCGACCTGGGCCGCGCCTTCGACCATTTCACGCCGGTGGCGATGCGTGGCCGCGTCAGCAAGGCCGTGGGCATGCTGATCCACGCCACCGGCATCCAGGCGCATGTCGGCGAGATCTGCCACCTGGTCACGCCCGGCGAGGCGCCCTTGCTGGCGGAGGTGGTCGGCTTCATGCAGCAGACGGCGGTGCTGACGCCGCTGGGGCGCACCACCGGCATTTCCGCGCTGACCGAGGTAGTGCCGGCGATGCACGGGCCGCAATGCCCGGCCGGCGCCGCGCTGCTTGGCCGCGTGCTGGATGCGCTGGGCGAGCCGATCGACGCCCGCGGCCCGCTGGTCGGCGTGACGCGCGTGCCCATCGACAACGAGCCGCCCGATCCGCTCACGCGGCGCCTGATCCGCGAGCCGCTGGCCACCGGTGTGCGCGCCATCGACGGCCTGCTGACGCTGGGTGAAGGCCAGCGCGTGGGCATCTTCGCGCCGCCGGGCGTGGGCAAGAGCACGCTGCTCGGCATGCTGGCGCGGGGTTCGGCGGCCGAGGTGAATGTGGTGGCGCTGGTGGGCGAGCGGGGCCGGGAGGTGCGCGAGTTCATCGAGTACAGCCTGGGGCCGGAGGGCATGGCGCGCACGGTGCTGGTGGTGTCCACGTCGGACCGTTCGCCGATGGAGCGCGTGCGCTGCGCCTACACCGCCACCGCCATTGCCGAGCACTTCCGCGACCAGGGCAAGCGCGTGCTGCTGCTGGTGGACTCCCTGACGCGGCTGGCCCGCGCGCAGCGCGAGATCGGGCTGGCCGGCGGCGAACCGCCCACGCGGCGCAGCTATCCGCCTTCGGTGTTCTCGATGCTGCCGCAACTGCTGGAGCGTGCCGGCACCGGCGTGCAGGGGTCGATTACCGCGGCGTATACGGTGCTGACCGAAGGCGAGGACGACAGCGACCCGATTGCGGAGGAGGTCCGCTCGATCCTCGACGGCCATATCGTGCTGTCGCGCAAGCTCGCCAGCGCGGGCCAGTATCCGCCCATCGACATCCTGCAGTCGGTCAGCCGCGTGATGCCGCAGGTGGCGGCCGGCCCGCATCAGCAGGACGCGCTGCGCCTGCGCCAGCTGCTGGCCAAGTTCCAGGACATGGAGCTGCTGCTGCAAATCGGCGAATACCGGCCCGGCGCCGATGCCGTGGCCGACGTGGCGGTGGGCGCCATCGGCGCGATCCGCGCCTACCTGACCCAGCCGGCGATCCGGCTCGACACCTTTGCCGGCGCGCTCGCCAAGTTGGCGCAGGCCATCCGGCAGGAAGCGAAACCATGAGCCATGATCCGCGACTCGCCCAGCTGGAATCGGTGCGCCAGCGTCGCCACGAGGACGCCACGCGCGTGATGCAGCAGCACCGTGCCTGGGTGATGGAAGGACTGCGCGATGCCGAAACCGCCCAGCAGGCCGTCAATGGCGCGCTGACCGAGCGCGCCGCGTTCATCGCGCGCCTGCGCGATGGCGCTACGCAGGGCGGGGTGTCGGTGTCCGGGCTGCTCGACGCGCAGGGCTGGCAGGCCGCCTTCGACGCCCGCATCGCGCGCGCCAACACGCGGCTGGCAGAGGCGCTGGACGAGGTGCAACGGCGCCGCACCGTATTCGAGGAAAGCCGCCAGGCGCTGCTGCGCGCCCATGGGCGGCTGGTGGGCGCGCGCGAACTGGTGGCACGGGCCCGCGCCGACGCCCGCGCGGGGCTGGAGCGCCGCGACGACGAGGCGGTGGATGAGGCCGCTGTGCGAGGCTGGCATCGCGCCGATCACGCGGGTCATGCGGACGGGGCGGCGTAGCGCATGCAGGGCTCGACGATCGATCCGACATGGCTGTTTCATTGGGGGCGCGAGGTGGTCATGCCCATCGTGCTGGTCATGCCGCGCCTGCTCACGGCGTTCACCGTGCTGCCGTTCCTGTCGCAGCAGGCCGTGCCCGGCGTGGCGCGCAACGGCATCGTGCTGGCCATCGCGCTGTTCGTCTCGCCCGGCGCGCGGGTGGACCTGGACCATATCGCCAACGGCCTGTGGCTGCTGCTGATCTTCAAGGAGGCGTTCATCGGCCTGCTGCTGGGCATGGCCTTCGGCCTGTTCTTCGTGGCGCTGCAGATGGTGGGCGAGCTGATCGACTTCCAGACCGGCTCCGGCAACGCCACCTTCTTCGACCCAGTGACCCAGCAGGAAGACGGGCCGATGGAGAACCTGCTATCCCACCTCGGCATCGCGCTGTTTGCCTCGTTCGGCGGCTTTTTCGCCATGACGGGGGTGATCATCGAATCGTTCGCGTTCTGGCCGGTGGTGTCGTTCGGGCCTGAGCTGTCGCTGTCGTCGATCGGCTTTGCCGGCGCGTACGCGGGCACGCTGTTCTCGTGGGTGGTGAAGCTGGCCGCGCCGATCCTGCTGCTGCTCGTGATCGTGGAGCTGGGCTTCGCGCTGATCGCGCGCTTCGTGCCGCAGTTCGACGTATTCCAGTTCGCCCAGCCGGTGAAGATTACCGTGGCGTTCCTGATGCTGGTGCTGATGCTGGCGGTGATGGTGGACACGCTGCAGGGCTTCCTGCGGCCCGACAATACCCTGATCGACCTGCTGCGCAAGGGCATGGGCGCAGTGGGAGGCGCAGGAGGCGCGGCAGGAGGAGGCGGCCCATGAGCCAGGACGGCGAGAAGAACCTCGAGGCCACACGCCGCAAGCTGGACGAGGCGCGCAAGCGCGGCGAGGTGCCGCGCAGCACGGACGTGACGTCCTCGGTGGTGTTCCTCGGCGTGCTGGCCGTGCTGTGGGTGCTGGGCCGCTACTTCATACGGCTGTTTCAGGCGCTCTGGCATAGCGCGATGGGCGCCGTGCCGCAGCATCTGCAGGATCAGCAGATGCTGGTGCTTGGCGAGGCCAGCGCACGTTTCCTGCTGATGGGCGTGCTGCCGGTGGCGGCCGTGGCGCTGGTGTGCGGCATCCTCGGCGCCTTCGTGCAGGTGGGGCCCCTGGTGGCATTCGAGCAGATCAAGCCGAACATGGCGCGGCTGAATCCCGCCGAAGGTTTGAAACGGATGTTCGCCGTGAAGAACCTGGTCAACCTCGCCAAGATCGTGCTCAAGATCGCCTTGCTGGGCGGGCTGGTCTATATCCTCGCGCTCGGCGCCATCGAGGACGGCGTGCGCTCGGGCCACGCCCGGCCGGCTGAAATCCTGGTACTGGTGGCCTACATCCTGCTGCGCATGTGCTGCTGGGCCGCGCTGATCTACCTGATCATGGCCGTGGTGGACTACGTGCACGAGCGCTACCAGTTCATGAAGCAGCAGCGCATGAGCGTGGAGGAGTACCGGCGCGAGCACAAGGACACGCAGGGCGACCCGATCATGGCCGGGCGGCGCCGCGCGGCCTTCTTCGAGGCGGCGTTCTTCGGGGTGGGCGAGCGCGTGCGCGTCTCTACGGCGGTGGTGTACTCCACGCAATACGCGGTGGCGCTGCGCTACGACGGCCCGGGCACGCTGCCGCGCGTGCTGGCCAAGGGCGGCGGCCACGTGGCCGCGCGCATCCGGCAGGCGGCGGCCGATTACCTGATTCCCTCGGCGTTCGATTCCGACCTCGCGCAGCGGCTCTATATGAGCGTGCCGCTGGACCGTCCGATCGATCGCGCGCTTTATACGCGCGTCGCAGACCTCATGCGCTGGGCCACGGGCGAGGAGTAGGGGGGCTCGGGAGGCGCAGGTCCCGGGCGCCCTCAGCCCGCCAGCGCGGCGGCGCGATGATCGGTGATGATGGCCGGCGCGGCGTCACCAGTGGCCGGATGCCCCGGCAACGGCGCGGCGGGGCGCAGCAGCGTGGCGGCGGCCGCGAGCTGCACGCGGTTGCGCACGCCGAAGTGGCTGCGCAGGCGGCGCATGTGGTAATCCACGTTGAAGATTGACATATCCATGCGGCGCGCGATCTCCTTGTCGGAGAGGCCCTGCGCCAGGCAGGCGAGGATGTCGCGCTGCACGTCCGACAAGCCCTCCTTGGGCCGGCCCGCCGTGGGGATCTCGGCATGGCAGGTCAGGAACTCATGCAGGCCCAGGCCCACGGTCAGCGCCTGCCCCAGCACCGTGTCGCCAATCCAGCGGCGGCTCTCGATGCCCGACATGAAGCTGATGATGACGATGTCGCTGGTGCCCGGCATCGGCAGGTTCAGGAAGACCCCGCTGCGGATGCCGGCATCGCGCAGGTCGTCCAGGAAACGGCGCAGGCGTAGCGGCGGAATGCCGCCGGGCGGGGTGTGTTCGAGGTCGTCGGCGTCCCACACCATCGGCAGGCCAAACATGCCGGGCTGCGGATTGCGCGGGTCGATCTCGAAATAGCGCTCGCGGAAATAGCGGTCGCGCCAGCCGGGGGCCGTATAGGTGTCGAAGAACGTGCGCGGCTGGATGTGCCCGCCCACGTTGGCGGCGGTGCCGTAGCCGAGGTAGTCGAAGCCGATCGCGTGGATCGCGGCCTGCATGACCGTGCTGCGGCCCTCGTACGTGCCTTCGCCGGCCAGCGCCGAGACCAGCCCCGGCGAGCCGCCCTGGCGGGGCCGCGCGCGTACCGGCACGATCTGGCGTTCGCCATAGAAGCGGATGCCGTGGTGCGCCATGGCCGGGCTGGTGGGGCTTGCCATGGCGGGCGCCGCGCGGCGCGCGCGCAGCGTGCTTGCGGTATCCAGTGCGGACGCCCCCGCGTCCATGCCGGATACAACTTCTACTGCTCTGGTCATAAGGCCTCCGTGCGTATGCCTGCCTGCCGAGCCGTCTGGCTCCAACATGCTGCTGACCCGGATCCCGTCGGAAACCGTTGCTGCACCTTGCTGCGCGGGCTCATGGGCCCGCGCTGTCGATGTTTTGGTGTTCTGGTGTTCTAGTGTGGTGCTGGCTGGGTGCGGGCCATGAAGGCGCGGCCCGTATGGAGCCCGTTTGGACCTGATGGTGAACGCTGCGCGGCCGTTCGATCTTATGATTCTGGGCGGCGGGCGTGGCGTGGGTGCAAGCGTACGCCAGACGGCACCGATGCCGCAAGCGCCGTGGTGTCATCGCCACTTTCCCTGTCCGGGCCATGGTTTTGTGCGCCGCGTCTTGCATCTCAGGCCTCCAGCTGCTTGCCGCGCGTCTCGGGCAGCGTCAGCGCCGCCAGGATCAGCACGCCGTAGGCCGCCGCGGCAAAGATGCCGATGGCGTGGCCCAGCGTCATCTGCTGGCTCACCTGCCCGATCAGGAACGGGAAGAACGCGCCGATGGCCCGGCCCACGTTGTAGCAGAAGCCCTGGCCGGAGCCGCGCACCCGCGTGGGGAACAGCTCGGTCAGGAACGCCCCCATGCCGGCGAAGATGCCCGAGGCGAAGAAGCCGAGCGGGAAGCCCAGCAGCAGCATCACCGTGTCGTTGACCGGGATGTGCGTGTAGGCCAGCGCGATGGCCATCGAACCGATGGCGAACAGGATGAAGTTGCGCTTGCGGCCGATGCGGTCGGTCAGGTAGGCACTGGTCACGTAGCCGATATAGGAGCCGACGATCACCATCGCCAGGTAGCCGCCCGTGCCGAGCACGGTCAGGCCGCGCTCGGTCTTCAGGAAGGTGGGCAGCCAGGTGGTGATGGCGTAGTAGCCGCCCTGGGCGCCGGTGGTCAGCAGCGCGGCGCGCAGCGTGACGGAGAGCAGCTTCGGGGAAAAAATCTCGGCGAAGGAGGCGCGCTCCTGGTCCTGCCGGGCCTCCCGGGCCTTGTGCTCGGTGTAGACCTCGGGCTCCTTGACCATGCGGCGCAGCACAATCACGAACACGGCCGGCAGCAGGCCGATCAGGAACAGCGCGCGCCATGCGGTTTCGGCCGGCAGCAGCGAGAACACCAGCGCGTAGAGCAGGGCGGAGAGCCCCCAGCCGATGGCCCAGCCCGCCTGCACCATGCCCACGGCCTTGCCGCGGTCCCGCGCGCGGATCGCCTCGCCAATCAGCACGGCGCCGGCCGTCCATTCGCCGCCGAAGCCGAAGCCCATCAGCGCGCGGGCAATCAGCAGTTGCTCATAGTTCTGCGCCAGTCCGCACAGGAAGGTGAAGAAGGCGAACCAGAGGATGGTCAGCTGCAGCGTGCGCACGCGCCCGATGCGGTCCGACAGGATGCCGGCCACCCAGCCGCCGGCGGCGGAGGTCAGCAGCGTGGCGGTGCCGATGAAGCCGGCGTCCGCGCGGGAGATGCCCCAGGTAGCGATCAGCGTGGGGATCACGAAGCTCAGGAACTGCGTGTCCATGGCGTCCAGCGCGTAGCCCACCTTGCAGCTCCAGAAGGTGCGGCGCTCGTTGGGGGTAATGTCGCGATACCAGGAAAAGAAGCCGCGCGATGGCTCGGCGTGCGGGGTGGTGTCAGCTTGCGTGGGGGTGTCGATACGGCCGATCTGCGATTCCATGCCTTTCCTCTTCGTGGTCTTGTCGTGGTCTCTTGCCTGGGCTTTGCCGATGGGTTCTTCTTGTTCTTGTCATGCATTCTTGAAACCGCGCCTCCCTCGCGTCCAACTAGTTTTTCGGGCGAGGGCCGATAAGAAAAATTGAAGCCTGTGCTGAAAGGCAGCTAACTCGGGGGATTGCGGCGGAGCGCCCGCGCTGCGGTTCGGGGTTTTCCCTGATCGTGCCGATGCCCCACTTTCGCGGGGGAAGGCGTAAGCATACGGCGCGCCAGCCGCGTCACTTCCTACGGAGATCCGTAGGCGAGGGTTTCCTACGAGTGCTCGGTAGTGGTCGCGCGCGCACGTCGCCGGTAGGCTTGCGGCAATCTCATTGCACGCCCAATCCGAATCTTCCATGCTCCCCAACCATTCGCTTCGATCCCTGCTCGTGGTCCTGCTGCTTGGCGCTGCCGGTGCCGCGCACGCCCAACTGGTGCCCGTGGAGCGCTCGGTGGCGATCAACGCCGACGCCGACCTGGTGTGGCAGCAGGCCGGCGGCTACTGCGCACTGGCGAAATGGGACGGCGAATTCAAACGTTGCGACGTAGTGCTCGGCAGTGGCGCGCCCGGCACGGTCCGGCGCATGGTCTACAAGGCGGGCGGGCTGCCGGCCGTGGACATCCTGACCGACAAGGGGCCCTACGCCTACAGCTACCGCAAGCTCTCCGGCCATACGCGCGGGCGCCTGCAGGCCAAGCCGGGGCTCGATGCCGGCACCACGATCCTGACGTGGCAGGTGTGGCTGGACCCCTTCGCGCTGCCCGATGGCGCGGGGTCGGAGTATCCGCAGGCGCTTGGCGATTCGATGCAGGCTGCGCTGGGAAACCTGAAGGCGCGTGCGGAGGAGGTGGCGCTGGAAGCGGCGAAGGATGCAGCAAGCGAGGCGGCGAGAGCAGAGGCAGCCCCTGTGGCAGTCTCCCCGGCGGCAGAGCGTTTGGGGGGCGATTGATGGCGCCCGGCCTCCATCGCGCGCACGAATCCTGCTTGCCCCACGCGCCATGAACCTGCGTTTCCTCGAAACCTTCGTCTGGGTCGCGCGTCTGCGCAGCTTCCGGCTGACCGCCGAAAAGCTGTTCAGCACGCAGGCGTCCATTTCCAGCCGCATTGCCGTGCTGGAGGAAGACCTCGGCGTGAAGCTGTTCCTGCGCGATTCGCGCGGCGTGACGCTGACGCCCGAGGGCCAGCGCGTGCTGGAGTACGCCGAGAAGATGGTGAACACGATGCACCATCTGCGCCAATCGCTGGACCGCTCGCGCACCATCGCGGGGCGGGTGCGCATCGGCGCGATGGACTCGGTCATCCATACCTGGCTCTCCACCGTAGTCAAGCGCGCCATGCAGGCCTATCCGCAGCTTGAGATCGAGCTGACTGCCGATGCCGCGCTCAACCTCTGTGACCAACTGCAGAAGGGCTACCTCGACGTGATCTTCCAGACCGACCTGCTGCGGCTGGAGACCGTCCGCAACATCGAGCTGGCGCGCTACCCCATCCGCTGGATCGTGGCGAAGGGCAGCGCCTATGACCGCCCGTACCCCTCGCTGGAGGCGCTGGGCGCCGAGCGCGTGATTACCTTCGTCAAGAATTCCCGGCCGCACCAGGACATCCTGAGCCTGTTCCACCTGAACGGCGTGACCTCGCCGCGCATCAACTGCGTCAACTCGGTGGCGGCCATGACGCGGCTGATTGGCGATGGCTTCGGCATTGGCGCGGTGCCACCGGCGCTGGTGCGGCAGGCGCTGGCCGACGGCACGCTGGCCGTGGTGCAGGTGGACAACCACCCGCCGGCGCTGGACATCGTGGCCTCGTGGCGCATCGGCGCGGGGCTGGAAGTCAACGAGTCGATCGTTGAGATTGCCACGCAGGTGGTGGCCGATTTCTGCCTCGAAGTGGGCGACGACATGGCCATGGCGGTCTCGCCGGTGCTGGCCGCCAGCCTGCCCGAAACCTCCCACGCAGGCTCGTAGTCATCGGATTTCTTTATCGCGCGCCACCCGAAAGATTTGTTGGACGCGATGCGGCGCCGGCCACCAGAATCGGTTTCGACTTCACCCGATTCCCACGCCGCAGCCATGAACCAGCCTCTCCAGCACGCCGCCTCGATCCTGCCCGACGACCCCGCCGCATTGCGCCGCATCATTCGCGAGGGCCGCTACCGTGGCCACACCAGCGGCCTGGCGCGGGGCTACGTGCAGGCCAATATCGTGATCCTGACGCGCGACTGGGCCTATGACTTCCTCCAGTTCTGCGCGCTGAACCGCAAGTCCTGCCCGGTGATCGACGTGACCGATCCGGGCGACCCGGTCTTCCGGAACCTGGGCGTGGATGTCGATATCCGCACCGATGTGCCGATGTACCGCGTCTATCGCCACGGCACCGAGTACCACGAGACCGCCAGCATCGCCGAGTTGTGGCGTGACGACTTCGTGGCCTTCGCCATCGGTTGCTCGTTCTCGTTCGAGCATGCGCTGCTGGCCGCCAACGTGCCGCTCAAGCACATCAACCTGGGCCGCAACGTGGCGATGTTCCGCACCGATATCGAGACCCGGCCGGCCGGGCGGCTCTCCGGCAAGCTGGTGGTGTCCATGCGCCCGTTGTCTGCCGCCGACGCGATTCTGGCCACCGAGATCACCGCGCGCTACCCGGACGTGCACGGGGCGCCGGTGCATATCGGCGACCCGTCGCTGATCGGCATCGAGGACATCGAATCCCCCGACTATGGCGATGCCGTGCCGCTGGACGCCCACGAGATCCCGGTGTTCTGGGCCTGCGGCGTCACCCCGCAGGCCGTGATCCGCGAGGCGCGCCCGGAAATCTGCATCACGCACGCGCCGGGCTGCATGCTGGTGACCGATCTCGACAACAACCGGCTGTAGCGCCCAGGGCTGCTCCAGTCAGCCCTACGAGTTCTCATAGTGTCGCGCGCGTGCCTGCGCGCGCAAAATCTGCGGCACCGTCTGACCTGCCGGCCGCCGCGCCCCGCGTGGCTTGCCGGCATCCACGTGGAGACAAGCGACATGCTGGATTTCATGGATGCGATCCGGGCCGCCGCAGCGGCCGCCGCCCGTGCCGCCGCCGAGGCCGCCGAGCGCGCCC
>NZ_CAJPVH010000100.1 GCF_905397395.1 Cupriavidus campinensis
GGCAGGGCGCGGGCGGGCCGCCTGCTGCTGGCCGCCACCAACCTGCCCGCCCACGGGCGCCGGGCTGGCAGACGGCCGGAAGGCCAGCATGCGCAGCAGCGTCATGGTAAAGCCGGCGTACTCGTCCGGCGCCAGCGCCAGTTCGTTACGGCCGATATTGGCAATCTGGTAGAACAACTGCACTTCCTGGGCATCGAACACGCCGGCCAGCCGCCGTACTTCGTCAGCCTCGGGCCATTCGTCCTGCACGGACGCCGGCACGGCCTGCGCCAGCGCCACCTTGTGCAGCAACGAGCCCAGATCCTGCAGCGCGCCGGCGAACGACAGACTGCGGTCCGCCATCGCATCGGCAATCCCGAGCATGGCGGCGCCGTCCTCGGCGGCCAGCGCGTCCAGCAATTGCACGAGGTAGCTCTGGTCGATGGCGCCGAGCATGCCGCGCACGGCCTCCTCGGAGACCTGCCCGGCGCTATAGGCGATGGCCTGGTCGGTCAGCGACAGCGCGTCGCGCATCGACCCATGGGCCGCCTGGGCCAGCAGCCGCAGCGCGTTGCCGTCATGGCCGATGCCTTCCTGGGCCAGGATATGGTCCAGATGCGAGACGATATGCCCCGGCGGCATCTGTTTTAGGTTGAATTGCAGGCAGCGCGACAGCACCGTGACCGGAATCTTCTGCGGATCGGTGGTGGCAAGGATGAACTTGACGTGTCCGGGCGGCTCCTCCAGCGTCTTCAGCATCGCGTTGAAGGCGTGGTTGGTCAGCATGTGGACTTCGTCGATCATGTAGACCTTGAAGCGGCCCACCGTCGGCGCGTAGACCGCCTTGTCCAGCAGCTGCGCCATTTCGTCCACACCGCGGTTGGACGCCGCGTCCATCTCGATGTAGTCCACGAAACGGCCGCTGTCGATCTCCTGGCAGGCCTTGCACTGGCCGCACGGCTGGGCCGTGATGCCGCCCGCCCCGTCAATGCCGGTGCAGTTGAGGGCCTTGGCCAGGATCCGGGAGAGCGTGGTCTTGCCCACGCCCCGGGTGCCGGTGAACAGGTAGGCGTGATGCAGCCGCTGCTGTTCCAGCGCGTGCGTGAGCGCGCGGACCACGTGCTCCTGGCCCACCAGCGTGGTGAAATCCCGTGGGCGCCATTTGCGCGCTAGAACTTGATAACTCATGGCGGCGATTGTAGCAAAAGGCGCCGTCCTGAATGACGCCGATTAGCCGCACTCCCCCACGTAGCCACAATTGGCGCATTTGGCGCAGCCATCCACCTTGTGCAGGGCGTGGGCGCCACACTCCGGGCACGGCTTGCCGGTGCCCACGCCGGGGTTGTGGCCCGCCGGGGCCGGCCGCGCCGGGTTGCCGGCCAGCGCCAGGGCCGGCTCGCTGCCCTGCCCGGCCAGCCGGGCCGCCAGCGCCGCCACCGGCACCTGGGCGCCGTCGTCGTCCAGGAAACCGCGCTTGATCAGGATGCGCTGGAGCGCGTAGCTGATGGCCGCCACCTCGGAATCATGGAAACGCGGCACCTGGGTGCCGTCCTGGCGCACCAATGCACCATATCGGACCGTGCCCTTGTCCCAGACCACGTTGCGCATGTCCGCCAGCGCCTTGGCCACCGGGCCGCCCGAGCGCGCCACCATCGACAGCAGCCGCATGGTCGAGGTGATCCACTGCTGCCCCTCGGTGCGCTGGCCGGCCGGCATGAAGAACTCGAGCGGACGCTCCACCGTCACCGGCTTGCCATCGATCACGCCCGACACCCGCATGAAGTTCACGGTCAGGTAGACGGTCTTGTGGCCCTCGTAGGTCAGATACTCCACCTTGGAGGTCACGCCCTCCAGGTCGCCGAGCGGCCGGCTGTTGAACGGGCGCGTCAGCGGGTCGTCGTCCGGGGCGGCCGGGGTGGCCGGGGTGGCCGTGGAGGTCGGCGCCAGGGCAGCGGCGGGCGTCACCGAGAGCACGGCGCCCAGCACGCTGTTGGGCCGGTAGGTGGCCAACCCCTTCAGGCCGGCCTTCCAGGCCTCCAGGTAGAGGTTGCGGAAGGCCTCGTACGGATAGTCCTCCGGCACGTTCACGGTCTTGCTGATGCTGGTGTCGATATAGGGCTGCACCGCCTCCAGCATGCGCATATGGTCCAGCGCCGACATCTGGAGCGCGGTGACAAAGCTCTCCGGCAGCCGCTCCATATCGGCGCCCATGTGGCGATACAGCCGCCAGGCGTGGTCGGCCACCTCGAACGACCGGTAGCTGTTGTCCGGCATCCGCTTGCGGCGGTTGTAGGTCCACGAGAACGCCGGTTCGATGCCGTTCGACGCGTTATCGGCAAATGCCAGCGTGATCGTGCCCGTTGGGGCGATGGAGAGCAGGTGCGAGTTCCGCAGCCCATGCGCCCGGATGGCATCGCGCACGGCCTCGGGCAGCCGGCTCACGAAGCCGCCGGCCAGGTATTGGTTGGCGTCGAACAGCGGGAAGGCGCCCTTCTCGTCGGCCAGCTCCACCGATGCCAGGTAGGCATGGTCGCGCATGGCCTCGGCGATCCGCCCGGCCAGCTCGCGCGCGGCATCCGAGTCGTAGCGCAGGCCGAGCATCACCAGCGCGCTCCCCAGCCCCAGGAAGCCCAGGCCGATGCGGCGCTTGGCGCGCGCCTCGGCCTCCTGCTCGGGCAGCGGCCAGAACGTGACGTCCAGCACGTTGTCCAGCATGCGCGTGGACACCCGCACGACCTCGGCGAAGGCCTCGAAGTCAAACGTTGACTCGGCCGTGAACGGCTGGCGCACGAAGCCGGTCAGGTTGATCGACCCGAGGCAGCAGCAGCCATACGATGGCAGCGGCTGCTCCGCGCACGGGTTGGTCGCCTCGATGGTCTCGCAGTAATAGAGATTGTTGTCCGCGTTGATCCGCGACAGGAACAGGATGCCCGGCTCGGCGTGGTCGTACGTGGCCTGCATGACCTGATCCCAGAGCTGGCGGGCCGGCACGCGGCGGTAGACCCAGAGGCCGTCGTCGCGGCGGTAGGCGCCGGCGGCGATCATGTCCATGCCCGGCTCGGCCTCGTGGACCAGTTCCACCTCGCCATCGGCCTCCACAGCCTGCATGAAGGCATCGGTCACGCCGATCGAGATATTGAAGTTGGTGAGGTCGCCCTGGTCCTTGGCGTGGATAAAGCTCTCGATATCGGGGTGGTCGCAGCGCAGCACGCCCATCTGGGCGCCGCGCCGGGCGCCGGCGGACTCCACGGTGGCGCAGGAGGCATCGAATACCTTCATGAACGAGACCGGGCCGGACGCGCGCGAGTGCGTCGCGCGCACCAGCGCCCCGCCGGGGCGGATGGCCGAGAAGTCGTAGCCCACCCCGCCGCCGCGCCGCATGGTCTCGGCCGCCTGGGCCACCGCCGTGTAGATGCTGGGCTTGCCGTCACGCGCCTCGGAAACCGAGTCGCCCACGGGCTGGACAAAGCAGTTGATCAGCGTGGCCTGGATACCCGTGCCGGCGGCGGAATTGATCCGCCCTGCCGGCACGAAGCCGTTCTCCAGCGCCCAGAGGAAGCGCGCGGCCCACATCTCGCGCCGGTCGGCCGGCTCGACCTCGGCCAGCGCACGCGCCACGCGGGCACGCACATCGGCAATGGTGCTTTCCTCGCCCTTGGCGTACTTCTCCAGCAGCACTTCGGTGGAGATGTCCTGCGGCGCCAGCGCGCCGCGCAAGATCTGGTCGTTTGCGTTCATGTCCTGGCTCATTCAGATGGAACGATTTTTCCAGCCCGCCATGCTGCCAGCGATCCCCCGGCACACAGCCCGCGTCAGATCAAACTAGCTCGAACAAATCGCATTCCAACTAATTTCGGGACGTCGCCGGCCGGTTGCGATACAATGCCGGTCGGACGGGCCTCCTCGCATGGTGGCGCGGTCAACCTGGTCAGGTCGGGAACGAAGCAGCCACAGCCGTTTTCCATCAGTGCCGAGGGTCAGGCTCGTCCCCCATATTCTTTTGCTGCGTTCCTTCGCGGCACATCTTCGTAACCGTTCGCGTTACACGTCACACACTCCCCGCGTATTTCTGCAACGCCGTCTATTCTGCTCCCATTTTGCGATCGGGGGCATGCGCCCCCTCTCGCTCAGAATAACGATCCCTGCTGCATCGCCGGCACCGGCGCGCGCAGGCTGCCCGCGTCGATCCACTCCCCGGCCGCCGTTGCCACGCCAGCCTCGATCCGCTTGCCGGGGAACATCGGCCCCACGCCCGCCACATAGCGCGCGAGTTGGGCGCCATAGGCGGCATGTTCCTGCGGTAGCAAGCGCAGCTTGTAGTCGATCACGACCACGCGGTCGGCGAATTCCACGAGGCGGTCGATCCGCAGCAGCCGTCCGCGCGCGTCGTACAGTTCCACCTCGTTGCGCGACGATAGCGCCGCTTCGGGGAAGAACAGCGGGCGCAGCGCCGGCGCGGTCAGCATCGTGCGCACATCGGCCACGGCCGCTTCGGCCTGGGCCTGCCAGCGTTCGCGCGCCTGCGGCGCCCCGGCGCCGGCCAGCGGAAACCAGCGCATGACCGTGGGCACGTCCGGCAAGACGCCGAAGGCTTCCGGATAGCGCGTCACCCGCTCCAGCAAGGCGTGGACCAGTTCACCGTGGGCCGCTGCGGCGGCGTCGAACACCACCGCTTCTTCCTGATCTTCCTCGTCAGACTCGTCGAGTTGCGGGACTGGCGCTGCGTCGCGATAGCGCAGGCGGAAGTCCGCGTAACGCACGCGCTCGCTCACCGGCGTCAGGGCGGCGTCGCCCGGCGCGGCCTCGGTCTCCGGGTAGCCATCCACCGCCTCGCCCACGCCCGCCGCCGCCAGCCTTACGTACCAGCTACCAGCGATCTCGGCCGCCGCGCCCTCTTTCTCGGCCTTGCTCGCACGGCCCTTCACGCCGCTGACCAGCAAACCCTGCTGGGCGCGCGTCATCGCCACATAGAGCAGATTCCAGTTTTCGCGCTCGGCCAGCGCCGCCTCGGCTTCGAACAGGGGCTGGCGGGCCCGACCGCGCTCGCTGCGCTTGCCGTAGGCCGAGAAATGCCGGGGCACCGGCGACTCCGGCGGCCAGTCCACCAGAATGCCGCCACGATCCGCCGCCGGGTCACTGTGGTTCGCGTCGAGCAGCACCACGAACGGCGCCTCCAGGCCCTTCGCGGCGTGAACGGTCAGGATATGCACGGCATCAAGCTGGCTTTCGCCGCCATCTTCCGGCTCCGCCTCGCCGTCCCCCACGCCTTCACCCATGCCGCCCTCGTCGGGGCTCTCATCCTCGTCGCCGCGCCGAATCTCCTGCAATTCGTCGATGAACTTCGGCAAGCTCGGATAACGGCCGCCATCGAGGTCCAGCGACAGCTTCAGGAAGGCGTCGAGATTGGCCAGCACCTGCTCGCGGATGGCGGCCGGCGCGGCCTCGGCGTAGCGCCGGCGCACCTCGCCCGCATCATAGATATGGTCGATCAGGTCATGCACGGGCCGCTGCGGCGCCAGCGCGAGCCAGGCGCGCAGCCGAGCCACACCGCCGCGCAGCGCGTCGGTACATTCAGGCGGTACGCCCGCCGCGTGGATGCGCGCCCACCAGCCGCCCTCGCCTTCCAGGCCGGCCAGCAGCAGCAGGTCGTCGTCGGTGGCGCCCACCAGCGGGCTCTTGAGCACGTGCGCGAGGTCGAGGTCGGACTCCGGCGTCATCAGGAAGGCGAGCAGCGCGGAGATGTCGAGCGCCTCCAGCGTGGCCAGCAGGCCGCCCCGGCGCGGGCTCAGGCACGGAATGCCGGCCTCGCGCAGCGCGCGTTCGTAGTCGGCCAGATGGGTCTTGCGGCGCACCAGCAGGTGCATGTCCCGCCAGCTGGCAGGCCGCGTGGTATCGCCTTCCCGGACGGGCACGTGGTCGCGCACATGGTGCAGCCAGGCGGCCACGCGCCGGCCTTCCTCGTAGCGCAGGGAATCGCCCTGCCGTGTGCGCGGCTGGGTCAGCGTGTCGCGGTGGGTCGGGGCGTCGGACGGCGGCTCGGCTTCCAGCCCTTCATCGGCCGGTTCCTCGACCAGCGGCAGCAGCCAGACCGGCCCGCCGGGCTCGCGCAGGGCCGTGGTCTGGGTTTCATACAGCGGATAACGACCCTCGGCGCGCGCATGGTCGAACACGGCGTTGACCCAGTCCAGCACCTCGGGACGGTTGCGCCGCGTGCGATTGGTCCGCAGCACGGTGGCGCCGAAATCGGCCTGCAGCATGGCGCTCGCCGCGCCGAACAGGCGGGCGTCGGCGCGACGGAAACGGTAGATCGACTGCTTGGGATCGCCCACCAGGAACACGGTCGGCTTCTCGCCAAGGCCCTGGTAGCCGGCCAGCCAGCCTTGCAGGATCCGCCACTGGAGCGGATTGGTGTCCTGGAACTCGTCGAGCAGCAGGTGCTTGTAGCGCGCGTCCAGCCGCACCTGCAAGTAGGTGGCGGTCTCCTCGTCGGCCATCAGCCTGGCCGCCAGCCATTCGAGATCCGCGAAATCCATCGCGCGCTGGTCGTTCTTGTAGCGCTGGTAGCGCTCGAGCAAGGCATCGCCAAGCCGGTACAGCGCAAGGTTGATGGCCAGCACGGCGGCCTCGCAGCGGCGCGCGGCAATCTCGTCGAGCCGGGCGCAGTGTTCGGCATGGCGGGCTAGCAGATCGTCCACGGCGGACTCGCCGCCCGCGGCCTTGACCAGCGCCGTCGTGCGACGCATCGCCCGCGGCTCCCCCGCCGCCGTGAAGAACGCCGCGCGCAGGCTGTGGAAGGCTTGCGCGGCGGCGTCGCCGGGCGCGCGGCCCGCCTCGCGCCAGGTGCGGACGGCGGTCAGGCCGTCGATCATCCGGGCGGCATGGCCGTGCTCGGTCTTGCCGCCCTGCCCTAGCAGTTTCGCGAGGGCCGCGCAGTCGTCGAGCCATTCGTCCTCGCCGAGCGCCTCTACCAGCACGTCCGTGGTGGCATCGTCGCCGAGTTGTTCCGCGAGCATCGCCGCCGGGTCGCCGGCCTCGCGCATCGCAAACCATTCGCTGCGCGCGTGGAACATACGGTCCAGCAGGCTGCGCGCCTGGAAGTCGCCGATGGCATCGACCAGTTGTTCGTACGATGCGCGCAGTTCGGCGTATTGGGGCTGGGCCAGCGCGCGCCAGAACGGCGCCCAGGCTTCACGCTTCATGCGCAGGGCGTCTTCCCGCAGCGACGCGCCCGGCACGATGCCGGAGGCCAGGGGCGCACCGCGCAGCAGCGTGCCGAACCAGCCGTGGAAGGTGTCGATAGCCATGCGCCCGGGCGAGGCGAGCACCTTCGCGTGCAGCCCGCGCGCACGCGGCAGCGCGGCCCGGGCGGCGTCCGGGGTCAGGCCGCGCATGGTCAGCGCGCCCAGCACCTCGGCATCGGTACCGCTGGCCAGTTGCGACAGCACCTCCAGCAGGCGCTCGCGCATCTCCTCGGCGGCCTTGCGCGTGAAGGTGATGGCCAGAATCTCGTGCGGGGCGGCACCGGCCAGCAGCAAGCGCACCAGCCGCGCTACCAGCAGCCACGTCTTGCCGCTGCCGGCGCACGCCTCCACCACCACCGAGCGGGCGGGGTCGCAGGCGGCGCGCGTGAAATCGGCCTCTTCGATGGGGTGGCCATCGCGAAGGTAGGCGTGGACGTCGGTCATGACTGCAGATCAGGCAAGGCGGTGGATTCCCAGAAGCCCTTGCGGCACAGGCCCCGGGCTTCGCAATAGGTACAGGCGGCAGCGTCGCCGAAGGCCGGTAGCCGGGCACCGGCGCGCAGGCGACCCACGTCGTGGCGCAACTGGCGCTCCAGCCACGTGACGGCGGCCTGGAAGTCGGGCAACTCCACCTCGCGCTGCGCGGCAGCGGCGCTATCCTTGCCGCCGTGCTTCACGCCTTCCAGCGAGACCCAGCTTCCCGCCACCGCATCGGCGCGCAGCAGGCCGTAGAACGGTAGCTGGCAGTCTTCCTCGGCATCGCCGGCCTTGCGGCGCAGGCGGCTGGCCGGCTGGGTCTTGTAGTCGAGCACCGCGTGGGCGCCATCCGGGCCCTTGTCGAGCCGGTCGATGCGGCCCGCCAGCCGCAGCGGCAGGCCGTCCGGCATCGCCACATCCACGCTCACATCGAATTCGCCGGCGCGCCACAGCCAGCCCTCGGCCTCGCGCGCGGCCTGCCAGTCGATATAGGACGGCAGCACCTCCAGCCAGCGGCGGTAGTAGCCGATGGCGTTGCCGTCCTCGGCCATCAGCGCGCCGAACACGGTGTCGGAAATCTGGCGCAGCCGGGCCAGCCGCCGCCCGGTGTCCTGTTCGTCGGCCTCGGCGATTTCGGCATGGTATTGCAGCAGCACGCGGTGTAGCAGATTGCCGATATCGCGCTTCTCGAGGTCGTCGTTCACCGCCTCCAGCCCGGCCAGCCCGAGCATGCGCGCGGCAAAGAACTGGTACGGGCAGCGCCGCAGCATGTTGTACGCCTGCGCGCTCCAGCGAGCCGGCACGCGCTCGGGCGCGGACGGCACCGGCATATAGCCGGGCTGCGCGAAGGTGTCGTGCAGGCGCGGGGCAATGCTGGCCTCGATGGGCGCCCCGGCGCGCGCGCAGCACGCCGACAACCGCTCGATCCAGCCCGATACATGGCGCGGCTCGCCCCGGCCGCCGAAGCGCTGCCAGGTCATCACCACATCATCGTTATTCAATAGCACTTCGGCCAGATCGCGCGCCTGCTGGGCGAAGCGGGCCTCGCGGTCTTCCAGCGCCAGCTCGCGGCGCATCTGGTTCGAGAAGAACATCAGTTCGGCGGCACTGGACGGCAGTTGCGCATCGTCGCAGCCGACGATCACCACGCCGTCGAAACGCCGCATGCGCGCGCCGTTCAGCGGCAGGATGGTGATGCGGGACGAACTCTGCGCGGACGGCTCCTTGTACGCCACCGATTCGAGCAAGGCGGACAGCATCGCGCGGAATTCCTGCTGGCTCAGCGTGGCATGGGCGCCGGTCTCGTCGTCGGGCAGCTCGGCCAGCCGCGCGAGCGCGTCGAGCATCTGCCGGCCGGCATCGTCGGCGGCGAGGGGCGCGCGCATATCGAGCGCGTCCAGCGTGGCGTCGAGCCGTGCCAGCCAGACCGTCAGCGGCTTCTGCGCCAGGCCGCGCGGCCACGCGGCGGCCTCGTCGGCCAGCGTGGCGATCAACGCGCGCGCGCCGGCGCGGGTGGCTTGCTGGGCCTCGTCGGCATCCATCGTCTCGGCATCGACCAGCGTGGCGTTGGCGCGCCGCTCGGCAAACAGATGACGCAGGCGCGCCCAGCCGCCGGTAATGGCTTCGCGGCGAATCTGGCGCTCCATCAGCGCGATGGCGCCGCCGCGGTGGGCAAACCCGGGCAGGCAGAACGGGCTCTTGAGCAGGTCGAGCAGCGCGGCGGTGTCGCCATCGCGCGCCAGGACGTCGAACCAGCGCATCAGCGCCGCGGCCGCCCGGGTGGTGGAGAGCTTCCAGCCGGTTTCGTCGCGCACCGGCGCACCGGCGCGGGCCAGCAGCGCGCGGGCCCGGCGGGCCACCACGCGGTCATGCGCGACCAACGCCACGTGGCGGCGGCCTTCGTTCAGCCATTGCACGAGCTGGTCGGCAGCGGCGGTGGCCTCGTCCTCGAAGCGCGCGCTGCCGACCACACGGATGCGCGGGCGTGGTTCGGGGAGCTGGTCAGGCAACGCCATCGGCGACGGACGGGCCGGGGATTCGTCTGACTCGTCTGACTCGTCAGATTCGCCCTCCTCGGCCATGGGTTCGATGCGCCGCGCCTCGGGCCACAGTGCCAGTAGCGTGCCGTACCAGTCAGGCTTGGCCTCGGCATCGTGCGCGCCGCCGGACCAGTCGTAGCCCACTTCGAGCGTCGGCACCTGCTCGGCTGCCTGGGCCAGGAAACGGGCCTCGACGGGCTCGGGCGGCGTCGGGCCGATCCACACCACGGGGCCGGCCACCTGCTGCGCCAGCCGCTGCAAGGCGCGGCGCCGTGCCGGCAGCGGATCGTCCGGGCCGGACAGCATCTGCCAGAACGCCAGTACGATCTGTGCCTCCTGGCCGAGAAATCGTTCCGACAGGTGCGCGTAAGTGCGCTGCAACGCGCCCTGGAGCAGCGCGGCACGATCATCGCCATCGATATCGTCATCGTCGCGGACGGCGGCGTCCTCCAGCCAGCGCGCGCTCAGTTCATCGCTGATCGACAACAGCGTCTGCGCCAGGCCCCAGGCGGCGCCTTCGGTCTGGGCGCCGAACGCGCGGCGCAGCCAGTCCTGTTCGCGGATGGCCTGCTGCACCGCCAGCAGGCGCGCCGCGTGGCTGCGCACCGGCTTGGGCTCGGCCTCCAGGTCCGGCGGCAGGTCCAGCAGCCAGTGGCCCAGCGTCAGCACGCGCGGCAGCAGCCGGGGCGTGCC
>NZ_CAJPVH010000101.1 GCF_905397395.1 Cupriavidus campinensis
TATGAAGAACTATCTACGTTTCGTCAACAGGTCAGCGAAGTTTTTTTCGCTGCAGTCAGCGCTGCAAAACTGCTCAGCCCGACCACCCATCAACCCCGCAACCCTTGTCGCCGCTGCGTTTGCAGCGCGGTTTGTGTTGCGAGGGGACGAATAGTAGGCCCGTTTCCAAGGCTTTGCAACACGCTTGTCATGCCACCGTGCGTGACAAGCGTGCATTATCCAGACAAATCCTTGATCGATAAGGAAATTCCACCCCGTAGAATATTTTCGCGGCAGGATAATACCCCTCGACTGTCCTCGGGTATTCCCTAGTCGGGCCTCAGCGATGCTTGAAATCAGGTGCGCGTTTCTCCACAAACGCGGCCATGCCTTCCTTTTGATCTGCCGTGGCAAAGGTGGCGTGGAACAGCCGACGCTCGAAGTGGACCCCCTCGTTGAGAGTTGTCTCATAGGCGGCGTTCACGGATTCCTTGATCATCATGACCACGGGCAGCGAATAGCTCGCAATGGCGTCCGCCGCAGCAAAGGCCTCCTCGAGCAGCTTGTCGGCGGGTACCACGCGCGACACCAGCCCGGCACGTTCCGCTTCCGCCGCGTCCATCATGCGGGCGGTCAGGCACAGGTCCATCGCCTTGGCCTTGGAGACCGCGCGCGGCAGGCGCTGGGTACCGCCGGCACCGGGCATGGTGCCGAGCTTGACCTCGGGCTGGCCGAACTTCGCGCTGTCCGCCGCGAGGATGATGTCGCACATCATCGCCAGCTCGCAGCCGCCACCCAGTGCGTAACCGGCCACCGCGGCAATCACGGGCTTGCGGATGCGCCGGATGGTTTCCCAATTCCGTGTGATGTAGTCGCCCTTGTAGACGTCGATGAACGAATACTTCGCCATCATGCCGATATCGGCGCCCGCCGCGAACGCGCGCTCGCTGCCAGTAATGACGATGCAGCCGATCGCCTCGTCCTGGTCGAAGGCGGTCAGCGCGGCGCCAAGTTCGTCCATCAGCGCGTCGTTCAGCGCGTTGAGCGCCTTGGGACGGTTCAGCGTGACCAGGCCAACGCGCCCGCGCGTTTCCACCAGGATATTCTCGTACGACATGTCTGCTCCTCTCTAATAAATGGAATGGGTCTGCTGCCAGCGCACGATACTGGCGCGCCGGCGGCGTGGCGGTCAAGCGGGAAGACCGGCGCGGCGCTTGCGCGCCGCCATAGCGTCGCCTAATCTAAAACCCACGATTTTGCGGTAACACTTACAAAAAGCGCCGCACCTCCTATTGCGCCGAGCGGCATCCCAGATGCTTTGCCAGCATCCGCATTCGACCCCATCGAAGCGGAGAAGGGAGCCATCATGAATCGTCGCACGGCAACATTCTCGTTAATTCCCCTGATCGCCTTCCCCGGCCTCGCCTTTGGCGCGAACAAGGCGGAAGAGCAGGCCGAGGTACGCAAGGCCGCCCAGGATGCCTTGAATGCGCTCTACAAGGCGCAGCCATCGGCACGCAAACAAGTGGAGTCTGCCGCCGGCTACGCCGCCTTCAGCAACTTCGGCATGAAGATCCTGCTGGCAGGGAGCGGCAAGGGCGAAGGCGTCGCCGTCAACAACAAGACCAAGGCCATGGTCTATATGAAGATGGTCGAGCTGCAGGCCGGGCTGGGCTTCGGCGTCAAGAAATTCCAGATGGTCTGGGTTTTCGAGAACGACAAGGCGCTGAACGAATTCATCAACTCCGGCTGGACGCTCGGCGGCCAGGCCACCGCCGCAGCGAAAACCGGTGACAGCGGCAGCGCCTTCCAGGGCGCGGTGGCCGTCGCGCCGGGTGTCTGGGTCTACCAGATCACGGATACCGGGCTGGCGGTGGAGCTGACCGCCAAGGGCACCAAGTATTACAAGGACGAAGACCTGAACTGAGTCGGCCTGCGCGTGCGCCGCCATGTCGCCCGGGCATTCGCGGGCCGGACTGGCCGCCTGGGTGGCGGCGGCCGTCGGCATGACCGTGCTCGCGGCCGGTTGCGCGAGCCCGGCGCCCGATCCCGATCCCGGCGTCGGCTATCAGGGCCGCATGCGGTCACGTTCGGATGGCGGCGTCAACGTGTCGGTCTCGGTCCTCTCCGCGACGGAAAGCGAATCGCTCTACGGCGTACCACTGGCGAAGCGGGGCATGCAGCCCGTATGGGTGGAGATCGGCAATGAGACAGATCGCCCGATCTGGCTCATGTACGTAGGACTGGACCCCAGCTTCTTCCCCAGCTCCGAAGCCGCCGATATCTTTGCCGCCGATGCTTCCCGCGAAGCGCGGCGCGAATCCGCCGAGCGGTTCGGCCGACTGTCCTTCCGCAACCCGGTACTCCCCGGCCAAACCCGTTCGGGCATGGTGCTGACCCACCTCGAGGAAGGCGTCAAGCTGATCCAGCTGGACCTGGTGGCCAAGGACCACGCCCACGCCTTCTCGATCTTTACCGTCGTGCCGGGCTTTCGCGGCGATTACCAGACGAGCGCCGTGTTCCGGCGCGACGTCTATCCGCCCGACCAGATCCGCGACTACGACGATGACGACGCCTTCCGCGCGGCGCTGGAGGCCCTGCCCTGCTGCGCCACCAACGAGGGCGGTCGCAAGCACGCCGATCCGCTCAACCTGGTGATCGTGGGCGGGCTGGACGACGCCTTTCCGGCCCTCGTGCGCCGCGGCTGGCGGCCGACGGAAACCAAATGGTCGGGCGCCATCATGCGAGTTGTCTCATCGGCGCTCTCAGGCGAGCGCTACCTCAACGCGCCCGTGAGCGATCTCTACCTGTTCGGCCGCCCGCAGGACCTCGCGCTGCAAAAGGCGCGCGACACCATCCACCAGCGCAACCACCTGCGGCTCTGGCTCAGCCCCCTGCGCTATCGCGGCAAGCCGGTCTGGGTCGGCCAGATCAGCCGCGACATCGGCAGCCGCCTGACCATCCACTCGCCCACGCTGACCACGCACAAGATCGACCCCGATGTCGATGAAGCCCGCACCGCGCTGGCCGAGGACATGGCCTATTCGCAAAGCCTGGTGATGATCGGCTACGCCTCGGGCGTTGGCGCCGCCCCGCCCGAGCAGCCGCGCCAGAACCTGACCACGGACCCCTACTACACCGATGGCGACCGTCTGGTGATGGTGTTCGACCGCCGCCCCGTGTCGCTGGACAGCATCCAGTTCTTCCGCTGGCAGGCGACGGACGCCCCGCGCCAGACCACCCCGGGGATCGGCCGATGACCCCGCCGAAGCGCTGGCTGCCCGCCCTTTCAGCCCTTTCCTCTCTTTCCGCCTTCCTGGCGCGTTCGTCGATGACGTTCATCGCCTGCCTGCTGGCCGGCTGCTCCACCTGGCAGCCGCCGACCGGCGATGCCGTGACCGCGCTGCGCACCCGCGCGGAGACCACGTCCAAACAGGGCGTCACCCTGCGCGCCGCCGTGCTGAGCCGGGCCGACTCCGACCGGATGTTTGGCATCGACATCCAGGGCACCGGGGTCCAGCCCGTGTGGATCGAGGTGGAGAACGCCTCCGCGCGGTCGATGATCCTGCTGCGCACCGGCACCGATCCGGACTACTTCTCGCCGCTCGAAGTGGCGTGGTCCGTACACAGCTGGTTCGACCGCAAGACCAACGCTCGCATGGACGAGTGGTTCAACCGGCAGGGCTTCCACAATCCGATCCCGGCCGGCGCCACCCGCTCGGGCGTGGTGTTCACCAATCCGTCGCGCGGCACCAAGCTGCTCAACGTCGACCTGCTCGGCGATCAAACCCTGATCGCCTTCACGCTGTTCCTGAGCGTGCCGGACGATGCCACCCACCCGGACTTCTCGCGCAAGCTGTTCGCCTATCCGCCCGCCGCCGTGACCGACCATGCCGACCTCGGCAGCCTGCGCGCCGCGCTGGAGCGCCTGCCCTGCTGTGCGACGGACGCCGCCGGGCAAGGCGTGGGAGAGCCGCTGAACGGCATCGTTGTCGGCGAGGTGGCGGATTTCAGCGCGGCCATGATCCGCCGCAACTACCGGCGTAACCAGCAGGACTTCGACAACGCCCAGCGCGTGTTCGGCCGGATTCCGGACGCGGTGCTGCGCAAGCAGGCACAGGCCGGGGCGCCGGCCACGTGGATCCGCGTCTGGCTGGCGCCCATCAGCTATCAGGGACGGCCGGTGTACCTGCTGCAGGTTGGCCGCCCGGTGGGCGGGCGCTTCGCGGCGGCCAATGGAACCCAAGGGGCCGCGCTGCTGCACGGGGATGTCGATGAGGCGCGCAACCTGATGGTCCAGGACTGCATGTATTCGGAGGGACTGGAGAAGCTGGCGTTCGTCCGGGGCCCCACGCCGGTGCCGCTGGCACAGGAGCAGGCCACCTTCAGCGGCGCCCACTACCATACCGACGGGCGGCGGGCGGTGATGTTCTTCGTCCTCCGCCCGCTAAGCCTGTCGGACATCGACATCCTGGACTGGGAGCCAATCGTCGAAGGGGATGCCCATGCGCGCGAGTAGCCTGGCCTGGATGCTGGCGTTGGCCTTCTTGGCGGGATGCGCCGCGAAGCCGCTGGTGCCCTACTCCACCGAGACCCCGCCGCTGGTCCTGCTGCCGGCCGCTGCCGCCGGCGTGGGCGATGGGCGGGCGCGCTTCCGCGAGATCTTCTGCGCGATCCTCCAGACCCGCCAGCAGACCGTGCCCGACTACCGCCCCTGCGAGGAAGCCCTGACGCGCGTGGGCACGGAGCCGCCCGGCACCGGCAAGCCGGCGGACCTCGGCCCCGCGCACCGGCCACTGGTGGCGATGGTCGTGCCCGGCATCGGCTTTAATTGCTTCGCGCCGTGGCTGAGTCCGCCCGATGCGGTGGGCAGGCACCTGCGCCAGTTTGGCTATGACGGCGGGATGCTGTCGGTCGATGCGCTGTCCAGCTCCACCCATAACGCACGGCAGATCCGCGATGCGGTCATGGCCACGCCGCTCGACCCCGCCGGGCCGCGACTCGTACTGATCGGCTATTCGAAGGGCGCGCCAGACATCCTCGAGGCGCTGGTCAACTACCCGGAGATCCTTGGCCGCGTGGCGGCGGTGGTCAGCGCAGCGGGCGCGGTGGGCGGCTCGCCGCTCGCCAACGATGCCGAGCAATATCAGGCGGACCTGCTCCAGCACTTCCCCGGCTCCACCTGCCAGCCCGGCGACGGCGGCGGCGTGACGAGCCTGCGGCCCGCCGTCCGCAAGGCATGGCTGGCGGCGCACCCGCTGCCGGCAGGGCCGCGCTATTACTCGCTGGTCACATTTCCGGAGCCGGGGCGCATTTCGTCGATCCTGACGTCGAGCCATGACAAGCTGGCGCAGATCGACCCCCGCAACGACAGCCAGATGCTGTTCTACGATCAGGTGATTCCGGGCAGCACGCTACTGGCCTACGTCAATGCGGATCATTGGGCACTCGCAGTGCCGATCGCGCGCACGCGCACCACCGTGGCCGCACTGTTCGTCACGCAGAACGCCTACCCGCGCGAGGCGCTGTCCGAGGCGCTGCTGCGCTATATCGACGAGGAACTAGCGAAACCGGCGCGCTAGGTGCAGACCTCCGCGCCATCAATACTTGATGTCACGCGCGGTCTCCCGGCCCTGCTGCTTGGTCTGGCGCTTGTCCTGCCGGCACTGCGGATTGCTCTTCTGGTCGTTGGCGCGGCAGTCCTGCTTCGTCTCCCGCGATCCCTGACGGGTGTCCTGCCGCACGTCGCGCCCTTCGCGGCGTTGCTGCGCCTGTTCGGTGGCGAAGACCGTGGCGGGCACCACGGGTAACACCAGGGCCGCCATCAGGACGGCCAGCCGTGGATTCCATTTGCGCATACGGGCCTCGCAGAGGTGATGAAAGCGCTAGCTCACGCGCTAACCGTAGTCGAAGGGCAAGAATTGTCAAATCTGCGAGGGGGATAGCCGTCGGCCCAATCCGGACGGCTGCGCGTAACCCCATCTTGCGCCCGATCCGCAGGCCTACTATTATTTGCCGACCGACTGGTCGGTTTATTTAATTGCGCGCGTTGGCTGTCTACAATGGCCGGGCGCGCATCGTGGCGTCAGATCCACTCACCGACCCGGAGAACAATATGGCGCAGGAGACAACCATGCCCCCATCCTCATCGTCGGCCGCGGCCCGGGCGACGCTCGACGCCGGCCCGATCCTGCTGCGCTGGCAGGGCGACGTGGCCGTGGTCACGCTGAACCGCCCCGACAAGCTCAACAGCTTCACCCACCAGATGCACGAGGCGCTGGTCGCCGCGCTCGACCACGTGGAAGCCGGCGGCGCCCGCGCCCTGCTGCTGACCGGTGCCGGGCGCGGTTTCTGCGCGGGCCAGGATCTTGCCGATCTCGATTTCACGCCCGGCCACAGCACCGACCTCGGCGAGCTGATCGATACCTGGTTCAACCCGCTCATCCGCCGCCTCCAGGCGCTCCCGCTGCCCGTGGTGGCGGCCGTCAATGGCACGGCAGCCGGCGCTGGCGCCAACCTCGCGCTGGCCTGCGACATGGTGCTGGCCGCCCGCTCCGCCTGCTTCATCCAGGCCTTCGTGAAGATCGGGCTCGTACCGGACTCCGGCGGCACCTGGCTGCTGCCCAAGCGGCTCGGCATGGGCCGCGCGATGGGGCTGGCGATGACCGGCGACCGCCTCAGCGCTGACGAAGCCGAGAAATGGGGCCTGGTCTGGGAAGTCATGGACGACCCCCTGCTGGCCGAACAGGCGATGGCGCTGTCCACCCACCTCGCCGCCCAGCCCACCCGCGCGCTGGCGGCGATCAAGCGGGCGATGTATGCCAGCGCCACGAACACGCTCGACACCCAGCTCGACCTCGAACGCGACCTCCAGCGCGATCTCGGCCAGTCGCACGATTACACGGAAGGCGTGAACGCGTTCCTGGAGAAGCGCGCCCCGCACTTCACTGGCCGATAGCCCGCTGCCCAAAATCGCCCCCTATATATATAGACAGCCCGAGGAGACCCGCTTGCCCCAAGACCCCCAGGCCCTGGCCGAAGCGGCCGCCGCCGCCATGTATGAGGCCGATGCGTGCAGCCGCTGGCTCGGCATCGTCGTGGAAGCCGTGCGCCCCGGCTACGCCCGGCTCTCGATGCCGGTGCGGCCCGAATTCCTCAACGGCCACGGCATCTGCCATGGCGGGCTGATGTTCACGCTCGCCGATTCCAGCTTCGCGTTCGCCTGCAACAGCCACAACATCAACACCGTGGCCGCCGGCTGTTCGATCGAGTTCCTGCGCCCGGTGCACGGCGGCGACGTGCTGACGGCCGAGGCCCAGGAGCAGGTCCTGTCCGGCCGCCACGGCGTCTACGACATCCGCGTGACCAACCAGGCCGGCGAGCCGGTGGCGATGTTCCGGGGCAAGTCCGCCCAGATCAAGGGCCACGTGGTGGAGCCAACATGAGCACGCGCCTTACCGACCTGCCGCTGGAGCCCATCGAGACCGCCAGCCGGCAAGACCTCCAGGCCCTGCAGCTCGATCGCCTGAAATGGTCCCTGCGCCATGCCTACGACCATTCGCCGGTCTATCGCCGCAAGTTCGACGCCGCCGGCGTGCATCCGGATCAGATCCAGTCGCTGGCAGATCTGGCGCGCTTTCCGTTCACCACCAAGCAGGACCTGCGCGATCACTACCCGTTCGGCATGTTCGCCGTGCCGCAGGACCAGATCGCGCGCATCCACGCGTCCTCCGGCACCACGGGCAAGCCCACGGTGGTCGGCTACACGCTGCGCGACATCGACACCTGGGCCACGGTCATGGCGCGCTCGATCCGCGCCTCGGGTGCGCGGCGCGGGGACAAGGTGCACGTCAGCTACGGCTACGGCCTGTTCACGGGCGGGCTGGGCGCGCACTACGGGGTGGAAAAGGCCGGGCTGACGGCGATCCCGTTCGGCGGCGGCCAGACCGAGCGCCAGGTGCAGCTGATCCAGGACTTCAAGCCCGAGATCATCATGGTCACGCCCAGCTACATGCTGGCGATTGCCGATGAATTCGAGCGGCAGGGCATCGACCCGGCCAGCACGTCGCTGCGCATCGGCATCTTCGGCGCCGAGCCGTGGACGCCCGAGATGCGCCTGGCCATCGAACGCCGCATGGGCATCTCGGCGGTCGATATCTACGGATTGTCCGAGGTGATGGGCCCCGGCGTGGCCAACGAATGCGCCGAGACCAAGGACGGCCCGACGATCTGGGAAGACCACTTCTACCCCGAGATCATCGACCCGGAAACCGGCGAAGTGCTACCCGATGGCGAGTTCGGCGAACTGGTCTTCACCTCGCTGACCAAGGAAGCGATGCCGGTGGTCCGCTACCGCACGCGCGACCTCACCCGGCTGCTGCCGGGCACGGCGCGGGCCGCGTTCCGCCGGATGGAGAAGATCACCGGCCGCACCGACGACATGATGATCGTGCGCGGCGTGAACGTGTTTCCGTCGCAGATCGAGGAATTGATCCTGAAGCACGCCGAACTGGCGCCACACTACCAGTGCGTGCTCGGCAAGGAAGGGCCGATGGATACGCTGACGGTGCGTGTGGAGTGCGCCCACGGCGCCGAGCCGGAGGGGGCGCAGCAGGCCCGCTCGGGGCTGGTCCACGACATCAAGGCGTATATCGGGGTGACGGCCGCCATCGAGATCCTGCCCGAAGGCGGCGTGGAGCGGTCGGTGGGCAAGGCGCGGCGCATCGTGGATCAGCGGCCGCGCTAGCCCCGAAGTTGAGGGCTGCCGCTTAGCTGCGCGGCATCAGCACCCACATCCGGCCGCCCTGCTTCATGCGGCCGGCCGTCTCGCCGGCGGCGTCGCCGGCGCCCCAGAAGAAGTCGGCCCGCACGCCACCCTTGATGGCCGAGCCGGTGTCCTGCGCGAACATCAGGCGCTGGATCGGTTCGGTCGAGAGCGGCCGCGTGGTCGAGAGGAACACCGGCACGCCCAGCGGAATCGTGGCCGGATCGACGGCAATCGACCGCTCGGCGGTCAGCGGCACGCCCAGCGCGCCGACCGGTCCGTCGTTGTTCGGCGGCAGTTCACGGAAGAAGACGTAGCGCGGATTCACGTTGAGCATCTCCTCCACGCGGGCCGGATTGGCGCGCGCCCACGCCTTGATGCCCTGCATGGTGGCCTGCGCGGACGTGATCTCGCCCCGGTCGAGCAGCCATTTGCCGAAGGACCGGAACGGCTGGTCATTGGTGCCGCCGAAGCCGACGCGCATCACCGAGCCATCGGGCAGCCGGATGCGGCCCGAGCCCTGAATCTGGAGGAAGGCGGCTTCCACGGCGTCATCCACCCAGACCACTTCGTTGCCGCGCAGCGCCGGGTTGCGCAGCAGCTCGGCCCGGGCCGGCAGCGCACCCTTGCCCAGTTGCGGCGGGCGGCGGTACAGCGGAATCTGGAAGGCACCCTGGCGCGTGCGCGATCCGTGCAGGATCGGCTCGTAATAGCCGGTGATCAGGCCGCTATCGGTGCCATCGCCATTGATCACGCGGAATGGCTGGAAATGGGTCTCGAAGTACTCGCGCATGGCGACGAGGTCGCCGGCATCCACCATCAGGCCGACCGCGCAGACGCGGTTCCAGTCGGCACGCTTCTTCAGGGCCTGGCAGCTGGCCTGCAGCGCGGGCCAGGCGGCGCGCACGTCGTCCTGGCTCCAGCCGCCGATCTCGGCCCAGCTGGACGGCTGCAGCCGTCCGGCGTTGGCGGAAGCCGGCGGCGCCGGGGTGCCGGGCGTGCCGCCCGGGCCTTCCA
>NZ_CAJPVH010000102.1 GCF_905397395.1 Cupriavidus campinensis
ACCGAGCGTCATCTGCGCATCGAGCTGGCCGCCCACGGCGGCCGCGCCGAGCCAGCGCAGCGCCGGCCCGGGCGGGCCGGCCAGCACGTGGCGCAAGGCATCGGGCGCCAACTGGCCCAGCTCCAGCGCGGAGGCCACGCGGAATGGCAGCGTATCCATGCCCGCCTCCGGCCGTCAGTAGCGCAGCGTGAGCGTCAGCGTGGCGGCGCGGCCCGGCGCCATGGTGGCGTAGTGGTTGCGGTGCGCCTGCGCGTAGTAGGCCTTGTCGGTCAGGTTCTGCAGGTTGAGCTGCACGCTGGCGAACTTGCTGAGCCGGTACGCGGCCATCGCGTCAAAGCGCCAGTAGGCCGGCACCCACTTGGTATTGGCCTCGTTGCCCCAGACCTTGGACATGTAGTTGGCGCCGCCGCCGAAGATCAGGCCCGGCAGCACCTCGTAGGTGGTCCAGAGGGTGAAGCTGTCGGCCGGGGTGTTCGGGAACACGTTGCCGTCGGTGGCGCCGTTTGCCGCGCCCTTGCCGCCGTTCCTGCGCAGCCGGGCCTTCTGGTGGGTGTAGCCGCCGAACACGGCCCACCTGGCCGTGACGTTGCCGGCGAAGCCGAGTTCCACGCCATCCACCCGCCGCTCGCCGGCCATGCGCGCACTGCCGTCCTGCTCGATGATCCGCGTATTGTCCGTGTCGATGCGGAACACGGCGCCGGTCAGCGCCAGCTTCTCGCCCAGCACATCCCACTTGGTGCCCAGCTCGACCGCGCGGCTCTTCTCGGGCGCGAGCTGGTCGCCGCGATTGCCGGCGGCATCGGGCGCCAGCGCGTTGATTTCGGCCCCCTGGCCGAGGAACGAGCCCGCCGGCGTGGAAGACGTGCCAAAGCTCGCATAGACGCTGCCCCACGTGACCGGCTTGTAGACCGCGCCCAGCTGGTAGTTGAGCAGCGTGTCCTGCCGGGAGAACTGGTTGCGCACGCCGCTGGCATTCGGCGCCTGCGTCAGCGTGGTGTCATAGCGATCCAGCCGCAAGCCGGCATTGAGCAGCCACTGCGGCGTGATCTCGGCCGAGTCGAACAGGTAGGCCGATAGCGTCCGCGTGCGCACATCGGTAGGCCGGTGATTGCGCTGGATCGTGCCCGCCCACGGATCGGCCGGGTCCGGATCGAACACGGTCGTGCAGTTGTAGCCGCTGGCCGCGCCGGCGCCCTTCGCGCAGCGGCGGTCGCCGGTATCGACCTTGTAGGTGTCCCAGTTGGCCTTTTCCTCGGAGAATTCCACGCCCGCCACGTACTTGTGGCCGATGGCGCCGGTACGGAAGCTGCCGGAGAGGTCGGTCTGGTTGGCCACCGTGTCAACCGTGCCCACGCGCGTGTTGGCGCGCCGCCAGAGCAGGTTGTAGTAGGTGTTGCCGAGGTTGGAGTCCGGCTGGGTCCAGATGAAGTCCTGCTCCGTGCGCGAGAGCCGCGTCTGGTTGCGCAGCTTGAGCGCCGGGCTGAAGTCGTGCTCGATGCGCAGGGTGCCGGTGTCGTTCTGCTGCTTCTGGAAGTCGCGGTTCAGCAGGCCGTAGTAGGTGTCGCGCGGCACGTCGAGCGGCCGGCCATCGCCGGTCGGGCGCACCCGGGGCAGCCCGTCCTTGCGTGCGGTGTGCGACGCGTTGTTGTACGGGATGCCGACGTCGGGCTGGTCGTCGCTCTGCAAGTGGTACCAGGAGGCGGTGACGCGCGTGGCGGTGCCCAGGCCGATGGCGACGGATGGCGCCACGCCCCACCGGCTCATGCGCGCGGCGTCGCGCCCGGGGATGTCGCTGCTGTGGGACATCGCGTTGAGCCGCACGGCGGCGTGCTCGCCGACGCGCCAGTTGCCGTCCACCGTCGCGCGCACGTACTCGGCATTGCCCACGCCAAGGGCGCCTTCGGCAAAGTGCTCCAGCCGGGGCGTCTTGCTCTGGATATTGATCGTGCCGCCGGCGCCGCCCCGCCCGTCATAGGCGCCGGCCGGCCCCTTGTTGACCTGCACCGACTCCACGTTGAACATCTCGCGCGACTGCGCGCCGATGTCCCGGAAGCCGTCGAGGAAGGTGCTGGCCTGCGCGTCATAGCCACGGATGAACGGCCGGTCGCCGATGGGATTGCCGCCTTCGCCCGCGCCGAACGTGATGCCGGGCACGGTGCGCAGCACCTCCGTCAGGCTCGTGGCGGCCGTCGTGCGGATGACCTCCTGCGGAATCACGCTGACCGAGCGCGCGGTGTCGCGCAGCGCCTCGGGGTCCTTGGGCGATCCGGTGGACGCGGCGCGGAAGCCGCCGTGGCGTTCCTCGCTCACGGTGACGGGCGGCAGTTCCACCTGCGCCAGCGCCGCCACGGGTGCGGCGGCGAGGGCCGCGCCCACGGCCTGTGTCAGCCGGGGCAGCGACGCGCCGCCACGGCCCTCGGCTGCTTCGTCGGATTGGGTCAATGTGGCCGATCCGGCCACGACGCGTGAGACCTGCATGACAACCCCCTGGTATGTGCTGATGTGTGCAAATGCGATCAATTCTCATTTGCGTATGACGCAGGGGTCAAGGATCGAACTGCACCAAACCGCCTCAGCGGCTGGCGCGGGGCATCAATCGAACTGGTACGACCACAGCAGGTTGAAGCGCGGCGAGCGATGGCTCGCATTGGTGGGTTTGTCGCCCACCGGCTGGGCCACCGAGATATCCATCGTGTAGTAGCGCCGGTCCGAGAAACGTAGGCCGATGGCCAGCGATTGCAGCGTCCGGTGCGAGAGCGACACACTGTTCGAATACACCCGCGCCATGTCCGCCACCAGGAACGGCTGGAGCGTCTTCAGGTAGGTGAAATCCACCGTGAACAGCCGGTTCAGTTCCGCCGAGGCGCCCCAGCCCTTGTCTCCGGCCACCTCGCCCGCCGGATAACCGAGGCCGAAGAAGCGGCCGCCGAAGCTGATCTGCTCGCTCGACGCCAGCCGCTGGTCGCTGAACTGCCCCGCCGCCGAGAGCGCCATGCCGAAGCCAAACGGCAGGTCATTGGCCTGCGAGGCCAGCAGCCGGGTGCGCAGGAAATTCAGATCATTCTGATTGTTTTCCCGATTCGCGCCGAGCGCGTCGAAGCCCTTGTAGAGACCGAGCGTGGCGCTGCGTGTGACGCCCTCCGCACGTTGGATGTAGCCCATCTCCAGGCTCGCCACGCGCACGCTGGTGGACAGTTCCACCTGGCGGCCCGCCCCCGGCTGCACGGCCTGGGTGTAGCGCTCGAACTGGCTGTTGGCGTACATCCCCCCGGTCAGCGTCAGCGCGTGGCGGTTATTGAGGATGAGCGGGTAGCTCAGCGTACCGCCCAGCCGCTTGGAGTCGTTGACGTAGCGCGATTCGAAGCCGATCGGGGCCAGCGCCGCGTTTTCCGGCACGCCACGATAGTGGGAGGCGGTGAGCTTGGCCAGCATGCCTTCGGTGCCGATCGGCTGCGCGTAGCTGGCCGCGTAGTACTCCTCGTTGTCGCGCCCCTTCGGGAACAGCGTGGAGAACGAGAGCTGCTCGCCCAGCGGCGTCAGGCTGTTGGTGGTGGCCGTGGCGATGGCCCGCACGCCGGGCGACATCCATTCCACGCCGGTGCCGAAGGTGAACGGCTTGCGCTTGACCTCGAGCACCATCTCGCAGGCGCCGTCCGTGGTGGTGGGCGGCTGCACGGTGGCTGCCACCTGCATGCCCGGCTGCTGCGCCAGCACGTTGACGTAGTGCTCGAAGCGCTCCTGGCGCAGCGGCCGGTCCCGCTTGAGCTGCTCGGCGATCTTCCGCAGCCGTGCCTCGGCGGGGCCGGCCTTGCCCCGCACCGTGACATTGGCGACGTAGCCCTCCACCACGGTGACCAGCACGTCGCCATTCTCGAAGGACTGCGCCGGCACGAAGGCGAACGAGAGCGGGTAGCCGGCGTCCTTGTAGCGCTGCGTGACGGACTCCGCGGCCTGGAGCAGTTCAGCGACGGTGATCTCGCGGTTGGCGAGCGGCGCGAATTTGGCCGCGATCTGGTCGAAGGGCAGCGTCCTGGCGCCCTCGATGCGGAAGTGGCGCGGCGTCAGGCGCGAGGCCAGCAGGTTCTGCAGGGCGGCATCGGGCCGCTCCACCTGCACGGTGACGTTGCTGTCGGCCGGCTTGCTCGGCGCAATGCGCGGCAGGGTCTGGGTCGGGTCGCCCTGTACCGGGCCCCGTTCGGCAAAAGTGAGACTGCAATGGCAGGCGCCGGCGCTGAGCAGCAGCGCGGCAACACGGATGCGTGGTCGCATGGTAATACCCCTGGCAAGAAAGCACTGCTTCGCGGCTATGCGTGGCGTGCCACGGCGGGCGGGGATGCCGCTATCCCCGCCGCCTTGCGGTGGCCGCTACGCTTGTCTTGGAAGTGCGATGTCGACAGGAGGCCGTCAGCGCCGTGTGCCGCCTGCCGTGCCGAGGGCGCCGGTCAGGCCGCCAACCAGGCCGCCGACCAGCCCGGTGACCGGGGCGGTGATTGGCGCCAGCGGATTCGCGGGCTTGCTGCCGCCCGTGCCGCCGCTGGGCGTGGTCGGGGCAGGCGTGGTGCTGGCCGGCGCGTTACCGCCAGTCAGCCCGGCCACCAGGCCAGTCACCGGCGCGAGCGGGCCGGACGTCGCGGTGCCGCCGCCGACGTTACCGCCCGTCAGGCCAGACGTGATGCCGCTGACCAGCCCCGTCACCGGCGCCAGCGGGCCGGCGCCGCCCGTGGCCGGGCCGTTCACCGCGCCGCCTAGGGATGCCACCGTGTTGCCCGTGCCTGTGACGATGCCGCCCACGCCGGACACCACCGGTGTCTGCGTCGATTGCAGCGACGTGCCTGCGGTTGCCAGCGCGCCGCCCACCGTGGTCAGCAGGTTGCTGACCGGCTGGCCGAGGCCGGTGGCCGCGCCCAGCGTCTGCGTGCTGCTGGTCAGCGTGGAGGTGAGCGGCACGATGGCCTTGCTCACGCCGCTGGTCAGTTGCTCGACCGGGCCCGTGGAGAGCGCGGTGCCGAGCTTGCCGCCGGCATCGGTCACGGCGCCGCCTACCTGCGAGACCACGCCGCCGAGCGGGTTGGTCAGTGCCCCGAGCGGCGCCAGCGGGCCGCTGCCCAGGCCGCTGACCGCGCTGCCGGCGCTCGTTACCGCGTTGCCGACCTGCGCGACCACGCCGCCGGTGCTGGCCACCGTGGTGCCCAGCGGGTTGGTGGCGTTCGGCATGTTGCCGAGCCCGTCCTGCACGCCGGTGCCCAGCGTGTTCACGGCGCTGCCGAGCGCGGTCACCACGCCGGCCAGGCCGGTCTGCGTGGCCGGCGACACCACTGGCAGGTTTGCATCCTTGATGGCCGTACCGACGTCGGTCACGGTATCGCCCACGCCCTTCACCACGCCGCCGGTGTTGCTGACGATGGTGCTGGTGGGCGTGAGCGCCACCGTGCCGCCGCCGCCATTGTCTCCACCGCCACCGCCACCGCCACCGCCACCGCCACCACCACTACCACCACCGCCGTTGTTGCTCGTATCCGTGCCGGTGCCGCCCGTACCACCCGTGCCGCCGATGCCGGCGTTGCTGCCCGAGCCATTCGAACCACTGGTGCCACTGGTGCCCATCGACGTAGACCCGCTGCCGCTGGCGCAGCCGCCCAGCACGATGAGCGAACCGAGCAATGCCGACAGGGCAATGTGCTTCGCGAACGTTTGATTGCGCATGACCTTTTCCTTTTTTAGTTTTTCCCGACTCGCCACGTATGCGTGGCGGTGCATGCCATTGCGCAAACGGTGTGCCATGGCTCCGTAATGGCTGATACCGGCCGGCGGGCATGCCATGCGAAAGGAGGGAGGCGTCGCGGAGAGGCGCGTCAGACAAGCGTTTGCGGGGCGCGGGCTCAAACGCGCGCATGAAGCGGGCGGGGCCGGCGTGGCGCGGCGCGTGTGGCGTGGGCGGGAACACGTTACGTAGCACGTAACACGCCACACGGTGTTCCGGGAGCGTGTGGCCACCCACATCCGGCCCTGGCGTGAAGGCCGGAGTGCCGCGCCGGGCAACGGTCTCCGGGCAGTGGTGGGGGCTTGCGACGCGCCCGTATCGAACGTGCGCTTGATGCTGGCACACCGCTTGCGCTCATCGGCAAGCCCCCACGGGATTTCGAGCACACCAGCACACCAGCACACCAGCACACCAGCACACCAGCACATCAGCACACCTGGACACCATAGGAGACAGATCATGAGGTCAACGATGCAACGCGAACGTTCGCTGTCGGTCATCACCATCGCCTGTGGCGCCCTGCTGGCGCTGCTGGCGGGCTGCTCGTCGGGCGGCTCCGGCAGCGGCGCCTCGCCGAACGGCAACAACAACGTCACGCCGCCGCCGGCCACGCCGACTCCCGCGGCCTCGGTGGACACCACGCCCACCGCCAAGGTGACCGAAGGCGCCGGCAATACGGTGGTGGCCACCGGCAATGCGGTGAGCGAGATCGGGCAGCAGGTCAAGGACGCGAACCTGCCGGTGGTGCCGGACGCCGCGCAGAACGCCACCGGCGACGTGGTGATGAAGGCCGGCGACACCGTGGCCACGCTCGGCGTGGGCGTGCGTGAAGGGCTGGGCAAGATCGGCAGTGTGGACAACCCGCTCGGCGTCACCGTCGGCAACACCGGCAACGTGGTCACGCAGGCCGGCAAGACCGTGGTCAGCGCGGGCGATCTGGTCCAGTCGCTCGGCACCGCACAGCTCTCGCCGCTGGCGCCCGTCACGCAGCCGGTGGGCGGCGTGGTGCAGACCGTGGGCGGCACGGTCATGCAGGTGGGCGGCAAGCTTGGCGATAGCCTGTCCACCGGCCCCGTGGCGCAGCTGACCGGCAGCGCGAGCAAGGCCATCGTGCCGCTGACGACCAAGCTGACCGACACCACGCAGACCGTGGGCGGGGCCAGCGGCCTGGGCGTTCCGGTCGATAACCTGCTGACCAAGCTGGGCAACACCGTGGCCACCGGCGGCAGCATGCTGAGCAACGCCGACAAGCCGATCGTCTCGCCGCTTGGCGGCGTGGTGACGGAGACCGGCAAGACCGTGGCGGCCGCCGGCGTGCTGCTGAACAACCGGAACGGCACGGCGGGCGGTGCGGCGGGTGCAGGCGGCAATCCGCTGGGCGGCCTGATCAACAGCCTGCCGCTGGCGGGTGCGGCGGGCGGCAGCGCTGGTGTTGGCGCGCTGGCCCCGGTGACCGGCCTGGTCGGCACGGTGACCGGCGCACTCACCAATGCCACCAATGCCACCAATGCCACCAATGCGACGAATGCCACCAGTGGCACCGCCACCAGCGGCAATGCCGGCTCACCGCTCAATGGCGTCACCGGCCTGCTTGGTGGCCTGACGCAACACTGAACCCCCCGAGCCAGAAGACGGCTCGGGACTTTCCCTAGCCATCGCCCGGCTACTTTATGGTGCGCTGTCGTCCTTACCCCGCGCGGCGCATCCTTTTATTTCGTGCCGTGCCGCGACCTGTATCAGAACGTGCAGGACGCCGCACGGCACTCCCATTTTTATTGCGGCCGCTCGAACAATTCGGATCGTCCTTTGCCCGGGGTCGCGTTGTTTCAAACGTCTGTCCTACCTTAAGCTGAGCCGCATGGGCTTTCCCTTAGTTCCTCTGGGGGGTATGGATGGAGACATAGCATGTCTTATAAATGTTGCACCAGCACCAAATACAACAGAATCGCGGCTCAACGAAGCCGGCGATCACAACCGGTAACGGGGCAGTGGGACTGGCGTTCACGTGCAACACCCATACGGGATCGGAATTTTTTTTGTCGTTTCGGGAGTGCATCATGAAAAAGAACTCGCAGGCGCGTTTCAGCCGCTACCAACGCGGCGCCACCGCCATTGAATATGGCCTCATCGTGGGCCTGATCGCCCTTGGCATCGTCACCGGGGCCACTGCTCTCGGCGACGGCCTCAGCCAGGGCTTCACCCAACTCTCCACCAAGGTCACCACGCTGTTCGGCGTGAAGAGCGGCAGCTAGCAGCCGCCGGCAATCCTCGACCCCTGTTGGCCACGCCGTATCGCATCGGCGTGGATCGTCATGGCAATGCACCGGCCGCGGGCAGCACACGGACGGCCGGGCAAGCAACAGTGAGAGTGGTACCAAGTCGCGAAATGGCTGTCGGCGAACCTCCCCCGGCAACGGGGGAGGCCGCGCCTCCGGTTTGGCGCTAACGAAGAGACCGGGTGAAGCATGTCATTACGGGCGAAGGCGACCCGACGCGGCCACTTGGGGGTGGCGGCGCTCGAGTTCGCGATAGTGTTCCCGCTCCTGCTGACGCTGGTGCTGGGCATCGTGTACTACGGCATGGTGCTGGCGCTGCAGCAGGTGCTCACGCTCGCCGCCGAGGAAGGCGCGCGGGCTGCGCTGCGTTATCCGCTGACGTCCAACGGGGGCACGCTCGCCACCACCATCGACCTGCGGGTGTCCGCCGCCGCGCAGGCCGCGCGCGCCACGCTGCCCGATTCCCTCGCCACGCTGGTGCCCGCCGCCGATGTCGCGCAGGCCATCGCCTGCTCCGCCCCGGCCGGTACCACCTGCGTGCGCGTCACGCTGAACCTGCCCACTACGTCGCTCCTGCCCAGCGTGCCGCTGGTGCCGGTGCCCGCCACGTTGACCGGTTCGGCCGTGGTGCAGATCTCCCCCGATATCTGAAACCGATTTTTTCCGAGACGAATGCCGAGAACCCAGCCATGTCGATGACACCCGGAGCCCCCACATGAACAGCAGGCAGATACGGATCGCGGCGGTCGCGCTGCTGGTGCTGGCCGCGCTGCTGGCGCTGCTGGCCTGGCGGGTGGCGCGCCAGGCCGCAGTGCCGCAGCCGGTGCAGGGCGCCGCGCCGATGCATGCCGTGGTGGTCACCACGCGCGCAGTGGAAGCCGGCAAGCCGCTGCCCGCCGATGCGCTCAAGGTCATGCAACTGCCGATCGACCCGACCGGCGCCTATCAGGACGTCGCGCGCGTGACCGGCCAGGTGCCCGTGGTGGCGCTCGGCGCCAACGTGCCCGTGCTCGAAGGCCAACTGCTGGCCGGGCTGGCGCGTCAGGTGCCCGAGGGCCAGCGCGCCATGGCGGTGGCGGTGGACGAGGTGATTGGCGTCGGCCATCAGGTGCAGCCGGGCGACTATGTGGATGTGTTCGTGGTCCTGCGCCGCGACAGCCAGGAAATTGCCGACAGCCAGGCGCGCATGCTGCTCTCGCGGCTGCGCGTGCTGGCCTACGGCGCCGGCGCGGTCAACGACGCGAGGCGCGCCGAGGGCGCCGAGCAGATGATGTCGCGCCGCGAGGGCGCAAAGACGGCGGTGCTGTCGGTGCCGCTGGAGCAGGTCAACAAGCTGGTCATGGCGCAGCAGGCCGGACGCCTGACGCTGGCACTGCGCAACCCCAAGGACGAGACCATGCCGAGCGAAGGCATGTTTGCCGATCCGCCGGGCGTGTTGCAGGCGCGCGCCGGCGTGCCGCCCGAGGCCGCGCGCGCCCCGGCGGACAAGGCG
>NZ_CAJPVH010000103.1 GCF_905397395.1 Cupriavidus campinensis
CGGCGGCCAGCGCCCAGGGGGCGGCAGGCACGGCCCAGGCGGCGGCCAACGCAGCCGCGCAGGGCGCCAATGCCACGGCACAGGGCGCGGCGGGCATGGCTTCGCAGGCCGTGGCCACGGCCACCGGCACGGTGGTCACCAACGGCATGACGAACATCGTGCAGAACGGTGCGGGCAATATGGCCAACGTTGGTGCGATGGCGAACATGCCGGGCACCGTGATCCAGAATACGCTTAACAACCAGAGCATTCAGAGCCTGATGACAATCAACGCCAGCGTGAACACGCTGGCGGCGTTCCGCACGCAGATGGCAAATACTGCGCTGAACAGTGTCATCCAAAGGACAGCCAGCATGAGGTAAGTCGCGAATACGCGGACAAGCGGTACAGGTTGCGGGCTCCTGCGAGACAGCCCGCCGTCCCCGGGGGAGGAAGACGTCATGAAGAAGCGTTCGCTGCAGGGCATCCGTTTTGCCGGCTGCTCGACGATGCTGTTGCTGGGCGGCATGAGCCACGCCCAGACACCGCCGGATGCGGGGCCACCGGCCGCCGCCCGGCTGGAGACGCTGCAGAAGGAACTGACCGAACAGTCCCGGCAGCTCGAAGCGATGAAGCGCGCGCTGGCGGAGCAGGAAGCCACCATCCGCGAGCTGCGCAACACCATCAGCCCGGACGCCCTCGCGCGCAAGCGCGGCGGCCAGCGTACCGGCGCCGATGTGTCCACCAATTCGGCCGCGGCCGCCGCCGGCAGCAGCGCCACCCAGATCAACAACACGGTGCAGCAGGGCATGCAGCAGCAGGCCCAGCAGCCGCCTGCGGGGCCGGGCGACCCGCAGAACCAGGTCCCGCCAAACAACGTGGCGCAGGGCGCCCAGCAGGGCGAGTCCCTCGCCGGCGCCGAGGAGCCGGTGGGCCGCGCGCCGGTGTCGGACGGCCGTCCGCCCGAGATCGCCCCGATCTTCGACCAGCCTGGCGTGCTGACGGCCCAAGGCAGCCTGGTGGTGGAGCCGAGCTTCCAGTACGGCTATTCGTCGAACAACCGCGTGGCGCTGGTCGGCTACACGGTGATCCCGGCCGTGCTGATCGGCCTGATCGATGTGCGCGAGGTGAAGACCACCACCTACCTCAGCGCCGTGGCGTTCCGCTACGGCCTGACCAAGCGGCTCGAGATCGAAGCCAAGATCCCTTACGTCAGCTCGAAGTCGCAGACCGTGAGCCGGGAAGTCTTCACCGGCAGCGCGTTCGACAACGTGTTCAACTCCAGCGGCAGCGGCCTGGGCGACGTGGAGGCGACGCTGCGCTACCAGCTCAACTACGGCAACGAGAAGATGCCGTACTTCATCGGCTGGCTGCGCTACAAGTCGAACACCGGGCGGGATCCGTTCGAAGTGGTGACCGATTGCGTGACGCGCTGCGTCAGCAATACCACCGGCACCGGCCTGCCGCTGGGCATGCCGACGGGCACCGGCTTCCAGGCGATCCAGCCGGGCGTGACCTGGCTGCTGCCGACCGATCCGGCGGTGTTCTTCGGCACCTTCAGCTACCTGCACAACTTCGCGCGGGACAACGTCAGCCGCACCGTGCTGAACGGCGAGACCGAGTCGCTCGGCAAGATCGCCCCGGGCGATATCTTCCAGTTCAACTTCGGCATGGGCCTCTCGCTGAACGAGCATGCGTCGTTCAGTATCGGCTATGACCAGAGCATCATCTGGCCGACCAAGCAGAACGGGCAGACCATTCCGGGCTCGGTGCGCATCACGCAGGGCACGCTGCTGGTGGGCTACTCGTACCGCTTCAACCAACGCTACACGCTGAACCTGTCGGTGGGCGCCGGCCTGACCCGCGACACCCCCGACCTGACTGTCACGCTGCGCCTGCCGATCACATTCTGACGCAGGCAAATACCGTGAGTGACGCGCGGCGCGCATGCGCGATGTTTCAAGCGCGCGTCACCACGGAGCGTGCCGCAGCGCGCCTTGCACTCGATCCGCGAACGGAGTAGAACGGACCTATCCCGTCCCGCCGACGGATACCCAAGCCGGGGCGGCCTGAGCCTGAAGAGGAGACAAGCCATGCGCAAACGCATCTTCTGGTTGTTGCCCGACCTGCCAAGCGCCCGCCGCACCATGGACGACTTGCTGCTGGCCCGCATCGAGAACCGCCACATCCATTTCGTGGCGCGCGATGGTTCCGACATGACCGGATTGCACGAGGCGAACCTGTTCCAGACCTCCGACATCGTCCACGCCGCCGAGATGGGGCTGATGGTGGGCGGTGGCGTGGGGATCGTGGCCGGCGTGGTGGTGGCGATGTTCCCCATCGTCAGCGACACGCCGCAGTGGGGCCTGGTCGGCGTGCTGGCCGTGCTGGGCGCCGTGTTCGGGGCCTGGGCCTCGAGCATGATCGGCAGCTCGGCCCCCAACAGCCGGCTGCGTGCCTTCGAGAAGGACATCGAGGCGGGCAAGCTCCTGCTGATGGTGGACGTGCCGCGTGGCCGCATCGAGGAAATCGAGATGCTGCTCCAGCGCGCCCATCCGGAAGCCCGCTTCGCCGGGATGGACCCCGCAGTGCCGGCGTTCCCCTGAGCGCACCAGGGCCCCTTCGCTGCATTGCAATGCTTAGCCTGCGCGCCGCCGTGGCGCGCCACGGCGCACGGCTTGTCGTGCGCCATGCTGCGGCCACACCCGCGCCGGCACCCGGAGCATTCCCGGCAAACGGTGTGCTGCCGCAGCAACACCCCTCCCGACCCTCCCCGCCTGAATGTTTGAACATTTACCCCCGTTGAGGTAAGTTGCGGGCATCGCGCGGCCGTCCTCACGGGATGCGCCGCGTGCCGCAGCGGCAAAAAATTACTAGTCAGCCAGCAGCTTTTGGAGGGGTCACAATGAACGCAAGGAGCTTTGCGTGCGGCATGCTTGCCGCCACGCTGGGGTTGGTCGCGCCCGTGGCGGTGCACACCGCGCACGCGGAACCGGGGATCAGCAAGGGCACCATCCGCATCGGCCAGTCGGCCGGCGTGACCGGCCCGGTGGCCGGCTCGGTCAAGGAGCAGATCGCCGGGGCGCAGGTCTACCTGAAGACCATCAACGCCAACGGCGGCGTGGCCGGGCGCCGCATCGAGCTGGTGACCTACGACGATGGCTTCGACGCCAAGCGCACCCCTGACAACGTACGCAAGCTGATTGCCGAGGACAAGGTCTTCGCGCTGTTCATGGTGCGCGGCACGCCGCAGAACGAAAGCATCCTGCCGATCATCGGCGCGGAAAAGGTGCCCCTGGTGGCCCCGCTGACCGGCGCCATCACGCTGCACCGCCCCGTCAACCGCTACGTGTTCAACGTGCGCGCCAAGTACCAGGACGAGGTGGCCCGCGCCATCAACCACCTTGCCACGTCCGGCATGAGCCGGATCGCCATCTTCTACGCCAACGACGGCTTCGGGCAGGATGTGTTCGAAGGCTTCACCACCGCGCTCCAGGCGCGCGGCGTGCAGCCGGCGGCGTCGGCCTCGTTCAACCGGCCGATGGGCGATATCGGCCAGGGCGTGGCCAACGTCCACAAGGCCAATCCGCAGGCCGTGATGGTGATCGGCTCGGGCTCGGAAGCCGCGCGCATCATCAAGGAGCTGAAGCGCGCCGGCAGCGAGTCGCAGTTCGTCACGCTCTCCAACAATGCCGCCGACTCCTTCATCAAGGAACTGGGCGATGACGGGCGCGGGCTGATCATCACGCAGGTGGTGCCGGGCATGAACTCCAGCCAGATGAGCATCGCCAGCGAGTACCGCAGCATGGCCAAGGCCCAGAACGTGGAGCCGAGCAACGCGGGCATGGAAGGCTTCATGTCGGCCAAGGTGCTCGTGGAAGGGCTGCGCCGCGCCGGGACGGAGCCCACGCGCGAGAAGCTGGTGACCGCGCTGGAAGGGCTGCGTGACTACGACCTCGGCGGCATCCTGATCAGCTACAGCCCCACGCGCCACACCGGCTCGTCGTTCGTGGAGATGTCGATCGTCTCGTCCACGGGCAAGCTGATTCGCTGACGTATCAGGGAACCCCGGCGCCAGGCCGGGGTGTTTTTCGGGCTGCTGCGCTGCGGTATAGTCGCCGCATGCCGATTTCCTCCGCAGTCTCTCCGTCCCCATTTTCGCTCGATGGCCGCGTCGCGCTGGTCACCGGCGGCGCGCAGGGCCTTGGCCGCGCGATTGCCGCCGGCCTCGCCGCCGCCGGCGCCCACGTGCTGGTCTGCGCCCGCAGCGCCGACCGCGTGGCGGACACCGTGGCGCAGTTGCAGGCCAGCGGCGGCAGCGCCGAGGCCCTGCCGCTCGACATCACCGACGAAGCAGCCGTCGCCGCCGCCTTCGCGGCCTTCGCTACCCGGCCGGGCCGGCTCGACATCCTGGTCAACAACGCCGGCACCCGCAACCGCGCCTCGATGGCCGACCTCGACGCCGGCGACCTGCGCGCCATGCTCGAGACCAACCTCGTCGCCCCCTACACGCTGTGCCGCCACGCCGCGCAACTGATGCAGCGCGGGCAGTACGGGCGCATCGTCAATGTCTCGTCGATCGCCGGACAGGTGGCGCGCGCCAACGACGTGCTCTACCCGGCCACCAAGGGCGGGCTGGACGCCCTCACGCGCGCCATGGCGGCGGATCTGGGCCGCCACGGCATCACCGTCAACGCCATCGCGCCCGGCTATTTCGCCACCGAGCCGAACCAGTCGATGGTGGCCGACGGCACGGTCGCCGAATGGCTGCGCAACCGGACCTCGCTGGGCCGCTGGGGCCAGCCGGACGAAGTGGCCGGCGCGGCGGTCTTCCTCGCCTCACCGGCCGCGTCGTACGTCAGCGGGCAGGTGCTGGCCGTCGATGGCGGCTACCTCGGCCACTTCTGACGCAGGCAGTCGATCATCGCCGCCGCGGCGGCTGAATCGCCCCGCTCCTTGAGCCGCACCAGGCAGATGTCGCGCACCAGCGACGGCATCTGTAACGGCCGCACCGCCAGTCCCTCCCTCCGGAACTGGAACAGCGCCAGCGCCGGTACCACCGACACCCCCAGCCCCGCCTCCACCAGCGCCGCCACGGTGGCCAGGTGCTCCACCTCCATCACGCCATTGACGCGCAGCGGGTGCAGCGCCGCATCCAGATGCTGGCGCACGCTGCTCGTGCGTGACAGCTGGATGAACGGCAGCCCGGCCAGCGCCTGCGGCGCGATGCGCCGCTTGGCCGCGAGCGGATGGTCGGCGGGGCAGACCAGATGGAAGTTGTCGTGCACCAGCGGCTCGATGCGCAGGTCGGCATCCTGGGCCGGCGCCGGGGCCAGCGCGAAATCCGCCTGGCCGCGCCGCACGAGGTCGATGCAGCCATCGGCCAGCTGGTCGTGCAGTTCCAGCGAGATGCCCGGGTAGCGGCGATGGAAGTCGGCGAGCAGCGGCGGGAGGTCGCCGCCCGCCAGCGAGGGCAGCGCGGCGATGGCCACGCGGCCCTTGCGGCGCTCGGCGTGGTCGCGCAGGTCCTCGAACGCCGTCTCGAAATCGGCCAGCAGCCGGCGCGCCACTTCCTCGAAGCGGCGGCCGTCCGCGCTCAACTCCACATGGCGCGTGGTGCGCTCGAACAGCCGGCTGCCGGCCTGCTCCTCCAGCGTCTGCACCAGCGTGCTGAAGGCGGACTGGGAGAGGTGGCACGCCTGCGCCGCGCGCGTGAAATTGCGGTGCGTGGCCAGCGCCACGAAGGCGCGCAGGTGCTTGACCGACAGGTTCGGGATCATGGCGGGCTGGATTTATCCACAGAACCGATAGATTAATCCAAATGATCTGTTTGATGGTGGGACTGGCGGGGCCTAGAATCGGATCGCCTTCTCCCCTCTTTCCGCGATCGCCCATGACTGCTCCCCTGCTGATCGGCTCCGGCGCCGGCTTCTCCGGCGACCGCACCGATGCCGCCCTGCCCGTGGTGCGCACGCTGATTGCCGCCGGTGGCCCGGCGGCGCTGATTTTCGAGACGCTGGCCGAACGCACGCTGGCGCTGGCGCAACTGGCGCGGCGCAGCGATCCCGAGCACGGCTACGAGCCGCTGCTCGACCAGCTCCTGACGCCCGTACTCGGCCTGTGCCTGGCCAACGGCATCCCCATCGTCGGCAACTTTGGCGCGGCCAACCCGCGCGCGGCGGCGCGGCGCATCGGCACGCTGGCGGCGCAGCTTGGGCTCGAAGCGCCCCGCGTGGCCGTGGTGGAGGGGGACGACCTCTCGCACGACGCCGGCCGCGCCGTGCTGCGCGGCATCGTGGGCCCGTCCTTCCCGGAAGCGCGCTTTGTCTGCGCCAACGCCTATATCGGCGCGCGCGGCATTGCCGATGCCCTGCGCGACGGCGCGCAGGTCGTGGTCTGCGGCCGCGTGGCCGACCCCGCCCTGGCCGTGGGGCCGGCCATGGCGCACTTCGGCTGGGCCTGGGACGACTGGGACCGCCTGGCCGCCGCCACCATGGCCGGCCACCTGCTCGAATGCGGCGCCCAGGTCAGCGGCGGCTACTTTGCCGATCCGGGCATGAAGGACGTGCCGGACGTGCACGCGGTAGGCTTTCCCATCGCCCAGCTCGACGCCGACGGCGGCATCGAGATCTTCAAGGCGGCCAACACTGGCGGCTGCGTGGACCTCCGCACGGTGAAGGAGCAACTGCTGTACGAAGTCCACGATCCGAGCGCCTACCTGACGCCGGACGTGGTGGCCGACATCGGCGCCGTGACCGTGTCCCAGATCGGCCCGGACCGCGTGGCGGTGCGCAACATCCACGGCCACCCCCGGCCCGAGCAGCTCAAGGCCAACCTGTTCTATCAGGGCGGATGGTTCGCCGAAGGCGAGATTTCCTACGCGGGGCCCAACGCGGCGGCGCGCGCCCGGCTGGCGGCCGACATCCTGCGCAAGCGGATGCAGGGCCTCGGCCACGATGTGCCGATTCGCTTCGACCTGATTGGCGTGCTGAGCGTGTTTGCCGACGATGGCGGCGCCATGCTGGCGGCGCCCCAGCCGGGCGAGGCCGCCGCGCAGGACGTGCGCCTGCGCGCCGCGCTTGCCCACGAGGACAAGGCGGTGGCCCAGACGCTGCTGCGCGAGGTCAACGCGCTCTACACCTGCGGCCCGGCCGGCGGCGGCGGCGTGCGCACCGCGCTGCGGGCGCGGCTCAATGCGATGTCGTGCCTGGTGCCGCGCGATGCGGTGTCGCCCACCCACGTCCTCGTTGCCTGACCGGAGACCGCCATGACTGCCACCGCTACCGCCCCGCTCTACCAGTTTGCCCACGGCCGCACCGGCGACAAGGGCGACCGCTCCAACATCAGCGTCATCGCCTACGACGCGCGTGACTTCGATCACCTCGTGACCCATGTGACCGAAGACGCCGTGCGGGCCCTGTTCGCCCACCGCCAGCCCACGGCGGTGATGCGCTACGTCGTGCCGTCCATCCAGGCGATGAATTTCGTCATCGATGGCGTGCTCGACGGCGGCGTCAACGACGCCCTGAATCTCGACACGCACGGCAAGGCGCTCGCGTTCCTGCTGCTGGGCCTGCCGATTCCCGTGCCGCCGCGCCTTTGCGTTGGCACTTCCTGATCGATTTTTCGCTTCCTTCCTGATCCAGCGACCTCTTACAACAAATCGAGGAGACAACGATGTACGGATTCCGCAGCCCGCTCACCCCGCTTACCCTGGTCGCGCTTGCCTGCCTGGCCCTGCCGGCCGGCAGCGCCTGGGCCGACTACCCCGACAAGCCGATCCGCTTCGTCGTGCCGTTCGCGGCCGGCAGCGCCACGGACCAGCTCGCCCGCGCCGTAGGCCAGGCCATTACCGTGGACAGCAAGGTCACCGTGGTGGTGGACAACAAGCCCGGCGCCAACGGCTTCATCGCCGCCAGTGACGTGGCCAAGGCCAGCCCGGACGGCTACACGGTGCTGATCACCACCAACACCACCCACGCCGCCAACGAGCACCTGTTCAAGAAGCTGCCCTACGACCCCGTGAAGGACTACGTGCCCGTGACGGCGCTGGGCCGGGGCGGCCAGATCATGGTGGTGAACCCGCAGGTGCCGGCCAAGACCGTGGGCGAGTTCATCGCGCTGGCCAAGAAGGAGCCGGGCAAGCTGAGTTTCGGCAGCGGCAGTTCGTCGTCGCGCATCGCGGGGGAGCTGTTCCAGCAGATGGCGAACGTGCAGCTGCTGCACGTGCCGTACAAGAGCAATCCGCTGGCGATTACGGACCTGCTCGGCAACCAGATTCAGATGATGATCACGGACACCGCCACCGGCCTGCCGCAGGTGAAGTCGGGCAAGCTGCGCGCGCTGGGCGTGTCGGGCAAGGCGCGCTCGCCGCTGGCGCCGGACGTGCCGACCATCGACGAGGCGGGGGTGAAGGGCTACGAGATGAGCTACTGGTTCGCGGCCTACGCACCGGCCGGCACGCCGCCGGCGGTGGTGACCAAGCTCAACCAGCTGCTGGTGAAGGCGGCGAAGAGCGACACTGCGTCCACGTTCTATCAGTCAACCGGCACCGAGGTATTCACGAGCACGCCGGCCGAACTGGCCAAGTTCCAGGGCCAGGAATCGGCCAAATGGGGCCGGATCATCAAGTCGGCGAACATCCAGCCGGAGTAATCGGCTCACGCAGAAACGGGTACGCCCGATGTTAAAAAAGACGCCCGCCATCGTGAACTGACCCCCAGAAGTTGGACGGTTGATGGCTAGGCCGGAAAGGGCTGAGTCCTGTATTGCACGGGACTCAGCCCTTTTAGTTTGAGCTTGATGCGGTCATGATTGT
>NZ_CAJPVH010000104.1 GCF_905397395.1 Cupriavidus campinensis
GTTGCTGCGGCGGCGTTGCCGCTGGCGAGGCCGGCTGGGCGGGCGAGTTGGGCGCGGGGGGCGGGCGCAGGCCGGCCTGCGGTTCCTGGAGCAGGGCGGACAGCGGGCGCTGGCCCACCACCCATTGCGCCACATGCGATTCGTAGAACAAGCCGCTCTGGTCGACCAGCGTGGCGAGCGCTGCGGACAGCGTGGCCGCTGATGCGTTGCCCGCGCCGGGCGCGGTGGACAGCAGCGGGGCCCGCGTCTGCAACGGCTGCGCGTCGCCCGATTCGAACAGATCGAGGATGGCGCGCGCGGCAAAGCTCAGGGTCTCGCGCGTGGAACTGGTCAGCGCGTTGCCGCGCGCATCCATGCCACCGGGGCCGACCACGTTGGGCTGGCGGGCCTGGACGGTCTCGCCCGTGGACGACTGCACGTCGCCCTGGGAGACCTCCTGCACCGGCATCAGGGCCGCGAGTTTGTCGATGGCCAGCGCCGGGCGCGAGAGTTGCGTGTCCGGTGCGGCGTGGGGCACCAGGGCCGCCGGGATTTGGATGCCAGTCATGGGCGCGTGTCAGCGGTTGGCGATGGACGTGATACGCGTCGGTCGATCCCTTCCGCAAGCACGGAAGGGCGGTGGAATCAGGCGGTGGCGCCGTAGGCGGCGGACAACTCGAGCTTGCGGCGCGAGCTGTTCAGCAGTTCGCCCAACTGGGCCAGGCGCGGCATGGTCAGGTCGCGGATCCGGGCATCGTACGCCAGGATGCGCTCCAGCAACTGGAAGCGGCGCAGGCGTTCGTTCTCGGTGAACGGCTTGCTGTGATCGAGCAGGCGCAGGCGATCCACTTCGGCCATGTAGACCTGCTGGAGATCGTTGAGCGCATCCCAGTTGGACGCGCGCGCGGCTTCGAGCATCTGCTCCGAGAGCACCAGCAGCTCTTCGTAGCTTCTGACGATGGGGGACATATCGAACATCTCAGGATTCCTGCAGGGCGGGCTGCGTGATGGCGGTCGGTGCAGCGGGCTCGGCGTCAGTGGGCGCTGCCGGGTCGATGGCGGTCCAGGCCGAGGCAAGATTCTCGAGCAGGGCATCCACTTCCGACAGCAGGGTAGCGTCGCCGCGCAGGTTGGCCAGCATCAGGCGACGGGTCATGTATTCATACAGCGATTCGAGGTTGGCGGAGATTTCCCCGCCGGCCTCGTGGTCCAGCACCGCGCGCAGCCCGTTGTCGATGATGTTGATCGCCTTGGAGATGGCATTGCCGCGCGCCTCCAGCTCGCCATTTTCCAGGTGGAACCTGGCACGGGCGATGGCCGAGCGGGCGCCGTCGTACAGCATCGCAATCAGCTTGTGCGGGCTGGCGCTCATGACCCCGGTCTGTACGCCGACCTGGGCATAGGCGTTGATGGCTTGGCGCGCGAACATGTTGCCTCCGTTAAATTACTTGCTGCTGGTGCCGTTCATGGCGGCGAACTGCTGCGTCAGGTAGCTGCTGGTCTGGTTCAGTTGCGAAACCAGCAGGTCCAGCTGCGTGAACTGGGCGCGGTAGCGGTCCATGGTCGACGTGACACGGTCTTGCGTGGCCGTGTACTTGTCTTCCAGGTCCTTCAGCGTGGCGGTGATGCCGTCGGTGACAGCCGTCAGCGCGCCAGACGTGCCGTTCAGCGAGTCGACATAGTCGGTGACGGTCTTGCCCATGCCGGCGGCGCCGTTCACGCCCGAGAAGAAGTTCGACAGGCCCTGGACGCCGCCGGCCAGTGCCTTGTTCAGCTTGTCGTCGTCGATTTCCAGCTTGCCGGCGTTCTCGGGCGTCACGTTGAACTCGATGCCGAGGTCGGACAGCGTGAGCGAGCCGCCGTTGCCATCGGACATCGGGGTGTTCAGCATCGAGCGCAGGCGCGTGGTGATGTTGCGCAGCGTGCCGTCGCCGTTCAGCGCGCCGGCGGTGCCGGCCTCGGTATCGAACGTGGTCAGCGAGCCGACGGCCGTCAGGATGTTGTTGTATGCGGTGACAAAGCCCTGCACGGCAGCCTTGATGGACGCGTCGTCGCGCGTCACGCTCATGTTGGTGGTGCCCTTGGACTTCAGCGTCAGGGTCACGCCCTGGGCGGCGTCCACCACGGTGTTGCTCTGGCTCGTGACATCGATGCCATTGATCTTCAGCGCGGCGTTGGCAGCGGCCACCTTCTCGGACATGCCGTTCGGCTGCGTGGCCAGGGCGGGGTCGTAGGCGACGACGTCGCTCACGGCGCTGTCGCTGGCGCTCACGCGCATGCCGGACTGCGTGCCGGTCTTGTCGGACGTCAGCACCAGGTGATAGGGCGTGCCAGAGCCGTCGTTGATGATGCTGGCGGTCACGCCGATATTGGCCTTGTTGATCGAGTCGCGGATGCCTTCCAGCGAGGTGTCGGAGCCGATCGTCACCGTCTTGGTGCTGGTCGGCGTGCCGCCCGTGGCGAGGTCGGCGCCGAAGTCCACGGTGATCGTGCCGCCGCCGATGGCGGCCTTCTTGTCGGTTACCTGCTTCGAGACCAGCGATTGCGCCGTGGCCAGCGATGTCACGTCGATCTGGTAGCTACCCGCCACGGCGGTGGCGTCGGTGGCGGCGCTCAGCACGCTGTCCGAGGTCACGCTGGCCTTGACGGCGCTGTACGTGGCGGCGGTGCCGAGCGTCTTGGCGGCGGCCGAGTAGGCATCCAGCACGCTCTTGATGGTGCCGTAGCCGGACAGCTTGGCCTGGTAGCTCTTGGCCTGGTTGTTGATCTGCGTGAGCGGGAGTTCTTCGGCTGCCTGGAGCTTGTCGAGCAGCGTTTGCAGTTCGAGGTTGGAACCGATACCGATGGAAGAGATTGCCATGTCTTTTTCTACCTATTGTTTTTTGACTTCAACTGGGAGGTTGCAGATGTCAGACGGCGTGGCTCACGAACAAACCCTGGAGCTTGTCGATCGCGCGCGCCAGGCGCACAACGTCTTCATTCGGCATCTGCCGGATGATCTCGCCTGTCTCCTTGTCGAAAACCGTGGTGATCACGCGATGCGTCTGGTCGTCGATGGCGAAGCGCAGGCCAATGGAGGTGGTCTTCAGCACGTCCACCAGCTCCTGCACCGCAGCGGCGGTATCGGCAGGGGCGTCGGCGGCGGGCCGGGTGTCCGCGCGGTCGGCTTCCTGCGACGGGCGAACGGCCTTCACCGTGGCGGTCGGGGCGGCGGAAGCCGGCGCGATGGCCACGGTGTCGGCGGGAATGCGGGCCGCCGGAGTGGAAACGGGATTGGGAGTTGCCATGGTTTGCTCCGTCCGGTGAGGCGAGGGGTTCTGCTCGGTTGAAACGCTTTGCAGGCAGTGGGCTGCCTGCAAAACATTCCGGCAAAAAAGCCGGGCCTTGCGGCCCGGCCTTCTTGCGGCGCGGCGATTAACGCAGCAGCGACAGCACGTTTTGCGTGGTCTGGTTCGCTTGCGACAGCACCGAGGTACCAGCTTGTTGCAGGATCTGCGCGCGGGTCATGTTCGACACTTCCGTTGCGTAGTCAGCGTCTTCGATGCGCGAACGCGAAGCCGACAGGTTGTTCACCGTCGTGCTCAGGTTGTTGATCGTCGACTCGAAACGGTTTTGCACAGCACCGAGGCTCGAACGCAGGCTGTCAACCGAAGCCAGCGCGGAGTCCAGCGTTGCCAGCGGGTTGGTCGTGGCGGCCTGTTGGAAGTCCGAAGCTTGCAGCGACGAACCCGTCAGCGTGAAGCCAGCGGTCGAACCGGACACCGAAGCGTCGGTCGGCTTGACGGCGATGTACATCGTGGTCGACGTGGCGGTACCGTTGCCAGCGAAGCCCTTCGACGACAGAGCGGCGTCGTCGGCGGCGGTCAGGCCGGTCATGCTCACTTGCACGAACCAGTTGCCCTTCGAATCCGTCACGACGGATTGCGAGTTGATGGCAGCCGAGGTGTTCAGGCCCAGAGCGCGCTGGATGTCAGCGGCGGCGATGCCGGTTGCCGAAGCAGCCGTCACCGGGGTGGCGGAACCCAGAGCCGTCTGCGCAGCGGCGGAACCGATCGAAGCCGTGGCGCCTTGCGGGCCGGCAACGCTGAAGCCAGCAACGCCGAGGGTCTTCGACGTGATTTGCTTCAGGGCGATCGAGATGGTTTCGCTGTCGTTGGCACCAACCTGGATCGACATGTTTTGATCCTTGGCCAGGACCTTCACGCCGTTGAACTGGGTCTGAGCCGACACGCGGTCGATTTCCGACAGACGCTGCTTGATTTCGTCCTGGATCGACTTCAGGTCCGAAGACGAGTTCGTGCCGTTGGCGGCTTGCACCGACAGTTCACGGACACGTTGCAGGTTGTTGTTGACTTCGCTCAGCGCGCCTTCGGTCGTTTGCGCGATCGAGATACCGTCGTTGGCGTTACGCGAAGCTTGCGTCAGGCCCTTGATGTTGGCGGTGAAGCGGTTGGCGATGGCTTGACCAGCAGCATCGTCCTTGGCGCTGTTGATGCGCAGGCCCGACGACAGACGCTGGATCGCGCTGTTCAGCGACGATTGCGACGTGTTCAGGTTGCTCTGCGTTTGCAGCGACAGAATGTTGGTGTTGATGACTTGCGCCATGGTACGACTCCTATTTGCAATGTTTTAGGCATTCCGGCGGGTGCCGTAACGTTGGCTGCCTGCGTTGCAGGGCGTAGAGTGCCTCCGTTGCAAGGGTTATCGACAGGGCGGTAGGAGACTTTAGAGTGATCTTTGCGAGAGTTTGCGGGTGTGGCCGGAAACCCGCGGCGTTATTGCGGATGCCGGCCTGCCCGGGGGAAGAACGGGGCGCCGCCGGTGCGGGCCGGCCCGGCGGCGTCAGCGCCGCTTGCGGGTGCGCGGTATATATAGACGCACGAAATCGGGCGACGCCTCGGCGTCCAGCACCGCCGCATCGGCTTCCGGCGCGTGCGCCGGCGTCACCACGGTAATGGCGCGCTTGTAGACCACCGTGGGCGAGGGGTCCTCGCCCGTTTTGCCCAGCAGAATCATGTAGTTGTCCGAGGCCAGCACGATCCCGGTCAGCCGCGTGCCATTGGAGAGGTGCACGATGACGGTATTGCGGCTGGCGCTGTGGGCCGCAAAGTGCAGATGCTGCAACTTTCGGCTGGGACGGGGGACCTTTTTTTCCTGCTTCACAACTTCTCCGGAAGAGCCCGCGAGGGTTCTGGCGGCTGTCAATGGTCCGAGGACCAGGCGCATGGATCGAGGTCGCACTAAAAGTGACGGGCGGGGCGCCCTGATCCTGGCGTGATATGAAACATTCGCTCTCGGAGCCGCGGCAGGGGCTCACCTTCATCACAATAGCGGGCGCGCCTTCCGAACGGGGGAATGGCGCTATCCGGCCGAGCGGTTCGGTCGGCCCTGCGAAGAGAGAAGGGGAATACTTCAGCCGGGAGGGTAACAAAATTTTACAAGTGTTGACAAAGTCGGCTAGCAGACGAGGTCTAGAGGTAAAGCTCTATTTATTTTATTGATGTAGTCGGTGTGATTGAAGTAGCACCTTTCGCTATCAGGGCCTGACAGAAAGCAACGCTTGCGCCGCCATCCGCTCGGGCTAAAGCTTTGCGGGACGCTGCCGATAATTGCCGATATGCCCGAATGTGCGGCATGGCAGGACATGGATCACGAAAGTGCTCAATTCGTTACAGCCGCCATCAGGGTATGCCCTGATAGAAGCTCGATTTACACCTCATGTAAGCGGGTTTATATTCCGAGGTTCGGACCGGTTTACCCCCGGTCTTTCACAGCAGTCCTGAAAGCCTACGAGCACCCCGCGCGTGGGCTTCTTTTTTTTGCCCTCGTCGTTTCGTCGCGGTCTGGTGCCGCAGTGGCCGTGGTCGGCCGGGCCGGGGTGCCCGGAACAGATTAGACGCCACGCGCTGACGCGGCAATTTGACGAACTACCGGCACTTTTCCCCCTATTTCGATTTTCCGCTCAAGAAGCGCGCCGGCCTGCCCGATAGCGCTGGTGGCGACACCCGGATTCCGGTGGACGCCAGACGACCATCCGAACATCGAAAAAAGAGAGAAAGGTACGCTGAGATGGGCTTGCGAAACATGGGTATCGGGGCACGACTGTCCCTGGCATTCTGTGCGGTGGTGTTGCTGCTGGCGGCCGTGGCGGCCGTGGGCGTGACCGCGCTGCGCGGCATGAACGAGGCGATGCACCAGGCGGTGGAGCAGCGGCTGCTGCGCGTGATTGACCTGAACCGCGTGAAGGAGAGCGCGCTGATGATCGGCGTGCTGGTGCGCGACGGCGCGCTGACCGAGGACGTGGCGCTGGCTGCACAGAACGCGGACGCGATCACGAAGATGCGCGAGGAAATGGGCGCCGGCCTCGATGCCTTCGGCAAGGTCGTCACCGCCAGTGGCCGCGCCGAATCCATGGCGAAGTTCGGGCAGCTGACCGAGGCCCGCAAGGCCTACAACGGGCAGCTTGACCTTGTCATGCAGCAACTGCGCGCTGGTGACTTCAATAGCGCGCGCGCTGGCCTGATCGTGACGCTGCCGGCGGCGCAGGCCGCCTACTTCGACAATCTCGACCAGTTTGCCTCGATGGGCCGGAAGATGGCCGTCGACGCCGTGGGCGAGGCCTCCGCCCAATATGTCTTTGCCCGCAACCTGCTGATCGGCCTGGCGGCCGCTGCCGCCGTGATCGCCGCGCTGCTTGGCCTGGCCATCACCCGCTCCGTGACGCGCCCGGCCGGCCAGGCGCTGGACGCTGCCGAGGCGCTAGCCCAGGGCCGCCTGGGCCATCCCATTGCCGTGCGCACCCAGGACGAGATGGGCCGCATGCTCGGCGCGATGGAACGTGCCTTCGGCCAGCTTGGCGTGCTGGTGCGCGGCATCCAGCAGGCCGCCGGATCGATCGACACGGCGGCGCGCGAGATTTCCATCGGCAATACCGACCTGTCCCAGCGGACCGAGCAGCAGGCGGCCTCGCTCGAGGAGACTGCCGCCTCGATGGAAGAGCTGACCTCCACCGTGCGCCAGAACGCCGAGAATGCCCGCCAGGCCAACCAGCTGGCGGTCAACGCCTCGGATGTGGCCACGGAAGGTGGCCGGGTGGTGCGCAGCGTGGTGGACACGATGGACGGTATCTCGAAGTCCTCCGCGCGCGTGGCCGAGATCATCAGCGTGATCGAGGGCATCGCCTTCCAGACCAACATCCTCGCGCTGAACGCGGCCGTGGAAGCGGCCCGTGCCGGCGAGCAGGGCCGGGGCTTCAGCGTGGTGGCGGCCGAGGTGCGCAGCCTGGCGCAGCGCTCGTCGTCGGCGGCCAAGGAGATCGGCGAACTGATCAACAGCTCGGTGCGTCAGGTACAGGACGGCGCCAAGCAGGTGGAAGTGGCCGGCAAGACCATGGACGATATCGTTGGCGCCGTGCGCCGCGTGACCGACATCATGGGCGAGATCAGCGCGGCCAGCGAGGAGCAGACCGCCGGCATCGAGCAGGTCAGCCTGGCGATTACCCAGATGGAATCGGTGACGCAGCAGAACGCGGCACTGGTGGAGCAGGCCAGCGCGGCGGCCGAGAGCCTGATGCAGCAGGCCGGCGGGCTGGTGTCCGAGGTGGCGCGCTTCGACCTGGGCGGCGTGCGCGCCCCCGAGGCGCATGCCCACGCGGCCGTGGTGACGGCTGCGCCGCGCATCGCCGCCCCTGCCAAGGCCAAGGCCAAGGCT
>NZ_CAJPVH010000105.1 GCF_905397395.1 Cupriavidus campinensis
GCCAGCGCGCCGAGCAGGGCGAGCAGCCCCAGCGCCAGCCCGGCCGCCAGCACCGCGCGGGCCAGCGCCACGAAGATGGGGTCCAGTTCGGCCACGGCCATGCGCGTGAACGGCAGCGTCTGGCTGAAGATCGCCACGCCAATGAAGCCGAGCCACATGCCGCCGGAGGCGGGCGGATGGGCGGGGGAGGAAGATGGATTTGCCATGATGGGGATGCTTGGAAATGTCAGTGCGGCTGCGCGGCGAGGGCGATCCAGACCGCCGTCACGCCGAGCGCCAGCCCCATCGTGCCGTTGAACCAGCGCACGCGGTTGCCCTGCGCCAGCCAGTGCCGCAGCGAGGCGCCCAGCAGCCCATAGGCGCCGTTGCTGAAGAAGCCGAACACCGCGAACACCGTGCTGACCAGCGCCACGCGCTGGGCGGGCGAGGGCGCGCCGGCCATGTAGGACGCCGCCACGGCCAGCGCCAGCATCCACGCCTTGATATTGGCGTACTGGAACGCGGCCGACTGCCAGACGTTCATCGGCTTGAGCACGGTCTTCTCGGCCAGCGAGGCGCTGCGGGCAATCTTCCACGCCAGCCAGAGCAGGTAGGCCACGCCGATGATATGGATGGCGCGCGCCAGCATCGGGCTGGCCAGGATCAGCGCGCCCACGCCGGTTGCGCACAGGGCGACGATGCTCGCGAAGCCGAACGCCACCCCGACGCAGTGCGGCAGCGTGGCGCGCAGCCCGAAGTTGGCGCCGGTCACGGCGGCGATGGTGGTGTTGGGGCCGGGCGTGAACGCGCCCACGGCCAGCAGCGTGATCAATGCGAGGAACTGGGCCATCGACAGGCCCGTCAGCCAGTTGGCATCCATGACGGCGACCTCAGGCCAGCGCCGCGAAGTTGACCACCACGCGGCGGTTGGTGCGGCTCTTTTTCTCGATCTTGGTTACGGTGACCGCGCCGATCTCGCCCGTATTGGCCACGTGGGTGCCGCCGCAGGGCTGGCGGTCCACGCCGGGGATCTCGATGATGCGGATGGTGGACGTGCCCGCCGGCGGCGCGGCGCCCACGGTGCGCACCAGGTCGGGCTGCGCGGCCAGCTGCTCGGGCGTGATGCGGTCGATCCGCACATCGGTCTTCGCGCCGATCAGCGCGTTGAGCTGTTCGGTCAGTTCGGCCTTGTCCAGCGTGGACTCGGGGAGGTCGAAGTCGATGCGCGCGGAATCGGGCGAGATGCTGCAGCCGGTCACCGGCACCGGGATCAGCGATCCCAGCAGGTGCAGGCAGGTGTGCAGCCGCATCAGCTTGTGGCGGCGCGCCCAGTCGATGCGCACTTCGCCCTGGTCACCGGGCTGCACCGCCGGGGCGTCCGGCGCCGGCACGTGGAGGATGCGGGTGCGGTCCTCGGCGTAGATCGTGTCGATCAGCGCCACCACACGGCCATCGGCCAGCACCAGCGTGCCGGTGTCCCCGGCCTGCCCGCCGCTGCGCGCGTAGCAGACGGTCTGGTCCAGCTCGATGCCGGCCTCGCTCACGGCCACGACCGTGGCGGTGCAGTGGTCGAGGTAGGCGTCGTCGTCGAAACGCTTGATGGTGGTGGCGGACATCGTCGGGGGCTCCTTCGGGGGTATCTATATAGTCAGCGCAGGGTCTTGGTGCCTGCTGGGGTGTCGATCTCGGCCACCAGCTGTGGCGGCCCATCGCTCTGTTCGATCTCGATCAGGTCTGCCGCGCCGATCCACGCCAGCCCCTGCCGCAGCAGTTCCGCCTGTGGATGGCTGCCGCGCAGCCGGCGCAGCGCCAGATCCTGGCGCGGCAGGCTGATGGCGGGGTGGTTGGGCACGTCCCACTGGATCAGCGTGGGGAACAGGCCGTCGCCGGCGTGCGTGGCCTCGCCCGGCCAGGCCGGCAGGCTGCCGTCGTCGGGCACGGTCAGGCGCCAGTGCAGGGCGCCGCGCGTCATCGGAATGGCCGGGGCGATGCGGTCCGGGTATTGCGCCTGCCAGCGCGACAGATCGACCGGACGTTCCACCCGGGCCGCCCAGTGGGCCAGGAACGGGCCGTCGGCCAGCCGCTGGCGCATGGCGCCGCTGTCCAGCCCGAACCAGCGCGGCCGTTCCGGCGCCGGGGCAGCGGGGTCGATCGCGATCACTTCGAGGTACATCCCGCCGAACAGGCCCATCACGCGGTTGTGCGTGCCCATGCGCGGGTGCGCGCCGCCGCCCTGCGGGGCAACGCCGAGCAGGTCGGCAACATGGTTCGCGCCGGATTCCAGATCCGGGGCCGCAATCACGAGGTGGTCTATGGCGAGCTTCATTGTCGGTTGATGGTAGACAAGGTTATCGGTACAGTACCGATACAGTTCAGCAGATCGTATTCAGTACAGTTGCGGGAGCACCACATGGAAGGCAGCGAAGCGGACGAAAGGCGGCACACCGGGCCAGACCGCAAGGATAGCGGAGGGCGATCGGGTGCGTCAGGCGGCACACGGCCCTTGCGGCTGGTGATGCCGACGGCTGGCCACGAGCAGTTGCCGGACCCGATTCCCTCGGCCCAGATGACGCTGGTCGAGCAGCTGACCGAATGGGCGCGGCTGCGCATCGACGAACGGGTGTTCCGGGCCGGCATGCGCATGCCGTCGATCCGGCAACTGGCCACCGAGAAGGGGATTTCGCGCTTCACGGTGGTAGAAGCCTATGAGCGACTGGTGGCGCTGGGCTACCTGGAGTCGCGGCGCGGCTCCGGCTTCTATGTGCGCGAGCGCGTGGCGCATCCGTCCACGGCCGCCACGCCGCCTTCGGACGCCATCCGCAATATCGACGTGACCTGGCTGCTGCGCAGCATGTTCCACTCGGCGGAGAGCCACAAGGCGCCGGGCTGGGGCTTCCTGCCGAACGAGTGGCTGGACGGCGAGCTGATGTCCGGCGCGCTGCGCAGCCTGGGGCGGCAGCCGGGCAACCATTTCCTGTCGAGCGGCACGCCGCAGGGCTTCCTGCCGCTGCGGCAGCAGTTGCGCACGCGGCTGGAGGAGCTGGAGATCGGCGTCACGCCGGACCAGATCGTCATGACGTCCGGCATCACGCAGGCGTTCGACCTGATCGCGCGGCAGTACCTGCACCCCGGCGATACCGTGCTGGTGGGCGATCCGGCCTGGTTCGTGATGTTCGCGCGCTTTGCCGCGCAGGGCGCCCACGTGATCGGCGTGCCTTACACCGCCGATGGCCCGGACCTGGAGGCGCTCGAGCGCGTGGTCCAGGCCCATCGGCCCAAGCTGTTCGTGGTCAATTCCGTGCTCCACAACCCCACGGGTACCTCGCTCTCCGCCGCGCGGGCCTTCCGGCTGCTGCAACTGGCCGAGCAGTACGACTTCCTGGTGGTGGAGGACGATATCTATTGCGATCTCTGCCCGCCCGGCCACGCCGCCACCCGGCTGGCCAGCCTTGACCAGCTGCGGCGGGTGATCTATCTCGGCAGCTTCTCCAAGACGCTGGCGGCCAACCTGCGGGTGGGGTTCATCGCCGCCAGTCCGGAGCTGGCCGTGACGCTGACCGACAACAAGCTGCTGACCGGCATGGCCACGCCGGAGATCAACGAGCGCGTGGTCTACAAGGTGCTGACCGAGGGCCACTACCGCAAGCACGTGGAGCGCGTGCGCGGCCGGCTGGACCGGGCGCGCGACGAGACCCGCCACCAGCTCGAACGGCTGGGTTTGCGGATGTTCCCGGGCCAGCACGCCGGCATGTACCTGTGGGCCGATACGGGCGTGGACACCAATGTCATTGCTACGGCCGGGCACGAGGAGGGCTACCTGTTCGCCCCGGGCAGCCTGTTCTCGCCCAGCCAGATGCCATCCACCTGGACGCGCTTCAACGTGGCCAGCAGCGCCGACCCCGGCATGCTGCGCTTCCTGGCCGCGCAGATGGAGCGATTGTCCGGCCAGCCGGCCTCTGGTGCCCATACCGCCCCCGCCCCCGCCACCCCGGGGGCTTGAAAAACCGTCCGTCCATCCCGATTTGAAGGCCCATCGACCCCGTCCGCGCACCGCGCGCCGGGGCAACCCCGGATGTGCCCGCTTTGTTTTCAAGCTTTCAAGAGGAGAACCATGACCGCACCGCACGAAACGATGAGCTTCCAGGCGGAAGTGAAGCAGCTGCTGCACCTGATGATCCACTCGCTGTACAGCAACAAGGAAATTTTCCTGCGCGAGCTGGTGTCGAATGCTTCGGACGCCACTGACAAGCTGCGCTTCGAGGCGATTGCCAACCCGTCGCTGCTCGAGAACGATGCCGACCTGGCCATCCGGATCGAAGCCGACGCCGCCAGCCGCACGCTCAAGATCACCGACAACGGCATCGGCATGAGCCGCGACGAGGCGATCCGCAACCTCGGCACGATCGCGCGTTCCGGCACCAAGGAATTCTTCCAGCAGCTGTCCGGCGACCAGCAGAAGGACGCCGCGCTGATCGGCCAGTTCGGCGTGGGCTTCTACTCGGCCTTCATCGTCGCAGACAAGGTCACCGTGGAGACGCGCCGCGCCGGCGTGGCCGCCGAGGAAGCTGTGCGCTGGGAAAGCACCGGCGACGGCGAGTTCACCGTGGACGCCATCTCGCGCGCCGAGCGCGGCACCACCATCACGCTGCACCTGCGCGAGGGCGAGGACGACTTCCTGTCGTCATACCGCCTGCGCCACATCATCCAGAAGTATTCGGACCATATCTCCCTGCCGATCCGCATGCCCAAGGAAGAATGGGATGCCGAGGCCAGCGCCCACAAGGCCACCGGCGAGTGGGAGAGCGTGAACCAGGCCAGCGCGCTGTGGACGCGCGCCAAGTCCGACATCACCGACGAGCAGTACCAGGCGTTCTACCAGCACATCGCCCATGACCAGGAAGCCCCGCTGACCTGGACCCACAACCGTGTGGAAGGCCGCAGCGAGTACACGCAGCTGCTGTTCATCCCGGCGCGCGCCCCGTTCGACCTGTGGGACCGCAATCACAAGGCCGGCCTGAAGCTGTACGTGAAGCGCGTGTTCATCATGGACGATGCGGACCAGCTCCTGCCGGCGTACTTGCGCTGGGTCAAGGGCGTGGTGGATTCGGCCGACCTGCCGCTGAACGTCTCGCGCGAGCTGCTGCAGGAGAGCCGCGATGTGCGCGCGATCCGCGAGGGCAGCACCAAGCGCGTGCTGTCGATGCTGGAATCGCTGGCGGACAGCGAGGACGAAGCCGATCGCGCCAAGTACAAGACCTTCTGGGAGCAGTTCGGCCAGGTGCTCAAGGAAGGCATGGGCGAGGACCAGGCCAACGCCGAGCGCATCGCCAGGCTGCTGCGCTTCGCGTCCACCCACGGCGACACGGCCGAGCAGTCGGTCTCGCTGGGCGACTACGTGAGCCGCATGAAGGAAGGGCAGGACAAGGTCTACTACGTGACCGCCGACACCTGGGTGGCCGCCAAGTCGAGCCCGCATCTGGAAGTCTTCCGCAAGAAGGGCATCGAGGTGCTGCTGCTGACCGAGCGTGTGGACGAGTGGATGCTGTCCTACCTGCACGAATTCGACGGCAAGGAGCTGGTGTCCGTGGCGCGTGGCGACCTGGACCTGGGCGCCCTGGCTGACGAGACGGAGAAGGCCGAGCAGGAAAAGGCCGAAACCGACTGGAAGGACGTGGTCGACCGTGCCAAGGGCGTGCTGGAAGGTAAGGCCAAGGACGTGCGCGTGACGCTGCGCCTGACCGAATCGGCTTCGTGCCTGGTGTCGGACGACGGCGACATGAGCGGCTACCTGCAACGCCTGCTCAAGCAGGCCGGCCAGAAGGCGCCCGACGCCCAGCCGATCCTCGAACTGAACCCCGAGCACGCGCTGGTGAAGAAGCTGCGCGACGTGGCAGGCGACGAAGCCTTCGCCGATCGCGTGAGTGTGCTGTTCGATCAGGCCCTGCTGGCCGAGGGCGGCATGCTCGAAGACCCCGCCACCTACGTGCAACGCGTGAACCGCCTGCTGGCCTGAGGCCGGTTTGCGGCCCCGCTCCCGCCTGCGGGGGAGGGGCCGCCCGCCCGCGAAGATCCTCTCAGGATGACCACCAAACGCTGTTTCCCGCCGGTCGTCGATTCCCGCACCCGCATCCTCGTGCTCGGCAGCCTGCCGGGCGAGGTCTCGCTCGCCCAGAGCCAGTATTACGCGCACAAGCAGAACCGCTTCTGGCACCTGATGGGCGATGTGCTCGGGGTCGATCTGGTCGGGCTGGACTACCCTGGCCGCCTGCAAGCGCTGCTGGGGCATGGCGTGGGGCTGTGGGACGTGGTGGCCGAGGCGCGGCGCGATGGCAGCCTCGACAGCAATATCCGCGACCATGCCGGGAATGACCTGATCGGGCTGATCGGCACGCTGCCTGGCCTGCGGGCGATTGCCTTCAACGGTGGCACGGCGGCGAAGATCGGGGGGAAGGCGCTGGGGGAGCATGGCGACCGCCATGCGATCCTGCGGCTGCCGTCGAGCAGTCCGGCCTATACGCTCGCGTATGCGGAAAAGCGGGTCGCGTGGCTGGCCTTGCGCGCCTGGCTGGACTGAATCGCCCAGCCAGGCGTGGGGCGTCTTCTTTCGATGACTAGGGGCGACGCCGCTCAGGCCGTCGTGTTGACGATGTTCCCGGTGCTGCTGCCGGCGGCCTGCTGAATGGCTTCGGCCAGCTTGGCGACGGCCTGCTGGAGCGACGCCGAGGTGGACGTCACGCCGGCCTGCAGCGCGGCCACGGTGCTGGCCTTGGTGCTGTCGTCCGCGCCGCTGTTCTGCGCGGCCTGGAGCTGCTGCATCTGGGCGGCCAGTTGCTTCTGCAGCGCTTCGATCTGCTGCTTCAGCGCCTTGATGACCGCCGAATCGCTGTCTTCGCTGCTGGCCGCGCTGCCGCTGGCGGCACCAGCACCGCCCACGCGGCCGGCGCCGGCCGGGCCCTGGATGGTGCCGCTGGCGCTGGCCGAGGACGTAGAGGCGGCCGAGTCCCCGGCTTCCGTGCTGCTGGCGGCGGCGGCTTGCGCCGCGTCGTCAGCCGGCGCGGTAAAGCGGCGGGTGTTGGTTACGTTGGCGTCACTGGCGGTGACGATCTGAGGGGTAACGCTGCTGATTGTTGTCATGTGCGTGGTTCCGATCGGGAGAGAGCCCACTCCTTCTTCGGCGCAAATCAGCAAAACTTTAGGCGTACCGGACAAGTCTCACCGCCAGTCACTTCTGTCACAATCGCGGCCATGGCCCGCCCGCGCGGCGGGCCGGCCCCCCAATTCGGTAAATTCCTATGTCCAGTCTCGGCCTTGGCGGTATTGGCGGTATCGGCCTGCATGTCATCGTCGCCATCTTCTTTGCGGTGCATGCGGTGCGCACGCACCAGAATATGTACTGGCTCCTGCTGCTGTTCCTGTTTCCGGGGCTCGGCAGCGTGGTCTATTTCTTCGCGGTCTACCTGCCCAGCCTGCGCCAGACGCGCGGGGCGCGGGCGGCGGGGCGGGCGATCCGGCAGATCGTGGATCCGAACCGTGCCGTGCGGGAGGCCCGCGACGCCTTCGACCGGGCACCCACCGTGGACCACCGCATGCGCCTGGGCGCCGCGTTGCTCGATGCCGGCCAGCCGGCCGAGGCGCTGACGCACTACCAGGCCGCCGCCAACGGCCCGTTCGCGTCCGATCCGGCCCTGCTGGAAGGGCTGGCG
>NZ_CAJPVH010000106.1 GCF_905397395.1 Cupriavidus campinensis
ACGCTGGACCGACATGGGGAAATCCGTGCTGGTGGAAGGCGCGCGCGTGTATTGCCAATGCAAGGAAAAGCCACGGGTGTTTGCATCGCAGTACACGATGTCGTCGGAGGTTGTCAGCGGCAATGTGAAGGGCGCGGCGGCGGGCGCCGATTCGAAAATGCCGTACACCCATAACAATTTGGCGAGCCGTACAACCACGCCTGACGCAGCGAGTCTTGCCGCGTACGAGGCGGATCCGACGATGATTTGTCCCAATATGACCAACGCGGAATTCTATGCGGCGGTCATGCGGGTACGGGATATTGCCGTCGCACACATGGAGGCGCGTTTGATGGAACTGGCGCGCTGGAGCGAGTCGGATAAGGATAAGGTACGCATCTGGTTTACGAATGCCACGCCGGACATTCGCAAACGCTTGCGTGAGGGAATCACGAGAATTCGGAAAATCTCTCTATCGCTTACCGAGAAAAATTTCGAGCGCTTTAGTGAGGAAGCGGTGCGGCGCGTTGGCTGTGTGCCCGCCGCCGGGAAAGGCGATGAACCGGCGTGGGCGAGCGTCTGTAAGTCCGATAAGACGTTTGCGATATTCATTGGCACCACGTTTTGTTATTTGCATGAGGAAAAGAGGAATTATCAAGGAATAATCGAAAATGTCAGCAGTATGACCACGGTTTTTATTCATGAGGTTTCCCATTTTCCCGCTGCAATGGACACGGTAGATCGCTATTCTGGCATCAAGGCGGCCCGGCTGCTGGCGAAGCTCCGCAATAGATTCGTCATTGAAAATGCCGATAACATCGCTGCATATGTCGCCGACGTTCCGAACTGGTAATGGAGGGGGACGATGAAATCCTTGAGTCGCCTTACAGTTGCATTAATTCTCGCCGCCATAACATTCAATGCCGGCGCCTGCCATATGCTCGAAGTGGAGCACACCGTGTACTTCGAAAATGGCGCTACAGCTGTGGGAGTCCACCAGATCAAGAAATTTGCCGAATGGCGAGTTGGCACCCGCAAGAAATTCTATTCTGGCTTCGATGTCTACCTTTTGGGATTCGAAGGGCGCGGCATTACCGGTGAAATGGCGAAGAAGCGGATCTCAGAGGTTCAGAGGCTGTTATTGAACTCCGGCCTGCCTCAGGATGCGCTGAAAGAGGTGGAAATACGGCCGTGGTATACCGCATCAATAACCGATGGGCCAGATGTGGTGCGTATCGACGCCCTTGCTCACTGCCCCAACTACTGTTGCAGCCTCGAACCACTCCCCGACAACGTCGTCCGCTGATTCAATCCAACACGACAAACAGAGCCATCTCCCGACGGCTCTTCGAGCGGTTCAGCCGAGAAAATCTGGTGGCCGTCGGCTATGTTCCCGCACGGCTCCGGAGACCACAAATGGAAACCCTGACGCGCCTCGCAGTGATCGCAACGTTCACGCTCACAAGCTTTGGTTCCCACACCTGCAGTCTGTCGGCAGCCACGCACGAAGTGAAGTTTCTTCCCGGTTCGACGACGCTCTCGACCACGGAGGTCAAGCGGTTTGCGGATTGGCGGATCCAGACGCGAAAGTATTTTCCCTCGGGGTTCGACGCAATAATAATCGTCGCGTGGGAGGGCTATGGGGTTACCCGTAAAATGGCCGAAACGAGAGTGGAACACGTGCAGCGACTGCTGAAGAACTCGGGTATGCCGGATAGCGCGTTGGCTGAACCTCCGCAGATCCGCCACACGGACATGAGGGGAGCCGACGACCAAATGCTCCACACAGTCGAGATTGCTGTCGCGGCACGGTGCCCCAATTACTGCTGTCCAGCTTCCGACAATATCGCCAGATAATCCACGCTAGTTGACAAACAGAGCCGTCTCCCGACGGCTCTGTTTTCATTTCCAGCCGACTACGGCGTACACGGCGCCGCTGCCGCCGCCCCCTGCCGCAGGGCCGTGTTGGATGCCGAGTCGTCCGCCCCCAGCGTGTTGTCGGTGAACTTGCAGCCGTAGTTGGCGTTGGCCACTACTGATGGTGTCAGCACGTCGTCGCCGGCGGGTGGGGTGCCGGTTTGCTCCCAGGCCACCATGTCGTCAAACGCGCGGACCTGCTCGGCCACGGTGAAATCACAGTGGCTGATGCCCCGGATCGCGCGCTGTACCAGCCATTTCGCCGTGCCGTTGGCGTCTGCGCGGCGCTTGTAGATCTGCTCCATGCTGAAGGGCACGTACATGTCGCCCAGCGTGTGCAGCGTCAGCACCGGCACGCTGATCTGCGCGGCGGTCTTCGGAATCCAGCGCAGGCCGTCGCGGCGCAGCCGGTTGGCGTCGGCCACCGGCTTCACGCGGAAGATCGACGTGTTGATGGCCTGCTCCTCGGGCGTCAGCGCGGCATCGTCATCGAGCTGGAAGGTCAGGCCGGTAGTGTCCACCACGTTCTGCGTCAGCACGCCGTTGACCGTACCGTCCTGGCCGAAGGTGCTCCAGACCGCGTCCTGCAGGCCCTTGGAGGCGGGGCTGCCGCTGAAGCCGATGGCGAACATCGGCCGCTCGCCGCCGGTCAGGTTCTTGACGATCTGGCGCAGTTTCTCGCCCTGGCCCGTGTTGGTGACGGGGTAGGTGGTGAACAGCGCCGCCTGTACCGACGACACGATCTGCGCCCAGTTGCTCACGGGCCAGGACGTGGCCGGCACGTTGGCCAGCAGTTGGGCGGCGGTCTGGTAGCCGCCGAAGTAGTTGAACAGTTCGGTGTCGCCTACCACGCCGCACATCGGCACCGCCCCGTGGTACGTGACCTTGTGGTTGGCCGTGGCGATGGTCTCGGCTTCCACGGCCGCCGCGCTGACATGGCCGCCCATCGAATGGCCGATGATGTACACGCGCGTCGGTGCGGCCAGCGTGCGGCCGTTCTGTTTGGCGATGTCGACGAAGGCCAGCGCGAGCGCGTTCGTGTCTTCCACGCCTGCCCGCACGTCATAGTAATTCGTTGAATAACTCGATGCAGCCCAGGCATAGCCGGCTTCCAGCAGGTGACGGCGGATGCTCGGTGGATTGACGTCGAGCGCGTTGCCAGTGCCGGCGTAGCCATGCGCATACATCACGAGCTTGCCGTTCCAGGTGGCGGGCACCTCGACCATGTAGCCGGCCTTGCCGAGCACGCCGGACCAGCGGTCGGCGGCGGGCGCACCCGCCATGGGCGTGAGCTTCTGCGTGATGGCGGCGGTATCGATGGTGAACGTGCGGCTGTCCTGCGGCCGCGCATCCTCGGGCTGCACCGTGGGCGGTGGGGTGACGACGACGGGCGGGGCGGGCGGATCGTCGTCCCCGCCGCATCCCGCGAGGAGGAGGCCGGCCACGACGAACAGGGCTGCCTGCGAAACAGCTCGATGCATGATGTCTCCTTGGAATTCGTTTTTATTCGATAAGTGAAGCCGCGTCACTGTAGCGCCGGCACGCGTGCCAACCAACATCTCAAACGGGTGTAAGAAATGGTGCGGCGCATCGATTGATGCAATGCATCAGGGTCATTGAGCATCACAATTGGCGCGGTGGCAGGCGGGCCACCTAAGATGGCGCGGCGCCCCCTCACTTGCCTGACTCAGGCATTTCCGAGGACCCACAAAATGGCTCGATTCAGACGTTTCGCACTCAGACCCGTCGCTTACGGCCTTGCTGCCCTGTTTTCCCTCTCCGCCGGTGCCCAAACCATGACGCGCGACAACGGCGCGCCCATCGGCGACAACCAGAACTCCCAGACCGCCGGACCGAACGGTCCGACGCTGCTGCAGGACGTCCACCTGATCGAGAAGCTCCAGCGCTTCCATCGGGAGCGGATTCCCGAGCGCGTGGTGCACGCACGCGGCACCGCAGCACAGGGAGAATTTGTCTCGGAAGGAGACTTTTCCGATCTGACCACCGCCAAGGTGTTTGCCGGCGCCGGCAAACGCACGCCGGTGACGGTGCGGTTCTCCACGGTGATCCACGGCAAGGGATCGCCCGAGACCGTGCGCGATCCGCGCGGCTTCGCCACCAAGTTCTACACGGACGAAGGCAACTGGGACCTCGTGGGCAACCACACGCCCATCTTCTTTATCCGTGACGCGATCAAGTTCCCGGACATGGTTCACTCGCTGAAGCCGTCGCCGGTGACCAACCTGCAAGACCCGAACCGCTTCTTCGACTTCTTCAGCAGCGTGCCGGAGAGCACCCACATGCTGACGCAGCTGTATTCGGATCTCGGCATCCCGGCGTCGTACCGGATGATGCAGGGCAACAGCGTGCACGCCTACAAGCTGATCAACGCCAAGGGCGAGGTGCACTACGCCAAGTTCCAGTGGCGTCCGCGCCAGGGCGAGAAATATCTCACCCGGGCAGAGGCCGCGAAGATCCAGGGCGCCGATTTCAACAACCTCACCAGCGACCTGTTCGGGGCCATCCAGCGTGGTGATTTCCCGAAATGGGACTTCTACGTGCAGCTGATGAAGCCCGAGGATCTCGGCAAATATCGATTCGACCCGCTCGACTCGACCAAGGTCTGGCCCGACGTGCCGTTCCGCAAGCTCGGCACCATGACGCTGAACACCGTGCCGGAGAACTTCTTCGAGACCTCGGAGATGTCGGCCTTCGCGCCGTCGAACCTCGTGCCGGGCATCGAGCCGTCCGAAGACCGCATGCTGCAGGGCCGTCTGTTCTCGTACTACGACGCGCAGACGTACCGGCTTGGCGCCAACAAGCAGAAGCTGCCGGTCAACCTGCCGCGTGTGCCGGTACGCAACTACAACAGCGACGGGCACGGCGACATCGGCGGCACGAAGGGTGACATCAACTACCAGCCGTCGCGGATGGCAGGAGCGTACTCCGACAACCCGCACTATCGCTTTGCGCGCACGCCGCTGGCCGGCACGACCCAGCAGGCGCCGATCGCCCGCACGGATAACTTCACGCAGGCCGGCGACTACTATCGCAAGTTGTCCAAATCGGGGCAGGAGAACCTGATCGGCAACCTGGCGGCCGACCTTGGCGTGGTGAAGCATGCGGAAGTGAAACAGATCATGCTGAGCCACTTCTACAAGGCCGATGCCGACTATGGCCAACGGCTGACCAAGGCGGTCAGCGGCGATCTTGCCGATGTGCAACGGCGTGCCGCGCTGCTGAAGGACTAATGGTGTGACGCCACGCCGGTAGGAGTACGGCGGCGGCCCGATCATGCGGCGACCTGCAACCTAGCTGTCTCAGGGCGCCGCCGGTGTCGCCGCCGCCGCCGCCGCCGCAATCTCCCGCACCTGCCGCATGACCCCATCGGCAAACAACACCGGCCCGCGCACCGGCACGCCCGCCGTGCGCAACGCGTGCGCGGTCCATGTATTGCAGGTGTAGAAGCCCGCGTAGGTGGCCGTGGCCGCGAAATACAACCCGCCTTCATAGGGACCATCGCCGAGCCCGATGGGTTTGCCCGACGCGTCCGTCTGCACCGCATCCCCAAGAAACTGGCGCAATTGCGAGATGCCGGCTTCGTCGAGCGAGAGCCGCACCACGTTCCCGGCGCCGAACGCCGCCGCCGGGGTATCACGCAGGATTGTCAGCAGGATGGCGCCTTCTCCGGGCAACAGCGCCGAGATCAGTGTCATCGGGCCGCGCTCGCGGCTGAGCAGGAATTGACGATCACCAAATCCGAAACAAAGAAAACGCGAGCCCGCGTAGCCAGCGGTGAGCCGCAGCAGGCGCGCATCGGCATCCTCGGTGCGGATGCAGATCTCGGTGTGCCAGTCGCCCTCCACCACATCGATGGTAGTCACGGGCGTGACCGGGGCGGCGGCTGGCGTGGCGGCTGGTGTGGCAAAGCAGCCCGCCAGCGTGGCGGCCATGGCGCTGCCGACGAGCCACCGCCACGTGCGCTTCACGATGGCGCCACCGTGCGTTCGATCATGCCGATCATCGCCGCGCGGAATGCGTCGGCGTCTGCACCGGACGCGATGGCCAGCGCGGTGCGGTCGAAGGCCGCCGAGAGCAGGGCGGCCAGCGCATCGACCGGCGTGCCGTTGGGCAGCCCGTGGCCGACGGCCATCGCCAGACCTTCACGCAGCGTGCGGCCCGCGTGGGCGGCATCGAGCGCGAACATGGCTTCGGTGCCGAGTACCGCCGGGCCGTCGATCAGCAGCAGGCGGGTGCGGCCCGGCACCGTCATGGCGGCCAGATAGGCTTCGCTGCCGGCGATCAATGCCGCGCGCACCGGCAGTGCATCCGGCGCGGCCTGCTCGATTTCCCCGGCCACGGCGCGCGCCTCGTCCTCCAGGATCGCGCGGAACAGGTCCTGCTTGTCCGCGAAATGGTGATAGAGCGCCCCGCGCGTGATGTCGGCCGCTGCCGCAATCTCGGGCGTGGAAGTGGCGGCATAGCCCTTTTCAACAAACAGCTTGCGTGCGGCAGACAGCAGGGCAGTGCGCGTCGCTTCGGTCCGTTCCTGGTTCGAACGGGTCTTTTTACTTTGCATACATACAGCCTGTATGTTATAAATTCAGGAAAGATACAGGCTGTATGTTATGCGATTCGCGCCCGGACCGGCGCGCCACAACGGAGACATGCGATGAAAACAACGAGCTACTACCCGGTGATCATGACCGCCAACGTGGCGGAGACGGTGGCGTTCTACACGCAGCACGTGGATTTCCGGCCGCTGTTCGAGAGCGACTGGTACGTGCACCTGCAGTCCAACGCCGACGCGCGCACCAACCTCGCCGTTCTCGACTGCACGCATGAGACGATTCCCGCTCCGGCGCGCGGCCAGCAGGCGGCCGGGCTGCTGCTCAACTTCGAAGTGGAGGATGTGGACGCGGTGCACGCGCGCATGCAGGCGGCGGGGTTGCCGATCCTGCTGCCGTTGCGCGACGAAGCCTTCGGCCAGCGCCATTTCATCACCGTCGACCCCAGCGGCGTGATGCTGGACATCATCCAGCCGATTCCGCCGAGCCCCGAGTTCGCGGCTTTATACGATGCCAGCGCGCTGCCGGGCTGACGCCTCGGTTGACACCTCAGCCGCCAAGTACCCAGCCGGCCGCCGCGCAGGCCAGCACCACGCCCCACGGCGGCAGGCGCCAGGCGGCCAGGGCCACCAGCGCCAGCAGCGCGAGCGCGAAATCCGCCGGGGCGTGGATCGCGCTGGTCCAGACCGGCGCGTACAGCGCCGCCACCAGCAGGCCGACCACGGCGGCGTTCACCCCGGCCAGCGCCGCCTGCGCGCCGGCGTTGCGGCGCAGCCGCTCCCAGAACGGCAGCGCGCCAAAGACCAGCAGGAACGATGGCGCGAAGATCGCCACGAGGCAGAGCATGCCGCCGGCCCAGCCCGAAGGCGCCGCGCGCATCGCGCCGCCCAGGAAGGCGGCGAACGTGAACAGCGGCCCGGGCACGGCCTGCGCGGCGCCGTAGCCGGCCAGAAAGGTGTCGCCATCGACCCAGCCCGTGGGCACCACGGCCGCCTGGAGCAGCGGCAGCACCACGTGCCCGCCGCCGAACACCAGCGCACCGGCCCGGTAGAAGGCGTCGACCAGCGCCAGCGGCTGACTCGGAAACATCCGATGCGCCAGCGGCAGCGCCACCAGCAGCACAACGAACGCCAGCAGGAAGCCCGCGCCGGCGCGTTGGCCGATGGGCACCGCCAGCGCCGCATGCGGCTGCGCCTGCGCGGGCCGGAACC
>NZ_CAJPVH010000107.1 GCF_905397395.1 Cupriavidus campinensis
GGCCTTGGGCACGGGGCGCGGCCGGGGGCGCGGGGCCGGGGCGGGCGGAGTGGGCGGCGGCAGCAGCATCGCCTCCATCGACGGCGGAATGCTGATCTCGGGCAGGCCCGGCAACGGCATGCGCAGCAGCCCGAGCAGCACCAGCAGGTGCGCAATCACCACGCACACGGCGACCACGATCACCGCGACCCAGCGCTGCCTGAGCCGCCTGCGTGGTTTCGTGCTAGCGCGAGGGGTGGCCGGCGGGTCCGGCCGCGTGGCTGGCGCCAAGGTATCCGAGTTCCGAAGAGATCTGTCGGGCGATGTCCCGCACGCGGCGGTCCACCGAACCGCCCCATTCTGCATCGAATACGCTCTGCGCGCCGAGCACAATCAGCGCCATCGACAAATGCCCGTTGGCGTCGAACACCGGCAGCGAGATCGCGTTGATGCCCGGCAGCACGCCGCCGCGCGTGCGCGCCGCGCCCTGGGCGCGGACTTCGGCGCAGATGGCGTCGTAGTCGGCCAGCGAGGCGGGCATGTCCGGCAGCGGCGTGGCGCCGCGCGTGGCGAATTCCCGTTCGATCAGCGGCAGCGTCTGGCGCCGCGACAGGTAGGCGCCATACAGCCGCCCCGTGGCCGAGTTCAGCATCGGCATGACATCGCCCAGCCGCAGGCTCACGCTGACCGGATGGCTCGATTCCTCCCAATGGACGATGGTCGGCCCGTGGTTGCCCCACACGGCGATGCCGGCGGTCTGGTCGATCTCGTCGCGCAGCTGCGACAGCAGCGGCCGCGCCTTGCGCACCGGATCGAGCCGGTTCAGCCCCGCCAGACCCAGTTGCAGCGCGAACGGCCCGAGGTCATAGCGCCCGCTCACGGCGTCCTGCGCCACCGCGCCGAGCCGCTGGAAGCTCACCAGGTAACGGTGGGCCTTGGCCGGCGGCATGTCGGCGGCGGCGGCCAGGTCGCGCAGCATCATCGCGCGCGGCGAGGCCGCCAGCGCCTGGAGCAGCCGGAAGCCAACCTCGATCGACTGGATGCCCGCGCGCTTGCCATCGTCCTCACCGGCGTTGTCGTCCGGGCGGTCGGCGGCGTCATCGAGGCGGGAATCGTCGGGTGCGGTCATGCGGGGCGAAGGTGGGAGCGGCGTTGCCGGCCATTCTATACGGCGGGCGGCGGGCGGCGGACGGCGGGCGGCATCCTCGGGGTCCCGGGGTCCCGGGGTCCCGGGGTCCGGTAGACTACCGGCCACCGCACATCGACGATTGCCCGCACCCCCATGAAACTCGCAACCCTGAAGGACGGTTCGCGCGACGGCCAGCTCGTGGTCGTCTCCCGCGACCTCAAGACCGCGCACTTCGCCACCGACATCGCCGGCACGCTGCAGCGCGCGCTCGACGACTGGTCTTTCCACGCCCCGCAGCTCCAGGACCTCTACGACGCCCTGAACGCCGGCCGCGCGCGCCATCCGTTCCCGTTCCAGCCGAAGGACTGCATGGCGCCGCTGCCGCGCGCGTACCAGTGGGCCGACGGCTCGGCCTACGTCAACCACGTGGAACTGGTGCGCAAGGCCCGGGGCGCCGAGATGCCGCCCGAGTTCTGGACCGATCCGCTGATGTACCAGGGCGGCTCGGACGACTTCCTGGGCCCGCAGGACGACATCGTCTGCGCCAGCGAGGCGTTCGGCATCGACTTCGAGGCCGAGGTGGCCGTGATTACCGGCGACGTGCGCATGGGCGCCACGCCCGAGCAGGCCGGCGAAGGCATCCGCCTGGTGATGCTGGCCAACGATGTCTCGCTGCGCAACCTGATTCCGGCCGAGCTGGGCAAGGGCTTCGGCTTCTTCCAGAGCAAGCCGGCCACGGCGTTCTCGCCGGTGGCCGTCACGCCGGACGAACTGGGCGAAGCCTGGCACGACCGCAAGGTGCACCGGCCGCTGACCGTCCACTGGAACAGCAAGAAGGTGGGCGCGCCCGACTGCGGCACCGACATGGTGTTCGACTTCGGCCAGCTCATCGCGCACATCTGCAAGACGCGGAACGTGCGCGCGGGCAGCATCGTCGGCTCGGGCACGATCTCGAACGTGGACCGCAGCAAGGGCTACTGCTGCATCGCCGAGCAGCGCATGATCGAGACCATCGAAGGCGGCCAGCCGGTCACCGCGTTCATGAAATATGGCGACGCGGTGCGCATCGAGATGCTCGACGCCCAGGGCCAGTCGATCTTCGGCGCCATCGACCAGCTCGTGGCGCCGCGCTGACGCGCAATGTGCCTATAATTGTCCGACCGACCGGTCGGACAATTGATCCCATGCCGGCGGAGCCACCCCTTGCCACGGAAGCCGCCCCCATGACTGCAGAGACCCCCGAGACCCCGGACACCACCCTCTCCCCGCGCCTGGCGCGCTACGCGTCGCTAACGCTGCGCCGCCACGGCCCCGTGCTCGAGGTCATCATGGGCGCGGCGCAGTCCGCCAACCAGAAGCTGGCCACCGCCGACGCCGGCATGCACCGCGAGCTGGCCGAGATCTGGCGCGACATTTCCGCCGATCCGGACATCCGCGTGGCCGTCATCCGGGGCGAAGGCCGCGGCTTCTCGGCCGGCGGCGACCTGTCCTTGGTCGAGGACATGGCCAACGACTTCGCCACCCGCACGCGGGTCTGGCATGAAGCGCGCGACCTGGTCTACAACGTCATCAACTGCGACAAACCCATCGTCTCGGCCATGCACGGCCCGGCCGTGGGCGCCGGGCTGGTGGCGGGGCTGCTGGCCGACATCTCGATTGCCGCCAAGACCGCGCGGATCGTCGATGGCCATACCCGGCTGGGTGTGGCGGCGGGCGATCATGCGGCCATCGTGTGGCCGTTGCTGTGCGGAATGGCCAAGGCCAAGTACTATCTGATGCTGTGCGAGTCGCTCAGCGGCGAGGAAGCCGAGCGCATCGGCCTGGTCTCGCTGGCGGTGGACGAAGACCAGCTGGTAGCCAAGGCGTTCGAGGTGGCCAACCGCCTCGCGGCGGGGTCCCAGACCGCCATCCGCTGGACCAAGTACGCGCTGAACAACTGGCTGCGCATGGCTGGCCCGGCGTTCGATACCTCGCTGGCGCTCGAATTCATGGGCTTTGGCGGCCCCGACGTACATGAAGGCATGGCGAGCCTGCGCCAGAAGCGGCCGCCCGAATTCCAGTAACCGGCCAGCCAAGGTGGAATGATCGGCCCTGGCGGCCACCCCACGGAGCGTGCGCGACCATGTTCGGACAGATCCCCGATTTCACCAATGGCTTCGAATTCCTGCGCCGTATCTGGAGCGCCGGCGGCAGCCTGCCGGGCGGCGGCATGATGCCCGGCCTGAGCGCGATGACCCCGCCGATGGACCTCGAAGAAGTCGACAAGCGCATCCACGACCTGAAAGCCGTGGAAGGCTGGCTGCAACTGAACGCGAGCCTGCTGCGCACCACCATCCAGGGGCTGGAGGTGCAGCGCGCCACGCTGGTGGCGCTGCAAACCTTCGGCAACGCGCTGTCCCCGGAAGCCATGCAGACCGCGATGGAGAACGTGGCGCGCGCGGCCAACGCGCCGAGCACCTCGCCGCCGCACCCCTTCCGTCCCGCCGCAGCCCCCGAGACCGTCTCCGAAGCCGAAGCCGACGCGGCCAATGCCGAGGACGACGACGACTTCGACGCGCCGCCCGACACCGCCGCCGAGGCCGCCGGGGGCGAAGAGCCCGAGCCCGCCCCATCGCCCGAATCCGCCGGCCCCGCACCGCTGCCGCCCAACGCGAGCCTGTGGTGGGATCTGCTCCAGCAACAGTTCAGCCAGATCGCCAGCAGCGCGACGGCGGCCACCACGGCACCGTTCGGCAACCTGGGCGGATTCGGTGGGATGGGCGCCCCGGGCGCGGAGGGCGTGGCGCCCGCCGCACGGGACAATCCTGCCCCGAATGGCAAGGCGAGCCCGAAGCCGGCGGCAAAGCGTACGCCGGCAAGGAAGCCCGCCGCGAAGAAAGCTGCCACCAAGGCTGCGAAGGCCGCCACCAGGAAACCCGCCGCGAAAAAGCCCAGGCAGCCCGCCGCCAAGACACCCGCCGCGCCAGGCACCCCCGAGGACAGCGTAGAGTGAGCCGCCAGTGAACGTCGCGCACGCCGATCCGGCCATCCGCGCCAGCCAGCGCCAGCGCACGGCGCTGGTCATGATGGGCGGCGGCGCGCGGGCGGCCTACCAGGCCGGCGTGCTGGCCGGCATCGCCCGTATCGCCGCGCGGCATGGCCTCGCGCATTGCCCGCTGCCGTTCGGCATCGTCACCGGCACCTCGGCCGGGGCGATCAACAGCGCCGGCATGGCGGTGGGCGCCGCGGACTTCCAGGCCGCCACCGACCGCCTCGGCGCGCTCTGGCACGGCATTCATGCCGATGACGTCTATCGCACCGGCGTGCTGGGCGTGGGCGTCTCGGGCGCGCGCTGGCTTTCGTCGCTCGCATTCGGCTGGATCACGCGCCAGGCCCCGCGCGCGCTGTTCGATAACGCCCCGCTCGACAGCTTCCTGACCGAGCTGTTCGAACCCGGCCGCGTGCAGGCCAGCCTGGACGCGGGCGTGCTCCAGGCTTTCGCCGTGACCGCGCTGTCCTACAGCACCGGCCGCCATGTCACGTTCTACCAGTCGCACCGGCGCATCCAGCCGTGGCAGCGCAGCCAGCGGCTGGCCGTGGAAGCGCCGATTGGCGTGGACCACCTGCTCGCTTCCTCGTCGATTCCGTTTTTGTTCCCGTCCGTGCCGCTCGAGATCGAGGGCCATCACGAGTGGTTCGGCGACGGCACGATGCGCCAGATGTCGCCGCTCTCGCCGGCCATCCACCTTGGCGCTTCGCGCATCCTGGCCATCGGCGCGGCGTCGCGCCAGCGGCCGGGCTGGTTCGATACCGTGCCGTCCGGCGGCTATCCGTCGCTCGCGCAGGTGGGCGGGCAGGCGCTGGCCAGCATCTTTCTCGATGGCCTGCAGGCCGATATCGAACGGCTGACGCACATCAACCGGCTGCTCGCGCGCATGCCCGAGGCCGCCGGCGATACCGACGGCTGGCGCCCGGTGGAAGTCATGACAATTGCCCCGAGCGAGCCGATCGAGGCCATTGCCGCCCAGCATGTGCACCGCTTGCCGCGTACGGTGCGCGCGCTGCTCGCCCCGCTCGGCGGGACCGAGGCGCGCGGCGCCGCGTTCGCGAGCTACCTGCTGTTCGAGCCCGAATTCACCCAGGCCCTGCTGGCGCTGGGCGAGCGCGATGCCGCGGCGGAGGCTGACGCCATCGCGGCCTTCCTCTATGGCGTGGTGCCCGAAACCGGGCACGCCGCCGTGCGCGCTACCGATCCCGCGCTGGCGCCCTAAGGCCCCTATGGCCCCTATGGCCCCTATGGCCCCTATGGCCCCTATGGCCCCTATGGCCCCCTGAGCAGCCGTCCCAGCGCCGCTTTTCGGGCTCCCAGGTCGCAATTCGTCCACTTTCCCGGGGCAAGCCTCGCTGATTCCTCAGTCATCGCTTCCCGGAAAAAGGGCAACGTCTGTTGCAATCCCTCGTAACCGCACTAAAAAGGAACTAGAGAAAAGATTCGAGAATAATTCCCATCTGGTAGAATCCGCCCGTAATTTCAAAGGCTTACCATGCTCTACCCCGAACTGTTCAAATCATTGGAATCGGTCCGCTGGCACATGGACAAGGACATCCCCTGGGATTCCTTCGACCCCAGCCTGCTGACGGACGATCAGGCGAAGACCATCCGCATGAATGCCATCACCGAATGGTCCGCCCTGCCGGCCACGGAGATGTTCCTGCGCGATAACCGCCATGATTCCGACTTTTCGGCGTTCATGAGCATCTGGTTCTTCGAGGAACAGAAGCATTCGCTGGTGCTGATGGAGTACCTGCGCCGCTTCCGCCCGGACCTCGTGCCAACGGAAGAAGAGCTGCACGCGGTGCGCTTCGAGTTCGATCCGGCCCCGCCGCTGGAGACGCTCATGCTGCACTTCTGCGGCGAGATCCGCCTGAACCACTGGTATCGCCGTGCCGCCGAATGGCACACCGAGCCGGTGATCAAGCACATCTACCGCACGTTGTCGCAGGACGAAGCCCGCCATGGCGGCGCCTACCTGCGCTATATGAAGAAGTACCTGGCGCAGTTCGGCGACTCCGCGCGCGCCGCCTTCGCCAAGATCGGCGTGCTGATGGCTTCGGCCCGCCGCACGGAAAAGCCGCTCCACCCGACCAACCTGCACGTGAACAAGGCGTTGTTCCCCAACGACACCGTGCAGTCCCGCCTGCCGGACCCGGACTGGCTCGAGCACTGGCTCGACGAGCAGATCCGCTTCGACGAAGTGTGGGAAAAGAAGGTGATCGAGCGCATCCTGCACAACATGTCGCTGCTGTTCGAACGCACGTTCGACACCGTGCAGGAGCTGAACCGCTACCGCAAGGAACTGAACGCCAGCCTCGTGGCGGCGGGCCAGCAACCGGCCTGACCCCGCGACCCGCGCCGTTCCATGACCGCTCCCGCCTTCGAATCGAAGCTCGTTCCCGCTGACGACGCGGCCGCGCTGCGCGCCGCCGTGGCCGCCCTGCCGCGCCCGCTGGTCTTCACCAACGGCGTGTTCGACATCATGCACCGTGGCCACGCCACCTACCTCGCGCAGGCGCGCGAGCTGGGCGCGGCGCTGATCGTGGGCGTGAATAGCGACGGTTCGGTGAAGATGCTGGGCAAGGGCGATGACCGCCCGCTGAACCATGAGTCGGACCGCATGGCGCTGCTCGCGGCGCTGGCCTCGGTCGATCTGGTGGCGATGTTCCGCGAAAAGACGCCAGTGGAGCTGATCCGCCTGGTGCGCCCCGACATCTATGTGAAGGGCGGCGACTACGACATCGACACCCTCGAGGAAACCCGCCTCGTCCGTAGCTGGGGCGGCCAGGCCTACGCCATCCCCTTCCTGCACGACCGCTCCACCACCAAGCTGCTGACCAAGGTGCGCCAGCAGGGCTGATCAGCCTCGCTGTTCAACCTTCGGCGCCCGATCCGGGCTGTTTCGCGCCGCGCGCCTGCGTGCCGGCGCGGCACGCCTGGAGCGACTCCGCGCCATAACGCAGGCGCACTTCATCCATCCTTGCCCGCACCGCGTCGTCCGAGGACGTCACGCGCAGCCATTGGCGCGATACCGGCCGCGGTGCGTCCGTAATCAGCGCCGTGCGCACGCCCTGGGCGCGCAGGGATTCGAGGAAGCGGTCGGCGCGCTCGCGCTCCCGGAACAACCCCAGCGACACGGTATAAGACGCCGGGGACGCCTCAGAGGCACCCTCCTCGCTGCTCACCACGGACACATCGGTCACCTTGCGGCGCTTCAGCTCCGCCAGCTTGCGGTCAGCGTTCTCGCGCGTGGGCTGTGCCGGCAGGTGGACCCACCAGCGCACCTGTTCGGTCCGCTCGAACTGCTGCACCGGCAGCGTGGCGCCGGGGGCGATGGCGGCGAGGTCTTCACGCGCCCGCGCCACGGTCTGTGCCGAGAACCCGCCGATCTCGAAGCAGGCATCGGCGCGCGGGGCCGGCTGGGCCACGGCCAGCGAGACACTGCCGGCGGGGGCGGGACCCAGCGCGCCGCGCG
>NZ_CAJPVH010000108.1 GCF_905397395.1 Cupriavidus campinensis
GGCGCCATCGCCGCCTTCGCCCAGCCGGGGGCCAGCGTGCCGGCCCGGCTGCTGCGCGCGCGCCGCATGCTGCGGGACCGGCTCGCCCGCGAGAAGCCCGACGTCATCGCCTCGCACTTCGCGCTCTACACGCTGCCCGGGCTGGACCTGATCCGCGACTACCCCAAGGTGATGCACTTCCACGGCCCCTGGGCCGCCGAGAACACCGCCGAGGGCGTGGCCGACCTCGCCAGCCGCATCCAGCATCACGTGGAGGCAGCGGTCTACACGCGCTGCCAGCTGCATATCGTGCTGTCGATGGCCTTCGGCCGGGTGCTGCAAACGCGCTATGGCGTGGACCCGGCGCGCATCCGCATCGTGCCGGGCTGTGTCGATGCGGGGCGCTTTGGCGTGCCGATGGACCGCCGCACCGCGCGCCAGGCGCTGAACCTGCCCACCGACCGGCCGATCGTGCTGACGCTGCGGCGGCTGGTGCGGCGCATGGGGCTGGAAGACCTGGTCGATGCCATGGCGACCGTGCGCCGCAGCGTGCCGGATGCGCTGCTGCTGATCGTCGGGCGCGGCACGCTGGACGCGGAGCTGCGCGAGCGCATCGCGGCGATCGGCCTCCAGGATCATGTGCGGCTGCTCGGCGCGCTGCCGGATGCCCAGTTGCCGCTGGTCTACCGCGCGGCAGACCTGAGCGTGGTGCCCACGCTGACGCTGGAGGGCTTTGGCCTGACCACGGTGGAGTCGCTCGCCGCCGGCACGCCGGTGCTGGTGACGCCGGTGGGCGGGCTGCCCGAGGCGGTGCGCGAGCTGTCCGAAGCGCTGGTGCTGCCGGCCAGCGGGCCCACCGCGCTGGCGGCTGGCGTGACCGACGCGCTGCGCGGCACCCTGCGCCTGCCCGACGCCGAAGCGTGCCGCCAGTACGCGCGTGAGCGCTTCGACGTGCCGGTCATCGCCGCGAAGGTGGCCCAGGTGTACCGCGAGGCGGTCAATCGATGCGAATGAACCAGCGAGCAGGATCGAGGGAGCCAAGATGAAAGTCGCAGTGGTCCATGACTGGCTGGTGGCGTACGCCGGCGCCGAGCGGGTGCTCGAGCAGATCCTGCGCTGCTTTCCCGGGGCGGACGTGTTCAGCCTGATCGACTTCGCCGAGGAGCGCGCCTTCCTGCAGGGCCGCCCAGTCACCACCTCGTTCATCCAGCGGCTGCCGTTTGCGCGCACGCGCTATCGCGGCTACCTGCCGCTGATGCCGCTCGCCATCGAGCAGCTCGATGTATCCGGCTACGACCTGGTGATCTCCAGCTCCCACGCGGTGGCCAAAGGCGTGCTGACCGGCCCGGACCAGCTCCATATCAGCTACGTCCACACGCCGATCCGCTATGCGTGGGACCTCCAGCACCAGTACCTGCGCGAGAGCAACCTGCAATACGGGCTGCGCTCGGTGCTGGCGCGGATGCTGCTGCACTACATCCGCAACTGGGACGCCCGCACGCGCGATGGCGTGGACCATTACATCGCCAACTCGGCGTTCGTGGGGCGGCGCATCCGCAAGATCTACGGCCGCCATGCCAGCGTGATCCATCCGCCCGTGGACGTGGAAGCCTTCGTGCCGGGCGGCCCGCGCGAGGACTACTACGTCACGGTGTCCCGGCTGGTGCCCTACAAGCGCGTGCCGCTGATTGCCGAGGCCTTCGCCAGGATGCCGGACCGCAAGCTGGTCATCGTTGGCACCGGGCCGGAGCTGGACAAGGTGCGCCAGGCGGCGGGGCCCAATGTGCAGGTGATGGGCCACCTGCCGTTCGAGGCCATGCGCCGCACCATGCAGCAGGCGCGCGCCTTCCTGTTCGCGGCCGAGGAGGACTTCGGCATCTCGGTAGTGGAGGCGCAGGCCTGTGGCACGCCGGTCATCGCCTATGGCCGGGGCGGCGCGCTCGAGACGGTGCGTGACGAGCAAAGCGCCATGCCCACCGGCCTGTTCTTTGCCGAACAGAGCGTGCCGGCGATCATCGACGCCGTGGAGCGCTTCGAGCGCCAGCCCGAACTCTTCCGCCCCGAGTATTGCCGGCTCAACGCCGAGCAGTTCTCGGCCGACCAGTTCCGCGAGGCGCTGCTGGGCTTCGTGGCGCGGGCGCAGGCCATGGCCGCCGGGGGGAAGTCGTCCGGCGGGGGCGACGGTGCGTCCCGGCCCGTGCGTGACGACCAGCTCGACGGCTTTGCGGGGTGGCGCGATGGCTGATGCGCACCGGGTGCCGCCCGCGTGCGTGCCCCGGCCAGGCCAGACACGTTTGGGTTCCTTCCTCGCCACGCTGGGGCTGATCGCCCTCCTGCTGCTGTGCGCACCCGTGGCACCGGCCGGGGCGGCGGGGCTCGACTACCGCACGTCCTGGGTCGGCAATACGCTGGGGTTTGGCAATGGCCGCTGGGTGCCCAACGCCGTGGAGGACATCGCCGTCACGCCGGAAGGCGTGGTGGTGACCAATACGGAGTGGGACGAGGCCGGCGGCGAAATCACGCTGATCCGCGACGGCAAGGTCGAGGGCGTGGGCGACCACACGCACGGCTGGGGCAACTTCGGCGGCGACGCGATTGCCGTGGGCGACGGCTATGCCTTCACGGCGGCGCGCATCGAGAATGCCGGCGGCAAGCTGGCCAACCGGCCCGGCTATCCGGAGAAGAACACGGTCTGGTTCGGCCTGATGCGGCGCGAACTCGACCGCCTGCAGCGCGGCGCGCCGTTCGAGGGCGGCGTGGGCAATTCGGACGACGTGAACCCGAGCCCGGTGCTGAACAGCTTCCTGCGCATCACCGCCGTGCGCGAGGGCGAGGACGCCGCGGTGCGCGGCCTGGCTGTGCAGAACAACGTGCTGTACGCGGCCACGCCGCTGCGCAACCGCATCGACCGCTTCGACACCCGCACCATGCGCCGGCTGGGCGCCTGGGAGGCCGAGCAGCCGGGCAAGATGACGCCGGATGGCGCCGGCAACCTGTGGGTGATCCTGCGCACGACGGGCACGCAGGGCCGGCAGGTGGTGCGCTTCGACGCCGACGGCAAGCGCACCGCGCAGGTGCCGCTGCCGGCCGGTACCCTGCCGGTGGACGTGGCGGTGGGCGTGGACGGCCGCCTGCTGATCGCCGACAACGGTCCGAACCAGAACCTGCTCTGGTTCCAGGTGGACGGCAACACCGTGACCCCGGCGGGTGAGCTGGGCGAGCGCGGCGGCGCCTACAGCACCCGCAACGGGGCGCGCGCGGGCAGCGTGGGGCCGCTGCGCTTCCAGGGCCTGACCAGCGTGGGCCTGGATCGCAAGGGCAATATCTACGTGGCGATGAGCGGCATGGGTCCGCGCCCGGTGGGGCACCGCCCGTACCACTACGGCGCCGTGATCGAGAGCTACACGCCGGATGCCAAGCCGCGCTGGCGGCTGGAGGGCCTGCTGTTCCTCGACACCGTGCACGTCGATCCCGCCGACCCCGGCTGGGCCTATACCGGCACCCGGCGCTTCCGGCTCGACTTTGACCACATGGACCCCGGCAGCGAGTGGCGCTACACCGGCATCACGCAGGACCCGTTCCGCTACCCGCAGGACGCCGCCTTCGCGGCGGGCCCCGAGGGGCGCGGCTTTCCGCTGATGCGGCGCATCCAGGGCCGGCTGTTCGGCTTCTTCACGGACCGCCACGCCAAGTACCTGAAGATCTATCGCTTCGACCCGGCCCGCTCGGAGCTGGCCGTGCCGGCCGGGTTCATCTCGACCCGGCGCATCGAGGGCAACTGGCCGCCGTTCCAGCCGCCGTCCGGCGAATGGATCTGGCACGACGACAACGGCGATTCCCGCTTCCAGGCCAACGAGTTCGAGCGTAACGGCGGCCGCGACGCTCCGGCGATGCAGGCCTGGTGGGTGGACGACCGGGGCGACGTCTGGGCCGGCTCCTACGACCAGGGCATCCGCCGCTTCCGCCTGCGCGGGCTGGATCGCCAGGGCAACCCCGACTACAGCTTCGACACCGTGGAGCGCGAGCCGATGCCGGCGCCGTTCACCAAGGTGCAGCGCCTGCAATATTTCCCGGAGACCGACACCATGTACCTGACCGGCGCCACGGCCGCCAAGCCCTATGACCCCGGCCAGTGGGACTCGATCGGGCGTGTGGTGGCGCGCTACGACAACTGGCGCGGCACCAGCCGCAACACCGTGCGCAAGCCGCGCTACGTGGTGGAGGTGGACAGCCTGCCGGGCCGGCGCCCCACGCAGGGCATCGAGGGCATCGCCGTGGCCGGCGACTACATGTTCCTGGTCGAGGCGGAAAAGGCCCACGTGCGGGTGCTGGAGAACCGAACCGGACGGCAAATCGGCGTGATGACGCCCGGCGGCGAGGTGGGCGGCGAGAGCGGCTGGGTCGATGTGCCGATGGGCATCACCGCGCTGCGCCGCGCCAACGGCGAGTACGTGGTCTTCGTCGAGGAAGACGCGCGTGGCAAGAACCTGATGTACCGCTGGCGCCCGGCACCGGCGCCGACACCGGCACCGGCCGGGGAGGCAAAGCGCCCATGATGGACGTGACGCTGCGGCGCAACCTGCTGATCAACCTGACCGGGCTCGCCTTGCCGACGCTGGTGTCGCTGGTCACCGTGCCGCTCTATATCAAGGTGCTGGGCGTGGACCGCTTCGGCGTGATGACGCTGGTCTGGGTACTGGTGGGCTATTTCACGCTGTGCGACTTCGGCATCAGCCTGGCCAGCGAGAAGCGCATCGCCCGCGCGCTGGCCAGCGCCGACCGCGCCGACATCGCCCTGACGTTCTGGAGCGCGCTCTGGACCAGCCTGGTGACCGGGCTGATCGGCGCGGTGATCCTCTGGGGCGTGGCCGGCGCCTATTTCCATTGGGCCACGCACGCGCCCGAGGCGCTGCTGAACGAGGTGACGCGGGCGCTGCCGTGGATCGCGCTGTCGATCCCGGTCGGCAACGTGGCGCTGGTCTTTGCCGGGGCGATCAGCGCGGCGGAGCGCTTTTCGGTCTTCAACATCAACCAGACCATCGGCACGGTGATGTTCCAGGTGCTGCCCGTGACGGCGGCGTTCGTGCTGGCGCCGACCCTGCAGGTGGCGCTGTGCACGGCGGTCATCGCCCGGGCCGTGAGCGCGCTGATGCTGGGCGTGGCGGCGGTGCGCGTGCTGGAGATCGACACGGTGCAGCGGGCCCAGCGCGCCTGCGTGCGCGCCCTGTTCGGCTACGGCCGCTGGCTGCAGCTGACCGTGGCGGCCAACATGATCGGCGAGTCGCTGGACCGCGTGGTGGTGGGCGCGCTGCAGCCGCCGCGCTTCGTCACCTACTACGCGGTGCCGCAGAACCTGGTCTCGCGGCTGAACCTGCTCTCGGGTGCGCTCTCGCGCACGCTGTTCCCGCGCCTGGCCGCCGCGCGGCGCGAGGAGGCGGTGGAGATCGCCCATCACGCGCTCGGCTTCCTCCAGACGCTGCTCACGCCGGTGACGATTGGCGCGCTGTTCGTGCTGGAGCCGTTCCTGCGCTCGTGGGTGGGGCAGGAGCTGTCGTCCAGCTCGGGGGAGATCGGCCGGATCATGGTGCTGGGTGTGTGGCTTGGCGGACAGACGACCGTGGCGCGCAACCTCATGCTGGCCCAAGGCAAGGAGGCGGGTGTGGCGCACGTGTCGCTGCTGCTGCTGCCGGCGTTTGCGCTGCTGCTGTGGGGCGGGGTCTACCTGTTCGGCATCCAGGGCGCGGTGATGGCGGTGCTGGTGCGCGGCGTGGCCGAGTATGCGGCGCTGCTGCGGCTCTGCGGCATGCGCGCACGGCCGCTGGTGCACGAGATGGCGCCGCATCTGGTGTTCGTGGCGCTGGCGCTGCTGCTGGCATCGCACGTGAACGGCTGGCTCCCTTGCCTGGCGGCGGGCACGGCGCTCGCCCTCTGCAACATGGGATGGTCGCTGCACAGCTCGGCCACGTTCCGGGATGTGGCGAAATCGGCCTGGCGGCGCGTGTCGCCGCGCCCCACGCCTGACAGCGCGGCACCGGATGTCGCCGCGCCCGCTAACCACGAAGGGAAGACATGAGGATCCTTCACCTGGCCAACCACGCCCGCGATGTCGGCAACGGCATCGTGAACGTCATGGTGGATCTGGCGGTGGCGCAGGCCGCGGCCGGGCACTCGGTCACCATCGCTTCCGCCGAATGCGGGTTTGGCGAGCTGCTGGCCGGCTCGGGCGTGCGGCACGTGACGCTGGCGCAGCGCAAGCCACTCGCCCTGCCGCTGGCGGTGCGCGAGCTGCGCCGGCTGACGCGCGAGATGGCGCCCGAGATCGTCCATGCGCATATGGTGTCCGGCGCCCTGGTCGGCGCGCTGGCGCGCCGCGCGGGCGGCGGGCCCTACGCGCTGGTGACCACGGTCCACAACGAATTCCAGCGCAGTTCCGACCTGATGCGCCTGGGCGACCGCGTGGTGGCCGTCAGCGGCGCCGTGGCGGCGTCGATGATCGGGCGCGGCATTCCGAGGGACAAGATCCGCGTGGTACGCAACGGCACCATCGGCTCGGCGCGGCTGGCGCGGCTGCCGGCGGCCCCGAATGCGATGAAGGCGCTGGCCGGCCCGTCGATCGTCACGGTATCCGGCCTCTATGCGCGCAAGGGCGTGCTCGACCTGATCGATGCCTTCGCCGATGTGCACCGCGCCGTGCCGGGTGCGCAGCTCTATCTGGTCGGCAACGGCCCGGACCGCGCCGCCTGCGTGCGGCTGGCGGAAGACCTGGGCGTCAGCGACGCCGTGCACCTGCCCGGCTTCGCGCGCGACCCCCGGCCATGGATGCGGGCCGCCGACGTGTTCGTGCTGGCCTCGCACTCGGAATCGTTCCCGCTGGTGCTGAGCGAAGCCCGCGAGGCCGGCTGCGCCATCGTCGCCACGGCGGTGGGCGGCGTGCCAGAGGCGCTCGGCTACGGCGCGGCGGGCCTGATCGTGCCGGCCCAGCGGCCCCGCCTGCTGGGCGAGGCGCTGTCCAACCTGCTGCGCGACCGCGCCACGCTCGACGGCTGGCGCGCGCGCGCCGCGCAGGACATCGACTGGCTGCGCGTGGACCGCGTGGAGCGCGACTACGGCGCGATCTATACAGAATTGCTGGCCGCGGTGCGCCAGCCCCAGCACACCTCGCCCACCCAATCCACCCAATCCACCCCGCTTCCCGTTGCCGGCGTGACCGAGCCCACCAAGGAGCTGGCGCGCCATGGCTGAACAGGACCCCCCACGCATGCTCCACGTCAACCTGCTGGCGCACGGCACCGAGGCCACCCGCCCGGCGCAATCGGCCCGCCAGCGGGTGCTCTTCGTCGACCAGAGCGGCCAGATCGGCGGCGCACAGCTCAGCCTGCTCGATATCGCGCGGCATCGTAGCCATGACAGCGAAGTGGTGCTGCTCGATGACGGCCCGTTCCGTGAGCGGCTGGCGGCGCAAGGCGTACGCGTGCACGTGGAAGCCGGCGGCGCCGTAGGCGCGCTGCGCCAGCGCGGGTTTGGCACGGGCGCGCTGCGCGGCCTGCTGGC
>NZ_CAJPVH010000109.1 GCF_905397395.1 Cupriavidus campinensis
GGCCAGCGCCTCGCGGGAGGTGCCCTGCTCGCGGCGCGCCGCCTCGGCGTTGCGCGCCACTGGCGTCACGTGCGCGGCGCGCTGGGCCGCGCGCAGCCTGTCCCGTTCCGCATCCTTCGCCGGCACGCGAGCGTTGAGCTGCGCGAAGGTCGCCTCGGCCTCGTGCCACGCCTTCAGGTTCGCCTGCTCCATCTCGCCCTTGCGCAGTGACGCCTGCGCCGCCTCGCTCGCGGCGCGGGCCAGCGCTTCACGCTGTTGCAGGTCGAGCAGCGCCTCCTGCTGTGCGGCGATGCGCGCCGCGAGGGCTTCCGTCGACGGCAGCGTGTACTGCTCCAGCAGCGTGCGGCGGCGCAGCCCGATCTCGTCGGCCTCGCGCCGGATACCCGCCGCCTGATCCTTGAGGTGCTCCTCCACGCGCCGATACAGCTCGGTGCGGAACAGCCGCTCCAGAATGGCCTGCCGCGCGCGCGAATCCGCCGTCAGCAGTTCGCGGAAGCGCCCCTGCGGCAGCACGATCACCTGCCGGAACTGCGCGCTGTCGAATCCGAGCAGGTCGCGCACGGCATCGCCCACGCGGTTCGGCTGGGTCGCCTTGCTCCGCCAGCCATCGTCCATCATCACGTCCAGCTGCGCCTTGGCGGCCTCCTTGACGAAGCCGCCGGCGGCACGCTGGCTCGGCCGGTCCTGCGTAGGCGAGCGCGTCACGCGGTAGCGCGTGGCGCCCAGGCAGAATTCCAGCGTGACTTCCGTGCGCAGGGCCGGATCGGCGTTGGCGCTGCGCATGTCCTGGGGGTTGCGCTCGCCGCCGGAGGTGTCGCCGTACAGCGCGAAGCAGATTGCATCGAGCAGCGTGGTCTTGCCCGCGCCCGTGGGGCCGTGGATCAGGAAGAACGCCTGATCGCCCAGCTTTGTGAAGTCGATGGTCTCCGTGGCCGCGAACGGGCCGAACGCCTGGAGCGTCAGGTGCAACGGTTTCATGCCGATTCCCTTTCCGCCGCGGCCATGTCGGCCAGCAGGTCGTCCAGCGTCCGGCGCTGATCGCCGTCGAGATCCGCGTCCGCTACCTCGCGGAAGAAGTTGGCGAACAGCGTGCCCGTATCGAGTTCCCGCAACTGGCGCCCCGCCGCGCTGGCCTGCCCGCTGCGGGCCAGCACCGTGCGCTCCATCGCCAGCGCGTTGGGGTAGACCTGGCGCAGCCGCGCCATCGGGTCCAGCAGCGCGCCGGTATCGGACAGCACTGCATAGATATAGTCGTCACGGCGCGCGTCATCCATGCCCTGCGCCAGCAGCGTGGCCAGCTCGCCCTGCAGCACGCGCAGGTTGCGCAGCGGCTGGAGGGCGATCGGCTCGATCGTCACCTGCCCGGCGCCGTCGATCTCCACCAGCGAGACCGACTTCATGTGCTCGGCTTCCGACAGCGAGTACTTGAGCAGCGAGCCCGAGTAGTGCACCCGCTCGCCGATGGTCTGGGGCCGGTGCAGGTGGCCCAGCGCGACGAAATCGAAGCCGGCGAAGACCTCCGCCGCCACCGCCCCGCTGCCGCCGACGGACAGCGGCCGCTCCGACTCGCTCACCGCCCCGCCCACCACGAAGGCGTGGGCCACCGCCACGGCGCGCACGCCGGGCGGATGGGTGGCGCGGATGGCGGCCAGCTGTGCCTGAAGCGCCGCTTCGTGGCTGGGCAGGTCCAGCCCGAGCGCGTCGCGCACGGCGGCCGGCTCCGCATAGGGCAGCGCATAGATGCGCACTTCGCCATGGGCGTCGTGCAGCGTGACGCAGCTGGCCTGCGGGCCGGTGCGCCCCGCCACGTGCAGCCCCTGCGCCGCCATCAGGCGGGCGCCGAAGCCCAGCCGGTGCGCGCTGTCATGGTTGCCGGCGATCATCACCACGGGCACGCCCGCGTCCACGACGATGCGTGCCAGCACGTCGTCCAGCAGCGCCACGGCTTCGGGCGGCGGCACGGCGCGGTCGTAGACATCGCCCGCGATCAGCACGGCGTCTGGCCGTACGTCACGGACCAGCGCGACGAACTGGTCGAGCACATGGGCCTGGTCTTCGAGCAGGCTGCGGGCGTGGAACAGCCGACCAAGATGCCAGTCGGCGGTGTGGAGAAAACGCAATCTGAGTCCTTCGGCGCCGTGGCGCGAGAAGCACGGCCGGGCCGCGCGGTCCCGCATCATAACGTTGCGGCCCCCCGCCCCGCATCCCCCAGTCTTCCGTTGTGGGTCCGCCCTTGTGGGTCCGCGTCAAGTGGGTCCGCGTCAAGCGGGCTCCGCTTCGCTGTCGGCGATCTGGAACTTGCGCATCTTCTCCCACAGCACCTTGCGGCTGATGCCGAGGCAGGCGGCGGTGTCCTGCCGGCGCCAGCCGTTGGCGTCCAGCGCCGCGATGATGCGGCGGCGCTCCTCGGCGTCGCCGCGCGGGTCGGCGCGCTCGGTGCCGTCAAAGGCACCCGGGCGCAGCGCGCGGAACAGCGGACGGATGCGCGCCTCGTCCCAATGGCCGCACTGCTGCACGGTGATGCCAATCCGCTCGGCCAGGTTGCGCAGTTCCCGCACATTGCCGATGAAGAACGCCGTGCCCACCGCGCCGCGCAGCCAGTCCGGCAGGGGCGGCAGGGCGTCGAAGCCGGCCGGGCCGAGCATATGGCGCAGGAAGGAGACCAGCAGGCCGACCTTGTCCGCCGCGCCCCGGTCCTCCAGGCTGGGGATGCGCAGCTCGATCACGGCCAGCCGGAAATAGAGGTCGGCGCGGAAGCGGCCCTGGCTCACCGCCTCGCGCAGGTCCTTGTTGGTGGCGGCCACGAGCCGGAAGTCCAGCTTCACCGGCATGGTCGACCCCAGCCGCGTCAGCGCGTTTTCCTCCAGCACGCGCAGCAGCTTGACCTGCTGGAACAGCGGCAGGTCGCCGATTTCATCGAGGAACAGCGTGCCGCCGGTAGCCTGCTCGAAGTAGCCCCGGTGGGCGAACATGGCGCCCGTGAACGCGCCCTTGGCGTGGCCGAAGAACTGGGACTCGAACAGGCCGTCCGGAATCGCCCCGCAGTTCACGGCGACGAACGGCCCCTTGCCGTAAGTAGTGTTGCGCTCGTGGAACAGCCGCGCGATGCGCTCCTTGCCGGCGCCGGTCTCGCCGTACAGCATCACGTTGCTGCCGAAGTCCGCGTAGGTATCCACCTGCGACATCAGTTGCAACATGGCCGGCGACCCGGCGACGAGGTCGGCCACGTCCGGGCCGGTGGCAGCGGCGGCCAGCAGTTGCGGCATCAGCTTGCCGATCTGCGTGCGCAGGTCGGCGCCGGTGAAGTCGTGCGGCAGGATGTGCGCGTACTCGGGCGGAAAGCGGCCGGGGTCGACTTCCCGGTCCGGCGCGCCCACCCAGATCACCGGCATGCCGTGCGCGGCCTCCCAGTCGAGCGTGAACTTGGCCGCGCCGATGGCCGAGGCGCTGATCACGGCGATGCATGGCTTCACGCGCGGCTCGGCGGGCAGCGCGTCCAGCGCGCCGGCGCGGATCACCTCCACGCCCAGCGGCGTGAGGAAGCGCGCCACGCGGTCTGCAATCTCGTACTTGCCTTCCCAGACATAGACTTCCAGGGTCTCGTAGGCCCAGCGGTCGGCTTTCATGATGGTTCGGTTCTTCAGTAGACCTTCAGTAGACCAGTTCGGCGTTATTGCAATCGACCCCGTTCAGCCACAGGTCGGCATTGCCGAGCCGGATGCCGAGCGTGGACGTCAGCGGAATGAGCAGGGCGTCCAGCAGGCCCGCGATGGGGGTTAGCAGGGCGTCCAGCAAGGCCCCGACGTTCAGCGGGATGCCCAGCACGCCAAGGCCCACCGTCACATCCGGGTTGAGGTTGCGGACCATGTCCGTGATCGCGCGGGACAACGGCTTGGTCGATGACGTGGAGGCACTGCCGCCCGGCGCCAGTACCACGTCGTTGAGCGGGTTCATCGGCGTGACGTCCGGCTTGGGATTAGCGACGACCTTGGTCGACAACACCCCGGCAAGCACCTTCACTACAGCCAGCTCCACCGGCGTCGCCGCCGGCGCGCACTGCGGCTTCGTCCCATCGGCCACGCAGGTGGTCAACACGTCCGTGGTGACGTTGACGGTGGCGCGCCGCTGCGCCGGGTTAGCCGCGCACTGGACGTTGGTCAGGTCGCCCCGGGCCTGCCCCACGCGCAGCCAGACCGGCAGGTTGACATCCGCGCTGGCCAGCCCCAGCACCGGCAGATTGGCCTTGACCGCCAGCCAGAGCCCCAGTTGCGCGGTGGTGGCCGTGGTCTGCCACGTGCCGCCGGGCAACTGCCGCGCCGGCCCCAGCGCCACCTGCGGCGGCTGCACGATATAGAGCTTGCCGCCCACCGAGCCGAGGCCGACGTTGACCGCGATCTTGTCGAGGTCGATGGCACTGGTGCCGCGCGCCACGTAGGCCGCCGTGGTCAGCAGCGACGCCACGTTCACGGCCACCTCCGCCGCCGACGAGGCCGCCGGCGTGAGCACGCCCAGGTCGAGCATCTTCGCCAGCGAGACCGTGGTGCCGATGCCGCTCACCCCCAGCTGCGTCACCGGGCTGCCCAGCGCCGCGTTCAGCAGCGCGCTCTTGCCCGCCGCGCCCAGCACCAGCGCATAGAAGTCCTGGATGGAGAGCGTGGCATTGAGCAGCTGGTCGATGGTGCCCACGCCGGCTTGCAGGCGCAATTGCTCAAGCGTGACGTTGGCGCCGACCAGCCCGCTCCAGTCGAGCACGGACAGGGTCACCGTGTTGCCGAGCAGCAGGCCCAGCATGCCGCTGGCCGTGGACACATCGAGCAGGCCGCTGCCGAGCGTGAACGACGCCACGGGCGGGCTGCCGGCCGCGATGGCCTCCGCGCGCAGCTGCCGGGACGCCGTGCCGGGGATGACGAACAGCAGCGGCACCGTGTAGGTGGCCTGCACGCGCACCGCGTTGGGCGAGACCGTGGCGGCCGGATAAGCGGGGTTGAAGTGGCGCACGCTGTCCCCGTTGGCCGGGTTGGCCGGGTCCCACAGGCCCAGGCAGGCGCGCAGGCCATCGGCGGCGCCGCCGGCTACGTCGGCACATTCCGCGCTCACGCCCGACGCATAGCCGTTCTGCGCCGCCGCCGCCGTCACGCTGCCGAGCACGCTGGCCGTGGTGGCGGGCAGGTCGGCGGCACGCTTGAGCTGCTGCGCGCCGGAGAGCGCGACCAGATCCACCGTCTTCTGCAACTGGCGCTGGCTGTAGAACACATGGCCGACGTCGATCGACACCAGCGCGGCAATGCCGACCGTGGCGATGAGCAGCGCCGCCATCAGGCTGACGGCGCCGCGCGCGTGGCGATGGGCTCGGAGCGGACGCATGGTTGTGGCCTTACTGCCCGTTGGGCGCGGGGGGCATATTGCTGCCGCCACCACGCAGCGGGCTGCCGGTGGCCTGGCTGGTGAAGAACTCCGGCAGCTCGTAGCGGAAGCTGCGCATATACCGCTCATAGCCGATGGCGGCCTGCTCGCCGCCCAGCGGGATGGCCGCGCCGGCCTGTGAGCCGTTGCGCTGGATCTCCAGCAGCGTGCGCGTCTGCTGGCCGACCGGGAGCTGGGCGGGAGCCGGCTGGGGCTCGGCCGTCTGGGCCGACGCAGGGGCGGCGGACAGCAGCGCCAGCGGCGCCAGCAGCGCCAGCGGCGCCAGCAGCGCCAGGTGACGGAAAGATCGGCGAAAAAATCGGCGAGAAAGTCGGCGGATGGTCATCGTGCGTCTCCTGAAGCGATGGCGATCGCGATGGCGTTGGCGTTGGCGTTGGCCGGGGCCAGCAGCGCCAGCGGCTTGGTGGCGGTTGGGCGCCCGTGGGCCAGCGCCGCACGCGCCACGCGCTCGCCCTCCTTGCGGACGGCGGCCCGCGTGGTCTCGGGCATGGCGGCGCGCTGCATCATCGCGTTGGCCTCGGCGCGCTTGCCGCTCGCCCACAGCCACACCGCCGCGTTGCTGACGATGCGCGGATTGCTGCCGTCCAGCTGCAACGCCTGCATCACCGGAATGCGCGCGTCCTGCAAGGCGCCGCCGCGCATCAGCGCGTAGCCGAGGTCGTTGGCCACCTGCGGGTTCACCGGATCGAGCGTGGCGGCCTGCCGCAGCGAAGCGGCGGCGCGGATGAAATCGCCCTGCCGGCCCAGCACCAGCCCGATGCCGTGATGCGCGGCGGCAGCGCGGTCGGTGCCCAGCAGCGCGCGGTAGGCGGTCAGCGCCGCGTCGTCCTGGCCGGTCTCGCGCAGCGCGGCGGCGCGCATCAGCTGCAGGCCCGGCTGGGTGCCAAAGCGCTGCTGGAAGGCGTCGATATGAGCCAGCGAGGCGAAGTACAGCCCCTCCTGCTGCATCCGCGCGATCAGGCCGAGGTAGACGGCCTGGTCGTTGTACTCGGCGCGGGCCTCCTTGTCGCGCAGCTTGGACAGCGCGATCTGCGCCTCGGCCTGCTGCGCCAGCGCGTCGGCGCTCTGCTGGCCCGGGCTCGCGCAGCCCGCCAGGAGCAGTGTCACCATCACAGCCGCCATCATGGCGCTCATCGGTTTCGTCATTCAGTGCCCTCCGTTCATGCGCGCCAGCATGCGAATCACGCCCAGGAAGCCCGGGCCGGCGGTGAGGATCAGCAGCACCGGCAGCAGGCTGACCACCATCACCCCGGTCATCTTCACCGTGAGCCGGCCAATCTTGTCCTTCATGCGCGCCTTGCGCGCGGTCTGCAGCCGCTCGCCGAACTGGCGCAGCGGCTCCTGCACCGCGCCGCCGTGGCGGTCTACCTGCGTCAGCAGCGTAATCAGGCCCTTGAGGTCTTCATCGTCGAACAGCTTGCCGATGCGCTGCAGCGTCTGCTCGCGCGAGCGGCCCGAGGCGAACTGCTGGTTCGCGCGCTGCAGCTCGGGGCCCAGCACGTGCAGCATGCTGCCGAACTCGACTACGATGATCTGCAGGCTCTGGTCGATGGACAGCCCCACGCCCTGCAGGAGCCGCAGCATGTCGATCAGCACCGGCAGTTCGTCGGCCACCCGCGCCAGCCGCTGTCTGGCGCGGCGGCGCAGGGCCAGCTTGGGCAGCAGGAAGGCCACCGCGAAGGTGGCGAAGCTCCAGCCGATGGCGCCGGCCAGCGACACCGGCAGCCGCCAGACGAAGGCCGCCAGCGCCAGCGCAACCGGCACCGCCACGCGCAGCCCGCCGAACACCGCGCGCGGGCGCACGCCGTAGTAGCCGCACTGCTCCAGCAGCCGTTGCTCCTCGGCGGTGACCACGGCGCGGCCCAGTTTCGAAGTGAGCCAGGTCTCGCTGAGGCGCCCGCCCAGGGTGGTGGAACCGGGGTTGGCGGTGGGGTTGGCGGCGGCGGCCGGGGGGGACGCCGATGGGGACGCCGATGGGGACGCCGGCGTGGCCGCCGCGCGCACCGCCTGACGGTCC
>NZ_CAJPVH010000110.1 GCF_905397395.1 Cupriavidus campinensis
ATGCGCGGCCGGGCGCGCGGCAGCGTGGGCTGGCGCTTCGCGCTGGCCGTGCTCGAGCGCCGGCGCGGCGTGACCGTGCTCCAGACCGTGGCGCTGGCCGTGGGGCTGATGGCGCTGCTGCTGCTTGGCATGACGCGCAACGATCTGGTCGATTCCTGGCGCAACGCCACGCCGGCCGACGCCCCCAATCGCTTCATCATCAATATCCAGCCCGACCAGCGCGAGCCGCTGCGCGCGATGCTGGCCACCAATGGCATCCGCGACCTGCTCTACCCGATGGTGCGCGGCCGCCTGACGCATATCGACGATCGCCCGATCCAGGCCAGCACCTACCCGGACGGCCGGGCGCGCAATCTGGTCGAGCGGGAATTCAACCTCTCGTATACAGACAGGCTGCCCGAGGGCAACGAGGTGATTGCCGGGCGCTGGACCGGCGATGCCGGCGGGGCGTCCGTGGAGGAGGGCATCGCCAAGACGCTCCATATCAAGCTGGGCGACACGCTGCGCTTCGACGTGGCCGGCCAGACCGTGGAGGCGCCGGTCACCTCGCTGCGCAAGCTGGACTGGGGCTCGATGCGCGTGAACTTCTTCGTGATCCTGCCTACGGACAAGATGCAGGGCCTGCCCGAGACCTACATCACCGCCTTCCACCTGCCGCCGGCCAAGTCGGCGCTTGGCAACCGGCTCACGGCCAGCTTCCCGAACATCACCGTGGTCAACACGGATTTGATCCTGCGCCAGATCCAGGCGGTGCTCGATCAGGTGATCGCCGCCGTGGAGTTCCTGTTCGTCTTCACGCTGCTGGCCGGCGTGACGGTGCTGTATGCGGCGCTTTCCGGCGCGCGCGACGAGCGCAAGCGCGACGCCGGCCTGCTCAAGGCCCTTGGCGCGAGCGCCGCCACGGTGCGCCAGACGCAGTACGCCGAATTCCTTGTCGTGGGCGGGCTGGCGGGGCTGCTGGCCAGCCTCGGCGCCATCGCGGTGGGCTGGGCGCTGTCTCAGTTCGTATTCGATTTCCCGTACCGGTTCAACGTGTGGATCGTGCCGGTGGGGGTGGTTTCTGGCATGCTGTGCGCTTTTGCCGGCGGCTGGCTGGGCCTGCGCGAGGTGCTGCGGCAGCCAGCGCTGGCCACGCTGCGCGACGTGCAGTGACCGCCGTGCAGCGATTCTTCTCGATTTGACATGATTACCGAACCTTCCGAACCGACCGACGCCGCCACCCAGGAAGTCACCGCCTACGAACTGGTCGGCGGCGAGGCCCGCGTGCGCGAGCTGGTGGACCGCTTCTATGACCTGATGGACCTGGAGCCCGAGTTCAAGCAGCTCCGCTCGATCCATCCGCCTTCGCTCGATGGTTCCCGCGACAAGCTGTTCTGGTTCCTGTGCGGCTGGCTGGGCGGCCCGAACCATTTTATCGAGCGCTTTGGCCACCCGCGCCTGCGCGCACGCCATATGCCGTTCGAGATCGGCACGCTGGAACGCGACCAGTGGATGCGCGCCATGGCGCTGGCGATGCAGGACATCGGCTTGCCCGAAGACCTGCAGTTGCGGCTGATGCAGGCGTTCTTCCAGACCGCCGACTGGATGCGAAATGTGCAGCGTTAAGCATGTGAAGGGTGCGCAGGACGTGCTGGACTTCTGGTTCGGCACGCCCGGCTCGGCCATCTGGAATACCGCGCGGAAGGAGTGGTTCACCAAGCGCGACGCCTTCGACGCCACCATCCGCGACACCTTCCTGCCAACCTGGCAGGCCGCGTACGAGGGGGCACATGACGGTGCGGCGGACGACTGGTCCAGCACGCCCGAAGGTACCTGCGCCCGCCTGATACTGCTCGACCAGTTCCCGCGCAACATGTTCCGGGGCGATCCGCGCACCTTCGCCACGGATGCGCAGGCGCAGGCGCTGGCCCGCCGGATGCTCGCGCAGGGCTGGGACCGCGAACTGCCCACGCCGTGGCATCGCATGTTCTGCTACCTGCCGTTCGAGCACGCCGAGTCGCCCGAGGCGCAGGACATCGCCGTGCGCGAGTACATCACGCTGCGCGAGGACACCGGCGGCGAAGTCGATAGCGTGGAGTGGGCCGTCAAGCATCAGGAAATCATCGCGCGCTTCGGCCGGTTTCCGCACCGCAACGCCGTGCTGGGCCGCGCCAGCACGGACGACGAACTGGCGTTCCTGAAGCAGCCCGGTTCCTCGTTTTGAGGGGCGCCGCCCCGCTAGTGGCGTTTTCGCCGCTTGGCGGGCTGTCCGCCCGACCCGATTGCTTATAATCCCAATCCTGCCGATTCGAGAGCCCGCCCGACCCCATGGAAGCCAAACCGCAAGCCGGCCCGCGCCGAACCCGAGACCGCATCCTCGACGTCTCGCTGCGCCTGTTCAATGAGCTGGGCGAGCCCAACGTCACCACCACGACGATCGCGGAAGCCATGGAGATCAGCCCCGGCAATCTCTACTACCACTTCCGCAACAAGGACGACATCATCAACTCCATCTTCGTGCGCTTCGAGCAGGAGATGGAGCGCCGCCTGAAGATGCCGGAGGACCACAAGGCCACGCTGGGCGAGAGCTGGGGCTACCTCCAGTACATGTCCGAGTTCCTGTGGAACTACCGCTTCCTGTACCGCGACATCAACGACCTGCTGGCGCGCAACCGGATGCTGGAGACCAATTTCAAGCGCATCGTGGAGCAGAAGAAACGCTTCGCGCTGGAGATCTGCCGCCAGTTCCAGGAAGACGGCGATATGGAAGCCACGCCGGAGCAGGTGGACGCGGTTTGTACCAATATTGTTGTAATTGCCACGTACTGGTTGTCGTTCCAGTTCGTGCAGCATCCGCGGCAGTACAACGATCCCGAGCAGATCCGGGGCTACCTGCACGGTTCGAGCTATCACATCTTCTCGATCCTGGCCCCGTACCTGCGCGGCAAGGCGCGTGAAGCGTTCGATCAACTGGCGCGCGAGTACGCCGTCTCCAAGGCGGAGGCCGAGGCCGCCGCTGCTGCGAAGAAGGAAAGACAGTGAAATCGGTTTGCGTGTATTGCGGGTCCAGCCCCGGCTTCCGCCCGGAATATGCCGAGGCGGCGCGCGTGCTGGGCGCCACCATGGCCCAACAGGGCCTTGCGCTGGTTTACGGCGGTGGCAAGGTCGGGCTGATGGGCATCGTGGCGGACAGCGTGCTGGCGCACGGCGGCACGGCCATCGGCGTGATTCCCGATGCGCTGATGCAGAAGGAAGTCGGCCATCGTGGCCTGACCGAGTTGCACGTGGTGCGCAACATGCACGAGCGCAAGCAGATGATGGCCGACCGCTCGGACGCGTTCATTGCCATGCCGGGCGGCGTGGGCACCTTCGAAGAGCTGTTCGAAACGTTCACCTGGGCCCAGCTCGGCTATCACGACAAGCCGGTCGGCCTGCTGAACGTGGCCGGCTTCTACGACGGCATGCTGGCCTTTCTGAACCACGCCGTGGGCGAGGGGTTCCTGAAGCAGGTGCACGCCGACATGCTGCACGTGTCCGACACACCCGGCGCGCTGCTCGGCAAGCTGGCCGCCGCCCCGCGCGTGCGCGTGGACAAGTGGATCGAGAAGCGCGACGAGACCTGACCCGCCAAGGTTAGCCCCGGCGGGCCCCCCTAGCCCAGCCAGCCGCCGATCCACCGCACCACGTGCGGCCCGCCGATGGCCATCCAGGTGCCGCCGCACAGCACGAGCGCCAGCATGACCGCCGCGCTGCCAAAGTCCTTGGCGCGCTTCGACAGGCTGTGCCGCTCGAGCGAGATGCGGTCCACGGCGGCCTCCACGCTGGAATTCAGCAATTCCACGATCAGCACCAGCAGCAGCGTCCCCAGCAGCAAGATCCGCTCGACCGCCGAGATCGGCAGCAGGAACGCGCAGGGCGTGAAAATCACCACCAGCGTCAGTTCCTGCCGAAACGCGCTCTCCTCGAGCACCGCGTAGCGCAGGCCGGACAGCGAGTTGATCGCCGCGTGCCAGGCGCGGCGGATGCCGCGATTGCCTTTGTGGGGATTGTTCTCGACCGAGTACTCAGTCTCCGGAGCGGACGGCAGCGGGGGATGCGGTTTTGGCATGATCGTGCGCAGCGGTGGGAGCCGTGGAGTCTTGGGGGGCTGCCGACGCTGGCAACGGCCGCAGGTGAGCGAGGAACTGCTCGGACGCGGCGCGCCACGAGAACTTCTCGGCGTGGGCGCGAGCGGTGACGCGGTCGATGCGCAGCGCCTCGAGGCAGGCTTCGCGCAAATCCTCGTGCATCACGCCGGCCGGGCTGTCGCCCAGCACATCGATCGGCCCGGTAACCGGGTACGCCGCCACGGGCAGGCCGCTCGCCAGCGCTTCCAGCAGCACCAGCCCGAAGGTATCGGTGCGGCTCGGGAACACGAAGACATCGGCAGAAGCATACACCTTGGCCAGATCCGGTTGCTTGAGCACGCCGAGATAGCTGGCGGACGGATAGCGCGCCTTCAGCCCGGCCAGCGCCGGGCCGTCGCCCACTACCCATTTCGAGCCGGGCAAGTCGAGCTGGAGGAAGGCCTCCACGTTCTTCTCCACGGCCACGCGGCCCACGTAGAGGAAGATCGGGTGGGCGGTGTTGAGCACGTTGGCGCGCTCGGCGGTGAAGACGTCGAGGTCCACGCCGCGCGTCCACAGCACGCCGTGGCTGATGCCGTATTGATGCAGGTCGTGCAGCACCACCGGCGTGGGCGCCATCACCGCGCGTGCCGGACCGTGGAACCAGCGCAGGAAGCGGTAGGTCCACGCCAGCGGGATGCCGAAGCGGGCCTGCACGTACTCCGGGAAGCGCGTGTGGTAGGCCGTGGTGAACGGCAGGCCGTGGCGCATGGCGTAACGGCGCGCGGCCAGGCCGAGCGGGCCCTCGGTGGCGATGTGCAGGGCCTCCGGGCGGAAAGCGTCGATGCGGGCGCGTACCTTGGCCGTCGGCAGCAGCGACAGGCGGATCTCCGGATACGTCGGGCATGGCACGGTGCGGAATTCCAGCGGCGTCAGCAGGTCCACCGTGTGGCCCATCGCCTCCAGTTCGCGGCGCGTGGACTTGAGCGTGCGCACCACGCCGTTGACCTGGGGCTCCCAGGCATCCGTGACAATCATGACTCGCATCGAATCTCCTTGCGGCAGTGTGGCCGGGTGAGGTGTCGTGGGGGCGGGGCGTGTCAAAGCGCCATCTCGGTGGCGCGGCGGCGGCGGCGTCCGACTGGCTCGGGCGGATCGAGCAGCGTGGTCCAGTAGACGATCTTGAGCTCGCCTTCCATGGTCTCGACCAGCGCCGAAAGGCTCTCCACCCAGTCGCCGTCATTGCAGTAGAGCTGGCCGTCCACCTCGCGGATCTCGGCCTTGTGGATGTGGCCGCAGACCACGCCGTCGCAGCCGCGCCGGCGCGCCTCGTCCACCATCGCGTGCTCGAACGAGTTGATGTAGCTGACCGCGTTCTTGACCTGGTGCTTCAGGAATTGCGAGATCGACCAGTACTCGAAGCCGAGCCGGGTGCGGATGCGGTTGAAATGGCGATTCAGCGCCAGGATCATCGTGTAGAGCGAGTCGCCGAGGTAGGCCAGCCAGCGCGCGTGCTGCACCACGCCATCGAACAAATCGCCATGCACCACCCAGAGCCGGCGGCCGGTGGCGGTCACGTGGATGGCGTCCTCGCGCACGGTGACGTCGCCAAAGGCCATGCCATCGAACTGGCGCGCCACTTCGTCGTGGTTGCCGGGCACGTAGACCACTTCCGTACCCTTGCGCGCCTTGCGCAGCAGCTTCTGCACCACGTCGTTGTGGCTCTGCGGCCAGTACCAGCCCCGGCGCAGCTGCCAGCCATCGATGATGTCGCCCACCAGATAGAGCACGTCGGATTCGTTGTGCTTGAGGAAGTCGAGCAGATAGGTGGCCTGGCAGCCCGGCGTGCCGAGGTGGATATCGGACAGCCAGATGGCGCGGTAGCGGTGCGTGGGAGGTTCCGTGGCGGAGGCGGGGCGGTTGCCTGTTTCGGCGTGGAAGGCCGGGGCGGCGGGAGCGGTCGGCGACAGTTCCGTCGGCGGCGGCATGAAGGCCGCCAGCGCGGCGGACAGCGAGAGCGTGGTGTCAGGCTTGCCGCGCAGGCGTTGCGCGGCCCTCGACAGACGCCCCCGAGCAAACTGGAGAGCTTGAACCATGGCGGCCCCGGTATCGGCGATGGGTGCATTGAGCCCTTGCCGCGTGACGGTGCCGTGACGGAAACATGAATGTCACATGAAGATCGAGGTGTGCTGCGGGGCTTGTTGCGGCATCGGCGCCGGGGTGCGTAGGGCGGCCAGCGCGGCCAGCGTGGCGTCCACGGCGCGCGGGTGGCGCAGCAAGGAAACATGGCCGATGCCGGCCAGCGGCACGTTGCGCGCGCCGTCGAGCCACGCGGTGCCGGGCGGCCCGGCGATGGAGTCGTGCCAGCTGAACACCGAGACGATGCGCGCGCGCAGGGCCGGCGTCTCCGCCAGCGCCAGTGCTTGCAGCCACGGGCTGTGCCAGCGCATCTGGCGCGCATTGCGGCCACTGCCGAAGCGGGCGAGGGCACAGCCATGATGGGGCGAGCCGAGCGTGACGATGCCCGCGCAGGGCGGTGCCGGATCGGCGCCCATGTCAGCCTCCCGCAACGCCATCACCTGCGCGGCCCGCGCGGCGAGCCCGCCCATGCTGTGGCAGACCACGAGCGGCGGCTGGCCCGTGCGCGCGGCGATGTCGCGCATGCGGGCGAGCAGGGTCGGGGCATAGTCGTCGATATCGCCCAGCACGGGTTCGAGGTCGATCCCTTCGCAGCGATAGCCGGCGGCGGCCAGCGCGGGCGCCATATCGAGCCAGATCGCATGGTTGCAGCCGTAGCCGTGCACCAGCAGCACCGTCGGGGCGTCGGTGTCGGCGTTGGCGGGTGGCGCAAAGGTGAGGCGCGAGCGGAACGGCTGGAGCCAGTTGAACATGCGGAAGACCGCACGGCATTCGGAGAGATAGCAGGCGAGCGCGCCCGAGAGGCCGAGCGGCTGGCGCGGGGGGGCATCGGGCGGATGGGGCAGGCGCGCGTCCGGCGGGATGCCCGCGCCGCCCAGCGTGGCGACAAAGGCAATCCCCACGCCGATGCCGAAGCCCACCGGCACGGCCAGCAGCGCCGCGCCAATGGCGAGCGGCCACGGCCAGCCGGCCCCTTCGGCCAAGCCGGCCGCGATG
>NZ_CAJPVH010000111.1 GCF_905397395.1 Cupriavidus campinensis
GTCAGAGTGCTTCCGGTTAGAGCGCTTCGCCAACGTCGACCAGTTGCGTCGTGGCATAGCCGAATACATCCGGTACTACAATCACGACCGCATCAAGCTCAAGCTAAAAGGGCTGAGTCCTGTGCAATACAGGACCCAGCCCTTGGCCGCGGCCTAACTTACCCGTCCAACTTTAGGGGGTCAGTTCATCAAGGCCCGCTTTTTTCCTCATCGCAGCATCACATCAATTCAACAACCCCAGCTCGAAGCGTCCTGCCGACGTACCGATCAGCAGGCCACCGTTCGACAGGTACGACGCCACCACCCCGCCCGAGGCGTCGAGCACGCCTGCCACCGGCTGGTTGTAGGTCAGCACGCCCGAGGCGCCGTCGCGCACGATGGCCGTGGCGTTGAGGTCGGCGCTGACCTGGCTGCCGTCGGTGCCCATCATGCGGTACCGGCCATCGGCCGCGCCCGCCGTCAGCGGGGCGGTGGGCTGCGAGGCGTAGACGTTCATCCCATAGGCCGTGGCCGAGCGCGTCAGGACCACCGGCACCGGGATGCCGTTGACGATGCCGCTGATCAGCGACCCGCTCAGCACGCCGTCCCCGGCGGCGATGGTGCCGCCCACGTAGTAGTCGAACGCGTTGCGCGCCGGGTTCCAGACGATGTAGCCCTTGGTGGTGTTGGCGCAGGCCGCGTCATAGACCATGAAACCGCCCGCCGCCGTTGCCGAGCAGGTCTGCCACGTGGCCGCCGACGAGCGCAGCCGTGCCGAGCCGGTGCGCAGTGTCACCGCGCCACCCGCCACCGCCGTCTGCACGCCATTGACGTTGTAGATGTCGGCCACGGCCTTGAAGTCCGATGACACGGTCTGGAAGGCCACCAGTGGCAGGAAGCCAGCGCCCGAAACCGGCGCAACCCCACCGGCCAGCACCCCGCCGCCAGTGAAAGTGAAGTTGGCGCCGTTCTCGTCGCTGGCATAGGTGCAGCCGCCCTGCGAGACGAGCTGGCCGGTGCGCGTAACGCCAGCGGTCCGTTGCAGGCTGGCATCGATCGTCACGGTGTACTTGAGGGTGGCCGGGTCCACGCGCACCGACAGCTCCTCGCCGTTGGTGTTGCCGCCCTTCCACGTGGTGGCCACAGCCGGCAGGTTCAGGCAGGACTGCACGATGCCGGACGCGCCCTCGCAGGTGTAGTTGATGGCCGCATCCTGGCTGCCCGAGCCCTTGTACTTCGGCCACGCCGGGTACTGGCACAGCGGCCGCGTGCGGCCATAGGTGCCGGCGTTGGTGTCCATCACCGTACGCTGGCCCGGCGCCACGCCCATCTCCACCCAGTTCTCAAGCGCAGTCAGGGAGTTCCACGCCGGCAGGAAGCTGCCCGTGCCGTGGCCCATGCCGGGCACTGTGTAGAACGTGATGCCCTGGTCCACCGCCGCCTGCCCTACCCGCGCGATCACGGCCTTGTACCAGGCGATGGTGGAATTGGGGCTGATGACTTCGTCGGCCAGCCCGTGCAGCAGGATCAGCCGCCCGCCCTTTGCCAGGAACGCGGACAGGTCCGGATTGGTGGCATCGGTCAGCGCCGAGACGGTCTGCACGCGCGAGGTCCAGCTCCCCGGGCTGGCCGGGTCGAAGGTCAGCGCGTCGAACGTGGCGGCGCGGGTGACGAAGTACTTCACCCACTGGTCGCCGGTCAGGTACATGTTCGCGTCCGCGGTGGTGGCCGGATTGCCGGGCACCGGCCGCGTGCCGAGGTCGCGCGTGGTGAACGGCCCCGCCACCAGCGCGCCTTCCAGGATGTTGTAGCCGCCGGCCACGGTCACGCCGTTGGCCAGCGGGTAGGTCAGCTGGAGCGGCTGCTCGATGGTCTTGACGGTGGCAATCTGCGCATCCGAGAGGCAGGTGTCGCCCGTGTCCGTACCGCCGGGGCAGCGCAAATTGGCCAGCACCTGCATCGCGCCAAGGCGGCAGCCCTCGACATTGCTGACTACCTTGTCGGCCACGCCGTCCAGCGTGTCGCAGGCGGCCATGGCAGCGGCCTGCACCATCAGCGTCTTGTTGATGTTGAGCCAGCCGGCGCCGCCGTTCAGGTAGAGCGCGCGGCCCACGGCCACGTTGGAGAGGCGCGTGCCGGTGTAGTTGAGCGCCGGCTCGTTGGCGATGACGCCGTCGTAGTCGGCCGGCCAGCGCTGGATATAGCTCAGCGCGTCACGCCCGCCCGTGGACGTGCCGAGGAAATACGCGCGCGTGGGTGCGCGGCCATAGCGCTGGCGGATCATCGCCAGGGCCACGTCGTGGGTTTTCTTGAGCGTGTCGCCGCCATAGTTGGCGAGCTGCTCGTCGTTGGTGGCAAAGCGGCCATCGGTGATGCTGGTGCTCTGGTGGCCGGAATCGTCGCCCCAGGTGGCGTAGCCGCGCGCCAGCGGCGCCGGGTCGTCCGGCAGCGCGAAGCGGACGGTCTCGGTGCCGTCGATCAGCGTGCCGTCGAAGCCGCCGCCACCGAACTGGATGCCCTTGCCGTTCCACTGTGTGGGCAGGTTCACCGCGAAGTTGATGTTGGACGCGGCAGCGTCCACCGGGGCGATGGCGCCGCGCACCTGGCAGTACTCGCCGAGCGTGTTGCCGGTGGCGTCGGCGGCAATCAGCGTGGCCGCCGTGACCGTGGCGCCGCCCGAGGCCAGCGTCAGCGCCGAGGCCGGCACGCTGGCGCCGTTCAGCGCGTTGCACGCTTCCAGCGCGCTTAACGTCGGCTGGGCCGGCTGGGTCGGGTTATCGGGATTGTCAGTGCCGGGGGCGGTGCCGGGTGCCCCGCTCGACGCCGACGGGGCATCGTCGCCACCGCCGCACGCGGCCATCAATGCAGTGGCCGCGCAGGCGGCCGCCAGCAGCGCCAGGCGCCGCCGGATGTTCGATCCGGATGTCATGTTGTGGTCTCCTCCAAGCGCACGCGGGTACTTGTGCCGGCATGCTGGAGCGAGACGGTATCACCGGGTCGGTGCTACGTAAAATATATGTCGAGTTGAATATCCATATTTCATTTATATGGATTGCGGGGACATCAGTCCTGCGGCGTAGCCTGGAGCCGGGTGATGTCGAAGCCCTTCGCCTCCAGCCGGCGCAGCAGCGCCTGATAGGCGCCGGACTCCACCGTGGGCGTGCGGGAGAGAATCCAGAGGTACTCGCGGCTAGGCTCGCTGACGGCGGCCAACGTGTAGCCGGGGTCGAGGTCGATGACCCAGTAGTCGCCCCACACCCACGGGATGAACGACAACCACGCCGGGGCAAACCGTACCTCCAGCTTCGGCGTGCCGGCCTCCCCCACCGGCCTTGCCACGCCGGTGGCGTCATCGCTCGTCCCATCCGCCTTGCGGCAGCGGTTCACCACGTCGACCCGCCCATCGGACCGCGCCGCGTACTGCGCCGTGGTGTGGCCGGCGCACTGGCGCTGGAAGCGGTTCGGATATTTGGCGATCTCGTACCACGTGCCCATGTAGCGGGCCACGTCGAGCGAGGCGATGGGCGCCAGCGGCGCGGCCGGCTCGGCGCGGGCGGGAACCAGCGCGGCAGTGGTAAGGGCAGCGAGGGCAGCAAGCCCAAGCACGAAACGCTTCATGGCGGACCTCCGGGGAGACGATAGCGGCATTGTCGCGTGGCATGCGCGCCGCCCGCTGTCGGCGGGCAGACGACTTGCGCCTCGGCAAGCGTCCTACGCCGGCAGCCCAACGTAGTTCTCGGCCAGCGCCCGGCAGGCGGCTTCGGAGCCCACCAGATAGTCGAGTTCGGCCTGCTGGATGCGGTGCGCAAACGCGTCGGCATCGGGGAAGCGATGCAGCAGCGCCGTCATCCACCACGAGAACCGCTCCGCCTTCCACACGCGCCGCAGGCATTTCGCGGAATAGGCGTCGAGTTCGGCCGGATCGCCGCGCTGGTACTGGGCGATCAGCCCGTCGGCGAGGTACAGCACGTCGCTGGCGGCCAGGTTCAGCCCCTTGGCGCCGGTGGGCGGCACGATATGCGCGGCATCGCCCGCCAGGAACAGGCGGCCGAAGCGCATCGGCTCGCAGACAAAGCTGCGCAGCGGCGCGATGCTTTTCTCGATGCTCGGGCCGGTGACCAGCGCCTGCGCGGCGGCGGGGTCGAGCCTGGCGCGCAACTCACCCCAGAAGCGCGCATCCGACCAGGCCTCCGCGCGCTCCGTGGCCGGCACCTGCACGTAGTAGCGGCTGCGCGTCTTCGAGCGCATGCTGCACAGCGCAAACCCGCGTTCGTGGCTGGCGTAGATCAGTTCGTCCGCCACCGGCGGCGTCTCGGACAGCACGCCGAGCCAGCCGAACGGATAGACCCGTTCGAAGATCCGTGTCGATGTCTCCGGCACGCTGGCCCGGCTCACGCCATGGAAGCCATCGCAGCCGGCCACATAGTCGCAGGCCAGTTCATGCGCGCTGCCGGCGTGGCGGAAGGTCACGCGGGGCCGGTCCGTATCGAAATCGTGCAGCGAGACATCGGTGGCCTCGTAGACGATGGGCATGCCGGACGCCGCGCGCGCCGCCATCAGGTCGCGCGTGACTTCGGTCTGGCCATACACGGTGACGTCGCGCCCAATCAGCGCGTGGAAGTCGATGCGGTGGCGCGCGCCCCGGTACGACAGCTCGATGCCGTGGTGCCGCAGCCCCTCCGCGCGCAGCCGCTGGTCCACGCCGGCGCGCGCCAGCGCATCCACCGTCACCGATTCGAGGATGCCGGCGCGGATGCGCCCCAGCACGTGTTCGGCGCTGCGCTGCTCGATGATGACGTTGTCGATGCCGGCCACCGTAAGCAGTTGCCCGAGCAGAAGCCCAGCCGGCCCCGCCCCGATGATCGCCACGCGCGTGGCGCGCGGCATGCCGTTGCCCTGCTGACCCATGGCCTGTCTCCCGATCTGTTTTTTTGTGGTGTGGGACTACCGGTCAACGGCGGCGAAAACCTCCTCCGCCATGTGGAACGCCGAATTCGCCGCCGGCACGCCGCAATAAATCGCAGTCTGCAACAGCACTTCCTTGATCTCGTCGCGCGTGACACCGTTGTTGGCGGCGGCGCGCAGATGAAGCTTCAACTCCTCCGAGCGGTTCAGCGCCACCATCATCGCAATCGTGATCAGGCTGCGCGTATGGCGCGGCAGGCCCTCGCGCGTCCAGATCTCGCCCCAGGCATAGCGCGTGATCAGGTTCTGGAATTCCTCGTTCAGCGGCGAGATCCGTTGCAGCGACCGATCCACGTGGGCGCTGCCCAGCACGTCGCGGCGCACCGCGAGGCCGGCCTCGTAGCGCGCGGCATCGTCGGTCACCGGGCGGCGGCCGAGGATGAAGTCGAGCAGCGCGGCGGTGAAGCGGCCCGGCTGCTCGCGGTTGGACAGGTGCGCGGCGTGCAGTTCGACGTAGATCGCCCCGGGGATGGCCGCGGCGAGTTCGCGGCCCTGCGCCGCCGTGGTCGAGGGGTCGTCGCCGCCCGCAATCACCAGCACCGGCACGGGGATGGCCTTCACGGCCTCGCGCAGGTCCGCGTCGCGCACGGCGCCGCAACTGGCGGCGTAGCCACGCGGGTCAAGGCCGGCGAGCACCGCGCGCAGGTCATCGAGCGCATGACCGGCCGTGGCCAGGAAGCCCGGCGTGAACCAGCGTTGCAGCGAGGCATCGGCCAGCGGCGCCATGCCGTCGCGCAGCACGGTGTCGATGCGGCTGTTCCAGGCGTCCGCCGTGCCGATCTTGGCCGCCGTGTTGGCCAGCACGATGCGGCTGAAGCGCGCCGGGGCATGCGCGCCCAGCCACATGCCGGTGAGGCCGCCCATCGACAGGCCGCAGAACACGGCCTGATCGATCTGCAGGGCGTCGAGGATGGCCACCACGTCACGGCCCAGCACGTCCACCGTGATGGCGCCCTCGGGCGCGGTGGAACGGCCATGGCCGCGCACGTCGTAGCGCACCACGCGGAAGCGGCCGGCCAGCGCGGCGGCCTGCGGCTGCCACATCGTGTGATCGGTGCCCAGCGAGTTGGAAAAGACGATGGCGGGCGCGGTGTCCGGGCCATCGACGGTGTAGAACAGCCGGGCGCCGGCGTGGTCGAGATAAGGCAACGTGGTCTCCTTTTCGGTATGGGGATCAGACGGCGCGCAGGGCCTGCCAGGCGGCCACGGCGGCATCGGCGAAGGCGGCGGCCTGCCCGGCGTAGTGCGCCGGATCGCTGAGGCGGTCCAGTTCGACATCGTCCAGCAGCCCGGCGTGCGCCGGGTTAGCGGCGATCGTGGCGGCCAGCGCCACGCGCAGCGTCACGCCCTGCTCCACCGCGCGGCGCGAGGCGGCTTCCACCACGTGGTGCGCTTCCAGCCGGCCGATGCGGCCACCGAGGGCCAGCATCGCGGCCTCGCCCAGGATCAGGCCGTGGGTCAGGTCGAGATTGGCGCGCATGCGGGCAGCATCCACCTCCAGGCCCGCTGCCACATCGCCCAACTGGCGCAGCGCGCCGGCGGCAAGGGTGACGATCTGCGGCAGCGTGTCCCACTCGGCCTGCCAGCCGCCCAGCGCGCGCTCGTGCTCCTGCACCATGCCGGCGAGCATCGTCGCCACCAGCGGCGGCACGCGCACAGCCACGGTCAGCACCGCCGCGCAGCCCACCGGGTTGCGCTTGTGCGGCATCGTGCTGGAGCCGCCCCGGCCGGGGCCCGATGGCTCGGCCACCTCGCCCACTTCGGTCTGCATCATCAGGGACAAATCGCGCGCCATCTTGCCGAGCGTGCCGGTGAGCAGGCCCAGCGCCGTCGCCACCGCCACCAGCCGGTCACGGTGGGCGTGCCAGGGCAGCGCGGGCAGGTCCAGGCCCAGCTCGCGGGCGAACTGCGCGGCCACGGCGGGCGCCTTGTCGCCCAGGCTCGCCA
>NZ_CAJPVH010000112.1 GCF_905397395.1 Cupriavidus campinensis
CGAAGGCGGCGATGGCGCCGTGGGTGTCCGCCGCCGCCGCGCCGGTGCCGGCCACCATGCCGCGCACGGCCACGCCGGCATCGGGCAGGGCGCCGGCCAGCGCGTAGTACATGCGGTCCAGCCCGCCGGCGCGCTCGGGGAACCAGTGCATGCCGATCTGGAACGCGGTCAGCGGCGCGCGTGCGGCCTCGGCCATCTGCACCGCCAGTGATTCGGGTCCGGCATCGTTCGCACCCGGCTGCGTGCGCAGCGCCCCGGGGGGCTGCAACGCCGTCGTGTCGCCCATCGCCCAGGGTGCGGTCATTGGGTCTCTCCCTTCAGCGTCATGTCGGTTTCCTGCGATCGGGTGGGTACGGGCCGCACGGCCAGGCGGCGATAGAGCTGGAGATAGTGCTGGCCCATCGCGTCCCAGCCCTGCGCCAGCATGGCGGCGCGGCCGACCTGCCCCATGCGCCGCAGCGCACCGGGGTCGGCCGTGAAGCGGCGGATCGCGGCGGCCAGCGCCACGGCGTCGTCGGGGTCGTCGAGCACGATGCCGGCGCCGTCCGGCACCAGCCCGGCGGCACCCGTGGAGCGCGCGGTCAGCACGGCCATGCCGCTGGCCATGGCCTCCAGCACCACGAGGCCCATCGGCTCATAGCGCGACGGAAACACCAGCGCGTCGCAACTGCGCATCAGCGTGGGCATGTCGGCCACGTGGCCGAGAAAATGCACGCGGTCAGCCAGCCCGAGTTCCCGGGCGCGCTGCGGATAGGGGCTGCCTTCGGCGCTGCCGGCCACGGCCAGCGCCACGGGCTCCGGCACCTGGGCCAGCGCCGCCAGCACGGTGTCCAGGTTCTTGCGCGGCGTGCGCAGGTCGCCCGCGAACAGCAGCAGCGGCACGCCCACCGGCAGCCGGAAGCGCGCGCGGCAGACCTTGCCCGGGGCGAACTCGGCGGTGTCCACCCCGTTCGGGATCACCTCGATGCCATCCACCGGCACGCCGGTCGCCCGCAGCTCCGCGACGATGCGCGGCGACACCGCCACCACGGCCCGCGCGCGGCGGAACGCCATGCGCTCCAGCCGGGCGTTGAGCCGCGTATAGACCCATTGATAGAGCGCGTGCGCGCCACCGCTCAGGCGGTACGGGTAGTAACCGGAATGGAGCCAGCCGTGGTGCACGAAGTGCGCCGTGTTCACATCGGCATGGGCCCAGGTGATGAAGCCGTTCACGTGAACGATGTCGAACTGGCGGCGGTGCCGCGCCAGCCACCAGCCACTCGCCACGGCGAAAGCCTGGTAGCGCAGCAGCGCCGATGGCAGCCGCGCCTCGGGCACGGCGTGCCAGCGCACGCGCGGATGCTCGCGCCACATCGCCGCCACCTGGCTGGCCACGAGCGTCACCTCGCAGCCCGCCGCCAGCGCCGCCGCCACGATCTCGTGGTTCACGCGGCCCTGCCCGTCGTTGCGGTCCACCACGTGCGTGACGATGGCGACACGCAGCGGCGGCACGGCCGGCGCCGCGTCGGCGGATGCGGGCGTCATGGCGTGGCCCCGCCCGACGCCGCCAGCATGCGCGCATAGCGATGGCCGATCACGGGCAGCGTCACGCCGAGCTGGAACAGGATGCCGTCGAACGCGTTCAGCGTATTGCTGAACACCAGCATCGAGACCAGCGCGATGGCGGTGCCCACGGCGGCGGCAAGCAGCCGGTTGGACTTCATCGCCAGCCCGCGCTTCATCGCGCGGCCAATCATCCACAGCAGCCCGGTGAGGTAGAGCAGCGTGCCGGGCCAGCCCATCACGAACGGAATCTCCATCAGCCCGCTGTCGAACACGCCGAACTTGCCCAGCTGGCTGGTGGCGGAGTCGAGCTTGGTGCCGATGCCAACCGCGCCCATGCCCTGCCCGGCGATGTCGCTGGTCGCCACGGCCAGGAACGATTCGTAGAAGCGCATGCGGATCTGGAAGCTGCGGTCGTCCTTGATCGACGTCACGCTCTCCATGCGGTCCAGTACCGGCTTGGCGAATTCCTCGACAGCGAACATCGGCACGGACAGCGCGGAGACGATCAGGATGGCGAGGATCACCCGGGCCCGCGTGCGGGCGTCGATGCAGGCCAGCGCGTAGATCCCGCCGATGATCAGCCCGCCCCAGGCCGAGCGCACGGCCGTCAGCAGCAGCACCACCAGCCCGGACACCGCGCCCACCCAGACCACCTTGCCGCGCCCGGCCAGCATGAACAGCAGCCCGCCCATCAGCACCGTGGCGAGCGGCCCCGGCGAGTTGAGCGTGCTGAACACGCGGAAGCTGAACGGCAGCGGCTCGCCCACCGAGCCGATGCCTGACTTCAGCATCCACATGGCGTCCCAGGGCGGCATCAGCACGTACTGGATTACCCCGTAGATGCCGATCACGAACATGCCCCAGCTGAACGTGGAGACCAGCACGCGCGAATAGACCGGGAAGTGCTTCCAGGTAGCCAGCACATGGAAGCCCACGAAGACCGGGATGATGGCGTAGCCGAACGAGAACAGCGCGGACGGCACCGAGTTGCGGATGCATCCCACCACCAGCGCGTACGTCATCGCCAGCACGATCAGCAGCGACGGGAAGGCCCGCTTGGTTGCCACCACGCGGTAGTGGGTGAGCACGGTCAGGCCGCTGAGGATGGCCACCAGCACCGGCGCCATCTGGATCGGGCTGATGGGGTTGTAGGCGCCGTTGAAGAAGTCGGCGATGCGGCGCACCTCGGGCGAGAGGAAGTAGAGCCAGCACATGAAGGACACATACTCGGCCGGGTTGCGCCGGTAGCACATCAGCCCCACCAGCACGGCGCCCACCGGGTACGCCAGCTCCACCACGCGGCCCAGCCTGAGCAGGATCAGCACCAGCACGAAGGCGAAGAACAGCCCCGGCACCAGTGCGGGGTGCAGCTGCCGGCTGGCGCGGCGGGGGCCGTCGAGGGCGAGGGTCATCACGGGCGGGCTCCCGGGAGGCGTGCGTGGCGCGTGAGGCGCGTATGACGGGCGGGGCGGCGCATCACGCGGGCTGCCCGGCGGCACGCGCGAGCGTGTCGCTCAGGCTGTCCGACTGCGGCACGGCGTCGCCAACCACGGTGTTGAGGATGCCCCCCACCACGTTGCCGCCGGCCCGCTTGAGCCGCTTCACCGCATCGACGATCTGTTCCTCGGTATGGGCGCCCGTACGCAGCACCATCACGGTGGCGGCGGCCAGCGCGGAGACGGCCATCGCATCGTTGTGGTCCAGCACCGGCGGGGTGTCGATGATGACCAGGTCGTAGGTGCGTGCGTAGGTGTCCAGCGCCTGGCGGAAGCGCGTGTTCATCAGCAGCTCGGCCGGCGTGGCGCCGAAGTTGCCGGCGGGCACGATCCAGAGGTTCGACACGCCCGTGGGCACCACCGCCTGGTTGGCGTCGATGCGGCCGCCCAGCATTTCCGAGAGGCCCATGCCGGCGGCGCGGTTGAAGTAGCCGGACAGGCGCTGGCGGCGCAGGTCGCCATCGATCAGCAGCACGCGGCGATTCGACTTGGCCAGCAGCGTGCCGAGGTTCGACGTGACGAAGCTCTTGCCCACTCCGGAGGTGGCCCCGACCATCGCCACCACGCGGTGGCCCATCTGCTCCAGCGTGAACTGGAACTGCGTGCAGATGCCGCACAGCGCCTCGATGGCCTCGTCGTGCGGCCGGCTCTCCGCCAGCACCGGGCGGGTGGCGGCGGGCAGCCATTCCTCGGCGCGCTCGGGCGTCACCGGCACGTGCTCGGCGCCGGCCAGTTCCACCGGCAGCGGCAACTCGGGCGGCGCGGTGGCTTCAAGCCGCGAGTAGTCCTCCAGCCAGCTCTGCGCCGGGCTGAACGGAATCTCGCCGAACATCGGCAGCGCCAGGCGCCGTTCGATCTCCTCCATCTCGTGCATGCGGCCAAACACCGCGCGGCGCAGGAACACCGTCAGCACGGCCAGCACCAGCCCGAGGATCAGCCCGGCCGCGATGATCAGCGCCCGCTTGGGCTTGACCGGCGACGACGGCACCAGCGCCTCGTCCAGCACGTGCACATTGCCGACCATGCCGGCACGGTTGATCATCAGCTCCTGCGTCTTGTTCTGCAGCGAGATGTAGATCTCCTGGGCGATCTTCACGTCGCGTTCCATGCGCACGCCGGCCTTCTCGGACGCCGGCATGTCGTGGAAGCGCGATTCCAGCTTCTGCTGCAGCGCGCGCAGCTGCCCGAGCTGCGTGTCGATGGTCTGCACCTGCGGATGGCCCGGCATGAAGCGCTGCAGCAGCTGCGTGCGCTGCAGGTTGAGCTGGGCGATCTGGCGATCCAGCTCCAGCCCGCCAGCCAGGTACGATTGCGCCTCCGACGTCGGCTTCACCGCGCCCTGCCGCTGTTGCAGCGCGGCCAGCGCGTCCTCGGCCTTCTCCAGGTCGGCGCGCACGCGCGGTACCTCGGCGTTGAGGAAGTCGAGCGTACGGGCGGTTTCCTCCTGGTGCCGCTCCAGGTTCTGCCGCACGTAGGACTGCACCACCGCGTTGGCGATCTGCATGGCGCGCACGCGGTCGCTGCTCTCCATCGAGATCTGCACAATGCCGGTCTGCTTGCCCTGCTCCAGCACCAGCAGGGACTTGGCCAGCCCGCCGATGGCCGCGAGCTGGTTGGAGCGCGTGACCGTGAACTCCGTGCCGGGCCGGGCCACCAGCTTGCCGATGCGGATCTGCAGCGGGCCGTCGTCGACAATCTCGCCCACCTGCCCGCTCAGCAGCTTCATCCCTTCGGGGTCGTACAGCGCGAAGCTGTCGTTGCCGAGCGCGCGCAGCGTCAGCGGCACGCCTTCCAGTGCCGCCGGCACGCCGAGCAGTTCCAGGTCGATCTGCTCGCCGCCCCAGGCGTAGCGCGACATGCCGAACCACGCCGGCGCCGGCTCGCCCGGCTTGGCGAAGCGCCGCGCCAGGTTGCCGAGGTAGGGCATGACCACCGGCGACACCGAGACGTTGAGCCGGAACGCATTCACCACCGGCTCAAGCACCGAGCGGCTGCGGATGATCTCGATCTCGGTCTCGGTGCCGAGCTGCGAGGTGCCGCCCATCATCTGCGAGGCACGCGACAGCGGGTTGCTGTCCGCGTTCTTTGCCTGCACCTGGAGCAGCGCGTCCGCCGCGTAGATCGCCGGCAGCGAGTAGGCGTAGAGCGTGGCCACCGCAGCCACCACGGCCGTGATGCCGATCACCCAGCCAAGCTGCTGGCGCACCATGCGCACCAGATCGCGCAGGATGAACTCGTCGTCCTCCAGGGGCAGTGGCGTACCGTAGGGACGCTGGAAAGGGGTATTCATGTCGGCTCCGTCCTGACGAGGCTAGCGAGCCAGTTCCACTGTGAAGAACAGGGTCTGGATGGTGGGGGTGATCTGGTCGAGCACGCGGTTGAAGCGCACGGCGTCCGAGGTGCCGACGTAGACCACATCGAGCGGCTCAAGCCGGAACTGCGTGGACAGCAGCATCGCGTCCACCTGGGTCATGTCCAGGCGGTACACGTCGGGCGTCTGCGGCTTGTCGCGCATGCCGCGGATCACGAAGATCTGGCGCGGGTCGGCCGCCTTCACGTCGATGCTGTTCACGCCGGCCAGCGCGTCGGCCAGCGACAGCCGTCCCTTGTTCATCAGCAGCGACTGCGGCCGCGCCACCTCGCCGAGCACGAAGATGCGGCTGGACAGGCGGTCCGGCACGTAGACCACGTCGCCGCCGCGCAGCAGGAAGTCGTGCGCGCCGTTGCGGCGTTCGATCAGTGCTTCCAGGTCGAACTCGAACAGCTTGCCGTCACGGGTCAGGCGCACCTTCTGCACGTCCGCCTCCGGCGCGAAGCCGCCGGCCCGCGTGATGGCGTTGACCAGCGTCACCGGTACGTCCGTCACCGGCAGCATGCCCGGCGTGCGGACCTGTCCGGTCACGTCCACGCGCTTGCTGCGGTAGGCGATCACGCGCACGTCCACGCGCGGGTCGCGCACGGTGTTCTTGATCGCGCTGGTGATCATGCCGCGCACCTGATCGACGGTCTTGCCGCCCACGCGCAGCTTGCCCACGGGCGGGTAGTACATCTCGCCGTTGCGGTCCACGCGGTAGCCGCTCTGGTCGGATGGGAGCACGGTGGGCGTGATCTGCGGCACGCCGGGCACGGGTGCGGTGGCGCCGGTGACCGGGGCGGTCATCAGGCCCGAACTCATCTCGGGGTGGTCGAGCACGGTCACCCCGACGAGATCCTGGGGTCCGATCAGGTATTCGTAGCCGTCGAGGTCATCGCCCAGCTTGCCCGTGCGGGCCGGCGAATCGGGCACGGCCGCCGCCAGCGCGATGGAGTCGGGCTGGGCGCGCACCACGTCGGCGGTGATCAGCTTGACCGGATAGACATCCGTGCCGGTCTTGGCGGTCAGGTCGTCCTGGATGCGGCTGCTGTCCAGCGCGGGCCCCGGTGCCCAGGTGCAGCCGCCAAGCGTACCGAGCGCGGCCAGCATGGCCAGCACGGCGAGGCGGGGGAGGAATCGAATTACCATGGCAGCTTCTCCTTGTCGGCGCCTGCGCGCCCTTGTTGCTGCATACCGATGGGGGTCATTGAAGCGCCGCCGGCATGGGGGCGGACGTCTGTTTCCGCACGTTCCGGCACGCCGGACGTGGGCGGCCCCACGTGGGGCATTCGCCGCAGGGCGGCCATGGCGAGCATGGCGTCGGCCCGCGCGCGCTGCGCGAGCGCCATGCGCCGCCACGCG
>NZ_CAJPVH010000113.1 GCF_905397395.1 Cupriavidus campinensis
CAGGCCGCCATTCCCGGGCTCCTGGCCGAGGTCGAGCAGGCCGTCCGGCTGCTGGACGCCCCCGCCGCCCGGCAGATCGCGCCGGACGGCGACCGGCCGCTGCGGCTCGCCGAGGTGGAGGCGCTGCTGGCCTCCAACGCGCTGGTGATCGATGGCTGCCGCCATGTCGTGCAGGCCGGCGGCACGGCCATCTCGCTGGCGCGGCGGCCGGTGCTGCTGACGCTGGCGCGGGCCCTTGGCGAAGCGTGGCCAGCCGATGTGCCCCGGGACACGCTGATCGCCCGCGCCTTCCGCACCCGCCATATCGACGGCTCCCACCGCGCGCGGCTGCGCGTGGAAATCGGCCGGCTGCGCGCGATGCTGGGCGCGCTGGCACGGGTGGAAGCCACGCCGGACGGCTTCGCGCTGGTACCGCTGGTACCACCGGTGTCGCTGGTGTCGCTGGTGTCGCCCCCCGCCCAGCCGGTGGTGGTGCTGGCGCGGCCGGTCGAGGAAAAGCACGGCGCCGTGCTGGCCTTGCTGGGCGATGGGGAGTCGTGGTCCAGCTCCGCCCTCGCCCTGGCGCTGGGCGCCAGCCAGCGCACCGCCCAGCGCGCGCTGGACGCGCTGGCGGCCGATGGCAAGGTGCAGGCGTTCGGCCGGGGCCGCGCCCGGCGCTGGCTGAGCACTCCCGTGCCCGGATTCACGACGACCTTGTTACTCCCCACGCCGCTGCCGAATCACTAGGATGGATGCATGTTTCCACCACCGAGGGAATCCACCCATGAAACGACAGCCCGCTGAAATCCTCCGTGAATACGGCCCCTTCCCCGGCGTCGAGGCCGTCCACGGCGTCACCTACGACGGCAAGAGCGTCTGGTTCGCCTCGGGCGAGGCGCTCCACGCACTCGACCCGGCCACCGGCCAGACGCTGCGCACCCTCGACGTGACCGCCAATGCCGGCACCGCCTTCGACGGCAAGCACCTGTACCAGATTGCCGAGCGCCAGATCCAGAAGATCGACCCGCAGACCGGGGAGGTGCTGGCCACCATCCCCGCCCCGGGCGACGGCAACGACTCGGGCATGGCCTGGGCCGAAGGCACGCTGTGGGTGGGCCAGTGGCAGGCGCGCAAGATCCACCAGGTGGACCCGCAGACCGGCAGGGTCCTGCGCACCATCGAGTCGAACCGCTTTGTCACGGGCGTGACCTGGGTGGACGGCGAACTGTGGCATGGCACCTGGGAGAGCGAGGAAAGCGAGCTGCGGCGCGTCGATCCGGCCTCGGGCGAGGTGCTGGAGCGGCTGGAAATGCCGGCCGGCGTGGGCGTCTCGGGGCTGGAGTCCGATGGCGCCGACCAGTTCTTCTGCGGTGGCGGCACCAGCGGCAAGCTGCGCGCGGTACGGCGGCCCCGGAAGGGCTGAAAAACGGGCTGAAAAGCCGGTTGAAAATCCGGCTGAAGACCCCCGCCCGGCGCTGTGACCGCAGAGCGCCATTTTCCTTGCGATGTCAATCCCCCCTCCGGCGCCCACCCCCGGGCGCCGCGCGCCTGTTGTAGCGGCGCCGACGCCGCGCATTCGTTGCCCCGCGCGGCGCTCAGCCTGATGCCGGCTCGTATTAGAATCGCCGGTGTCGATCCGTTCGGCATGCAACAGAGCCAGTGGTCATGTTCCGGGTGCGGGAAGGCCCCGGACTGGTTCCGACCTGCCTGCCTGAACCACGTTTCACATATCGCGCCCCACTCAACAGTTATCAGGCCAGCGTCCAAGGGGATTCCGGGCTGAGGAAGACATGACCTCGTTTGCATATGATGTTGCCCTGGCGCCAGAGCCCGCGGAACGCGGGACTGCCGGCGACCGCCCTGCCGGGCGCGAGGCCTGGGCGCTGCTGGAAGCTTCCGGCGCGCTGGCCATGCGGGTCGATATCCAGGGTCGCATCCTCCAGGCCACCGAAGCCACGGCTGACCTGCTCGTCTACCCTCACGAATACCTGCTGCGCACGTCGGTGCTCGACGTCATCGCCCCGGAATCGCGCGACAGCGTGGCCGCCCTGCTCCAGGCCTGCGCGCGGGACCGCGCCGCCCGCCGCGAGCGCGTGCGCTTTGCCGGCGGCATCGGCGGCGGCTGGCTGGACCTGCGCATCGCCCACCAGCCCGGCGAGCCCAACACCCCGCCGAGCCTGCTGCTGTTTGGCCACGACGTCACGGACTGGGTCGAGAACGAGCGCCAGCTCAACGCCCGCGCCTTCCTGGACCCGCTGACCGGCGTTGGCAACCGGGCCTTCATCCGCCGCCGCATCGAGCAGTACATGGCCGGCGCCGCCAGCGCGCGCGTGCCGTTCGCCGTGGCGCTGATGGACCTGGACGGCTTCAAGAACATCAACGACTCGCTCGGCCATGAGTTTGGCGACGCGCTGCTCAAGGAAGTCGGCGCCCGCCTGCAGGACACCGTGCGCTCCCAGCAAAGCGTGGCGCGCCTGGGCGGCGACGAATTCGTGCTGATGCTCGATGGCCTGGAGTCCGAGGCCGAGGCCATCCGCATTCTCGAACGCGTGATCCACGTCTGCCGCCAGCCCTTCCTGCTCGGCGGCTGCCATGTGCGCATCACCACCAGCATCGGGCTGGCCTTCTCGTCGGCCGCGTCCGGCAACGTCCAGCCGGAGTCGGAGTCGCACTGGCTGCGCCGCGCCGACCTGGCCATGTACGAGGCCAAGGCGCTCGGCAAGAACCGTTACTGCGTCTATTCGCCCGAACTGGACCGCCGGCTGGACGAGCAGTTCCGCATCGAGCAGAGCATGTTCGAGGCGGTGCAGAACGGCGAATTCCTGCTGCACTACCAGCCCATCGTCTGGCCCGCCACGGGCGAGGTCTGCGCCGTGGAGGCGCTGATGCGCTGGGACCACGCGGGCGAGTTCATCCGGCCCGACGTCTTCATTCCCGTGGCCGAGAAGAACGGCCTGATCAAGCATCTGGGCGCCTGGGCGCTGCGCTGCGCCTGCGCCCAGCTGGCCGCGTGGGACGCCCAGGGGCTCCAGGTCGGCCATATGTCGGTCAACGTCTCTGCCGTGCAATTCCTGCACCCGGGGTTCTTCGAGAGCGTGCGCAACGCCATCCAGGACGCCGGCATCAGCGCCGACCGCCTGGTGCTGGAGATCACCGAAAGCGCGCTGATGACCGACCCCAAGGCCGCCGAGGACCTGCTCATGTCGCTGCGCGCGCTGGGCCTGCGCTTTGCCGTGGATGACTTCGGCACCGGCTATTCCAGCCTCTCCTACCTGCGCCGCTTCCCGCTGTCCGCGCTCAAGGTGGACCGCAGCTTCGTGGCGGACATGGTCGATTCCCCGCATGCGCGCACCATCGTCTCGGCGGTGCTGTCGCTGGCGCGCGAGCTGGGCCTGGTGGCCATCGCCGAAGGCGTGGAGACCGACGCGCAGGGCGAGCTGCTGGCCGCGCAGGGCTGCAACCTGGTGCAGGGCTGGCGCTACGCGCGCGCGCTGAGCCCGCTGGACTTCGAGCAGGCCCTCGCGGATGGCCGCCTGATGCTGGGGCGCGACGAGGTGTTCTCGCTGCAGGTGGCCGGATGACCATGCTGTCCAAGGAACAATTCTTCGAGACGCTGTGGAACCGCATGGCGCAGCAGGGCGACTTCCCGACCCTGCAGTACTGCGTCGACAACATTTTCCAGACGCTCAACGGCGACCTCACCGTGGGCGAGATGGCCACCAGCGTGCTGTCTGACTTCAGCCTGTCGCAGAAGGTGATCCGGCTGGCCAACTCGGCGATGTACCGCTCGTTCGGCGGCGAGGTCACCACGGTGTCCCGTGCCATCCTGGTGCTCGGCGTGGAGGCCATCAGCCACCTGACGCTGGGCATCCAGCTGCTCGACTACTTCCACGGCGTGGCGCCACAGCGCCCGCAGGCCACCAAGGCGCTCCAGCGCGCGCTGGTGGCGGGCGAGATCACCCGGGCGCTGTCGCACGCGCGCGGCATCAACGAGGGCGAGGAAGCCGTCGTCTGCACGCTGATGCACCACATGAGCCGGCTGCTGGTGGTGTTCTACTTCCCGGACGAATGGGAGCGCGTGGAGGCGATGTGCGCCACGCACCCGATGACCGAGAACGAGGCCTGCCAGGCGGTGCTGGGCGTCTCGATGGAGGAGATCGCCGAGGCCGCCGCGCGCAAGTGGCGCCTGCCGGGAATCATCGCCCACGCCATGAAGCCGCGCCTGCCGGCCCCGGACACCGTGCTGGAAACCCATGCCGACTGGCTCGCCGCCATCGCCCATGTCTCGGCCCAGGCCGCCGCCGCCATGGTGCGGGACGGCACGCAGGAGTCGGTGCAGGAGCTGCTGACCGCCCACGCCAAGATGCTGGGCCTGACCACCGGCGACGTGGCGATTGCCGTGCGGCAGGCCGATACGCTCAATACCTCGATCATCCGCTCCGAGGCCCCGGCCGAGGCGGCGGCGCCCGTCGGCACCGGCGGCGATCCGGAAGACATGCTGCGGCGGCTGCGCCAGGGGCTGGACGAGGTGCGGCGCGAAGGCGCCGGCCTGTCGGTATCCCAGCTGGCGCCGATGGTGCTGGAAACCACCATGCGCGCGATGAACTTCTCGCGCTGCTTCCTGATGATGCTGAACCCGGCCACCAAGCGCTTCCACGCGCGGCTGGGCTTTGGCGAGGGCATGCGGGAAAAGCTGCCGGCCCTGTCCTTCGAGGAAGGCTTCGTGCCCGACGTGTTCCACTTCGCCGGGCTGGCCGACAAGCCGCTGCTGATCGAGGACGCCTTCGACCCGAGCATCGCCCACCGGATTCCGCGCTGGTACCGCGACACCATGCCCGACGCAAAGTCGATCCTGCTGGCGCCGGTGCGCATGCGCAACCGCTGCATCGCGCTGATCTATGGCGACTGGGGCGCCACGCGCTGCGCCTGGCAACTCGGCGAAGCCGAACTGAATGCCGTGGACGAGCTGACGCGCGAGATTGCCGCCGGCGTGCTGCGCGCGGCCCCGCAGCGCACGGAGCCGTAGTCCGCCCGAGTCAGCAGTAAATCAGTGCCGGGTGGCCTTGCGCTGGGCCTTGTCGGCGTACATGGCGGCATCGGCCTGCGCCAGCAGTTCATGCACCGTGGCATGGCGGGACGGATCGAACTCGGTCAGCCCCACGCTGAAACGCAGGCTGTAGCCACGCGCGTTCTGCGCATTCCACGCGTCCACGTTTCGATGCAGGCGCGCCAGCGCCTCGCCGCAGCCGTTGGCATCGGTATTGGTCAGCAGCGCGGCGAATTCGTCGCCACCGAGCCGCCCCACCACATCCGAGTCCCGGAACGCCATCCGCAGCGCGGCGCCAAACGCGGCCAGCGCGCGGTCGCCCTCGGCATGGCCGAACTGGTCGTTGATCGGCTTGAAGCCATCCATGTCGAAGAACACCAGCGTGGCCGGCCGCTCCAGCCGGCGGCACAGCTCGATGGCGTGCTGGCTCAGCACCGTGAAACCGCGCCGGTTGGAGAGCGCGGTCAGTTCGTCCATGCTGGCCAGGTGCACGGCGGCCAGCTCCTGCTCGGCCATGCGGGCGAGGTCGTGCAGCAGCGCGCGGTCGTCGTCGTCGAAGGTGCGCGGCTGGCGGTCGATCAGGCAGAGCGTGCCCAGCTTGGTGCCGTTGTGCGCCACCAGCGGGCAGCCGGCGTAGAAGCGGATGTGCGGCTCGCCGGTGACCATCGGGTTGTCATGGAAGCGCGCGTCCTGGCGGGCGTCGGGCACCAGCAGGATGCCGTCGCCGGCAATCGCGTGGCCGCAGAACGAGGTGTTGCGCGGCGCCTCGGCCAGATCCAGTCCCTCGCAGGCCTTGAACCACTGCCGGTTGGCATCGACCAGGCTGACCAGCGCGATCGGCACGTCAAACAGCCGTTTGGCGAGCCGGGTCAGGCGGTCGAACCGTTCCTCGGTCGGGGTATCGAGGATGTTGAGCGATCTCAGCGTGGCGAGACGCAGGGTTTCATCGGGCGGAATCGGTGGCGGCTGCATGGGCGGTTCGTGAGCGCACGCCGGGCAAGCCCCGGCGGCGACGGATCGTGCCAGTGTTAACGGCCAATCCTACGCCGCCTGCAGGCTGGTCATCCACGTCCACACCGATTGTTTCAATTTTTTGCCAGGCCGGGGGGGGTGCGTTGATGCGTGTTCAGGGCGCGCCTTCAATCGCCCTGACTGGCCCGGTCCATCAACACGCGCACGCTGTCTGCCCGCGTCTCGGCACAGGCCACCGCTTCCGGCAGCACCGCCCCGGCGAGCCGCGTCAGCACGTTGCCGGGCGGCATCTCCACCGCCAGCCGCACACCGCAGGCGCGCGCCAGCAGCAGGGTCTCGTGCCAGCGCACCGGCAGCGCCATGTTGGCGGCGAGGTCCGCCGCGATGCGCGCCGGGTC
>NZ_CAJPVH010000114.1 GCF_905397395.1 Cupriavidus campinensis
GGCGCAGCCGGGGCGGCGGCAGGCGCCGGCGCCGGTGCCGGTGCTTTCGCGGCTTCCGGCAGAAAGGCCGTGGCGAGGTTCAGCGTGCCGTCGGCGCGCCGGGCGGCCTGCAAACCCAGACCCTCCAGCTCGATGCTGCGAATCTGCGCCTTGTGTGCGAGCGGCTCGAGCCGGCCCACGTCCACGGTCAGCTTGCCAGCCTTGAGCAGTTCCGCGCCTGCGTGCGTGCGCACATCGGCATCGCGCAGGGTCACCGTGCCGGTGACGAACAGGTCCTGCTTGTCCTTGTCCTGCCGGAACCCGATGTTCAGGCGCGTATCGACCAGCCCGCCCTTGACCTCGGCATCTTTCAGGCGCGGCGCGAACGCCATGTAGCGCGCCACCTCCAGGCCGTCCAGGTTGACGTTGAGATTGGTCTCGCGCGTGTCGGCAAATGGCTGCGTGGTGCCAGCCAGCGCCAGCGGCGTGCCGTTGATCTTCGCAAACAGCGTCGGCCGCGTGTTGATCGTGGCGTCGTGCGGCAGGTTCGAGAGGAAGGGCAGCGTCAGCGTGAAATTTTCCACGCGCTGCACCGTATCCAGCACCTTGTCCTCGTAGACGAAGCTGGAGTTGGACACCGCGATATTGCTGACGGAGAAACGCGCCGGCTTGCTGTCAGCCGGCTTGGGCGGCTGGGCGGCAAAGCGCTCCTGCACATCGGCGAAATTCATGCGCCCCTGTGCATTACGCGTCACACGAACGGCCAGCCTGTCGATATGGAGGAAGTCCACCACCGGCGCGAGGTGCCACACCGAGGCCGCCGAGGTATTGGCCTCGATCTGCCCCAGCGTCACCATCGGCGTCTTGCCGTCAGGCTCGAAAATGGTCAGGTCGTTCAGCGTCGCGGCCAGCTCGAACGGCCGCACGTGTGCCGCGCCGAGCGTGACCTTGCGGCCCAGCGCCTCGGTCGCATTCTTCTCGACCAGATATTTGATCAGCGGCGGTCCGCCAAAGTAGCCGGCGAGTCCGAAAATCGCCAGCGCGGCTACCGCACCGCCCGCCACGCGCAACGCCACCCGCCTGCGGGGCGTCGCCATGGCCGCCCCGGTGGCGGCCTGGATGGAATCCTTGAAAGCCATGTCACCCCAGAAGATTTGACCCCACACGCCAATGTCGTCGGCTTTTTTTATGGTTCGCCGATGGCGCTTTGTATCCCGGATTTCACTTCTTTTGGGCATTATTGTGACGGATTATGGCAGGCCGACGGGCGATTTTGAATCCGGCCGCGCCAAAATCAAATGGCGGGTGGGTCGTTCTGGTATCTTTACGCCTTTGCGAAGCGTCCCGTGGCGCCCCCGCCGGCCTACCCGCCGGCCACAGGCCCGCCCATTCCGCGCTGTCATCCGTTCGGCCGTCCCCTCCACGTCATCCGTGTTGCGCGCTTCGCATGTGAATTCACCATGCGAGTCATTTCATGCCTACCACCAGCAGTACTGTCGGGGCTCTGGGCGCGCAGGACGGCAAAGCCGCCCGCCCGCTGACCGGACAGGATTACAAGACGCTTGCCCTCGCCGCCCTGGGTGGCGCGCTCGAGTTCTACGACTTCATTATTTTCGTCTTCTTCGCCACCGTGATTGGCGAGCTGTTCTTCCCGCCTTCCGTGCCGGACTGGCTGCGCCAGCTTCAGACCTACGGTATTTTCGCCGCCGGTTACCTGGCACGCCCGCTGGGCGGGATCATCATGGCGCACTTCGGCGACCTGCTCGGCCGCAAGAAGATGTTCACGCTGTCCATCCTGCTGATGTCCGTGCCGACGATGCTGATGGGCCTGCTGCCCACCTATGCCGCGATTGGCCTGCTGGCGCCGATCGCGCTGCTGATCCTGCGCATCCTGCAGGGCGCGGCCGTCGGCGGTGAGGTGCCGGGCGCCTGGGTCTTCGTCTCGGAGCACGTGCCGCCTCACCGCATCGGCTACGCCTGCGGCACGCTCACGGCGGGCCTGACCGCCGGCATCCTGCTCGGCTCGCTCGTGGCCACCGGCATGAACACCGTGTTCACGCCGGCCGAGCTGCATGACTACGGCTGGCGCCTGCCGTTCCTGCTGGGCGGCGTGTTCGGCATCGGCTCGATGTACCTGCGCCGCTGGCTGCATGAGACGCCCGTGTTCGCCGAGCTCCAGCAGCGCAAGGCGCTCGCCGCCGAAATGCCGCTGAAGTCCGTCGTGCGCGACCATCGCGGCGCGGTGGTCGTGTCGATGCTGCTCACGTGGATGCTCTCCGCCGGCATCGTCGTGGTGATCCTGATGACGCAGGGCTTCCTGCAGAAGTCGTATCACTTCGACGGCCGCACCGCGCAGCTGGCCACCAGCATCGCCACGCTCTGCCTGTCGGTCGGCTGCATCGTGGCTGGCCTGCTGGCCGACCGTTTCGGTGCCCGGCTGACGCTGTCGGTGGGCGGCACGCTGCTCGCCATCAGCGCCTATGTGCTCTATACGACGATTGGCGCGCGCCCGGACCTGCTGATTCCGCTGTACGCGGTGGCCGGCTTCTTCGTTGGCTCGATCGGCGCCGTGCCGTACGTGCTGGTGCATGCCTTCCCGCCGCAGGTGCGGTTCTCGGGCCTGTCCTTCTCGTATAACGTGGCCTACGCCATCTTCGGCGGCCTGACGCCGGTGGTGGTGACGCTGATGCTCAAGAACGATCCGCTCGCCCCGGCGCACTACGTGGTGGCGGTATGCGTGATTGGCGTGGTGACGGCGCTGTTCGTGCGGAAGCGTTCGCACTGACGTCCCGATACTCGCCGCAAAGAAAAACGGGGAAGGCTGCTGGCCTTCCCCGTTTTTTTATGCCCCGCCGCGTCGGTGATCGCGGAAAAACTGCCACATCAGCTTGCTGGCGTCAGGGCCGGTATCGCTGTGGTAGCGCACCTTGCCGTCGCCGCCGCTCCAGGCGTGGCCCAGGCCGGCTACTTCCACGAGACGCACGAGATCGCGGTTCCAGCGGCCGAAGCGCGCGTCGCGGAAATCGCCATCCGGCACCGGCGGCGCGTCGTTGGCCGGCGCGGTGCCCAGGCGGTCGTCGAGGCGGTTATAGGCCAGGAACTGGCGCGCCAGCAGGCGGCCATTGACCGGATGCACCGCTTCGTCGGCCAGCCCATGCAGCACGATGGCCGGCATCACCGGGCCGCCCGGCACCGCACCGGCGGCGTCGAGCAGCCAGGCCGGCTCGGCCGCCGAGCCATGCTGCATCGCCCGGAGCCCGGCCCGGGGCGAATCGGCGGCGCCAATCACCACCCCTGAGTGCAGCCCCACGGCCGCCACCTTGCTCGGATAGCGCAGCGCAACCACCGCGGCCATCGCCGCGCCGGCGGAAAGCCCCGCCAGATAGATCTGGTCCGCGCGCACGTCGGGGCGGCTCGCCAGTTCGTCGATCAGCATCGCCACGGCCTGCGCCTCGCGGCCACCTTCGCCGGCGGCAAGGTCGAACCACTGCCAGCACCGATGCACCGAGCGCCGCAGCGGCTGCTGCGGATAGGCGACGATAAAGCCCTCGCGCTCGGCCAGCGCGTTCATGCGCGTGCCGGCTGCGAGATCTTCCGGGGTCTGCTGGCAGCCGTGAAGCATCATCACCACGGGCAGCGCGCCCTTGGCGCCGGATGGAATATAGAGACGGTACGAGAGCTGCGGCACCAGTTCGCCCGGCAATGGGGCGAGGCCGAGCTTCAAGGACTGCCACGTGCCGGGCAGGTCGCCCGGCGCGGTGTCACCCGGGGCCGGCGTGCGGCGGCGGGTTGCTGGAGACGCCAAGTCGAGGCGCCCCAGCCATGTTCGGATTTGCTTTGCGGTCCGGAATTGCGTGCGACCGATTTGTCGCAGTTGCGTCTCCCAGTCCGTCGACAGGCTTTTGGCCATATGAAGACTCCTGCTCATCTAGGAACGGGCCCCCTCCGCTATTGTGCGACGCAGCATACCATAGTCGGCCTGCTGGATTAGGGCCATTGTCTGCAAAGCACAACATGAGATTTCGAAACAGTTTTCCCCTTGCCGCGAGGGCGGCCGCCCCCCATGAGGCGCGGGAGAAAAGCTATGGCGTTTCAGCGAAAAAGAAAGAAAAAGGCGCAATGAAGGCGCCTGTTCTGACAACGATACAGCGGGATAGTGGAATCTACTGCTCTGCCACCTTTGTCCATCCCTCGGGCGAAAATGTGCGCAATGCGGCAGCCCGGCTGGCTGTGGAGGCGCCCAGGTCGCGCTCATAAAAGTGGCGCTCACTGTCCAGGATGAAGGTGTTGACGCCGCTGTCGCCATAGCGGGCCGGCCAGGCAACGATTGCGTATTGGGCGCTGCTGCCCTTCGGCGCGGCGATGATGCGGTAGCGGTAGCCGTAGAACGCCTCATTCGGGGGGGCGTCCGGGCCCATCGCCAGTGCATCGGGGCCGAGCGGACTGTCGTTCTCGGCCGAAGACGACGGCCAGTACAGCCCGTTGGTCTTGCCCGGGCTGCTGACGAGCTGGGTCGCGTAGCGGCCATTGCCGACCAGCTCGGCGTAGCGCTGCTGCGCGTCCGCCAGCTGGAGCAGGGTGTCCATCGTCACCAGTTCGTTGCGGCCGATGCGCCGCACATGCACCTCGCGCTGGCCGGCCGGCATGTCGAACTGCCAGCCCGCCTTGCGTTTGACGATGGGCACAGGGAAGGTCCAGCCGCTCTCCCCCACCGCCACGCGCGCCGTCTCTTCGCCCACGCGCTCCACCGCATGGTGGCGCGACCAGGCCGCCAGGAACTCGTAGATATCATCCTGATCGACGCCCTGCGGCGGCAGCAGCGTCCGGTAGTTCGGGCCGAGCACGCCCTTGAGCGCATCGTGGTCGCTGCGGGCGATGGCATCGCCCAGCGCGTCCGAGGCGGCCTCGGGCGAGGGATAGACCCGCTGCGCCAGCGCCGGCGCGGACACCGCCAGCAGCGGCACAGCCAGCAGCGCGGCGCCGAGGAACCGGCGCACGGTGCGTTTCATGGTGGCGGACATCGTCGCTCTCATCATGTCTTATCTCCGACCATGTCCAAAATGACCGCCACCGCCGCCGCCACCGCCTCCACCGAAGTGCGCGCCGCCCCCTCCGCCGCCGCCACGCTGCGGCATGGACCGCTGCGCCGGCTGGCTGGCGCGTTGCATGCCACCGGCATTCCCAGCGCGCTGGAAGCCGCCCGAACTCCCGCCGCGCTGCACCTGCTGGCGCATGCGGTCGCCGTTGCCGGCATCGCGGAAGGCGCTGTCACGATTGCTGTCCCGTGCGCGGTCGCGCGCGGCGGACTGGTCGGCCCGCTGGCGGTCGGCGCCGGCTGGCCGGGGGTTCTGCACGCCACCCGCGCCGGCGCGATTGAC
>NZ_CAJPVH010000115.1 GCF_905397395.1 Cupriavidus campinensis
CGCCACCGCTGCCACGGGCGAAGCCGCCGCGGCCGCGCTGGCGCCCGCCGAGGCGCCCGCGGAAACCACCGCGAACGGCAATCCGGCCCGCCTGCCCGAGGCCGAGATGCACTTCTCCTTCGACATGCCACTGCGCGAGGCGCGGGACCTGTTCGAACGCGCCTATTTCGAATACCACCTGGTGCGCGAGCACGGCAGCATGACGCGCGTGGCCGAGAAGACCGGCCTCGAGCGGACCCACCTGTACCGCAAGCTCAAGCAGCTTGGGGTGGAACTCGGGCGCAACAAGCCCGAGCCCACCGAACAATGACCGGCAGTGACGCACGCAACGCTTGACTGGCGGATTTCACGCTGATATAGTTTCGCTTCTTTGGCCCGGTAGCTCAGTCGGTAGAGCAGAGGATTGAAAATCCTTGTGTCGGCGGTTCGATTCCGTCCCAGGCCACCAGATACAAGAAAACGGACGCTTCGGCGTCCGTTTTTGCGTTGGTGCGGCAGTATTCTGCATCACGCGCAACTTCGTCGAGTTGCGATACGCAACCGCACGACACTTGCCGGCGAGCATCGCCCAAAACTAAGCGAACTACGATAGAGACTAGAGAGCATCCGGTATTTAATCCGCCCAAGCTAAAACGCGTTCCCAAAAGGCGGTGTTCCGATGTTCCAGTCTCCCTTCCACTCCCCCACGCGCACCCAAGGCGCCCTGGCAAGCCTGCTGCTCTGCGCACTGATTGCAGGATGCGGCGGCGACGGCGGTGGCGACGGCGGCGGCGTCGACGATGCCAATACCACGCCAGCCTCTTCCCCCCCGAGCATCAGCGACACCGGCTTGCCGCCCGACAGCGGCCCCATCGACGTCCTTCCCGCCCCGGAGCCGCGCTACGACACGCGCACGCACACGCTCGCCGGAAAGTTCGAATTTGGCCAAACCCATATGGTCGAGAGCAAAGAAACGCGCATTGCGCCATCGCTCTCAACTGGTCGAAATACGATGGTGCTGTTCACGCCGACATCGGCCATCCCGAGCAGCAAGCCGATGTTTATCGAAGCCATCGAGAATGGCCGGTCGCTGGGTCGGTATGCATTGAAACCGCCCGAGCAGCTGCCCCGTTTCGTCGAGAGCCGACTCACGCCGGTGGACTTGCCGTCCTACTCGGACAAGGCATGGAGCGGGCTGGTGCCGGCCGGCTGGGTGCGCGCGGATGTGACGCTGTCCGTCGGCTATGACGATGTCTCGCACGTCAGGCAAACCGTGGACGCCTGGCGCACCAGCACGGCAATGCCTGCCCTGACAGCCGCCACCACCCTGACGCTGGGCCGCGTCAAGTTCACGATGTTCGGCGACGGCACGGAGAACACCGACACGGTCAACGCACGCAAACTCATGCGCGACTACTTCGCCGTCATGCCAGTCACGCAACTGCGGCTTGTCGACTACGCGCCCGTGCACTGGGATTACATGATTGCGCAGTCCGGCAGTACGCCGCCCACGCGTGTGACATCGGACGCGGCCTTCCGCGCCGCAGGAAACAGCAGCTATTACGGCTCGTTGAAGCAGTGGACCATCCGGACCAGCATGGCCAACACCGGACGCGGCCTGCTGACCGGCATCTATGGCGACAGTTCGCCCTACAGCTTCGGCACCTATGTCGGGCAGGGCCGGTACCGCAACAGCAGCGGCGCGCTCATCGACATGGACGACATCGGCGCCGCCGGCGGCTGGACCGGCTGGTCGGCCATCTGGTGGAACACCGACTGCGGCAACGCCTTTGCGCATGAAGTCGGCCATTCCTACACCTTTGGCCACTTTACCGGAGGCACCGCGGCCAACTGGAAAATCGCGGAAGAGTATCCGAAGGATGGCACCTGGCTGCCCACGCATCCGCAGCCGGTGGACGTGGTTCGCAATGCGTTCCGTACCTGGTACAAGGTTGCCGGAACGCCCGTGGCAGGCGATACGGCCAACGGCCTTGCCGGCAAGCGCGACCCCATGAATGGCGGCGAGCGGTCCGATGCCCAGTCCTGCTTCCCGCCCTACACGGCCTATCACGCACGCAAGTTCCAGCAATGGATGAAGCAGACTCCGACCCTGCGCGAGCAGGATCATCAGGCCGGCGTCTATGCGCAGGACGAACAGAGCGGAACGTACCTGCGGACCACGCCGGCCTCTGACGCCCTGGCGCCCGCACGCGTCAATGTGCCTGTCCTGACCCTGATCGGCACGCTGGCCGCCAGCACGGCACCGGACGCGCGCCAGATCTATCCGGCGCTGTACGCGGCAAGCGGCAACACCTTCGTGATGCCGAATCCGTTTGCGGCGGGACTGCCGGCCGCCTACCAGGGGGCACGATACTTCGTTGAAGTGCGATTCGCGGATGGCCACCGTGAATATACGTTGATCCCCCAGAGGCAGCTCACGCTCCCCACCGACCTCAAGCACTTTTCGATGAATGTGGCGCTGGATGACCATCCGGTGGCCGCCACCCTCTACGAGGCTGCGCAAGGCTATCCCGCCATCACGCTGACGCAGAGCACGGCACTGTTCACACGCCAGCTGGCGCCGGCTGGCAGCCTGCCCACCGTTCAGGAGATGGGCCAGGACAGCATCGGCCATGCTGCGGACATCCATCTCAGCGACATGTGCATCCAGGCGCCCTGCGGGCGGCAGGCCGCGGACGTGACGTGGTACCCGCAACCGGGCACGGAGATGTACGCCACGCTGCGCGCAGGGGGCTCGGCCACGCCGGCCACGGCGTCCGCCGCCAGTGGCTTCTATGCCTACACCCGGCTCGTCGTGCCGATGAAAGGCCCGGACGGCCAGACCCGCGCGGTCATCGTGCGGGCGGCACGCACCCACGAGACGACCTCGGGGATCAGCCTGTCACCGATCGACACTCCCGCGTCGCCTGCACAGACCACCAGCAATTTCCAGCGCATCGCCGTCTGGGCGATGATGGAGGACAATCCGGACCTGCCGGCGGGCTACTACGCGACGGAGGAGCCGGTGGTGCTCGATGTGCACGCGCGGCAGGGATCGCACGATGCGGTTGTCGATGATCTCAGGATCCATGTCTCGTTCTTCCGCCCCGAGCAGGTCACGGCGACCGCCTTCCCATTCCAGAGGGCCGGCTTCCAGTATCCCAACTCGAGCATCTTCTTCATGGCAAAGGACGGGCGGCAAGGCCCCGGGGCCGGCAAATGGGCGTACGACAAAAGCCCGGCGCGGCTGACAGCCCTCGTCGAAAACGTGGATACCCATGAACGTTTCGAGATGGTGCTGGACGGATACAAGCAAAACTGCGGATACGGACATTGGCAGTTCGCCATGAACGACGGCGGGAATCACGCCAAAAACTGCGCGGACACGCTGGTCGTGGCGTTCGACCCGGCCAAGAACGCGGCGTTGCCGGCCGGCCACTATGTCTCGCCGGCGGACACACCGTTGACGCTGACGGCGCACGCCTGGCACATCAACGCCAAGAAGCTCCACGAGTTGAGCATCCGCTGGGACGTCGTCATTCCCTGACCCCTGAGCTCCGGCGTCAGCACGTGGCGCGGCTGCAATGCCGCGCCACGTGCCGTTTACCCGAAGATCTCCTCGGCCACCGTCGGATGCAGCGGCAGGGTCGTCTTCAGATGCGAGGCCTTCAGGCCCAGCCGCAGCGACACCGCCAGGGCCTGGATGATCTCGGGCGCGGCGTTGTCCATCAGATGCACGCCGAGCACCCGGCCGCTACGCGCGTTCAGCACCAGCTTGATCATCGACTGTTGCGAGCTGCCGCCAAAGCGGTTCTCCAATGAGACGAATCGCTTGATTTCGGTGCGGATGCGCTCCGGCTTCCCCGCATCCTCGATGGCCTGCGCCTCCGTCATGCCCACCACGCCGATGGCTGGCTCGCAGAACACGGCGGTCGGGACAATGTCGAAATCGGCCAGGTCGCCGCGCTTGCCGAACAGGCGGTCCGCCACCCAGCGGCCCTGTGCGATAGCTACCGGTGTCAGATGCAGGTTCTCGGCCATGCAGTCGCCCACCGCGTACAGCGCGCGCTCCGAGCTGCGGAACTGGCGGTCCACGCGGATGCCACCTTTTTCGCCCAGTTCGATGCCGATGTCTTCGAGCCCCAGCCCCTCCACGTTGGCCTGCCGGCCGATCGCCGCCAGCACCGCCTGCGCGCGCACGGTCTGGGTACGGCCTGGATTGCCATCCTGCGTGTAGCAAACCTCCGTCGCGCCATTGGCCTGCGAAAGCAGCGTCACCTCGGTATTGAAATGCAGGCGGATGCCCTTGGCGGCCAGCGCCCCGGCCAGCGCGGCGGAAACGTCGTGGTCGAAGCGCGGCAGCAGCCGGTCCTCGCGCACGAGCAGGTCGACCTTGACCCCGTAGCGCGACAGGATCGAGGCCAGTTCCACGGCGATATAGCCCCCGCCGATCACCACCATCGAGGCCGGCACGGTCTGCCACGTGAACACATCGTCGGATGTGCTTGCCAGCTCGCCGCCGGGCACTGGCAGCACGCGCGGCCGCGCGCCCGTGGCGATCAGCGTCTTGCGGGTGCGCAGGGTTTCATTGCCGACGACGATCTCGGTCGGGCTCGTCAGTCGGGCTTCGCCGTGCAGGATCTCCACGCCGGCCTCGGTCAGCCGCTGGGCATAGGACGCATTGAGACGCGCGACCTCGGCATTGACGCGCACGATGGCGTCGCGCCAGTCCTCCTTGCCGCCCGTGTGCGACAGGCAATCAGACAGGATGGCCGCCCAGGTGGCGCCATAGGACAGCATCTTCTTGGGCACGCAGCCGCGATTGACGCAGGTGCCGCCGATGGCGTCACGTTCGACCAGGATCACGCGCGCGCCCAGCGCCGCCGCGCGCCGGGCCGCCGCCACGCCGCCGGAAC
>NZ_CAJPVH010000116.1 GCF_905397395.1 Cupriavidus campinensis
CTCGAAGAAGTGCATGCGCGGATGGCTCACCAGGTCGCCGAGGCGGTCGGAGGCCATGTCCATGCCGTAGACCTCCCAGTCGGTGGTCTCCAGGATGCGGCGCGTGAGGTGATGGCCGATGAAGCCGTTGACACCAAGAATCAGGACTCGCTTGGGATGCATGTAGGAATCAGACAGGAACAGAAAGACAAATGGGAAAGCCGCTCAGCGCTCAGCGCGAGGCCAGGGTCGGCGCCGGGCCGGGCACGTTGGTCACCACCACCCGGCGCCAGTCGCGCGCCACCACGTACAGCGGCAGCGTGGGCGACAGCGCCAGATAGGTCTCGGGCGACATCACGGCCATGGCGGGCTGGCCGTTGCGCCAGACTTTGGCGAAGGTGGCCATATCGGGCAGCCAGCGGTTCGGCTCCACCTCGGTGCCGAAGGACAGTTCGTCTGCCTCCGCCACCATGATGAGCGGGTGCCGCACGTAGAACGGCAGGGTGTGGTCGAGCATCTTCACGCCATAGAACGGCATGCCCGGCGTGAGCTTCTGCTGCACCAGCGGGGCGATGTCCGCGCCGGACGCCGGACCGCCCACGGTCTCATGGCCGACCAGGGCCGCCGTGAAGCCGAGGTACATGCCGAGCGCGTACACCGCCACGCTGGGCAGCACGCCGCGCCGCAGCAGCCAGCGCGCGGCGGCAATGCCCAGCAGCATCACCACGAACGCCGCCGCCGCCCAGATGGCATAGGCGCGATAGAACGCGTTGGGCGTATGGTTGGCATTGAGCGTGGCCACCACCGGGCTGGCCAGCAGGCCGCACGCGGCCACGATGGCCATGCCGCCGAGCTGGCGCCGCCAGGCGCGCACATCGAGGCGGTCCAGCGCCACGCCGGCCAGGATGCCCATCGCCGGAATTACCGGCACGATGTAGCCGGGCAGCTTTGAATGCGAGAGGCTGAAGAACACGAAAATGGCGATGGCCCAGATGCCGGCCAGCAACGCCGGGCGAAAGCGCTCCGCCACATCATCCGGCTCATCGACCGGCGGCGTGCCGATGGCGCGCCACAGGCGCGGGAACAGTCCCACCCACGGCAGGAAGCCGCCCACCACCAGTGGCACGAAGTACCAGATCGGCCCCGGCCGCGCGTGGACGCCAGAGGTGTAGCGCTGCCAGTGTTCGTGGATAAAGAAGAAATGCAGGAATTCCGGGTTCCGCGCCGACACCAGCCAGAACCAGGGCACCGTCACCGCCAGTAGCACCACCATGCCGGAGGCCAGGTGCAGCCGACGCCACAGCCGCCAGTCGCGTGTGATGCCTATATAAATGACGAGGACCAGGCCCGGCAGCGCCACGCCCACCAGCCCCTTGGTCAGCACAGCCACGCCCATCGCCACCCAGCAGCCGAGCATCCAGCCCCGCCGCGCGCTGGCGGAGGCGGCGGGATGCTGCGCCAGCAGCATGCAGGCGAGCACGCAGGCCATGACGCCGGCCAGCGTCATGTCGAGGGTGTTGAAATGTGCCGCCACGCTCCACATCGGCGCCGCCAGCAGGGCCAGCCCCGCGAAGGCCGCCGCGCGGGCGCCGAACCAGCGCCACGTAGCCAGCATCGACATGACGATGCCGGCCAGCCCGGCCAGCGCCACGCAAAGCCGCGCCTGCCATTCCCCCACGCCCCACAGCGCGTACGTCAGCGCCGTGACCCACATGTGGAACGGCGGCTTCTCGAAGTACTTCAGCGCGTTGTAGCGGATGGTGACCCAGTCGCCGGTGGCCAGCATCTCGCGCGAGATCTCGCCGTAGCGGCCTTCGTCCGGCCCCAGCAGGTGGCGCATGCCGAGCGTGCCGAACCAGACCAGCAGCGCCACGGCGATGAACGCAGCGGCCCAGGCCATGGCCGGCGACCAGGCGCCCACGTGCCAGCCCTCCAGCGGACGGGCCGGCGTCACGGCAGGCTGCGGAGTGGACAGGGAGGGCGACGGCGGATGAGACTGCGGTAGCGGCATGCGCGCGGGGGGGGGACCGGGTGAGACGAGCGCGCAGGTTAGGAGAGCAACCTTAATCCCACATTAAGCGTGCGGCGCCGCGCGCGCGGTGCTACGCTTCACGCCGTCCACCGTGCCGTATGCGCCCTTTTTCGCACCCAAGATGAGAATCCTTATCGTTGAAGACGACCCCATGCTCGGCGACGGCCTGCAGCGCGGGCTGAAGCTCAAGGGGCATGCCGTGGACTGGTTCGCCACGGGCGCGGAGGCGGATCGCGCGATCGCCGATATGCAATACGACGCCGTGGTGCTCGACCTCGGCCTGCCCGACGACGACGGCGTGGCCCTGCTCGCGCGCTGGCGCCAGCAGGGGCGCCAGACGCCGGTGCTGATGCTGACCGCGCGCGACGCCATCTCCAGCCGCATCGGCGGCCTCGATGCCGGCGCCGACGACTACCTGATCAAGCCCGTCGATCTCGACGAACTGGCCGCCCGGCTGCGCGCCGTGACGCGCCGCAGCGCCGGCATGCCCGAGCCGGTGTGGCACCACGGCGCGCTGACCTACCAGCCGGCCGCCCGGCAGGCCACCTGGAAAGGCCAGCCCGTCGACCTCACCGCGCGCGAAGCCATGCTGCTCGAACTGCTCCTGGCGCACCCGAGCCGCGTGCTGACGCGCGAATTCCTGCGCGAGAAGCTCTACGCCTGGGAACAGGGCGCGGAGAGCAACACGTTAGAGGTGCACATCCACCATCTGCGCCGCAAGATCCACCCCGGCATCGTCCGCACGCTGCGCGGCGCGGGCTACACGCTCGGCACCCCGGAAGCCATCGCCAGCCCCGGAGACGACGCATGACCTTGCAGCGGCGCCTGATCCTGGCCGTGCTGTTGGGGGTGGCCATCGCCTGGAGCCTTACCAGCGTGCTGATCTACCTCAGCACGCAGGAGGAAATCAACGAGCTGTACGACACCGCCATGGTGCGCATGGCGCAGCAGATGCAGGCCATGCTGCCGCTGATCAACGTTGGCGCCGTGCCGCAGCCGCCGCCCCAGAACGGCCCCCTGCCCGGCGATGCCGACCTGGGCGACATGGGCGACGCGGGGCTGGGCGATCTCGCCATCGCCGCGTGGCGGCCCGGCGGCGAACCGTTGCATATCGACCCGGACGGCGACCGCCTGCCCCGCGCGCCACACGTGAAGGGCTTCACCAACATCGCCATCGACGGCGTGCCGTGGCGGCTCTATTACCTGGACGATCCGGTGGAAGGCTGGCGGGTCTGCGTGGGACAGATCCAGGCCGAGCGCGAGGAACTGGTGGTGTCCTACCTCCAGGCCCAGGTGCTGCCGTGGATGCTGGGCGTGCCGCTGCTGATGGCGCTGGTGGTGTGGGCCGTGCGCGTGACGCTGCGGCCGCTGCGCGCGCTCTCCGCCGCCATTGCCGCGCGCGCGCCCGGTGACCCGGCGCCGCTGGAACTGGCCAACGTGCCGCCGGAACTGGTGCCGCTGGTCGGCGCGATGAACACCCTGCTCCATCGCGTCTCGGCGTTGATCGAGCACGAGCGCCAGCTCACCGCCGATGCCGCCCACGAGATGCGCACTCCGCTGGCCGCGCTCAAGGCGCAGTGGGACGTGGCGCGCCAGTCGAACGATCCCGCCGAACGCGCGCAGGCCTCCGCGAACGTGGAGGCTGGCATCGACCGGTTGAGCCATCTGGTGTCCCAACTGCTGACCATGAGCCGGCTCGAGGACGAAGACGCGCCGCCGGTGCGCGCGGCGGTGGACTGGCATGAGATCGTCCAGCAGGTGCTGTCCGATTGCCTGACGCTGTCCGAGCGCCGCCAGGTGGACATGGAGGTGACGTGGCCGGCGGCCATCGACCCGCCCCTGCCGGTGCGCGGCGATCCGGCGCTGCTCGGCATCATGCTCCGCAACCTGATGGACAACGCCCTGCGCTACAGCCCCGCCGGCACGCTGGTGACGCTGGCCTTCGCCCCGGATGCGATCACGGTGTCCGACCACGGCCCCGGCGTGGCGCCCGGCCTGCTGCCACGCCTGGGCGACCGCTTCTTCCGGGGCGCCGGGCAGCGTGAGCAGGGCAACGGGCTGGGCATCTCCATCGCCCGGCGCGTGGCCACGCTGCACGGCCTGTCATTAACCTTCGATAACCTCGCCAGCAGCGGCCACACCGGGCTGATCGCCACCATCCGCCCTGCAACGGGCCAGACACCGTCCCCCCACTCGCCATGAGCGCCGTACCAGACCTCGACCACACTGACGACCGCGGCAACGCCTGGGCGGTATTCCTGATCTTCCTGCGGCTGGGGCTGACGTCGTTCGGCGGCCCGGTGGCGCATCTTGGCTATTTCCGCGAGGCCTTCGTCACGCGGCGGCGCTGGTTCAGCGAGCAGGCTTATTCCGATATCGTCGCGCTCTGCCAGTTCCTGCCCGGGCCGGCCAGCAGCCAGGTTGGCATGGTGATCGGGCTCACCCGGGCCGGCTACCGGGGCGCGCTGGCGGCGTGGCTCGGCTTCACCATGCCTTCGGCCATCGCGCTGATCGTGCTGGCGCTGGGGCTGTCGGCCACGGGCAACCACGTGCCGGACGGTCTGCTGCATGGCCTGAAGGTGGCGGCGGTGGCCGTGGTGGCGCAGGCGGTGTGGGGCATGGCGCGTTCGCTCTGCCCCGATGCGCCGCGCCTGAGCGTGATGGCGCTGGCGGCGACGGCGGTCATCGTCGTGCCATCGCCGTGGTGCCAGGTGGCCGTGATGCTGGCGGCGGGCCTGGCCGGCGCGCGCTGGTTCCGGCCCGCGCAGGC
>NZ_CAJPVH010000117.1 GCF_905397395.1 Cupriavidus campinensis
CGCGCCGCATGGCCGCCGACGTGGTGGCCGAACTGACCGATGACGACGAGCGCACGCCGCTGGCCCAGGTGCCCACGGCCGCCTCGCGCGGGCTGGTGTCCTGCCACGCCTGCGACCTGGTCAGCCCGCGCACGCTGGAAGGCGAGCCCTGCCCGCGCTGCGGCGCCACGCTGCACCATCGCAAGCCGGCCAGCCTGGCGCGCACCTGGGCGTTTCTGCTGGCCGCCTATATTCTCTATATTCCCGCCAACCTGCTGCCGGTGATGGTCACGCAGTCGATCCTCGGCACCCAGCGCGACACGATCCTCTCGGGCGTGATCTACCTCTGGGTGTCCGGCTCGCACCTGCTGGCCGGCGTGGTACTGATCGCCAGCATCGTCGTGCCGCTGCTGAAGATGATGATCCTGACGCTGCTGCTGGTCTCGGTGCACCTGCGCACGTCGTGGCGCATCCGCCAGCAGACCCGGCTGTACTGGCTGGTGGAAATCATCGGCCGCTGGTCGATGCTCGATATCTTCGTGGTGGCGCTGCTCGCCTCGCTGGTGCGCGCCGGCGCGCTCGCCACGATCATCCCCGGCGGCGGCGCGATGGCCTTCGGCGCCGTGGTCGTCCTGACCATGATGGCGTCGCTGAGCTTCGATCCGCGCCTGCTGTGGGACTCACTCGAATTGCCGGAATCCAACGATGCCCGACACTGACAACGCCGCTCCACCCCTTCCGCCCCCGCCGCCCCCCGGCGGCCTGCCCCAGCCCGCGCGGCGCAAGCCCGCGCGCTGGCTGCCCTCGCTGGTCTGGCTGATCCCGATCGTCGCCGCCGTGGTGGGCATTTCGCTGCTGATCAACACGCTGGCCTCACGCGGCCCAGACATCACGGTGACCTTCCGCACCGCCGAGGGCCTGACGCCGGGCAAGACCGCCGTGCGCTACAAGGACGTCGACATCGGGCTGGTGAAGTCCGTGCGGCTGGCGCCGGACCGCTCGCACGTGGTGGCCATTATCGAGCTGACCAAGGATGCCGAGAACTTCGCCGTGGCCGACACGCGCTTCTGGGTGGTACGGCCGCGCTTTGCCATCAGCGGGGTGTCCGGGCTGGAGACGCTGCTGTCCGGCGCCTATATCGGCGTGGATGCCGGCAAGTCGCAGGCCAGCACGCGCAGCTTCACCGGGCTGGAGGTGCCGCCCGTGGTCACCACCGATGCCTCCGGGCGGCAGTTCGTGCTGCGCGCGCAGGACCTGGGCTCGCTCGATATCGGCTCGCCGGTCTACTACCGCCGCGTGCAGGTGGGCCAGGTGGTGGCCTATCAGCTCGAGCCAAACGGGCGCGACATCACGCTGCGGGTGTTCGTCAACAAGCCGTACGACACGCTGGTCACCGCCGACACGCGCTTCTGGCACGCCAGCGGCGTGGACCTGAAACTCGATGCGGGCGGGCTCAAGCTCTCCACGCAGTCGCTGGTGACGGTGCTGCTGGGCGGCGTGGCGTTCCAGTCGCCGGACAACTCCTCGGCCCGCACCGCCGCCGCCGAGAACACGCAATACCTGCTCGCCGGCGACCAGGCCGAGGCCATGAAGGAGCCCGACGAACTGGCGCCCGCGCTGGCCGTGCTCAACTTCGACCAGTCCGTGCGCGGGCTGACCCCCGGCGCGCCGGTGGACTTCCGCGGCGTGGTGGTGGGCACGGTGCGCTCCATCGGCATCGAGTACGTGCGCGACAAGAAGGCGTTCCGCATGCCGGTGGTGGTGGAGTTCTATCCGTCGCGCATGGGCTTCCGCGAGCGCGACGTGGCCGACGAGGAGCGCAAGCGCGCCATCGTGCAGGGGCTGGTCAAGCGCGGCATGCGCGCGCAACTGCGCACCGGCAACCTGCTGACCGGCCAGCTCTACGTGGCGCTCGACTTCTTCCCGAAGGCGCCGCCGCCGACCGACATCGACCTCAATGCGGCGATGCCGGAACTGCCGACCACACCGGGCACGTTCGACGCGCTGCAGGCCAAGCTGGGCGATATCGTCAACCGGATCGACAAGGTGCCGTTCGACCAGATCGGACAGGACCTGCGCACGGCCATGGCGTCGATGAACGCGATGATGGCCTCCGCCGACAAGCTCGTGGCCCAGCTCAACGGCGACGTGGCCCCGCAGGTGCTGGCCGCGCTGCAGGACGCGCGCCGCACGCTGACGGCGGCCAACGGCACGCTGGCGTCAGACGCGCCGCTGCAGCAGGACACGCGGCGCATGCTGCAGGAACTGACGCGCACGGCTGTGTCCCTGCGCGCGCTGACTGACTACCTGGAACGCCACCCCGAGGCGCTGCTGCGCGGCAAGGCGGAGACACCATGATGAAGCGATCTGCTGAGAAGACAAGGATGGCGGCTGCCGTGCTGGCGACGCTGGCGGTGCTGGCAGTGCTGGCCGGCTGCGCCTCGCCCGAGCCGCGCTACTACACGTTGGCGAGCGGCGAGGCCACGGCGCCGGCAGTGACACCGGCGACTACCCCGCTCTGGATCGAAGTGGCCCCGGTACGGGTGCCCGAGCGGCTGAACCGGGCCCAGCTGGTGGTGGCAGACGGCAGCGCGGGCGGGCTGAAGCTGCTTGACCTGTCGCGCTGGTCGTCGCCGCTGCCGGACGAGCTGCGCGACGCGCTGTCGCAGCAGTTGCAGGCGCGGCTCGGCGCTGTGGATACCTACCAGCAGGGCCTGTCGGAAGTAACGCCGGTGTACCGCGTGACCACGGAGGTAGTACGGCTCGATGGCGATCTCGGCCAGCGCGCCGCCGCGACCATCGCCTGGACCGTGCGCAAGCTGCCCGACGGCAAGGTCCTGAGCGGCCGCACGCAGACCGAGCTGCCCGCGCCGGGACAGGTGGACGGCATGGTCAGCGCCTACCGCCAGATCGTGGCGACCACCGCCGCCGACATCGCCGCCGGCGTGCAGTCTCTGCGGCCCTGATTCTTATCTATTAGTCAGTCTTCCGGGAGTCAGTCTTCCGGGCCGCCGGCTTCCAGCGCCTGCGCCCGGCGCGCGGCGCGGCGCCGGTCCGCCTCGGCCATCGCGGCCAGACAGGCTTCGGCGTCGCCAGCCACCAGCCGCACGCTGCAGGCCAGCATCAGGTTCCTGGGCAGGCCGAAGTCCTCCACCACGTAGCCGCGCGCATCGAGCGCGTCGCCATCGGCATCGGTGCCCACGCGCACGCGGTCCAGCAGCGTGCCGGCATCGGCCGAATAGGCCCACACCGGCTTCTGGAGCGCCACCGCGAAACCCACTTCGAACGCCGTGCCACTGTCCGGCTCGCCCGGGCCGCGAAAATCGTCGAGATTGGCCATGACGAGGTCCGCGCGCCGGATCAGCGCGAGATTGGCCTCGTAGATCCACTGCGCGGTGTCGGGGCCGGAGAGGCCGGCCGGCGCGGCTTTGTCGAGCGGATACAGCCCTTCGTAGCCGTGCTGGGCGCACAGCGCCTTGAGATGCGCACCGTGGGCGAGCGCGTCCTTGAGGAAAACGTCGAATCCGGCGAGATAGATCGATTTCATGGGGCGTGAGGTGTGGGCATCCGTCGTGGGATGCCAGCTTACCGGATGCCAGCCACCTCAGGGGGTCAGCGCCGGGTGCCGCAGCGCGTGCGCCGCCTCGGCCATGTGCTGGCGGTACGCCTTGTCGTCGCGCGCGAGGCCCAGTTCGCCGTTGAGGTAGGCCATGGCCAGGGCCTGGAGCGCCGCCGGATGCTCGCGCCCGGCGGCGGCTTCGTACCAGTCGACGGCGCGGGCGTCGTCGCGCGGCACGCCCTCCCCTTCGCGGTAGGCGTTGGCCAGCAGGAACATAGCCTGCGCCACGCCGCCCTCGGCTGCCACGGTGAGCCAGCGCACGGCTGCCGGGGCGTCCGGCGCGCGGCCATAGCCGCCCCGGCACAGCAGGCCCAGGTAGTACGCGGCGCCTGCATCGCCGGCGCGGGCGGCGGCTTCGAGGTGGGTCCAGGCGCGCGGGAGGTCCGGCTGGCGCACCGACAGTTGCCCCAGCAGTTGCCCCAGCATCGACGCCTTGCCGAGCACGAAGTGGGCGCGCACGCTGCCGCTATCGGCGGCCAGGCGCAGCCAGCGCTCGCCATCGGCGCGCGAGAGCGCGTCGGGCCGGGCCAGCAGCGTCTCGCCCAGCGCGGCG
>NZ_CAJPVH010000118.1 GCF_905397395.1 Cupriavidus campinensis
CTGAATGAGTATTTGCCCATATCTGTTCTGCGTACCTGTCGATACCCGAGGATCCTTGAACGCTCATTCTCAGCGATTTAGCTTGTCGCGTCGAACGACCGCTCCTGGCCGAACGCGGACTCGCGTCCGCGCAAGGTTAGCAAGGCTCAGATGCGCTGGCCGCCCGATACCTCGATGCGTTGCGCGTTGATCCACCGGTTGTCGGCGGAGAGCAGACTCGCAATCATGGGGCCGATATCGTCGGGCACGCCGACGCGGCCCAGGGCGGTCATCGCTGCGAAGGACTGGTTCAGCTCGGGATTGTCTCGCACCGCACCGCCGCCGAAGTCGGTCTCGATTGCTCCCGGTGCCACCGTGTTGACCGCGATGCCGCGCTGGCCCAACTCCTTGGCCAGGTAGACCGACAGCACCTCGATGGCGCCCTTAGCCGCGGCATAAGCGGCATAGCCGGGATAGCTGACGCGTGTCAGGCCCGACGATAGATTGACGATGCGGCCGCCATCGGCAATCAGGGGCAGCAGCGCTTGCGTCAGGAAGTAGACGCCTTTGAAATGCACATCCACCAGCCGATCGAATTGCGCCTCGGTAGTATCCGCGATCAGTGCGTAGTCGCCGTGGCCGGCGTTGTTGACCAGATGGTCGAACGAGTTGCGGCCCCAATGTTGTTGTAACGCCTTCCGCAGTTGTTCCGCGAAGGGCGCAAAGGTGGCGACAGCGCCGGAGTCGAGCTGGAACGCCATCGCCTTGCGTCCCATGGCCTCGATCTCGGCCACGACAGCTTGGGCATCCTGCGCCCGGCTCTGATAGGTGATGATGACGTCGCCGCCCTGGCGGGCGATGCTCAGTGCGGCATTGCGGCCAAGCCCACGGCTTGCGCCGGTAACAACGGTGATTCGGGTCATGTCTGGCTCCTGTCTGGGGTGTGGATGACTGGAAGCCAGTATCGAACTCCACCGCCTCGAGGGGTTGTCGGAAACTCGGAAATTCTTGCCTGATCCTGCAAATTCGTCGCACCACTGCCGCCACAGGTGTAGGCTTGTCGCCATGGAATCCACACTGCTCTCCGCCGTCCGACGCTATGCCGACGCCCATTCCGATGCAGCGGGCACGGCCCTGACGCCTGTTCCCGGACTGACCATCATCCAGGCCACGTCGGCGAGCGCGCTGCTCTATTCGATCTCGCGGCCATTGATCTGCCTCGTACAGCAGGGCAGCAAACGCGTGACGATTGATGCACAGAATTTTGATTTCACCGCCGGGGATTCGCTGGTGATTTCGGCTGATGTGCCGACCGTCAGCCAGATCACCCGGGCAAGCATCGCCGCACCGTATCTGTCGCTGGTCATGGAACTCGATATCCTGCTGATCGCCGGGCTGTGCCAGGAGATTGGCGCTGCCGGCGATATCGATGAGACGCCCGTCCGCGTCGATCGCACCGATACGGAAGTGACAGACGCTGCCTTGCGGTTGATGCGTTTGCTCGATCGTCCAGCGGCTGTCCCGGTATTACAGGCACAACTCGTGCGCGAACTGCATTACTGGTTGCTGATGGGGCGCCACGGCACGGCAATCCGAAAGCTGGGCAAGGTAAATAGTCACGCGCAACGCGTGGCACGCGCCGTCGCGGTGATTCGCGCCGAATTCGACAAGCCGCTGACTGTGGAGCGGCTCGCAGCGGTGGCAGGCATGAGCCAGGGCTCCTTTCATCAGCATTTCCGTTCAGTGACATCGCTGACACCGCTGCAATTCCAGAAGTACCTTCGCCTGATCGAGGCGCGGCGCCTGATGTTGTCAGAGAGCGCAACTGCAAGCCGCGCGGCCTTCGCCGTCGGCTATGAAAGCGTGCCGCAGTTCACGCGCGAATACGGACGCATGTTCGGCCAGTCGCCGGCGCGGGATACGCGGGCGGCGCGCGGCAATATCAAGGATGCGGCATAAGGTCCACGCGATCCGTAAGATTAGCCGGCCGTAGTATCTTCCAATCCCTTCTCTTTGATACCGGGATCGTCGACGATACATTGAGGATCGTCGAATGACTGCTCATGGCCGAGGGCTGCCCGTGGCGGCAATGCAAGACTAACCCGCAGGGAAAGCGACAAACCTAAGTCACAGTCCGGCCAGGAGCGGTCTCTACACTCAACAGATCAAGGGCCGGCACTCAGCCCAAAGCGGCCGCTTAACATTGCAGCATTCAACGAGCTGCCAGTGCGCCGCTGATTTCAATTCACGCGGCCTTAGACCTGGCCACTGGATTTTCCTGATGTCGACGAAGTGACATCTCGGGCGATTTCGGCCAGGCTCTTCTTTCCAAAAATCCGAAGCATCGTCGTCTCTGCAGAACTCAGTCCCTCATTGATGTGGCGATTCACGGCAGCCTCTACCGGGCATGCCGGATTGTCATCAGCGGGGCCGAGTGCGAAAAGCGCCGTGTGCGCAATCGCCACGTAGACATCCTTTACCGTGAAGTCCTCCAGGTCTCGCGCAAGCTCCCACCCGCCCCCTCGTCCGCCCGCGGATTGGACGTAGCCTGCGTCGCGCAGCGACGCCATCGTTCTTCGAACCACAACCGGGTTGGTGTGCAGCATCAGTGCAATGTTCTCGGACGTGGTTGAACCACCGCGTAGATGCATGTGCACCAGAACGTGCAGGAGTCGAGCCAGTCGGGTGTCGAGTCGCATGAAATCAGAGCTGTTGATGTTCCGTAATGTTTGATGTTACGCTAACGCGATCAGTGCTGTAAACGACCATATTACCGAGCCAACATGAGCGCCTACCGTCACAGCTTTATTGAAGCCAATGGCATCCGATTGCATGTCGCAGAGCAAGGCAAGGGGCCCTTGGTGCTGCTTTGCCATGGGTTTCCAGAGACATCGCATGCTTGGCGGCATCAACTCGCAGCACTGGCGCAGGCCGGTTTTCACGCTGTCGCGCCAGACTTGCGCGGATATGGGTTGAGCGACTGCCCCGAAGGTATCGGGCAATACACGACGCTCGACGTTGTCGGCGATCTTGTTGCGCTCGTTGGCGTACTCGGCGAAAGCGAAGGAGTCATCGTCGGAAACGATTGGGGTGCAACTATTGCGTGGCAGGCGGCAATGCTTCGGCCTGATCGATTTCGGGGTGTGGTGGCGCTCGGCGTTCCGATGATGGGCCGCGCACCACTTGCGCCAAGTCACCTCTTTCCGCAGAACGACCAGGCGTGGTTTTACACCCATTACTTCTCCAAGCCTGGACTCGCCGAAAGCGAGCTTGAGCTTGACGTTGCTGCGACCCTGCGCAAGATCTATTTTTCGGCCTCGGGCGATGTCGGCGATCGCGACGCTAGCACCCCGAACCCGTTCGGATTGGTGCCTCGGGACAAGCAATACCTCGACGCCCTCGGTGATTTCCCGTCGTTGCCGGATTGGCTTGGTTCCGCCGATCTGGAAGCGTTCGTGCGCGCCTTCGATGTCTCTGGCTTTCGAGGGGGACTGAACTACTATCGGAACCTCGACAGAAATTGGGAAATGCAAGCCGCGTTTGAAGGGCTTCGAATCGAAGTGCCTGCCCTTTACCTTGTCGGCGAAAGAGATACGGGGCTCGCTATGCCCGGCATGCGTGAAATTATCGACGCCATGCCCAAAATCGTGCCAAATCTGCGTAAGTCTGATGTGGTTTCGACGGCAGGACACTGGTTGCCCCAAGAAGCACCGGGCGTCGTCAACGCAGCGTTAGTCGAATTTCTCCGGGGGCTTTGACGCCATCGATCCTCGCCGCCCCTTCCTGGCTCGTCACCGGACATTGCCCGGGGCGCAAGCAAGGGACTGCAACGGATCGTTCTGCCAGCCTCAGTCCCCGCAGACAGGCGATGAACCCAAAAAAAAGCGGGCCCTCAATGAACTGCACCCCAAAAGTTGGACACCCGTTCAGCCTTTGGGGTGTTTTTCATGGCGAAGTACAACGAGGCGTTCAAGCGCCAGGTGGTTCAGGAATATTTGTCCGGGGGAGTTGGGACTGGGACACTGAGCCGGAAGCACGGAA
>NZ_CAJPVH010000119.1 GCF_905397395.1 Cupriavidus campinensis
CTGCGCGGACGGCGGCGCCACCACCAGCGCGCGGCGCAGCGCCGGGCTGCGCGCCGGAAGGTCCGCCGTGGTCAGGGTGGGCGGCAGCGCCACGCCGGCCTCGGCATAGGCGCTATTCAACGCGGTCATTGCCCCATGCACGACGATGGGCCCCGGCAGGGCCGCGTCCGCGCCCGCATGGCGCATCAACCCGTGCAGGATGCGCTGTGCCTTGCCGAAGGCGTAGCAGTACAGCACGCTCGCCCGCCCCGCCGCCGCATTGGCCTGCCACCAGCCGAAGATCTCGGCCATCAGCGCGGCCTGCGTCGGCCAGCGGTAGATCGGCAGTCCGAAGGTGCTTTCGGTGATGAAGGTGTCGCAGCGCACGGGCTCGAACGGGTCGCAGGTGCCGTCCGCCTCAACCTTGTAGTCGCCGGATGCCACCCAGACCTGCCCGCCATGCTCCAGCCGCACCTGGGCGGAGCCCAGCACGTGCCCGGCCGGATGCAGGCTCAGCCGCACCCCGTGATGCGTGATGGCTGCGCCGTAGGGCAGCGTCTCCAGCGCGATGCCCGGCAGCCGTGCCAGCAGCACGCCGCGCCCCGGGGCGGCGCAGAGGTAGCTGCCGTGGCCAAAGCGCGCGTGGTCTGAATGGGCGTGGGTGATGACGGCGCGGGCCACGGGGCGCCATGGATCGATATAGAAGTCGCCGGGCGGGCAGTACAGCCCTTCCGGCCGCGCGACGATCAGGTCGGCCATCGGCATCCTTCTCTATATATAAATACGGCAGGCAGCGTTCCGGTGGCGTTCAGGTAGCGGACGGCCCCGCGCGCCGCGCCTTGCGCGCCTCCGCCATGCCGCGCACGTTCAGCGCGGCCAGCGCGAACTGGAGCACCACCAGCGCCCAGGCGCCGGTATGGAAGCCCCAGCCCACCCACATCGCGTTGCTAATCAGGAAGACCCAGAAGCCTACCTTGCGCCGGCCCGCCGCGCGGCTGCCCACCAGCCAGGTGGCGGCCACCGTTACCGCCATCGCGGGCCATTGCAGCGCATCGAGCCAATCCACGGTAATCCTCCCGACCTGACGATCCTTATCCAGCGTAGTCGGCCCGGTGTGGCGGCGGCCAGCGTGGGGTGTCCCGTTCGGCTGTCGGCGCATTCTCACAACGTTATCTATAAAGCACTTGATGAGCGGAATGCCGATTTCCCATACGGCGTCAATCAGCCGGGCGCCGATAGTGTGGGCTATGAATCTCTCCTAGAATCGACTCAACGTCCTGCCTTGGGGCGCGGTCAGCCTCGGGGCGTCCATAGCCCGATCCCTCCCATCTTCCACACCTTCATGCGCCCAGAAAATCAGCGACTAGCGGACCTCCTGCGCGAGGACCAGGACACCATCTTGCGCGGCTGGACCGCCGAGTACCACGTCTACACGGGCGGCCGCGGCCTGAGCCAGAACCTTGAGACCGAGCAGCGGGCGATTCTCAAGGCGCTCGAGACCGGGCTGACCGCGGATGCCGACACCGGCAGCTTCGACATCAGCGCCTGGAACGCCCTGCGGGACACGCTGGCGCGCCTGTCCTCCGCGCGCGCGGCACAGGGCGAAACCGCCGACATGACCAGCGGCTTCGTGCTGGCGCTCAAGCGCCCGCTGTTCGATGGCCTGCAGCGCCATCACGGCGACGTGGACGGCCAGATCGCGGTGGTCTGGGCGGCCTCCTCCATCGTGGACCGCATGGCGCAGTGGACGGTCTCCACCTACCAGAAGACGCGCGAGGAAATCATCGTGCGCCAGCAGCACGAGCTGCTGGAACTGTCCACGCCCGTGATCAAGCTGTGGGACGGCGTGCTGGCGGTGCCGGTAATCGGCACGCTGGACAGCAGCCGCGCGCAGATCGTCATGGAAACGCTGCTGGAGCGCCTGGTGAATACCGGCGCCGAGCTGGCCATCATCGACATCACCGGCGTGCCCACCGTGGACACCCTCGTGGCGCAGCACCTGATGAAGACCGTCACGGCCATCCGCCTGATGGGCGCGGAAAGCATCATCAGCGGCATCCGGCCGCAGATTGCGCAGACCATCGTTCATCTTGGCATCGACCTGCAGGGCATCATCACCAAGTCCACGCTGGCGGACGCGCTGGCCACGGCCATGCGCATGACCGGCCACACCGTCACCCGCGCCGTCTGAACCCGGAGGCGCCATGGAACGGATTCCAATCCTGCGGATGGGCAAGAACCTGCTGGTCACGATCCAGATCGACATGCAGGACCAGACCGCATTGATGTTGCAGGAAGACATTGCCTCTTCCATCGACCAGACCGGCGCGCACGGCGTGCTGATCGATGTCTCGGCGCTGGAGATGGTGGACTCGTTCATCGGCCGCATGCTGGTGAGCATCTCGGACATCAGCCGCATCCTGGGCGCGACCACGGTGGTGGCGGGCATCCGCCCGGCCGTGGCCATCACGCTGGTGGAGCTGGGGCTCTCGCTGGGCGGCGTGAAGACGGCCCTGAGCGTGGAGCGCGGCATGCAGATGCTCGACGCCGCCGCGCGGGGAGCCTGACATGGCCATCCCTGCCGTGGCCACCGCGCTGGCCGATACGGGCAGCGCCCCGCTGAAGGACGAGCGCGATATCGTCCACGCGCGCGCCATGGTGCGCACGCTGACGACCCAGCTGAAGTTCTCGCTGGTGGAGCAGACTAAGATGATTACGGCAGCCAGCGAGCTCGCCCGCAACACCGTGGTGTACGGCGGCGGCGGCGAGATGCGCTGGGAGATGCTGGCCGAGGGCATCCGCAAGGGCCTGCGGCTGCATTTCGAGGACAAGGGCCCCGGCATTCCGGACGTGGAACAGGCGTTGACCGACGGCTGGACCACGGGCAGCGGGCTGGGCATGGGCCTGTCGGGCAGCAAGCGACTGGTGAACGAGTTCGCCATCAATACCAAAGTTGGCGAGGGAACCTGTGTCAGCATCACTCGGTGGAAGTAACAACCTGGGCCCGCACATCGCCGTGCCGATGGGCGACCGCAGCCGCGTGGGCGAGGCCCGCCGCGCCGCCGCCGAACTGGCCGGGCGGCACGGCTTCGACGCCATCCAGTCCGGCCGGCTGGCCGTGGCCGTCAACGAGCTGGGCAACAACCTCGTCGGCCACGCCCGGGGCGGCCGGCTGCTGGTGGGCGCGTGCCAGCTGGGCGACGCCATCGCCATCGAGCTGATTTCGATCGATGACGGCCCCGGCATGGCCGACCTCCAGGCCTGCCTGCGCGACGGCTATTCCACCGGCGGCAGCGCCGGCCAGGGCCTGGGCGCGGTCAGCCGGCTGGCCGATGACTTCGACGTCTACACCCGCCCCGGCCAGGGCACGCTGATCCTGGCCCGCTTCTACCGCGAGCACGATGCCAACGGCGCGCCGCGCCGCGCCGGCGCCGGCTTCGATGTGGGCGCCGTATGCGTGGCCGCGCCGGGCGAGACGGTCAGCGGCGACGGCTGGAATGTGGCCATGCACGACAACCGCGCCGACGTGGTGGTGGCGGACGGCCTGGGGCACGGCCCCGACGCCGCCGAGGCCGCCGCGGTGGCGCTGGCCGTGTTTGCCCAGGCCCGGGGCAGCCATCCGG
>NZ_CAJPVH010000120.1 GCF_905397395.1 Cupriavidus campinensis
CGGGGGATTAGCTCAGCTGGGAGAGCACCTGCTTTGCAAGCAGGGGGTCGTCGGTTCGATCCCGTCATCCTCCACCACTTACCTTGGGTTGGTTTGCCAAATGAAAGCGCTTAGATTTGAGTGCTTTCATTTGGCGTTGCCAAGATCGACTGAAACAGTCGGCTGTTCTTTAACAATATGGGATGTAGTAAAGGTGTCGCGCGAGCGTTGATGAGACGCTGAATTATCCAACGCGATACCGGGTTGTGATTGTATCAACCAAAATGTATTTAAAGTGATCGAAAGATGACTTGGAATACGGCACAAACGCGAGAACTCAGACCTATGGTGAGTCGTGGCTTAAGCGAGAGCTTGAGACACACTCGTTATAGGGTCAAGCGAACAAGTGCATGTGGTGGATGCCTTGGCGATTACAGGCGATGAAGGACGCGGTAGCCTGCGAAAAGCTTCGGGGAGCTGGCAAACAAGCTTTGATCCGGAGATGTCCGAATGGGGAAACCCGGCCCTTATGGGTCATCCCTGACTGAATACATAGGTCAGGGAAGCGAACGCGGCGAACTGAAACATCTAAGTAGCTGCAGGAACAGAAATCAACCGAGATTCCCAAAGTAGTGGCGAACGAAATGGGAAGAGCCTTGTACTCTTTAGCAGCATTGTTAGCAGAACGGGATGGAAAGCCCGGCCATAGCAGGTGATAGCCCTGTATGCGAAAACAGCGTTGTGGAACTAGGTGTACGACAAGTAGGGCGGGACACGTGAAATCCTGTCTGAAGATGGGGGGACCATCCTCCAAGGCTAAATACTCGTAATCGACCGATAGTGAACCAGTACCGTGAGGGAAAGGCGAAAAGAACCCCGGGAGGGGAGTGAAATAGATCCTGAAACCGCATGCATACAAACAGTCGGAGCCTGGAAACGGGTGACGGCGTACCTTTTGTATAATGGGTCAGCGACTTACATTCAGTGGCAAGCTTAACCGATTAGGGAAGGCGTAGCGAAAGCGAGTCCGAATAGGGCGTTGAGTCGCTGGGTGTAGACCCGAAACCAGATGATCTATCCATGGCCAGGTTGAAGGTGCGGTAACACGTACTGGAGGACCGAACCCACTAACGTTGAAAAGTTAGGGGATGAGCTGTGGATAGGGGTGAAAGGCTAAACAAATCTGGAAATAGCTGGTTCTCTCCGAAAACTATTTAGGTAGTGCCTCGTGTCTCACCTTCGGGGGTAGAGCACTGTCATGGTTGGGGGGTCTATTGCTGATTACCCCGCCATAGCAAACTCCGAATACCGAAGAGTGCAATCACGGGAGACAGACATCGGGTGCTAACGTCCGGTGTCAAGAGGGAAACAACCCAGACCGCCAGCTAAGGTCCCCAAATATAGCTAAGTGGGAAACGAAGTGGGAAGGCTAAAACAGTCAGGAGGTTGGCTTAGAAGCAGCCACCCTTTAAAGAAAGCGTAATAGCTCACTGATCGAGTCGTCCTGCGCGGAAGATGTAACGGGGCTAAGCTATATACCGAAGCTGCGGACGCACGCAAGTGCGTGGTAGGAGAGCGTTCTGTAAGCCTGTGAAGGTGTCTTGTAAAGGATGCTGGAGGTATCAGAAGTGCGAATGCTGACATGAGTAGCGATAAAGGGGGTGAAAGGCCCCCTCGCCGTAAGCCCAAGGTTTCCTACGCAACGTTCATCGGCGTAGGGTGAGTCGGCCCCTAAGGCGAGGCAGAGATGCGTAGCTGATGGGAAGCAGGTTAATATTCCTGCACCGTCGTATGATGCGATGGGGGGACGGATCGCGGAAGGTTGTCCGGGTGTTGGAAGTCCCGGTCCCTGCATTGGAGAAGGCGCTTAGGCAAATCCGGGCGCGAAATTCAAGGATGTGGGGCGAGCGGCCTTGAGCCGCGAAGCAATTGGAAGTGGTTCCAAGAAAAGCCTCTAAGCTTCAGTCATACGAGACCGTACCGCAAACCGACACAGGTGGGCGAGATGAGTATTCTAAGGCGCTTGAGAGAACTCGGGAGAAGGAACTCGGCAAATTGGTACCGTAACTTCGGGATAAGGTACGCCCTTGTAGCTTGACTGGCCTGCGCCAGGAGGGTGAAGGGGTTGCAATAAAATGGTGGCTGCGACTGTTTAATAAAAACACAGCACTCTGCAAACACGAAAGTGGACGTATAGGGTGTGACGCCTGCCCGGTGCCGGAAGATTAAATGATGGGGTGCAAGCTCTTGATTGAAGTCCCGGTAAACGGCGGCCGTAACTATAACGGTCCTAAGGTAGCGAAATTCCTTGTCGGGTAAGTTCCGACCTGCACGAATGGCGTAACGATGGCCACACTGTCTCCTCCCGAGACTCAGCGAAGTTGAAGTGTTTGTGATGATGCAATCTCCCCGCGGCTAGACGGAAAGACCCCATGAACCTTTACTGTAGCTTTGCATTGGACTTTGAACCGATCTGTGTAGGATAGGTGGGAGGCTTTGAAGCGTGGACGCTAGTTCACGTGGAGCCGTCCTTGAAATACCACCCTGGTTTGTTTGAGGTTCTAACCTTGGCCCGTGAATCCGGGTCGGGGACAGTGCATGGTAGGCAGTTTGACTGGGGCGGTCTCCTCCCAAAGTGTAACGGAGGAGTTCGAAGGTACGCTTGGTACGGTCGGACATCGTACCTAAAGTGCAATGGCAAAAGCGTGCTTAACTGCGAGACCGACAAGTCGAGCAGGTGCGAAAGCAGGACATAGTGATCCGGTGGTTCTGAATGGAAGGGCCATCGCTCAACGGATAAAAGGTACTCTGGGGATAACAGGCTGATACCGCCCAAGAGTTCATATCGACGGCGGTGTTTGGCACCTCGATGTCGGCTCATCTCATCCTGGGGCTGTAGCCGGTCCCAAGGGTATGGCTGTTCGCCATTTAAAGAGGTACGTGAGCTGGGTTTAAAACGTCGTGAGACAGTTTGGTCCCTATCTGCCGTGGGCGTTGGAATCTTGACGGGGGCTGCTCCTAGTACGAGAGGACCGGAGTGGACGTACCGCTGGTGTACCTGTTGTCTCGCCAGAGGCATCGCAGGGTAGCTATGTACGGAAGAGATAACCGCTGAAAGCATCTAAGCGGGAAACTCGCCTGAAGATGAGGATTCCCTGGAGGCTTGACCTCCTTGAAGGGTCGTTCGAGACCAGGACGTTGATAGGCTGGGTGTGGAAGCGCAGTAATGCGTTAAGCTAACCAGTACTAATTGCCCGTAAGGCTTGATCCTATAACCAGTGTGTCTTACCTGGTGTAGCGGTTCGCCGCCTTGTGCCACGATGGTACAAACACAACCAATCTTTACTACTCCCAGATTCGCCGTGCTGACACGAGTCAGCTCGGCAACCCCTCATGCCTGGTGACCATAGCGAGTCGGAACCACCCCTTCCCATCCCGAACAGGACCGTGAAACGACTTTGCGCCGATGATAGTGCGGACTACCCGTGTGAAAGTAGGTCATCGCCAGGCTCTTATACCCAAAACCCCCAGCCCCAAAAGGCTGGGGGTTTTGCTTTT
>NZ_CAJPVH010000121.1 GCF_905397395.1 Cupriavidus campinensis
GGGTCGCCGTCCCGCAGCACGCCGGCGGCCTCGCCGTTCGCGGCGCGGTTGGCTGGGCTGTTGGCGGCGTCGTCCAGCGGCGTGCGGCCGCGCGTGCGCTGGTAGGTATCGCGCACGGACTCGCCCACGCGCTTCTGGATCGCCGCCGGCATCATCTGCGTGGCGCCCATCAGCAGCATGGCGCTGTTCTGCACCACCTCGCTGACGCTCATGTCCTTGCCGTGCTGGGCGAATGCCATGGCCTGCTGTGCCGTCTGCACGCCGCCGATGCCGAACGCGGTGCCGTTGAGCACGCGGCTGGTGGTGCCGAAGCGCGACGCCGATTGCATCAGCGTTTGGCCGGCCATCTCCCGCACCGTGCCGCCGCCCGCCGCCACGCGCATGCCGGCATTGGCCGCCAGCGAGCCGAACTTGGCAAAGCCCATGCCGCCGATGCCGGCCACCGAGCCGCCCACGTTCAGCCACTGGGACATTGCCTCCTGGCTCTTGAACGGGTTGATCGAGCGGCCATGATCGGCGATGTTGTCCAGCTCGTGCCACGAGGTGCCGATGCCATAGCCCATGCTGCCGATCATGCCGCCCCAGGCCACCGCCACCAGCGGCGTCAGCGTGCCGCCCGACGCCACCATGACCACCCCGCCCGCCACGGCGCCGACCGCCGCCACGCCGAGGTTGACCCAGCCCATGACCTTCTCCGTGCCGGTCACGATATGGGCGTCCATCGCCTCGTAGCTGACGTGGCCATCGCGGCCGAGATCGAGGTTGCGGTCGGCGATGTAGACGGTGCCCTTGTCGGCCAGGAGGTTGTTCTCCTGGAAATCGCGCTTCGGGTCGGCGCCGTCCTTGCCGTAGACGGAACCGCTGTCATCCACCCACAGGGTGTTGCCGTCGCGGCCCTTGAACTCGAACACCGCGCTCTGGTACGCCGCGCTGCCCGGCTGCGTCACGAAGATCGGGATGGCGGAGGCCGTCGCGTCATTGCCGGCGTTGGCGCGGATCTCCGCCTTGACGTCCTTGATGGTCTGGGGCGTCGCGTTGGGCATGGCCAGCTGGATGGCCTTGTCGAGCGCGGCGTCGTCACCGACCTTGGCCTTCAGGTCCTGTTTCTGCAGGGCCATGTCGTCGAACGACTGGCGCAGGATCTCGTCCTTGTCGAGATCGAACATCTTGTTCTGCTCTTTGGCCTCGGCGCTCTCGCCGTACTTCTCGTTGCCGCGCGCCGTGGCCTTCTGGACGTAGTAGTCCGACATCGGCGGCGCGTCCTTGCTGGACTTCAACGCCTGCTCGAAGGCCAGGGAGAGCCCGGTGTAGCCCTGCGCGGCGGCATCCTCGGCGCCACCGTAGATGCGGCCCTGGCGGGAGCCTCCAGCCTGATTGCTCATCATCAGCAGGCTGACGTCGTTGTCGCGGTCGGTCAGCCACGTGGCGGTGCGCTGGGCGGCGGGGCCGGAGCCCGGCTTGGCGCCGTCGGTGGTGGCGTAGTAGTTGGCATCGGCCTTGTCCACCACGGCGGCCAGCCCGTGGTAGAAGTCGTCCCAGTCGTTGTAGCCGGCGCCGGTGCTGTCGTTGCGCGCGGTCCAGTCGTTCTTGTACTCGGCGCGGACGGTCTCCAGCAGCGTGTCCGCGTCCTCGGGAATCAGGCTCGGCGCGGTCTCCTGCAGGTACTGGCCCACCTTGTCGGCGTACATCTCCTGCTGGCCCTGGATCGGGCGGCCCTCGTCGTCGTGGGTCTTGTTCTTGAGGTTCTTGTCCATCGCCGCGTTGATCTGCGACTTGAACAGGTCGCTGTCGAAGCGGTTGTTGTGCACGGCCACGTACTGGGCGCGCTCGTCGGGTGACTGCGCGGCGTCCACGCCAGCCTTGCGGGTGGCCAGCGCGCCCTTGACGTCGCCGGCATCCAGCTGCCTGGCGATGCTGGTGGTCATGGTTTCCACGCGCTGCTCGGTCGAGGCCTGGAGCAGCACGCGCATATGGTCCAGCGCCGGGGTGGTGGCGGTGGCCTTCGCTTCCGGCGTTTTTGCCTTGGCCTTGGCCGCGTCGGTCAGCTGCTGCGCCGTGTAGAACAACAACTGGCCGCCGTATTGCTGCACGCCCTGGTTGTACTTCTGGGTGGCCGGGTCGCCGGCCGGGGCGTTGGGGTCGGGGCGAAGGCTGTCCGCATCGAGCGACTTGTAGAGGACGTAGCCGGCCGGGTTGTCCTTCATCATCGCCCGCTCGTCGGCGGGCAGGTCGCGCGTGAGGACCGAGTTGGGGTCGGTCTTCGAATAGGGATCGAGCGTCAGGCCCTCCATGCGGGCCAGCGCCAGCGTGGTCGGGTCGGTCTTGGCCAGCCCGCGCTCGAAGTCGTTGGTCGGCACGAGGTTGGCCATCTCGCCCTTGAGCTGCCCCTTGGCATTGGCGAGGTCGATGACCTTGCCGAGGTCCGGGCTGGCGCCGTAGCGCTGCTTGACATCGGCCACGGCCTGCTCGCGGAAGCGCTCGGGCACCTTGACGCCCTGCCCCTTGTCCAGCGCCGCGCGCTGCGCCTTCGCGTCGTTGACGGCGGTCGTATAGATCGACATGCCTTCCTGCCGCTCGTAGCGGTTCGGCGTCTTGTCGTTCTGGACCGTCTTCAGGCCCTCATCCGAATCATGCTGGTAGCGATTGACCGCCGAGGTGTCGATTTCCTTCTGCAGGGCGGCGGTGAAGTCATCGCTGGCCTTTTGGAGTTCCTGCTGCGCCGCGGTGTCGTTGGCGCGGGCGGTTTGCAGGTCGTCGTCGAGGCTCGCCTCGGCCCGGCGGATACCGCCGGGGATCTTGTTGTAGGCGGCGGTCTCCTGCTGGAGGGTCTTGCCGGTGGCTTCGGCCTTGTCCTGCGCCAGCACCAGCTTGAAGCGGGCCGCGCCGGTGTCGCGCGCGGCCTGGTTGGGCTCGGTCTTCAGGTAATCCTTCCTGGCGTCCTCAAGGTTGGCCTTGAGCGCCGGGTCGTCATAGCGCTTGGTGATTTCCTTGAGCTTGGCGTCGACGGCGGCCGTCTCGTCCCGCCCGGTCTGGGCCGCATGATTGGCCGCCACGCGCAGCTCGTTCTGCACGCCGCCCAGCACGGTGCCGTACTTCTCGCCCAGCGGCTTCCACCTGGCGTCGGTCATCGGGCCGCCGTTCAGCTTGTCGACGGTATCGTCGTAAGCGCCCTTGGCGTCCTTCTGCCAGCGGTCGGTGTGCGCCTTGGCATCGTCCTCTTCCTGCTTGCGCTTGGTTTCGGCCGGGTCGGGCGGCAGCGCGGCGGGCTTATCCGTCTTCGGGGCACTGGCCAGCGTCAACGTGAGCGGCTCGTTGCCGGTGTAGACCGCATTGGTGACCTGCGGCGTCTGCTGGGGCTTCTCGGTCTGCTCGGTCTTGGCCGGCTGCTTGGGCGTCTCGGGCTGCTGCGGCTGCTGGGCGCGGGCGGCGGCTTCCTGCTGGGCGCGGCGCTGGGCCTGCTCCTGGGCCTCGCGCGCGGCGCGCT
>NZ_CAJPVH010000122.1 GCF_905397395.1 Cupriavidus campinensis
GTCACGCCGCCCGGCGCGTTCCAGGAGGCGGTGCCATCGAGCGGGCCGCAGACCGCGTCGATCGCCCGGCTCGGCGACGATGCGCCGTTCAGCTACGGCGACCTGCGCGCGCGCGGCATCGCGCTGGCCCAGGCCGCCAGCGGCCAGCTCTGGACCGACTACAACCTGCACGATCCCGGTGTCACGCTGCTGGAGTCGCTGTGCTATGCGCTGACCGAAGGTGTGTTCGGCGCCGAAGCCGACGTGGCGGACCTGCTCACCGCGCCCGACGGCCGCATTCACTACCGTCGCCATGCGCTCCATGGCGCCGAGGAGGCGCTGCCCTGCCGGCCCACCACCGAGCTGGACTGGCTGCGCTGGTTGCTCGACCGCGTGCCGGCGGTGCGCCAGCTGCGGCTGCGCATGCCCGACGCGGACGGCCTGTGGCGCATGGCGCTACGCGTGGGCGATGGCGACGGCGCGGCCGCCGCGCGTGACGTGGCGCGCGCGTTTCGCGCCCAGCGCAACCTGGCCGAAGACATGGACGGCGCCCCGCATGTCCTGCGCCCGCGCTGGTGCGCGCTGGATATCCACCTCAGCGTGGATGGCCCGCGCGATCCCGGGGACGTCCTTGTGGAAGTGGTGCGGCGCTGCGCCGACATCGTCAGCGCGGCCCCGCGCCGGCAGCCGCTGCAGGCGCGGCTGGCCCAGCGCGACGCCGCCGGCAATGTGGCGGGCACCGCCGAACTGTTCGACGGCCCCGCCGTGCAGTGCGGCTGGATCGAGGCTGAGGACCTGCGCCGCGATCCGGCCAACCGGCTCCATTTCAGCGATCTGGCCCATGCGCTACGCGAAATCGACGGCGTGGCCGACATCAGCGCGCTGCGGCTGGTACCGCTCGATGCCACGGCTGACGCCGAGGCCGAAGCCGAAGCCGATGACGCACCGGACAGCCTGCCGTGGCACGGCACCGACTGGGCGCTGCAATTGCGCTGGCCGGAGGACAGCATGGCGGTGGCCGCGTGGCAGGTCACGCGGCGCGGCAGCCAGCTGCATCTGGATACGCGCGCGCTGCTGGCCAGGCTGGCGGACGCGCGCCAGGCGGCGCGGCTGTCCAGCACCGCGCCACGCGCCACGCGCTTCGCCGGGCAATTGCTCAAGCGGCCGGCCGGACGCTACCTGCCCGATACGCCGTATCTGTCGATCTGGCACCACCTGCCGCCGCTCTATCGCCAATATCACGCCGCGCCGCGCGCCGACGCGGAGAGCCAGGCCCAGTTCGGCGCCTACCTGGCGCTGCTGGAGCAGTGGCTGGCGCACGGCAGCGCGCAGATGCAACACCTGCGCCAGCTCTTCAGTATCGAGCGCGAGCCTGCGCGCAGCTATTGGTGGGCGCCGCTGGGCCAGTCCGATGTGCCGGGGCTTGCCGGCGTGCACACCTTGCCGCAGGAGGCCGAAGCCGCGCAACTGGCGCGCGATGACGACGCGCTGGACCGCCGCAGCCGTGTGCTGGACCTGATGCTCGCGCTGCATGGCGAAAGCTGCGACCAGCACAGCATCCAGCGCTTCGGCGTCTACTACGACGCGGCGGGCTGGCAACGGCATCTCTATGACTGCAAGCGCCGCTTCGCCCAGCGCATCGTGCGGCATACGCGCGACCGGGGCGGCGCGTTCGATGACAGCCGCCCATCGCTGGGGCGCAAGGGCAATACCGCGCCGCTGCAGGAGCGCGTAGGGCTGCTGCTCGGCCTGGAGCAGACGCACAGCCGGCTGCTGGCCGGCGTGCCGGGCGCGCACGGGATTGCGCTCGATAACGGCGGGGCGCCGGATGCGCGCGCGCCGCTGGCCATGCATGGCGTGCGCGCCGACGCCCCGGAAGGCGTCGAGCCGCTGGTCATGTGGCCGCCGCTGCGCGCGCGCATCGCCGCCCACCTGGACGACGACATGGCGCTAGGCGAGGTCGGCGATCGGCTGGCCTACCATTTCCCGGCACTCGCCCCGCGTGCGCTGCCGGCACCGCTGCTGCGCTGCGCCGCGCACGCAGGCCGCTATCACCGCGTGGCTACCCAGGCGGGCGATGCGCTGTGGCTTGGCCCGGACGAGACCGGACATTGGTGGCCGCTACCGGTGCGGCATGGCCCCGGCGGCGTGATAGCGCCGGCGCTGTACCTGCACGAGCTGGCCTGCCGCGTGCAGCGGGAGGCAGAGGGGCTGCACCTCGTGGAGCATATCCTGTTGCGACCGCTTGGTGGCAGCGGCATGACGGACGCCGATGCCGATGTGCCCGCGGACTTCTACCGGCACCGCATCAGCTTGATCCTGCCGGGCTGGACCGCGCGGGGCGCCGACCACAGCTTCCGGGACCTCGCCCGGGAGACCATCGCGCTGGGCTGCCCGGCGCACATCCTACCCACGGTGCATTGGCTGGAACTGCACGCGCTGGCGGCGTTCGAGCAGGACTTCAGCGCCTGGCTGGCCGCGCGGGTGGCCTATGCCGAGGCGGGAGGCGGGCCCGATGCCACGAGCCGTCTCGACGCCTGCGCGCAGCGTCTGCGTGGCCGTCTCGCCGCCATGGATGGCCCGCGCACAGGAGCCGCCCGATGAGCGGACATGCCATTGAAACCCTGACCTGGGAGACCATCGGCAATGCCGACCGCGAGGCGGCGCTCGCGCACCAGGCGCGGCTCGGCACCTTCCTGAACGGGGCGGGCAGGCTGATCATCGCGCGCGTGTTCTCGCGGATGTCGGCCCCGGGGGAGGCCTGGCGGCTGGACCGGCTCGAACTCGACACGGGGCCCCTGGCGCCGGACGGCAACGATTCGCAATGGGGCGACATCCTCGAGCGCCAGCTGACCGAGGCGCTGCTGGCCGCCCGGCAGGCGCGGCCCGTGCCGCTGCCGGGCGGCATCGTGGCGGTACCTGGCAATGCGAGGCGCGGCCATGCTGCACGGGACGCGCTGACCGGGAGTGCGCGACGGCCATCGGATACCGAACGGCTGGAGCACTTCCTGTTCTATCTTCAGCACGGCCACCTGCCGTGGTCGCGTAGCGCGATCGCCGGGCGCGGCCTGTCGGCATGGCTCGCACGTCTTGCGCAACGTACGGGGCCGCGCCTGTGGTCCCTGCTGCGGGCGCTGCGGCCCGCGCACTTCGTCATCGAACGGCTCAGCCAGATCACGCCCTATGAAGGCTTGCAGGCGCTGATCGGCGTGCGGCATCGCACGCTGGCCGAAAGTCTCGACGCGCTGGACGCCGAGGTGCTGATGCCGTTGCAGGCGCGCGGGCGGCTCAGCGCGTGGCAGGTGCGCCAGCTGCAGCAGGCATGGCGCGTGGCCGCCGTGCGCACGCTGTGGGCACAGCAGGCCACCGATCTTGGCGCGGACGACGTGCAGCGGCTGCGGCGCGAACTCGGCGCCGCGCTGGCACAGCAGTTGGGGCAGGGCGGCTTCGGCGCGTGGCGCCCGGCCTTGCGGCACGCG
>NZ_CAJPVH010000123.1 GCF_905397395.1 Cupriavidus campinensis
GCCTGCGCGGCCATGTCGCCGTCCGCCGGCGCGGCGCGTCCACGTACCAGCAGCGCGTCGCGTGCGCCGCCAAGCTCGAAGCGCCACGCGGCGCGCTCGGGGTCGTGGTCGCGGAAGAAGCTGATCAGCGCATCGTGGCCGGCCGCCGAGTAGACTTCGAAGCCGCGCTCCACGGTCTTGCGGAACCCCTCGTCGCTCATATTGAGCATCGAGTCGATCAGGTCGGCGAAATGGTCCTCGTCGGGCAGTGCGCCCTCGCGGAAATAGCGTTTCAGGGATTCCCGGTTCCTACTGGTCATGTCGCTCCTGCCCGGAAGACGTCGGTGCGGGCCGGCCCACGATAAAGGTACTGCCCACCTCGAGGCGCCGGATGCCGGTGCGCCGCGGCACCAGCGGCCCCACCTCGTCGCGCAGCTCGATCAGGTGGCGGCGCGTGGGCAGCAGCAGGCTCCACGGCTGGGCCGGACGCAGCGTGCGGGCCTCGCCGTTCAGCACTTGCGCCGCGGTATCGCGCAGCGCGTTGAACTGCCGGTCATTGCGCACGATATGGAGCATCGACACCCGTCCCACGGCCGCCACACCGTCCTGCGCGCGCAGGAACGCCTCGAGCGCATCGGCGCGCACGCTCCAGCCGAACTCGGCGCCTAGCCCGTCCGGGTGCCACGGTGACAGATGCTCGACGATGGCCTGGTTCAGCGCCCGCAGCGCCGTGCCGGGATGGTGGCCGCGCGCGAGCTGCACGATGCAGCGCACCTGCGCGCGCTCGTAGGCCGCGTTGCGCACGCGCACGCTGGCACCGGGCGCGGCACAGGATTGCAGGTAGCGCTGCATCGCGTCGAGCATGGCGGCGTCCAGCCGAGGCGCCTCGGTGCTGCTGAACAGATCGCCCGGCTGCGGATACGGCACCACCACGACCAATACCTGGCCGGGCCGGTTGGCCAGGTGGTGGCGGCGCGCGCCGCCCGCGGTAAGCGCGTCGTCGAGCGTGACTTCGTGGTGGGGGAAGCAGCGTACCTTCCAGACCTGCGGGAAGGCGTCCAGCAGCAGCCGCTCGTAGTCCCAGCGGGTCACGGCGCGGCCCTTGTGCCGCAGCCGTTCGGCACCGCGCAGGCGCACCGCCTCGGGCGGGTCGGCGGGGCGCCAGCCCTCGGACGGGCCGACCTGGCAAACCATGCCGAGCCCCGGCAACGCGCGCGCGGCCCGGTTCACCGATCCCGGTGGCAACGCGGTGCCCGGCGCGCCATCGCCGCCCTGCCCCTGCCCGGGCATCTCAGCCGCCAACACGCGCGTAGCGCGCACCGCGTGGCAATGCACGCCGTAGAGCCCGGCCAGCCGCACGAAACCCCAGTCGGCGCTGAGGCGCAGCCAGTATGCTTCGCTCGGCTGCGCCGCGCGCTCGCGCACCATGCCGGCCGGCAGATTCAGTTGCACGATGCCGGAGCGCAGCATGCCCTGCGTGCCATCGGCGATGACCGCGTGCGCGGGCAGCGGCCGCCAGCCATCGGCGTGCCAGGTAGACCAAGACAGTTGCGGCGCGTCGTCGGCCCAGCGGCCGGCGGCCACGTCCCGGCGCAGATGGAAGAACAGGCTCAGCGCGCCCTGTGGGTCGCCACCGTCGCCGGCCAGATCGGCACGCTCGTCGCCATCGAGGCCGATGTAGAGATTGCCGTCCCCAGCGATGGAGGGCAGCAAGCGAGGCGACGGTGCGCCGGCGCGCGTGAGCGGCGCCGTGCCGAACGGATGCACGTGCAGCATCTGCAGCGTGGCGTGGGGGTTGTCCTCGGTGCCAGCGCCATGGAGCGCGATCTCGTCGCTGGCGGTATAGCCGATCGACAGCCCTTCCAGCACCGGCGTGTAGGGTTCGTTCGGCAGCGGGCCGGGGCGCTTCAGGCGCGCGTTGCGCGTGAGCGCATTGGCCAGCAGCGAAGGATACAAAGCATGGCCGAACGCCGCCGGCGGCGCGGCCAGCGGCAGGCGGAAGAAGCCGCTACGCGCTTCGAGCCCATAGACGAATGGCGCGCCAGCGCGCGGCGGGGCGGCGCGATGAAAGCTGCGCAACGCCGTCGAGGGCAGCGTGAGCCGGTGCCGGGATGCCAGCCGCTCGCCGCCGGCGGTGCTGAACAACGGCAGCGCGGGGCCATCGTCGCTGCGCCACTGGCCATCGGCGAGGACTTCCGCCCCGCTGGCGAAGCCCGCTGCGGGCCAGTCGCCGGGATAGCCGTCGTAGTGGGCGGGAAACCCGCCCGCGCCGCCGGGCAGCCCGGACCAGCGGAGGTCGAGATGCAGGCTCTGCAGCGGCTTGCCGGCCAGTTCGGCACTGCCAAAGACGAGGTAGCTGCCGGGTACCGGCGTCGGGCCCCATGGCAGGAACGGCTTCGACGGATCGAGCCGCCCGAGTTGGTTGTACAACACCACGTTGCGGACATCGTGTGCGCTCACGCTGAGCCGCACGGCCCGCACCGCGTATTGCACCAGCAGACCATACGCATAGAGCCGGCTCTGCGTGCGCAGTGTGCACTGCAGCACGGCCTGCGCCGGCCAGCCCGCACCGTGCGCGGCCGGCTGGCATGGCACGATGGCCGGGGCATCGGCGCCGAGGCGCAGCACCAGCTCTACGGCCCCGTCGGCCACGCCATCGGACCCGGGGCGGCGGCAGGCGTACACGTTCTCGACCGCGAGCCAGCCCGTGGCCGCGCTGAGTTGCGCCTGGAAAACGCCATGGAACACGCGGTCGAAGATCAGCGTGCGGTCCGGGCGGGCCGCCGCCGTGCTGGCGTCGCGGGGGGGATGGATCAGGATCAGCGGATCGTCGATCTCCACGCGGCGCGCGGCACGGGCAGGATCGAGCCGGGCGGCATGGGCGCGCAGTGCGGCGAGATCCTCGGCACGCAGATCCTCATCGGCCGCCACCAGCCAGGCTGCGAACAGGCGCCCCAGCCGCTCGGCAAAGCGGTCGGGCGTGGTGCAGGCCAGGCACAGCGCCAGCAGGAAGCTGAGTTGCACGTCACCGTCGAACGACGAAGCGCGCGCCCATGCGTCGCGCGCGAGCACTTCGGGGTCGGCAACGGCCGGCGCAGGCGTGGCGCGCGGCCGGCCGGGGAAATGTTGCTGTTCATGCGCGGCGTAGCGCCGGTAGACCTCGGACAGCCACGCCGCATCGCGCGCGGCGGCCGGCGTGCGCAACGCGCGCTGCAGCGCGTGGTCGTCCGTG
>NZ_CAJPVH010000124.1 GCF_905397395.1 Cupriavidus campinensis
CCACGGCGCGCGGCCGCGGGCCGCCTTGCCCGGCTTGCCAGCCTTGTCCGCCTTGTCCTTGAGGATGCCCCCCGGCCGGCATACGCCCGCCATGGTGGATCACCGCATTGGCCGCCTCCGCCACCGGCCTGCGCACCGCGCCCGGGCCGCCGAACCAGGAAAACGGCGCCGCGCCGGGGCCGGCAGGCAGTTCGCCCGTGGCCGCGTGGCGGTAGAGCTGGACGATGGCGGCATGCACGTCGGTCGAGAAGCCGTCCACCGTCGGCACGCGCTCGCGCGAGACGCCATCCACGGCGCCGGCATCCGCGGCCGCCTGCAGCACGCGCCGCAGCTCGTCGGGCGTCTGGAACCGCTCGATCATGTTGCCGCGCTTGAGCAGCAACGCCGACAGCGCATACGCGCCCCAGTTGGACACGCTGGCCGTCACCACATGGTCCGCCGTGATCTCGGCCGCGATCTGCTTGCCGTTCCAGCCCTTCGGGATCAGGCCCTTGAGCCCGCCCATGCCCACCTCGTTGCCGCCATCGCCAATGCCCAGCGTCTCCACGCCCTCGCGCGCGTTGGCCTGGATCAGGATCTCGTCGATGGCCGGGTTGAAATCGTCGATTTCGAGCCCGCGCATGTTGTTCTTGGTGCCATCCGCGCTGCGTGACGGCAGTTCGATCGCCATCACGCGGTCCGGCCCCACGGCTTCCAGCAGCGCCCGGGCCGGCGCCTTGGCCTCGCCCACGGGCACGTCGAAGACCTTGATGTTGTCGGTCGGCTCGCCCATCTCGCGCAGGATGGCTTCGAGGATCGGCTTGTTGGCCGAATCCACCACGTACGTCACCTGCTTGCCGCGCAGGCGCAGCGCCCGGCCCAGTTCGGCCGTGCCCGGCGGCCCATCGGTCTCGGGCATGCCCTTGGCGACCGAGAAGCCGGTCAGCAGCATGATGTTCTCGCCACTTTCCAGCGCGGCAGCCGCGCGCTGGGCGCCGTCCGGCATATAGAACTCGCGCAGACCCCGCCCGATATAGCTGAAGCTGACCCGGTCCACCGGGGCCAGGTGGCGGCCGGCGTCCACCAGCGCGCGCACCCCGGACACATCGGCAGCCTCCCCGAACGGCGACTTGAACACGCGGATGTCGTTGCGGCCGCCCATCGCGTGCGCCAGCCGGGACACCGCCGAGGGCTGCCCGGAGGTGACCACCATGGTCGGCAGCGTCTTGCTGTCGGGCACCTGCATCGGGTCCAGCGGGGTGTCGAGCAGGTCCGTGGCGTGCAGCAGGCCCTTGTCGATCAGCACGTCCACGGCCTTGCGCGCCTGGAACTGCATCGGGTCGATCAGCTTCACGTGAGGCATGCCGATAGCGTCCAGTTGCTGGCGCACCAGCGGCTCCAGCGCCGGATAGTGCGTGCAGCAGAACCAGACCGAGGTGGTATCGGCCGGAATGCGGTCCAGGTTGATGTATTCGGCAATCCACTGCTTGAGCTGGGCCAGCTGCGCGCCATCGTCCAGGTGCATCAGGTTGTTGACCGCGCCGGCCCACTCCGTGGCGGGGATTTCCTCCACGGTGCGCCGGCCGCCGCTGGCCTCGCGCACGCCGTTCAGGTAGGCGTGGCCGCCCACCGTGCCGGGCGTGGCCACCACCACGGGCCGCGCGCCGCCCATCTCCACGATCTGCGGCACGGTCTGCTGGATCAGGTTCACCATCTCGAAGCCGTGCATGCGCGCCAGCACCGTGGCCAGCGCCAGGCAGGCGGTGTTGCAGGCGGCCAGGTTGACGTCGCCCATCAGCTTCTGCACGGCCTGCAGGCCGGCGTGGACCTTCTCGGCCAGGTCTTCGGGCGTGCGGCCGCCGTAGGTACCCGCCGCGTGGTCGGTCACCGCCTCCACCTGCACCGCCTTGCCGGTCAGCGCGTAGATGTGCCGGGCGAGGTTCTGGGCGGCCAGCAGGCCGCCGTTGCTCGAATCGAACGCGGTGACGACGATGACATCGTCCTCCACGCGGATGCCGGCGGCCTCCGCATCGACATCCTTCGGCAGGAAGCGGCGCTGGATGCCGTCGAACAGCTTCACGAAGTCGAGCCCCTCCGGCAGGCTCTCCGCCGCCTTGCCGAGCAGCTCGTAGACGCCCAGCTGCACCGACTTGTCCATGCCGCGCACGCTGGTGGCGCCCACCTCGTGGGTCACGCCGTCACGCGCGCTGAAGCTGGCCATGGTCTCCAGCATGTCGCCAATCTGCTGGATGTCCGGCATCTTGCCTTCGCCGTGGTAGCGCTGGAGCGCGAAACCGATGGCCTGCGCGGCCAGGTTCGAGTTCATGCCGGTGACCACGTAATCCGCGCTCACGTCGGACCAGAGTTCGGCGTGGACGTCCTCGGGCGGCATCGCCCGCGTGATGCGCTCGCGCAGCGGGCGCATGCCGGCCTCGTTGCCGTGGTCGCCCACGGCCACCGTGAGCACGCCCTTCATGTCCCGGGCATCCACCAGAAGCTGGTCCACGCGGGGCCCGCCGGCCACGGCTTCCCCGGTCTGGAGGCGGTATTCGTTGTTCAGGTTGCGGCCGGCTACCTCCACGGCGATCACGGCCTCGGGCTGGTGCATCGCCAGCAGCGCCTTGGATTGCAGCGTGGCGGCCAGATGGTCCTTGGCGCGGAAGGTTTCCACGCGCGCGTTGGGCTGGTCGAGGTCATTGCGCAGCATCTTGCGCAGCGCGCGGCTATGCGCTCGATCCGCCACATAAACGACTTCCTTGCCGAGCGAGGTCAGATACGCCCCGAGCGAGGCCGCGCCGATCACGCCGTTGGTTTCGGCATGGCCGTGCGCGGTCAGCGGAGCGGTGACGATCATCACGCGGTCGAGGTCCGCCAGCGCGCGGGCGGCCAGCTCGGCGCCGTACGGCACGCCGATCTGCTCCATGCGGCCGTCGATCCAGAGCACGTTGTCGAGCGGGGAGATCGCGTTCTGGCGCAGCGCGTGCGCCGGGGCATCGGCCTCGTCCGCAGTACGCGCCGCCGCCGCCTCGGGCGGGCCATGGCGGATGGTGCGCCGCTGGGCGGGC
>NZ_CAJPVH010000125.1 GCF_905397395.1 Cupriavidus campinensis
GACTGCCCCGCCGTGCCCGCCGCGCCCTGTGCATTGGCGGCTGCGGCATTGGCGGCCGCCACGGCCCCGTTGGCCGCGTTGTTGGCGTTGGCCACGGCAGCCGCCACGCCGCCCAGCGTGGCTTGCAGCTGCTGCGCCTGCGCGGCGGTGATGCGGCTCACATCGGGAATGTTGATGCTGGTGGCCACGGCCAGCGCGCCGTTGACGAAGACTGCACGGTCGATGCCGAAGCTGACCTGCAGGCCGCCGACGTCAAACCCGCCGCGCTGCTTGTCGAGCCGCGCCTGCGCCACCGGTTTCCATTTGGCCATGCCGCCGCGCGCATCGGTCACCGGCGCGTCGGGCTCGCGCGTGGCAACGGTCATGGCCGTTGCCAGCGGATCCTTGGCGGCGCGGTGCTTCGCCGCGGGGGCCCTGGCCACCGGCTCGTCTGACGCAGGCGCTTGGGCAACAGGGTTAACAGGGTTGGCAGGGTTAACGGGGGGCGTCGCCACACGCTCGGCGGGTGGCGGCAGCGGGATATCGGCAGCCAGTTCCACTTGCGTGGGCATCGCTGGCAGATCGATGGCATGGGACACGGCCACGGCCGGGAGTTCCGGCGCGGTGGGACCATCGGCGGTCGCGCTCAGCGCGATGTCGATCGCCGTATCGGGCATGGGTACACCCATGCTGGCGTAGGCATTGCCGGCGCAGGCCAGACCCGCGCCCAGCAGGGCCATCGCCGCCACACTGCCGGCTCTGCGCCGGAGTGCGGGTGAAGCGGTTGTCAGGACCATGACTGCTCCTCGACTCAGAAATCGTTCACGCCATGCTTGGGCATGACGGTGAAATACAGGCTGTCGCGGTTGATCCCCGAAGAGTAGGGCCCGGTTGGCGCGACGCGCCAGTCGGACACCAGATTGAATCGCGCGTTTTCGGTGCGGTTGTGGATCACGAACAGCAGCTGGCTGTCCCAGATCCGCTCGAAGTGCTCCCGCTCCAGCGAGCGCGTGCCCCGTGCCGGATCGCCGATCAGCACGCGGTTGCCCCTCACGCCCTTCACCACGACGAAGTGGTGATAACCGTTCTCGACGATCAGCACGATCGCCGGTACCTGCGTTTCCTCCAGCTTGGAGAGCGGCAGCTCATAGCCATCGGCCAGGAACCCGCGTGACTCCAGAAAGCGCTTCATGTCGAGCAGCGAGAACCCTTCGGCCCGAATCTTGGCCTGGTCGCCGTTGACATACATGTTGGCGAAAACCGTCTGCTCCGTGACCGGGTAGCCGTACTGGTAGGTCAGCAGCGTCGCCACGGCGGCCGAGCCGCAGCTGAAGTCGAACTGCTGGCGGATGGTGCTGCGATACCGGGCCTCGCGGAGGCTGGTGACCGGCACGTTGTAGCTCTTGCCGCCGTCGGCGGGCACGTTGATGTAGTCGGCGCGGGCAGCGGAGAAGCTCCCCAGCGTCGCCGCCACGGTAGCGGCGGCCAGCAACAGGCGGCGCATGATCATTTGAACTGGACGTTGAGGATGGTCGCGTTCTGGATCAGCACGTTATTGCCGGAGTTCTGGATCACGGTGGGCAGGCCCGCCGCGTTCGAGAACGCGCCATCGGAGACGATGTTGCTGCCAGACAGCGTGTTGATGGCGGCGTTTTCCGCCACGGTACCGTGCAGGCGCATGTCGTTGACGACAACTTCGGAGCCACCGCGTACGCCGTCCAGCTTGTCGCTGCCAACCGCGCGTGCCGTGGTGCCGAACAGATTGTTCCTGGGTGCCGCGTCCGGCTGGGCCGCCGTGACGCTTGCCGCTGCGCCGGCCACCGCGGTGGCTGCGCCCGATTCACTGCCGGCCACCGCCACGGCCGTTGCCTCGGCGGTCGGTGGTCCTGCCACAGCCTGGGCGAACGGCCAGGCCAGGAGAGCTGTCGTGACTGCCATGACAGCTGAGCGATGCGAACACATGGTGCGTCTCCCTCTTGTTCCGACTCCGCGGCTCCCATCCGGGCCGCGCCGCCGGACCTCCCAGGCACCTCGACAGACAAGCATCCCGGCCCTTGCAGGCGCCGGGATACCGTCATCCCGAATGCCAACCGTGCAAGCCTCCGGCCGAAGCCGGAGGACTCACTCGGACTTAGCGACCGGCATTCACGTTCGCCTGGACGTTGACGCTTTGCTGCACCAGCGACGCCATGCCGCTGTTCTGGCTGGCGATCATGACGCCCGCGGCGGATTGCCCGACGCTGGTCATGGTGTTGGACATGTTGAAGGTGCCGGCATCGACGATGTTGTAGCCACCGTTGCCGCCAGCGCCACCGACTGCACCGTTGCCGGCGCCGCCCGTGCCACCATTGCCCACACCACCTGCGCCGCCTGCGCCGCCCGTGCCCGATGCGGCACCCACTGCGCCGTTGCCGGCCGTGGCGCTACCGTTCGTGGCGACGGTGGTGGCGCTGCCATTGGTGGCCGCACCGCCTGCACCGCCGTTACCGGCCGTGCTGGTTTGCGTGCCGCCCGCGCCGCCCGTGGCCGTTGCCGCGCCAGCCGTGGCCGTTGCC
>NZ_CAJPVH010000126.1 GCF_905397395.1 Cupriavidus campinensis
GGCATCGCCAGCCGCAGCGGCGGCCTGTGCGGCCTGTGCGGCGGCGGCTTGCGCGGCGGCCTGGCCGGTCAGCGTGGCCGGGCCATTGAGACCATTGAGACCATTGAGACCGTTCACACCATTCATACCGTTCAGGCCAGCGAGGCTGTTCAGCCCGGTGGGGTCGGCAGCGGCCTTGTCGGTCGGGGCCGGCTGCTGGGGCAGCGGTTGCAGCAGCATGGCGGCAGCCAGCGCGGCGGCAGCGGCGGCGGCGTCAGACGCCACGGTGCTGTCTTGGCCGTCTTCGGCATCCTGCGCGGTGTCCGTGGCCGCATCGGCCTTGCCGGTGGTCTTCCCGTCGGCATCCTTGGCCGGACGCGTATTGGCCTGCGCCGTCTGGGTGTCACCCTTGTTCTGCGTCGATGGTTCGGCCGACTTGTCCTTGGCTGCCGTGTCCCTGGCGTCCGCCTTGTTGCCGGACGGCTTGGCGGGCACGCGCACGGCTGGCTGGCCGCTGTCGCGCGCGCGGGTCAGCGCGTCCTGGAACGCATTGGCTTCGGCGCTGGCACGGGCGTCGCCGGCCGTGCCGGAGGTCGGGGTCTTCAGGCCGGCGTTGCCGACGAGCTGGCTGATATCGATCATGTTCTTGTTGGCAGGTTAGTTCTGGCCGCTGGCCGGCTGGCGGGCCATGCGGGCGGCGTATTCGTCAGTGGAACGCTGCTCGCGCCGCGCGGTGACCTGCTGCTCGCGCACTTCGGCGCGGGTGATCAGCGTGTCGAACGAGTTCTGGCGGCGCTTCTGCTGCTGCCAGTTGGCACGGCCAGCCAGCAGGTCGGCCTCGGCCTTGGCCAGCGCGCTGGTCTGCTGGCGGATGGCGTGGTCGAGCGAGTCGAGAAAGCGCGAGAAGTCCTGCCAGCGCCCCGAGGTCATGCCCTCCGCCGCGATGGCCTGCATGCGCGTGCGGTACTCGTGGCGGTATTCGGTCAGCGCCAGGAGCTGCTGCTCGGCCTGCGTGCGCAGCCCCTGCAGCCGGCCCAGCTCGCGCGTGGCCTTGTCCGTGTTGTCCTGGGCCAGTTCGGCCAGCGTGTTGAGCGGGGTGGGCTTAGCCATGTTGCGTCCTCTCGAAGAGATCGTGCAGGCGGGCGATGGAAGCTTCGTAGTCCGCGCGCTCATGGATGTCCTGTTGCAGGAATGACTCCATGCGCGGGTGCAGGCGGATTGCGAGGTCCAGTTCCGGATCGTTGCCGGGCACGTAGGCGCCCACGCTGATCAGGTCACGGTTGCGCTGGTAGCGCGACATCAGTTGCTTGAAGCGCCGCACGGAGGCGAACTGCGGCGGCTCGATCAGCGCGGTCATGGCGCGGCTGATGGAGGCTTCCACGTCGATGGCCGGATAGTGGCCGCTCTCGGCCAGGCTCCGGGACAGCACGATGTGGCCGTCCAGAATCGCGCGGGCGGAATCGGCGATGGGGTCCTGCTGGTCGTCGCCCTCGGTCAGCACGGTGTAGAAGGCGGTGATGGAGCCGCCGCCCTCGGGGCCGTTGCCGGTGCGCTCCACCAGCGTGGGCAGCTTGGCGAACACCGAAGGCGGGTAGCCCTTGGTGGCCGGCGGCTCGCCGATGGCCAGGGCGATCTCGCGCTGGGCCATGGCGTAGCGGGTGAGCGAGTCCATGATCAGCAGCACGTGCTGGCCCTGGTCGCGGAAATACTCGGCCAGACGCGTGGCGTAGGCGGCACCCTGCATGCGCAGCAGCGGCGAGGTATCGGCCGGCGCGGCCACCACGACGGAGCGCTTGCGGCCCTCTTCGCCCAGGATGTTCTCGATGAAGTCCTTCACTTCGCGGCCGCGTTCGCCGATCAGGCCCACCACGATCACGTCGGCGCTGGTGTAGCGGGCCATCATGCCCAGCAGCACGGACTTGCCGACGCCGGAACCGGCGAACAGGCCCATGCGCTGGCCACGGCCCACGGTCAGCATGCCGTTGATGGCGCGCACGCCCGTGTCCAGCACGGTTTCGATCGGGGCGCGCATCAGCGGGTTGATCTGCTGGCCGGCCAGCGGCACTTCGGTGGCGGCGGAAATCGGGCCGAGCCCGTCGAGCGGACGGCCGGCGGCGTCGAGCACGCGGCCCAGCAGGCCGTGGCCCACCGGCAGGCGCTTCGAGCCGGGTTCGCGCGGGGACGCCATGCCGGACGGCTGCGGCGACGGTTCGAGCGGATAGACACGGGCGCCCGGCACCAGGCCGGCCACGTCCGATTGCGGCATCAGGTAGAGGCGGTCGGCGCCAAAGCCGACCACTTCGGCCTCGGCCGTGCGCGGGCCGCCATGGGCGTGCTGCGTACCCGGCAATTCGATCAGGCAGTCGCTGCCCACCGGCATGCGCAGGCCCACGGCTTCCAGCACCAGCCCGGCGGCGCGCGTCAGGCGGCCACAGGCGCGCTTGCTATCGACCTCGGCAATACCGGCCGAGGCGCTGGTCAGCGCGTCGCGCCAGCGCGCGGTGTGCAGCGCGGCGGAGGCCGGTGCCGACGGGGGCACCGGCTGGGCCG
>NZ_CAJPVH010000127.1 GCF_905397395.1 Cupriavidus campinensis
GGCGGTGTCCGCGGCCAGCGCGCGCATCGGCGTGAGCCACAGCACGGTGAGCGGTGGCGGCGTGGCGCCGGCGCGGGCCGGGGGCTCGGCGAAGGCCAGCAGCGCACCCAGCCACGCGGCGTAGGTCTTGCCGGTGCCGGTGGTGGCGTGGAGCAGCCCGCTCTGGCCGTGCCCGATGGCCTCCCAGACTTCGCACTGAAAATCGAACGGCTGCCAGTGGCGGGCCGCGAACAGCGCCGGCAGCGTCTCGGCCACGGGGGGCGGGCGGACGAAGACATCGTTCATGCGGCATCCTCGGCCGGCACCGCGCGCGCGGCGCCCGGCAGCATCGCCTCCAGCGTGGCCAGCGTGTCGGCCTCCTCGATCGGCTTGTCCGTGCGCCAGCGCAGCATGCGTGGAAACCGTACCGCGATGCCGCTCTTGTGGCGCCCGCTACGGGAGATGCCCTCGAAGCCGAGTTCGAAGACCTGCGTCGGCGTGACGCTGCGCACCGGGCCAAACGACTCCACGGTGGTCTTGCGCACGATGGCGTCCACGGCGCGCATCTCGGCATCGGTCAGCCCCGAGTACGCCTTGGCGAACGGCACCAGCGCGCGATCCGGCGTGCCCGGCGGGCCGTTCCAGACCGCGAAGGTGAAATCGGTATAGAGACTGGCGCGCCGGCCGTGGCCGCGCTGGGCGTAGATCAGCACGGCATCCACGGTGTAGGGGTCGATCTTCCACTTCCACCAGACGCCCACGTCCTTGGTCCGCCCCGCGCCGTAGGCGGCGTCGGCAGACTTGAGCATGAAACCCTCCACGCCCAGTTCGCGCGAGGTCTCGCGCAGCGTGGCGTAGCGCGCCCAGCTTTCAGCATCGACCAGCGGGCTCAACTCCAGCGCCGGGTGGACGTGATCGGCAATCACCTGCTCCAGCCGCGCGCGGCGCTCGGCCTGCGGGCGGGCGCGCCAGTCCTCGCCCTGCCATTCGAGCAGGTCGTAGGCCATCAGGATGGCCGGTGCCTCGCGCAGCAGCTTGGCACCGAGCGTCTTGCGGCCGATGCGCTGCTGGAGCAAGGCGAACGGCTGCACGCGGCGGTCCTGCCAGATCACGATCTCGCCGTCGAGCACGGTGCCGTCCGGCAGCGTGGCGGCGGCTTCGGCCAGCTCGGGAAAGCGCTCGGTGATCAGTTCCTCGCCGCGCGACCACAGCCATGTGGCGCCGGCCCGGCGCACCAGCTGGGCGCGGATGCCATCCCACTTCCATTCCACCTGCCAGCGCGCCGGGGCGCCGAGCACGGTGTCGAAGTCCTCCACCGGGGCCTGCAGCGGATGGGCGAGGAAGAAGGGATAGGGCTGGCCGCCGCGCTGGATGCTGGCGAGGGCGCCCTCGCCCGCCGCCGTGCCGGCATCGTCCGGCGCGATCAGCGCTAGGTAGTGGGCGGCATCGGGGCGGCGCGAGATGTCCGTGTAGCCGACCATGCGCTCGGCCACGCGCTTGGCGTCGAGCCCGGCCACCTCGCCCAGCGCCCGCGTGACCAGCAGCCGCGACACGCCCACGCGGAACGCGCCCGTGATCAGCTTGAACAGCACCAGCCGCCCGCGCGCGTCGAGGGGCCGCGAGAGCGCGTCCAGCCGCTCGCGCAGCACCTCGGGCGGCAGGCCGCGCAGCGGCAGCAGGCGCTGCTCCACCCATTCGGCCAGCCCGGCCGTGTCCACGTGCGGCGCGGCCGGGAGCAACAGCGCGATGGTCTCGGCCAGATCGCCCACGGCCTGATAGCTTTCCTCGAACAGCCATTCGGGCAGCGCGGCGGCCTGCCGGGCCAGCTCGCGCAGCATCGCCACCGGCACCAGCTGGCGCGGCTTGCCGCCGGACAGGAAGTAGACCGCCCAGGCGGCGTCCTCGGGCGGCGCGGCGCGCAGGTAGTCGACCAGCGCTGCCAGCTTGGCGTTGCTGGAGGTGGTGCCGTCCAGCGCCGCATAAAGGTCGGCGAAGGCTTTCATGCGCCTTGCTCCTCGCTTGACTCCGGGGTGGTTTCCGCCTGCGCCTGCCCCTGCCCCTGCCCCTGCCCCTGCCCCTGCTCCTGCGCCGGCTCGTCATCATCCCCGGCATCGTCCCCATACTCGGTCTGGAACGCCTGCGCCTGCCAGCCCTGCTCGCACAGGTAGCGCACCATCACCGGCACGTTGCCATGCGTGACGATGATGCGCGGCGCGCCCGTGGCGGTGATCGCCGACAGCAGCCCGGGCCAGTCCGCATGGTCGGACAGCGCGAAGCCGCGATCGACGCCACGCCGGCGCCGCGTGCCGCGCAGCTGCATCCAGCCGCTGGCGAACGCATCGGCGGATTCGCCAAAGCGGCGCAGCCACGTGGAGCGCTGCGCGGACGGCGGCGCCACCACC
>NZ_CAJPVH010000128.1 GCF_905397395.1 Cupriavidus campinensis
ATGCTGGGCGCGCGCCAGGGCGTGGGCGTGACCAGCGCCGCCGTGAACCTCGCGGCGGCGGTGCGCCAGCGCGGCGCCAGCGAGGTGCTGCTGCTCGACCTCGGCCTGCCGGCGCGCGACGGCGCGCTGTACCTCAATATCGCGCCCGAAATTCATTTCGCCGAGGCCGTGCGCAACCTGCGCCGCTTCGACCAGGTGTTCGTACGCACCGCGCTGGCGCGCCACGCCAACGGGGTGTCCGTGCTGCCGCTGCCGGGCACGCTGTCCGAGTTGCGCGATGTCTCGTACTCGGAAGCCCTGACCCTGCTGGACCGCCTGCGCGCCTTCTTCGACCTCCAGGTGGTGGATCTCGGCGGCTTCTCCAATGCCGAGTTCATGGCCCAGATCGTCAAGGCAGCCGATGCCGTGGTGATCGTCACGGAGCAGAGCGTGGGCGCCATCGTCTCCGCCGTGGAGCTGGTGCAGGAGCTGCGCAAGCGCGAGATCGAACGGGACGACCTGCACCTGCTGGTGTCCCGCTTCGACGCGCAACTGGGCGTGGACGCCGCGCAGGTGGCCGAACGGGTGGGTGTGGCGTCCGTCAGCACCCTGCCAGAGCGGCGCGGCGCCCTGCTGCGCGCGGCCAACCGGGGCGCGGTGCTGGCGGACGACGACGCGGCGGACCCCTACGTGCGCGCGCTCGGCACGCTGATGGCGCGGCTGGGCTACGCCGCCGGGCCGGGCGAGGCACGCAGCATCCTGGCGCGGATGAAGGACAGGCTGCCGGAGGCGCTGCGCGCCGTCCGCACCGGCACCTGAATCAGACCCGAGTCGAACCTGATCCGGACTTGGCAATAGAGCTGGAACTGACATGACCCAAGCGATCGAATTTTCGGACAACGCCGCCGCACCATTTCCTGTCTCGCAGGAGTTCCATACGATCAAGGAAGCGGCGCACGAGCACCTGCTCACGCGTATCGAGGAACTCGGCGCCGAGTTCGGCCGATGGTCGCGCACGGCGATCCATCGCTTCGTGGACCTGGAGCTGGAGAGCTTCACCCGGCTGCGCCGCATCCCGATCAACGAGGCCGAGCTGCGCCAGATTGCCGAGGCGCTGACCAAGGAGCTGGCCGGCTTCGGCCCCATCGAGGACCTGCTCAACGACCCGGCCGTGGAAGATATCCTCGTGAACGGGCACATGGACGTCTACGTGTCGCGCCACGGCGTGCTGGAGCGGATTCCGGTGCGGTTTGCCGATGGCGGGCACCTGCTGCGCATCGTGCGCCGCATCCTGGCGCCGATTGGCCGGCGGCTGGACGAGTCCAACCCGATGGTCGATGCGCGCCTGCCGGACGGCGGGCGCATCAACGTCATCATCCCGCCGCTGGCGCTGGAAGGCCCGGTGGTGTCCATCCGCAAGTTCCGCAAGGACCCGCTGACGCCGGCGGACCTGCAGGCGCTGGGCACCATGAGCCCGGAGATCTGCGAACTGCTGGAGGCCGCCGTGCGCGCCCGCTGCAACATCCTGGTCAGCGGCGGCACCAGTTCCGGCAAGACCTCGCTGCTCAACGCGCTGGCCACCTTCGTGCCGGCCACCGAACGCGTGATCACCATCGAGGACACCGCCGAACTGGCGCTCAACCACCCGCACGTGGTGCGGCTGGAGAGCCGGCCGGGCGGGTTCGAGGGCACCGGCACGGTGACCATCCGCGACCTGCTGCGCAACAGCCTGCGCATGCGGCCAGACCGCATCATCGTGGGCGAAGTGCGCGGCGGCGAGGTGCTGGAGATGCTCCAGGCCATGAGCACCGGGCACGATGGCTCGATGGGCACGATCCACGCCAGCAGCCCGCGCGAATGCCTGTACCGGCTGGAGATGCTGGCCGGCTTTGCCGGCTTCCAGGGCAGCGAGGTGAGCCTGCGCCGGCAGATCGCCAACGCCATCGACTTCATCGTGCAGATTGGCCGGCTGTCGAGCGGCAAGCGGCGCATCCTGTCGATTACCGAGGTGACCGGCCTGGGCGACAACATCATCTCCACGCAGGAACTCTACCGGCACGAGCCGCTGCAGAACGCCGACGGCACCGAGGCGGACCGCTGGCAGTCGCTCGGCATCCTGCCGCACTCGCCCAAGCTCGCGCGCATGCGGCCCGCGAACTTCGGGCTCGATGACCGGTTCGATCTCTGAGATGGCGGTCGCCGGCCTGCTCATCGCCTCCGTCGCCCTGGTGCTGCTTGGCACCGGGCTGCTGCTGCTCGCCACGGCCCGCGCGCGCGGCCAGGCGGAACACGCGCGCGCGCATCTCGCCGCCCAGACCGAGCAGGTAAAGGCGCGCTACGCCACTGCCACCGACCCGGCCCCGAAAGCGGGCGCGCGCGACCTGCGCCGCCGCTGGAC
>NZ_CAJPVH010000129.1 GCF_905397395.1 Cupriavidus campinensis
GACAGGCCCCGCGACGGCGCGCGCGGCGGCCAGCGCAGCCCGCCCCGCCTCCAGGCGAGCGCCCCGGCGGCAATCAGCGCTGCGGCGAGCACCACCATCAGCGCGATCAACGCGAAGCGGCCCACCGGAAACGCCCCGGGCACCGCCGCTGCATGGGCGACGGGCGTGAACGGCCGCGCCTCCACCAGCGACAGGGACACGCTGTCATGCGTCACCCCCTCGATGCTGTGCGCCACCATGTCCTTGACGGTCGGCACCAGCAGCCGCAGGTCCACATCCGGCCGATGCTTGATGAAGACCGCCGCCGACGAGGGGCGGATCTTGTCGGAGAGCGGATCGGTGGCTGGAATCACCACGTGCACGCGTGCGGTGACCACGCCATCGATATTGCGCAGGGTTTCGGACAGTTCCTGGGAGAGCGCATAGATATAGCGCATGCGCTCCTCGGTGGGCGTGGCCACCAGCCCCTGCTTCTGGAACACCTGCCCCAGTGACGCGAAGCGCTCGCCGGGCAGCCCCTCGCTGCGCAGGATTTCCAGCGCGGCGGGCAGCTGCGACTCCTCCACACGCACGCTCCAGTTGCCGCCCTGGTTGCCGCCCTGGTTGCCGCCGCCCGAATCGCCGGCGCGCGCCTTCTCGGCATCGAGCCCATCGGCGGTCAGCGCGGCCAGGATCTGGTTGGCCTCGTTCTCGTTGAGGGAGGCGTACAGGTCCACCTTGCAGCCGGCCAGCGCCAGCGCGGCAAGCAGCGGCAGCGCCAGCCGCGCGCGGCACATCCAACGGGAAAGGGGTGCGGTCATTGCTGGTTCTTCAGCAGGCTGTTGAACAGGTTGGTGCCGGCACTGCCGATGCTCGACGTGACGTGAATCGACGAGAACAGCTCGAGCGACTGGGTCTGGAGCATCATGGCCTGGTAGACCACGTCGGAGGTGCTGCCGGTGTGGATGGCGGCGAACATGCCCGCGCGCATTTCCTCCAGCCGGGCGGCCTGCCGCGCGGCTTCCTCGCCGGCGGACACGTAGCTGGAGCGGATGGCGTTGCCGAGCGTGGTGGACGACGGGTCGCTGGCGGCCCGCGCCGCGTGGGCGCCGCGCGAGCCGTCGGCCGCCTGGCCGCCGCGCACCATGTCGGAGAAGGTCTGGGCGTCGGCGGGGTTGGCCTGACTGGCGTGCGTTGGCGCGGCAGGCGGCGCCTGATGCGCGGCCAGCGTGGCGGCGTCCGAGCCGGGCCCAGCGTTGCCTCCGGCGCCCGCTACGGCCCCGGTGGCGGCAATCGTGGTGGGATCCATGGTGGTTCTCCCGTGTGTGTGGCGGTTGATGTCTTCCTCCCCCGCCCCCGGGAGAGGAAGACAACAGACAGCATTGCGAACGTCAGTTCGTGCGCGAGGTCTGCTTCACATCCTGCATGGCGCCCTGGATCAGGTTCGCTTTCTGCGTGTTGTGTGCCATCTCGCTGCTGACAACGGCGTTCTGGCGCGTCAGCGTGTCCTGCAGATTCAGGATGTTCACGGAGAACTCCTGCGCCTTCTGCTGGATCTCGTTCATCTTGGCGTTCAGGTCCACTTCATTTGCCATGGTTTGCTCCTTGGTGGGTTGACGACCTTCCGCCAGGCCCCCAAAGGCCGGCGGCATCTGCATCGCGTGATGCAAATCACTTGCGTTGCGGCGGCGCGGGCACCGGGCTGTCGCGCAGCACCACGCCATCCGCGTCGATTCGTTCGATTTCGGCGCCGTTCTTGAGCACCGCCCCTTCGAAATACCGGCTGCCGTTGGCCAGCTGCACCGAGCGCTTGCCCTCGCCGTCCTCGGTGATGCTGACCACGCGCGCCGGAAACACGCCCTGCCAGTTCTCCATCTGCCCGTCGCGCACCTGCCGGCGCCGGTTGTCCGCCGTTTCGCGGTAATCGATGCGGTCCGTGACCAGCACGCCCGGATGCAGGTCTTCGGTCAGCCGCTTGACCTTGTCGCGCCCGGCAGACGGGTCTGCCGTGCCACTGAGCAGCACGCGGCCCTGCCCCTGATAGGCGATACCCACGCCGGGTTCGTCCAGATAGCGCTGGATGTGCTCGATCAGATCGTCGGCGGAGCGCAGTTGCTGCTGCACCGCGCGGCCATAGGGCGCCAGCGCCTGCGCCACGCGCTGGCGGTCCACGCGCGAATTCACGAAGCCGCGCACGGCGACCGTGCCGTTGGGCTGCGAGACCACCTCCAGCTCGGGAAACGCCGCCACGGTCTTGCGCACCGCCGCCGGGTCCACCTGCGCGCCGGGCACCGGGGCGCCGCGCTGCGTGAGTGTGGCTGCGGCCCAGCCAGCGCC
>NZ_CAJPVH010000130.1 GCF_905397395.1 Cupriavidus campinensis
GCCCGTGGCAGCGGTGGCGGCAGGCGCCGCGCTGGCCGCCGTTGGCGCCGTACGCGGGCGCTCGATGCCGCGCGCCAGGCCTTGCTCCACGGCGGACAGCAGCTTCTGCAGCGCGATGGGCTTCTCAAGGAAGTTCAACGCGCCAATCTTCGTGGCCTCCACGGCCGTGTCGATCGTGGCGTGGCCGGACATCATGATGACCGGCATCGTCAGGTAACCCTGTGCCGACCATTCCTTGAGCAGGCTGACGCCATCGGTATCCGGCATCCAGATATCGAGCAATACCAGATCGGGCGTCCCGGCCGCACGGTACTCGCGTGCCTGCTGGGCGTTTTCCGCCACTTCGACCACATGGCCTTCGTCACTCAGGATCTCCGAGAGTAATTCCCGGATGCCCATTTCGTCGTCGACTACGAGGATGGTTGCCATACTTCCCCTCTTAACCCCACCGCAGCGCCACCGGACGGTGACGCAGTTTGACTATGCCAGTTTAACGAACAGGATCGAGATCTGCGCCCCGATGATCTCGGCGCCATCCATGCGATTGCGCAATTCGATGCGCGCGCCGTGTTCGTCAATGATCTTCTTTACCATCGCCAGCCCGAGACCCGTACCCTTGGCTTTCGTGGTCACATACGGTTCGAACGCCCGACTGAGAATTCGGGGTGCGAATCCGGGACCATTGTCCGCGATGGACAGCTTGACGGCCTGCCGGTCTTCGCCGGCAGAATCTTTGTATTCTACAGTCTCGGTGTGCAGAGTGATATGGGGCGCCGCCCTACCGGCCGCCACGTTGTCCGCCACCGCATCCTGCGCATTCTGCAGCAAGTTGTGGATCACCTGCCGCAACTGGGTCGGATCGCCCTTTATCTCGGGCAAATCGGGCCCCAGCGCCGAATGGATCACGGGATGCTCATGCACCCCGGGCTCGTCGATCCCATACAGATGCAAGACTTCTGCCACCAGGTGATTCAGCGCCAGCGTCTGCACCACGGCGGGCGGCGTGCGCGCGTAATCGCGGAAGTCGTCCACCATGCGTTTCATTGCCGCCACTTGGTTAACGATCGTTGCGGCCCCGCGCTTTAGCACTTCCGCATCGGAAGTCTCCAATTTCGGCGAAAGTTTCATCTGCAGGCGCTCCGCCGAGAGCTGGATCGGGGTGAGCGGATTCTTGATTTCGTGGGCCAGCCGGCGCGCCACCTCGCCCCAGGCGACCGAGCGCTGGGCCGAGATCACATCGGAAATATCGTCGAAAACCACCACGTAGCCGGGCTCGTCGCGGCTGCCGCCCGGCAGGTGGGCACCGCGCACCAATAGCGTGAGCGGCTGTTCCTCGTCGCCCTGCGGCAGTTCGATCTGCTTCTGCCAGTGCCGCGCGCCGCCCAGCACTTCGCTGGTGTTCTGCTCGGAAAACGCCTGGCGCACGATCTCGGTGAACTCGCCCAGCCCCGGAATCTGCTCGGCCGGCTGGCCCAGCACGCCCGCGAAGGGCTGGCGGAAGATGCGCTCGGCGCCGGGGTTGGCGGTCAGCAGTGCAAAGCGCCGGTCGAACACCAGCACGCCGGCGGTCAGGTTCTGCAACACGCTTTCCAGGTAGGCCTTCGACTGCTCGAGCGCGGTGCGGTTTTCCTCCACGGCAATGCGGGCCTCGGACAGCTGGCGCGTCATCGCGTTGAACTGCTGCGTCAGCATGCCCAGTTCGTCGCGGCTCTTGAGTTCACGCTTGGGCGAGAGGTCGCCTTCGGCCACCTCCTTGGTCCCCTGCAGCAGCATCAGCAGCGGCCGGGCCAGCTGGCCGCCCAGCAGCAGGGCCAGCATCACGGCGATGAACACGGCCAGGAACAGCGTCAGGGTCAGCGTGCCGATGTACATCTTGCGCAGGCCGGTGCGGCCCAGCGCCTTTTCCTGGTACTCCTGGTAGGCCCGCTGCACCTCGTCGGCATTGCGCGCGAGCACGGCCGGCACCGGGTGCAGCACCTGGAGGTAGCGCTCCTCGCGCACCGTATCGCCCATCAGGCCGAAGCCGGTGGCCGGTGCGTCCTCGGGGCGGCGCTCCACGGACAGCCCCGACCCGGCCCAGCGGGCGCCGGGCGCGGACATGCCGGCACGCGGCGGGCGCTGGGCGCGCTGGACCGCG
>NZ_CAJPVH010000131.1 GCF_905397395.1 Cupriavidus campinensis
CGCCCGCTGCTGCTGCGGCCCCGGCTCCCGCCCCGGCAAACTCGGCACCCGCCCCGGCCGCCCAGGGCGTAACCGGCAAGGCCGCCCACGCCAGCCCGTCCGTGCGCAAGTTCGCGCGTGAACTGGGCGTGGACGTGTCGCGCGTACCCGGTACCGGTCCGAAGGGCCGTATCACGCAGGAAGACGTGCAGGGCTTCGTCAAGGGCGTGATGAGCGGCTCGACCGCCGCGCCGGCCGCAGCGGCTGCCGCAGGTGGCTCGGGCGTCGGCCTGGACCTGCTGCCGTGGCCGAAGGTGGACTTCACGCGCTTTGGCGAAGTGGAGAACAAGCCGCTTTCGCGCATCAAGAAGATCTCGGGCGCCAACCTGCATCGCAACTGGGTCATGATCCCGCACGTCACGAACTGCGACGAAGCGGATATCACCGACCTCGAAGCCTTCCGCGTGCAGCTGAACAAGGAAAACGAGAAGTCGGGCGTCAAGGTGACCATGCTGGCCTTCATGATCAAGGCCACTGTGGCGGCACTGAAGAAGTTCCCGAACTTCAATGCCTCGCTGGACGGCGACAACCTGGTGCTGAAGAAGTACTTCAACATCGGCTTCGCGGCGGACACCCCCAACGGCCTGGTCGTGCCGGTCATCAAGAACGCGGACCGCAAGGGCGTGCTCGAGATCAGCCAGGAAATGGGCGAACTCGCCAAGCTGGCCCGCGAAGGCAAGCTGAAGCCGGACCAGATGCAGGGCGGCTGCTTCTCGATCTCGTCGCTGGGCGGCCTGGGCGGCACCTACTTCACGCCGATCATCAACGCGCCGGAAGTGGCCATCATGGGCGTGTGCAAGTCGTACATGAAGCCGGTCTGGGACGGCAAGCAGTTCGCGCCGCGCCTGACGCTGCCGCTGTCGCTGTCGTGGGACCACCGCGTCATCGACGGCGCCGAGGCGGCCCGCTTCAACACGTACTTCGCCCAGCTGCTGGCGGACTTCCGCCGGATTCTGCTGTAAGCACGGCCCACGCGCGCGCCGGCGGCCTCGGTTGCCGGCGCGCGGGCCTGTACGAACTGCAAGGGGCGAGCCATGACGACGTGCGTAGTCGTAAGGAAGGGCGCCGAGGTGGCCATCGCGGCGGACGCGCTGGTCACGTTCGGCGACACGCGGCTGTCGCGTGCCTACGAGCGCAACCAGAAGGTGTTCCCGGTGGGCGAGAGCTTCGTCGCGCTGGCCGGCACCACCGCGCACTTTCCGGTGATGCGGGCGCTGCTGACGGGCATGGGCGACGAATGCCGGCTGCTGACCCGCGACGACGTGTTCCGAACCTTCCTCAAGGTGCATGAAAAGCTCAAGACCGAGTACTTCATCAACACCAAGGAAGACGAGGACGATCCGTACGAGTCGTCGCAGATCGTCTGCCTGATTGCCAATCCGGGCGGCATCTTCGGCGTCTATTCCTACCGCGAGGTGTTCGCGTTCGACCGGTTCTGGGGCATTGGCTCGGGGCGCAACTATGCGCTCGGGGCCATGCACGCGGTCTACGACCGGCCCGGCATCGGCGCCGGGGAGATCGCGCGGATCGGCGTGGACGCGGGCGTGGAGTTCGACAAGAGTTCGGCGGGTCCCATCGACGTGCATACCGTGCGGCTGCAGGCGCAGCCGGCACCCGCGCCGGTACCGGATGGTTCAAACGGTGCGAACGGCGCGGGTGGCGGGGCGGCAACCAACAACGACGGCGCGGCCTGAGCCCCAGGCGGGCAGGGCGCGCATCCCAGGAGGAAAAGCATGAGTGTGATCGAAGTCAAAGTGCCGGATATCGGCGATTTCGACGCGGTGGAAGTGATCGAAGTACTGGTCAAGGCCGGCGATACGGTTGAGGAAGAGCAGTCGCTGATCGTGCTGGAGTCCGACAAGGCCAGCATGGACGTGCCGTCGTCGTCGGCCGGCAAGATTGTGGACGTGAAGGTCAAGGTGGGCGACAAGGTGGCCAAGGGCACGGTGATCTGCACCGTGGAAGCCGGCGCTGCTGCTGCTGCCGCCCCTGCCCCCGCCCCGGCCGCTGCCCCCGCCCCGGCTGCCGCTGCCGCCCCG
>NZ_CAJPVH010000133.1 GCF_905397395.1 Cupriavidus campinensis
CCCGGCGGACAAGGCGCTGGGTGGCGTGGCGCTGGCGGGGCTGGTCGGCACGGCGCCGGTGCGGCACACGGCGCTGGCCGCGGCCCCTGTTGCCCCCCCGGTACCCGCCGCAGCCGTGGCGCGGCAGGGATCGAGCGACACCCGAAGCGGCGTGGAGATGATCCGCGCCGGCAAGCGAGACATCGAATAACGGACCCCACGGCATGTTCACCCCCACGCGTTACCGCGCCCATTCAGGCCCCGAGGCGTATCTATATAGAAGGATGATCGCGGCGATGGCGCTCGCGCTGGCCGCCGGCGCCGCGCTGTTGCCCGCCCGTGCCCCGGCGCAGGAGTCGCCGCCAGCCCCCCGCACGCTGCGGCTGCTGGCCGGCGCGCAGCAGGAAATCCGCCCCGGCCAGCCGCTGGAGCGCGTGGCCGTGGGCAACCCCGCCGTGGCGGACGCGCTGCTGCTCAAGCACCGCAACGGCCCGCCCAGTGTGCTCGTGGTGGCGAAGAAGCCCGGCGCCACCGACCTCAAGCTCTGGACCCGCAACGCCGCGCCGCTCAGCTACACGGTGCGCGTGGATGCCGTGGCGGCCGACGCCGATGGCGCGCAGGTCGATGTCTCGGCGGCCGGCGCCACCATCAGCGGCCAGTCGCCGGACGCCGCCGCCGCGTACCGGGCCCAGCAGGCCGCCCGCGCCGCAGTAGGTGGGACAGCAAGCGGAGCCGACGGCAAGCCGGGTGGCGTCGTCGTGGATCGCTCCACGCTGCCGGTCTCGGGCACGGTGCAGGTCGATGTGAAGGTGGTGGAGATCAGCAAGACCGTGCTCAAGGAGGTGGGGCTCAACTTCATCCGCAACAAGGGCGGCTTCACGTTCGCGCAGTTCAGCCCGTCGTCGCTGACCAAGGTGGACTTCACGTCCGGCGTGGGCACGGCCGGCGAAATGACATCGCCGATCAGCAGCGCGTTCAACCTGATCGCCGCGTCGGCCTCGAAGGGCATCTTCGCCAACCTGAGCCTGCTGGAGGCCAACGGCATGGTGCGCGTGCTGGCGGAGCCGAGCCTGGTGGCGCTGTCCGGGCAGAGCGCCAGCTTCCTGGCCGGCGGCGAGATCCCGATCCCGGTGCCGCAGGCGCTGGGCACCACCACCATCCAGTTCAAGCCGTTCGGCATCGGGCTGACAGTGTCGCCCACGGTGCTGTCCGGCCAGCGCATCGCACTGAAGGTGGCGCCCGAGGCCAGTGACCTCGACCCCTCGCGCGGCATCCAGATCAACGGCGCGTCGGTGCCGGCCATCGTCACGCGCCGCGCGGATACCACCGTGGAGCTGGGCGATGGCGAGAGCTTCGTCATCGGCGGGCTGGTCAGCCGCAACACGGTCAGCAACGTCAGCAAGATCCCCTTCCTGGGCGATCTGCCGATCCTGGGCAGCTTCTTCAAGAACCTGAACTTCCACCAGGAAGACCGCGAGCTGATGATCGTCGTCACGCCGCATCTGGTGAAGCCGCTGGCCAAGGATGCGCCGGCGGTGGCGGGCGTGGGTGGCAACGACGGCCGCACCAGCAGCGACCCCAACGTCTGGGGCCGCTTCATGCTCGGCGAATTCGCCGACCCCACGCTGCCCGGCTTCTCGAGGTAAGACCATGGACGCCCAGACCGAGGTCTTCCTGCTCAACACCGCGCGCGATGATGTGCGCCACTGGCTGGCCGGCGCGCTGGCGGGCCTTGGCACGCTGGTGGTGGAGGCCAGCTCGCAGGAGGCCGTTGCCGACCAGATCAGCGCGCTCCGGCCCGGACTGGTGTTTCTCGATTTCACGGCGCCGCACGCGGTGGCCTCGACGCGCCTGGCCGAACAGGTGACCCGCCTGTTCCCGCAGGTGCCGCTGGTGGCCGTGGGCCATGCCACCGAGCCGGACACCATGCTGGCCGCGCTGCGCGCCGGCGTGCGGGACTTCATCGACCTGCACGGCGCCACCACGCAGGCCAAGGCCGCGGTGCAGCGGCTGATGGTGCCGCGCGCCGCGCTGCGTGCCGATGTGCGCGCCGTGGAGCCGGCCCGCCACGGCAAGGTC
>NZ_CAJPVH010000134.1 GCF_905397395.1 Cupriavidus campinensis
GGTGACGCCGCAGCGCAAGGAGCCCGTGCTGTCCACGCCGGCCCGCCGGCGTCCCGCCGCCGCGCCCGCGCCTGCCATGGCCGAGGCCGGCGACTGGGAAACCTTCTGATCTTCTGGCCTTCTGATCTTCTGATCGATAGTAGTGGTCCCACCTTCAGGCGGCGCCCGGCGTCGCCCGGTGTCCTCCTGAAGGTAGCCTGTAAGCCGCCTGTAAGCCATACGGCACTTCGGCAAGCAGGGCCGGCGGCATGCGCCTACAATACCGGCTCTCCTTGACCACACAAGAGCAGGCACGGCCGGTCGCGCCGCCGTCTGCCACGCAGGCCTTCCATGTCCGCCTCTTCCGTGCCGTCTTCCCCCCCGCAGCCCGCTCGCGCCCCTGATACCCCGCCGCCAGACGTGCCCGTCATGCAGGTGCTGTTCGGTCTGATGCTGGCCATCCTGCTCGGTGCGCTGGAACAGTCGATCGTGGCCGTGGTGCTGCCGGACATCGCCCTCCAGCTGAACGGTTTCGAGGACATGGCCTGGGTGATCTCGGCGTATCTCGTGGCCTCCACCGTGGTGACGCCGATCTACGGCAAGCTGTCCGACGTGCTCGGGCGCCGTTCCGTCCTCTCGTTCTCGATCGTGCTGTTCCTGCTGGCGTCGATCTTCTGCGCCATGGCCACGACCATGCCAATGCTGATCCTCGCCCGCATCCTGCAGGGCCTGGGCGGCGGCGGGCTGATCTCGGTCTCGCAGGCGACCATCGCCGATGTGGTGCCGCTGCGCGAGCGTGGCCGCTACCAGGGCTACGTGAGCGGGGTCTGGGCCGTGGCGAGCATGGCCGGCCCGGTCATCGGCGGTTACCTGGCGCATTTCCTGTCCTGGCGCTGGATCTTCTGGATCAACATCCCGCTGTCCCTGCTGGCGCTGGTGGTGGTGCGCCGCGCCCTGCGCCACCTGCCCGTGGGCGGGCGCCGGCACCGCATCGACTACCTCGGCGCGCTGCTGTTCGGCGGCGGGCTCTCGGGCGTGCTGGTGTTCCTGACCCGTCTGGGGCAGGGCCACTCGCCGCTGGAGCTCCACACGCTTGGTCTGCTGGCGGCGGGCGTCGTCGGCATGGTGCTGTTCGTCTGGCAGGAGCGGCGCGCCGTCGATCCGGTGATTCCGCTCTCGATGCTGCGTGTGCCCACCGTGGCCATCTGCTGCACCACGCTGTTCCTGTGCTTCTTCCAGTTGATTGCGATGTCGGTGCTGCTGCCGCTGCGTTTCCAGGTGGTGGGCGGCGCCCATGCCGACACCGCTGCGTTGCGGCTGGTGCCGCTGACGCTGGCGATTCCGTTCGGCGCCTATATCTCCGGGCGGCTGATGTCGTGGAGCGGCCGCTACAAGCCGATGCAGCTGGCCGGCTCGATCATCGCACCGCTGGCCATCGTGGCGCTGGCGTTCATGCCGCCGCACGCCGTGATGGCGTCCGCGCTGGTGATGATCGTGCTTGGGCTCTCCATCGGGCTGCAACTGCCGAGCGGGCTCGTTGCCACGCAGAATTCGGTGCCGCCGCAGCAGGTGGGCATCGCCACGGCGCTGACCGCCTTCTCGCGGCTGCTGGGCGGGGCGGTGGGCGTGGCCGTGCTGACCACGGTGTTGATTGCCCTGCTGCGCCATAGTGGGATGGCCGTGAGCGACCTCGGCGGCGGCGAGGATGTGCTGATGAGCATGTTCCGGCGCGCCATGGGTGCGGCCAGCGATGGCGACGCGGCGGCGGTGCGCGTGGCGGCCGAGCAGGCGTTCCGCACGCTGTTCCTGTTCAGCGCGGCGGTGTCCCTGATTGCCCCGTTCCTGGTGATGCGGCTGCGCGAGACCACGCTGCGCGGCAGCCCCGTGGCGGCATCGGCGGCGGCCAGCGCGGCGGAGTAGTTCTATATAGCAGTCGTTCTACATAGCGTTACGCGCTGCGCGCCACGCGCCGCCGGGCGCGGGCCGCGAGCCCGGGGCCGAGTACCCAGCGCAAGGTGGGCGCCAGCGCG
>NZ_CAJPVH010000135.1 GCF_905397395.1 Cupriavidus campinensis
CGCTCGGGCGGCAGCGTGCCGGTGGCGGGCGGGCGGGGCGGCGGCTCGTCCACCGGGCCCCACTGGTTGGCGCATTCGGGGCGATGGTCGGCCAGCGGGCGCGGCTGCAGCACGTTGTCGCGGCCCAGGCGGGCCATCAGCGTATCGAGCAGCCGGCCCAGTTCGGCCGGCGCCGCGCCGGGCTCCGGGAACAGCGAATCGCTCTGCGGCAGGCAGGTTTCCATCGCCTCCACGCGCAGCGCCAGGCCGCCCACGGGCGCGTGGAAGCGCACCTTGTCGAGCTTCTCGCGCAGCAGCTTCGACAGATGCACCGGGTCCCGGCTGGGCTGCGCCAGACCCAGCGGCACCAGCGTGCTGTCCATGTCCTCGCCCAGCCGGTAGCGTTCGTGTTCGAGCACCAGCACGCAGCGCGTGACGCCAGCCTGCTGCGCCGCCAGCCAGCCGGACAGCGCCAGCAGCAGCCGCTGCGCGCCGGCCAGCACCCCTTCTGCCGCTTCGATGCGCCCCGGCAGCTCCATCCGCTGCGCGAAGGCGGGCGGCGCCTCGAACCATGCAAACCCGGCCGGCGCCTGATCGTAAGCCTGATCGAGCCGCGCCAGCAGTGCCGTGCCGATGCGGCGCGACAGCCCCGCGCGCGGCAACTGCCTCACCTGCCCCAGCGTGCGGCAGCCCACGCCCTCGAGCCAGCCCGGATCGGCCAGCGTCTGCAGGCACGCCACGGGCAGGGCATCGAGCAGACGCGTCATGCGGGCAGGCTGGATGGCGCGGCGCGCGGGCCGCACAATGCCGCGCCGCGTACGGCGCAGCGGCTGCCGGGCAAGCCATGCCGCGCCCTGCGCCGTGGTGCCGCAGCCCAGTTGCGCGAACGTGCCGAGCTGCCTCACCCGCGCGCGGATGGCCCGGCACAGCGCGCGGTGCCCGCCGAACAGGCGCAGGCTGGCGGTGACGTCGAGCATCACGGTGGCCGATTCGGCATCCGGGTCGATCGTCACGGCCGGCGTGAAGTGGAGCAGCGTCAGCGCCACGTCGGTCATCAACGCGGCTTCGGCCGGGAGATTGCGCTCCAGCTGCACGACCTCCGCCGACAGCGCCTGCACGCCGCCGCGCCGCATGCCGTACGCCACACCGAGGGCCACGGCCGGCCCGTTGGCCAGCACCACGCGCTCGTGCGCCATCACCGCCACGGGCAGCGCCTGTAGCGTGCCGGAGGCGGAGGCGGAGGCGGGGACGGAGGGCGCACCGGCGGCCTCAGGCCAGCTCGGTTGCAGCGCGTCCAGCGGCAGGCGCGGCAGATGCACCGCGATCCAGAACGTCGGCAGCATGATGAGGGGGCACCACGGCAGGCGCGGTGGGGGTAACTGGGGTGACGGGAGCGGTGGGAGCAGCGACGCGCGCGGGCACGTGCGCCATGCCGCCCAGCGACAGGACCAGCGGCGCGTCCCGCACGGGGCCGCGGCGCTTGTGGAAGGCAATCGACAGCATGTTGCCGGGCAACGGCGACAGCGCCAGCCGCAGCACCGCCGGCGACGATTCCTGGAGCACGCGCAGCGGCCGCAGCACCCAGACCACGGTATCGCCGGCCTGGGCCAGCACCTGGAGCCGGCGCAGCGCCTCGGGCCGCGCGGTGCCGAGCCACACCAGCACCGCGCCGAACGCCTGGCTGCGCAGCATCTGCTCG
>NZ_CAJPVH010000136.1 GCF_905397395.1 Cupriavidus campinensis
ACCCCGCACCGCACGCGGCGCCTCGCCGACGATGCCACCGCGCCGCGCCCGGACGCCGCCGCCAAGCTGTCCGGCAATCCCGGCTACCTGACCGACCGCATCGCGCCGGGCCAGCTGCGCGGCGCCATCCTCGGCAGCCCGCATCCGCATGCGCGCATCGTGCGGATCGACACCCGTGCTGCCCGCGCGCTGCCCGGCGTGCATGCCGTGGTCACGCATGCCGACATCCCCGGCGTGGCCGACTACGGCCTGCGCAAGATCGACCGCCCGGTGCTGTGCCGCGACAAGGTCCGCTACGTGGGCGACCCGGTGGCCGCCGTGGCCGCCGTCGACATGGCCACCGCGCGCGCCGCGCTGGCGCTGATCGACGTGGAATACGCGCCACTGCCGCTGGTCGATGACGCCGAAGCCGCGCTGGCGCCCGAGTGCCCGGAGCCGGCCCACGTCCACCCGGGCGGCAACCTGCTGCACCGGGTCACGCATCGCCGTGGCGATCTGGCCGCCGCAGAAGCGGCGTCCGTCCATATCGTCGAGGACACCTACACCACGCCGCGCCAGATGCATGGCTTCCTGGAGACCGAGGGCGGCGTGGCCGAGCCCGATGGCCATGGCGGTCTGCGGCTCTGCTTCGGCGGCCACAACCCGGCGCGCGAGCGGCAGGTCATCGCGGACATGCTCGGCCTGCCGCACGACCGGGTCAGCGCGATCGGCACGCCCGTGGGGGGCTCCTATGGCGGCAAGGACGAACTGACCGTGCAGCCCATCGCCGCGTTGCTGGCGTGGCAGACGCAACGCGCCGTACGCCTGCACCTGACGCGGCCGCAATCGGTGGATTTCGGCGTGAAGCGGCACCCGATGCGCATCCGCATGCGCACCGGGTGCGACGCGCTGGGGCGGCTCACCTTCCAGCAGGTGGATATCCTCGCCGACACCGGCGCCTACGCCACGCACGGCCCCGAGGTGCTGGACGCCGCCGTGGAGCACGCGCCCGGCCCCTATCGCTACGCCGCCGTGGCCATCCATGGCCGGCTGGCCTACACCAACAACGGCGTGGCCGGCGCGTTCCGGGGCTTCGGCGCGGTGCAGGTGCAGTACGCGCTCGAACAACAGATCGACCGGCTGGCCGCGCGCGCGGGGCTGGACGCCGCGCGCTTCCGGGCGATCAACCTCGCCGCGCCGGACGCGCCGGGGCCACTCGGCCAGCAGGTGGTGCCGTTCGACGGCCCGCACCGCGCGCTGGACGTGGCACGCGCCCAGCCGCTCTGGCGCGGCCTGCACCGCTGGCACAGTGGCGAAGGCCGCTACGTGCATGGCGTGGGGCTGGCGCTGGTCCATCGCAGCGACGGCTTCGGCAAGGGCGGCCCGGGCGCGAGCCGGATGGAACTCGCCCTGACCGCCGATGGCGCCATCGAACTGCGTTGCGGCTTCACCGAACTGGGCCAGAACCTCGTCGGCACCATCCGCAGCCTTTGCGTGACGCATCTGGGCTGCGGAGCGGACGATGTGCGCGCGGTGCTCGGCGACACGGCCTGCGCGCCGGACTCGGGCCCCGTGGCGGCCTCGCGCGCCACCACCCTGGTCTGGCGTACGCTGACCCACGCCGCGCAGCCGTGGCGCGAAACCCTGCTGGGCGCCGCCGCCGCGCGGCTGGGCCGGCCAGCGCAGGGGCTG
>NZ_CAJPVH010000137.1 GCF_905397395.1 Cupriavidus campinensis
ATCAGTAGTGGCCAACGCCAACTACGGCTGCAAGTTCACCGACAACACGCTGGGGGCGGACGACTCGGCATCCAACACGGCCCTGCGGCAGGGGGCGGCGGCAGCGGCGCCTTGTTTGCCGTAGGTTTGGGAGAACGAAGGATTAACAGAGCCGTCTTTGAGGCGGCTCTGCTTTTGGCGGCAAGGATCCCCGCTATCAATGCCGTTCGCCGCAATATCCAGGTGATATTGCGGCGAACTGGGGGCGAACCGGGGTCTACCTGGCAGCCTCCTCCGCAGCCCGCCACGCAGGGCAGCATTTCTCGTCGCGGCAGCAATAGTTCGGACAACGCGCATCCACATCGATCCGCACCAGGTCCGGACCGTAATGCACGGACGCCGCATAAATGGGCCGGAATTCCGTGTCCTTCACATTATTGGCACTGAGGCCGAATTTCAGCAGCAGATTGCGAACCTGTTCGACCCTGGCCGTTGGCAGTTCACGAGATCCATCCTCGCTTTCCCAAGCCGTCAGGTACACGTCGAAACCTGAGAAGAAATACTTCCGGGTTGCGATTCGCCATTCGGCGAATCGCTTGATCTCCTTCGCGGTTACCGTTGCGGATCCCGGTTCGAAGTGAACGCGATATTGCCTCTCATAGACGATGCAGGCAGCGACATTCAAGCTTGTTAGAGCGAAGATGAAAGCTGCCATTAGTTTTTTCATATTTACCATGATTACGATGCCGTTAATCGGAGACATTCGATATGTATGCAGCAATGCTGTCGGAATTATTAAATAGAAATTTATTTCGATACTTTGATAGTAGGCGGGAAATCTTGATACTCGAATAGGTATCCGCGCTATCCATCGCGGCGGGAAAATGAGAAACTTCATGAACAAAGACCGTGACCATGCTGTCGTCTGGCTCCACCACACCTCTATGGCGGATGGCTTCGATCGGTAAGTAGCAATATGTGACACCGATAAAAATCGTAAACGTCTTGTCGGCCTTGCATACGCTTGCCCACGCCGGCTCGTCCCCTTCTCTCGCCGCCGGGATACAACCTACTTTACGCATGACTTCTTCGCTGAAGCGGCAGAAATTCCGTTCTGTCAACCCGAGGGAGAGTTGCCGAATTCGCTGAATCCCCTCGCGCAGGCGCTTTCGAATATCCGGGGTAGCGTCCACAAACCACATGCGAACCCGTTCCTGATCCGCCTCGTTCCAGCGTTGCAACTCAATCAACCGCTGGTCCATATGCGCAACGGCGATGTCACGAACCCGCAATACCGTGGCATGGAATTCGGCATTGGTCATATTGGGGCAGATCATCGTCGGGTCGGCCGCGTAGGCGGCGAGACTCGAAGCATCGGGGCGGGCTTCACCGCTGGGCTCACTCGCCAGCTTGTTGTGGGCTTGCGGTTTTTCCGATGTTCCCCCCACATGCTCACCGGCGCGCCCGCCGCTCGTGACCTCCGACGACATCGTGTACTGCGATGCAAACACCCGTGGCTTTTCCTTGCATTGGCAATACACGCGCGCGCCTTCCACCAGCACGGATTTCCCCATGTCGGTCCAGCGT
>NZ_CAJPVH010000138.1 GCF_905397395.1 Cupriavidus campinensis
GCCTCCACGCGCGCCAGCAGCTCGGCCCCGCGCCCCGCCTCGCCCACGTAGGCATCGGCGCCGGCCGCCAGGCAGGCCGCCACCTGTGCCTCGTCGTCGCCCCGGCCCAGCATCATCACCGGCACGCCTTGCCCGAGCGTGTCGCGCACCCATTTCAGCACGTCGCACGCGGCCGTCGCGGCGGCGATGGAACTGGCGCGGTCCAGCAGCAGCACGTCGTAGCGGGTATCCCGCACCGCGTCCGTCATCGACTTTCCACACCCGAAGCAGCGCACGACATGCCCGCCCCGGTGCAGCGCGTGCCTGAGCATCCCGGCGCGGGACGGGTTGTCCGCCAGCGCGGCGATCTTCACGATGGGCCTCCCTCGGCTTGTCTCGATGCGGCCATGGTAGGCCGCGCGCCCGCCGGCACGAAGTAAACATTTGTTGCCGACTAAAAATGAGCATCGTCTTATAGGGTTGCGACGCGTCCCGGCCTCTAATGCTCGGATGGCAGACAACGGATGCGCCTCGGGGGCGCGCAACGACGATGGGATTGAGGATAGCTTCGCTGGAGCCAGACGCCGGCCACGCCGCGCGAATTCGGGAGATCGTGACGGCCGCCGGGCACGAGTGCGTGACGTTCGACGACGGCCGGCGCATGCTGCTGACGCTGCGCAAGGTCACGTTCGACCTGCTGCTGCTGGACTGGCACGCGCCCCAGGTCAGTGGGCGCGAGGTACTGGCGTGGGTGCGCGCCCATCTGGACGCCCGCGTGCCGGTGATGTTCCTGACCGGGCTGGACAACGAGCGGGACATCGTGGCGACGCTGGCAGCGGGCGCGGACGACTACATGGTCAAGCCGATCCGCCCGCAGGAACTGGCCGCGCGGATCGAGGCGCTGCTGCGCCGCGCGTACCCGGACCTGCGCCAGGCGCGCGACGGCAGCATGGCCTGGGGCTGCTTCGCCTTCCACCTGGCCACCCGGGCCTCGACGTGCCACGGCCAGAAGGTGGCGCTGACGCCCAAGGAATTCGACCTCGCCCTGCTGCTGTTCCGCAACGCCGGCCGGGTGGTGCCGCGCGAACACATGGTCGTGGCAGTCTGGGGGCGCGACATCCCGCCGATGTCCCGCACCATCGACACCCACATCTCGCGCGTGCGGAACAAGCTGGGGCTCTGGCCCGACAACGGTGTGCGCATCGTCCCGCTGTACACGCATGGCTACCGGCTGGAGTTGCTCGGCGGCGATGCCTCGGCGGGGCCGGCACCCAAGCCCGATGCGGCGCCAACTGGCGGCACGCGCAGGCGCCGTGCAGCGGGGCGGCAGCCGGCGCTGGGCCCCAATCCCTGATGACGGCAGGCATTACCCGCCGCCCTGAAAAACAAAAAGCCACCCTCGTGAACTGCACCCCAAAAGTTGGACACCCATCCAACCTTTGGGGTGTTTTTCATGGCGAAGTACGATGAGCGGTTCAAGCTCAAGCTGGTAAGGCAGTATCTGGCTGGG
>NZ_CAJPVH010000139.1 GCF_905397395.1 Cupriavidus campinensis
TGAACTGACCCCCAGAAGTTGGACGGTTGATGGCTAGGCCGGAAAGGGCTGAGTCCTGTATTGCACGGGACTCAGCCCTTTTAGTTTGAGCTTGATGCGGTCATGATTGTAGTAGTGAATGTATTGGCGCAGTCCATCCTGCAGTTGCTCGATGCTGGTGAACTTGTTCAGGTAGAAGAATTCGGACTTTAGGATGCCGAAGAAGCTCTCCATGGCAGCGTTGTCGAGGCAGTTACCTTTGCGCGACATACTGGGACGGACACTGCGCTGCTTGAGCATCGATCGATAGGACGCCATTTGGTATTGCCAGCCCTGATCCGAATGCAGGATCGGTCGGTCCTTGGGGCCGAGTCGAGCAAACGCCTTCTTGAGCATTTTGCTTACCATCTCGAACAACGGACGCCTGGCCATCTCGTATGCGACGATCTCGCCGTTATGCAGGTCCAGCACCGGCGAGAGGTATAGCTTCTCGCCGGCGACGCTAAATTCGGTCACATCGGTTACCCATTTCTGATTCGGACGCCCGGCGTGGAACTGCCGTTGCAACACGTTGGGCGCAACTCGGCCCACCGCACCTTTGTAAGAACGGTATTTCTTTGGCCGGACGAGAGACTTCAGGCCCATGGCTTTCATCAGGCGCTGAACCGTCTTGTGGTTGACGATCAATTCCGCTTTCCGAAGCGCCGCCGTAATGCGGCGGTAGCCGTAGCGACCTTTGTGCTGCGCAAACAGCTCACGGATTCTTGCCTTCAGTTCCGCATACCTGTCCTGCGCCTGAAGTACTGTTTGCTGATAGTAGAAGGTGCTTCGTGCCAGGCCTGCGACCTTCAACAGCCCCGCCAATGGATACTGCCGCCTTAGCTCAAGCACTATTTGCGCTTTTTGGGTTGCGCAGATTTCTTGTTCGCTTGAACTAAGGCGTCGAGTTTTTTTAGGTAGGCGTTCTCCATGCGCAGGTAGTTCAGCTCGTCAATGAGCTCCTCGCGCGTGCGCGTGCGATCACTAGATGGCTTCGGTGGCTTTGCTTTGGGAGTGGGTGGCGACATCTTCCTGGGACGCCCTTTTGGGCGCGATGACAAGGCCTCTATACCCCCTGCATCATACTGGCGTTCCCAAATGCCAATCGCACCGAAGTTGCGAATATCGAACCATGCTGCGACTTCGCGATGCGACAACCGCTGGCTTCGCATCCGCTTCAGCACGGCAAGCTTGAACTCGGCGCTGTAGTGCGTGTACTTCCGTTTGATGCTCGCCGCGCCATGCAGGCGGTATCCCGCCACCCAGCGCCGTACTGTTCCGCTGTCTATTTCATGGCGTTTGGCGATCTCACCATAGCCTGCCTGACCGTCCAGGTAGCTCTGGATAACTGTCAGCCTGAACTGCTCCGAGTACCGATACATGAAAACACCCCAAAAGTTGGTGTCCAACTTTTGGGGTGCAGTTCA
>NZ_CAJPVH010000140.1 GCF_905397395.1 Cupriavidus campinensis
GGCGGCTACGGCGGCGATTATGTTGTTGGACGAGAACATGGGTAGCCTCGGCGTTGAACCTGGAACCCGCGACAAGATGTTGCAGGTTGTTGGTATGGCGATTGCCAAGATTGTTGGTGGCAATGCAACTGCGGCGACGGCGGGGATGGCGGATGCTTATAACAGACAGTTGCATCCGGATGAGAAAGAAAAGATCAGCACCCAAGCTAACGGTGACAAAGAAGCCGAAAAGCGCCTTACTAGGGCCGCGTGCTACGAAATAAAGTGCTGGGCAGAATACCCCGTCGGGAGCGCGGAATACACTGAGAACTATGTGAGCACCGTAGAGGCAAGCGATCTCGCAGAGGAACGGCGATGGGTCCTTCTGCAAAAGGAGTCTGGGCTATTCCAATATAGTGCAAGTCAAAAGTTTGGGGATGCGATGGAAAGCGATCCCATAGGGGTGGTCAAGGATGGTGCAAAAATCGTTTTTGGCGCCATCACAGCAAAAACAGGGGTCACTATTTGTGGAACTACTGGTATTGGATGCGCGATTGGTGGCGGTGGGATGGTCGCGTTTGGCATTAGTGATGTGGGGGAAGGTGCAAATGGGTTGTATAACCGGTTAAATGGAATTAACTTGCCTGGAAATAATGTTCTAAAAAGCGGTTTCGAGTATCTTATGCCGACTTGGGGCGGAACTACTTTTGACGGTTTGAATTTGGTGTTTTCCATGGGGGCTGCCGGTGCAAAGGTGCCATTGAAGGTTGGGATAGCTGATGGCCTCGGTCGGCCCAATTCCATTTTTGGCGTTGCTGTTTCGAGGTTCAATAATCCGACGCTTGTTCCATTTTTTGGCAAAGCCTTGCCTAATGGAACGACTCAAACGACCTTGCTTTTCGGGGTCGGGGCGAAAGGATATACGTTTGTAAATGGGGTGACAAATATGGATGAAAAATGAACTCGCGCAAGAAAATTGAAGATATTCGAAAAATTATTGTTGTTGGTAGCATATCTCTAGGTTCGAGCGGTTTATATGCATTTCTGCTGGCGGGAGTCTCTCGGATTGTGTTCGGATGGAAAGAAGAGTTTTGCCTTGTTTTCATCGGGTTGCCGTCGTTTTTGGTGTTATTCGTTGTTCATATTGCTCTTTTGCCTCGATATTTGCGGAAGGCAGGCCTAATAGACTAGGCAGGTAGAAAAACGAGGCCTCGCCCATAACTGAATTTTGTCTTGTAGCCGTGTATCTAGTGAACTCCCCGGGAGCAGGGCCTTGAGCAGATGAAGCGCGTGGCGAGCCAGGTGGTCAGCGGCAACGGCAATGTGAGCATCGCCGCCAAGGACGACCTCACCGCGCGCGGTGCCGACATCTCCGCAGGGCAAGACGTGACCCTGATCGGCAAGAAC
>NZ_CAJPVH010000141.1 GCF_905397395.1 Cupriavidus campinensis
CCTTTGGGGTGTTTTTCATGGCGAAGTACAACGAGGCGTTCAAGCGCCAGGTGGTTCAGGAATATTTGTCCGGGGGAGTTGGGACTGGGACACTGAGCCGGAAGCACGGAATAGGCCGCTCGGTGCTGCAGCGCTGGGTCAGCGCGTGGCGGCAGCATGGAGAAGCCGCGCTTGGCAAGAAGCATGAGGCCTATAGCGCCGAGTTCAAGTTGACGGTGTTGCGGCACATGTGGCGCCACGAGTTGTCCTATGCGCAGGCAAGTGCCGTCTTCGACTTGCGCGAAGCAGGCGGCATCAGCCGCTGGGAGCGCCAGTATCATGAGGGCGGTATCGAAGCCCTCAAGCCGCGCCGCAAAGGCCGGCCACCCAACATGTCCCAGCCTAAGCAGCCACCCCAATCCACTCCCGAGCCCACTCAAGACGGACGCTCGCGCGAAGATCTACTGAAGGAAAACGAATATCTGCGCGCGGAGGTGGCGTACCTAAAAAAGCTGGATGCCCTGCTCCGGGCCAAGGAGCAAGCTGCGCCAAAGAAAAAGCGCAAGTCGTGAATGCTTTGCGAGAGCACCACCCGCTGCCGATCCTGCTCAAGGTTGCCGATCTGGCGCGCAGCACGTTCTACTACCAGATGGCGGCAGGCAAAGCCGGGGATCGCAATGGGGAACTCAAGGCGCGTATTCAGCAGGTGTATGCCCAGCACAAGGGCCGATATGGCTATCGCCGGGTCACGGCGACGCTGCGCCTGGCAGGCATGTTGGTGAATCACAAAACCGTGCAACGGCTGATGTCGGCACTGCAATTGAAGGCGCTCGTACGGCCGAAGAAATACCGTTCGTACCGTGGGCAAGTCGGGCGAGTCGCCCCCAATCTGCTACAGCGCCAGTTCGAGGCGAGCAAGCCGAACGAGAAGTGGGTGACGGATGTGACCGAGTTCAACGTAGGCGGCAAAAAGCTCTACCTCTCGCCGGTCCTGGACCTGTACAACGGGGAGATCGTCGCCTGGCAGACCAGCGAGCGGCCTGACTTCGCGCTGATCCGGGAGATGCTCGACAAGGCGCTTCGCAAGCTGCGCCCGGGCGAAACCCCAATGCTGCATTCGGATCAGGGCTGGGCCTATCAGATGGCGGCATATCGCCGCAAACTGGCCTCGCGAGGCTTGCGTCAGAGCATGTCCCGCAAAGGCAATTGCCTGGACAATGCGGCGATGGAGAGCTTCTTCGGGACGCTCAAGTCAGAGTGCTTCCGGTTAGAGCGCTTCGCCAACGTCGACCAGTTGCGTCGTGGCATAGCCGAATACATCCGGTACTACAATCACGACCGCATCAAGCTCAAGCTAAAAGG
>NZ_CAJPVH010000142.1 GCF_905397395.1 Cupriavidus campinensis
CGAGCAGCAGAAGCGCCGCCGTTGCGAGCCCGCGCCGCACGCCGGGCCGGCCGGCCCGGGCGCCCAAGCTGCCGCCTCTCATGCCGTCCTCCCTTCCTTGCGCAATTCCCGGGCGATGCCGCGCCGCAAGTGCGCGGCGCCGAAGCGGCCGCTGCCCTCGCGGCTGGCCTGCAACGCGGCAAAGCGCAGCACGTTGACCATGGCGCCGCCGGACAGCGCGTGCTGCTCGGCCAGTGCCGGCAGATCCACATCGGGCGCGAGCCTGTCTGGGTCGCGGATCAGGCTGTGCCACAGGCGCAGCCGCTGCGTGGCGTCGGGCATCGGGAAATAGATCATCGATTGAAAGCGACGGGCGAATGCCTCGTCGATATTGGCGCGCAGGTTGGTCGCCAGGATCACGGTGCCGGGAAAGTCCTCCACGCGCTGGAGCAGATAGGCCACTTCCTGGTTGGCATGGCGGTCGTTGCTGCTCTGCGTGGCCGAGCGCTTGCCGAACAGCGCGTCGGCCTCGTCGAAAAACAGGATCCAGCGGCGGCTCTGTGCCTGGTCGAACACCGTGGCAAGGTTCTTCTCGGTCTCGCCGATGTACTTGGACACCACCATCGACAGGTCGATGCGGTACACGTCCACCGCGGCGTCCTGTCCCAGCAGCGTGGCGGTGAGCGTCTTGCCGGTGCCGGGCGGCCCATAGAACAGGCAGCGATAGCCGGGCTTGACCGCCTTGCCCAGCCCCCAGGCATCCATCAGCGCAGGCCCCTCACGCAGCCAGGCGCGGACGATGTCGATTTCGTCCATCACATCGGGCGCGAGCACGAGGTCGTCCCATCCCAGTGCCGTGACGATACGGCGCGCCGGAAACCGCGCGTTGTAGTCGGGCTTGTGCCACACGCCGGTTTGCAACCGCTGCAGCGTCTCCGCGCCCGGATGCAGCGCACCGGCCAGTTGCGGCTCGCTGCCCACGCCGCCGTCCAGGTGCACCAGGCCGGCGCAGGCCAGCGGATGCTCGCTGTCGAACAGCCTCAGCGCCTGAATGCGCATGGCGAGATCGTCGCCGGCCAGCAGGAACGCGGCGGTCTCGCCGGTCGGGAGGAAGCCGCCGTGGTACTTGGCGCGCGCGCCGCCGAATTCGGTGAACGCGCGGTCGAAATCGCGGTTCTTGACGAAGAACAGGTCCAGCGCGGAGGGGCGCAGATGGGGCGCCAGCGCGAGCGCGAGCACCAGGCGCTCGGGCACGCCGAGCACGTGTTCTGCCACCAGCGCAGCCAGCGCGCTGCCCGCCGGCAGCTCGGGCGGCGGTGGCCACGTCACC
>NZ_CAJPVH010000143.1 GCF_905397395.1 Cupriavidus campinensis
ATTCAGCCTTGAGCGTGCCGAAGAAGCTTTCCATGGCGGCATTGTCAAGGCAGTTTCCCTTGCGGGACATACTTTGCGTCACAGCATGCTCCTTGAGCATGCGCCGATAGGCAGGCATCTGGTACTGCCAGCCTTGGTCTGAATGCAGCATCGGCTTATCGTTGTCCTGGCACTTGGCCAGTGCCTTCTTGAGCATGGCCCCGACCAGATCGAAGGTAGGTCGCTTGCTTGTCTGATAGGCAATGATCTCGCCGTTGTACAGGTCCATCACCGGCGACAGGTATAGCTTCTCCCCGCCAACATTGAATTCGGTCACGTCGGTCACCCATTTCTGGTTAGGACGTTGTGCGTCGAACTGGCGGTTGAGCAGATTCGGCGCCGCCCGTCCCATCTCCCCGCGATAGGAGCGGTACTTTTTCGGCCGCACCAGCGACTTCAGCCGCAATTGCCCCATAAGGCGCTGTACGGTCTTGTGGTTGATGATCCAGCCCATCTGCCGGATTGTGGCGGTGATCCGCCGATAGCCATAGCGCCCCCTGTGGCATGTATAGACGGCCCGGATCCTGGCTTTCAGCTCCGCGTGCTTGTCACCGGCATTCACCACCTTTTGCTGGTAATAAAACGTGCTGCGGGCCAAATCTGCGGCCTTGAGCAAGCCCGCCAACGGGTACTGCTGCCTTAGCTCAAGCACTATTTGCGCTTTTTCTGCTGCGCTGCTTTCTTCGCTTGAACCAAGGCATCGAGTTTTTTTAGGTACGCCACCTCCGCGCGCAGGTACTCGATTTCTTTGAGCAATTCCTTGCGCGGACGCTCGTCATCGGCAACCGGCTCGGCCGGAGATTTGGGAGGAATGGCTTGCGGCATCGTCTTGGGGCGCCCGCGAGGTCGGGGCGACAGGGCATCTATACCGCCACTATGATAGCGGCGCTCCCAGACGCCAATGCAACCCGGGCTGCGGATGTCAAACAACGCCGCCGTTTGCTCGCCTGAAAGACCTTCTCGCCACATGCGCAGCAGCACCGAGAGTTTGAATTCAGTGCTGTAGGGATTGCGCTTCTTGCGCAGCCCGTCTTGGCCATGCTGGCGGTAGCTCGCCACCCAACGCTGCACGAGCTTGTAGCCAACTCCATACTGCGCCGCGATCGCCTTGAA
>NZ_CAJPVH010000144.1 GCF_905397395.1 Cupriavidus campinensis
CGCCGTGGCGCCGGCCACGACCGCGTGGCGAACTGGCCGGCGTGGTGGCGGCGGCACGCGCGGCCGGGTCCACGGCTTCCACGATCATGCCCTCCTTGAGGCGGTCGGCGCCGTCCACGACTACGCGCTGGCCCGGCTCCAGCCCTTTCAAGACGGCGGTCTGGGCGCCGTCGGTCGGCCCCAGCGTGACCACCTGCACCTTCACCTGGCTGTCATCGCCCACCACGTAGACGAAGGTGCCCTGCTGGCCCCGCTGGATGGCGGCCACGGGGATCACGGTGGCGTCCACCAGCGTGTCCACGCGCGTGCGCACGTTCACGAACTGGTTCGGGAACAGCATGCCGTCCGCATTGGGGAAGATCGCCTTGAGCTTGACGGTGCCCGTGGTGGTGTCGATCTGGTTGTCGGTGGTCAGCAGCGTGCCTTCGCCCAGCTGGTTGCGCACCTGGCGGTCCCACGCCTGCACCGGCAGCTTTTCGCCGGCGTTGAGCTTCTTCAGCACGGCCGGCAGGTTGTCCTCGGGAATCGTGTAGAGCACGGCAATCGGCTGGATCTGGGTGATCAGCGCGATGCCGTTGGTGTCGCTGGTGTTGACGATGTTGCCCGGGTCCACCTGGCGCAGGCCGATGCGGCCCGAGGTGGGCGCCACGATCCGGGTATAGCCGAGCTGGATGCGCGCGTTATCCACATTGCCCTGGTCGGTCTTCACGGTGCCCTCGAACTGGCGCACCAGCGCGTCCTGGGTATCCACCTGCTGCCTGGAGATGGAGTCCTGCGCCAGCAGCGTCTTGTAGCGCTGCTGGTCCAGCCGGGCGTTCTGGAGCAGCGCCTGGTCCCGCGCGAGCTGTCCCGCGGCCTGGTCGAGTGCGGCCTGGAACGGACGCGGGTCGATCTCCGCCAGCACGTCGCCGGCCTTGACCATCTGGCCTTCCTTGAACAGCACCTTCAGCAGCGGGCCCGAGACCTGGGCGCGCACGGTGACGTTGGTCACTGGCGTCACGTTGCCCAGGCCGTTGAGCACCACGTCCATATCGCGCCGGATTACCGTATTGACCACCACCGGAGAGCGCGGCTGCGCGCCGGGGCCCCCCGGACCTCCCGGGCCCCCCGGGCCCCCCGGGCCCCCCGGGCCCATCCGGCGGCCC
>NZ_CAJPVH010000145.1 GCF_905397395.1 Cupriavidus campinensis
CGGCCAGGAGCGGTCGTTCGACGCGACAAGCTAAATCGCTGAGAATGAGCGTTCAAGGATCCTCGGGTATCGACAGGTACGCAGAACAGATATGGGCAAATACTCATTCAGACCTTTCAGCCAGTTACGTCATCGACTTCTTACGCACGGTGCGGCCTGCTTAGTGACGCTGCTTCCATGCACCGGACTTCTCGCTAGTGCCGCGCCGACGCCCAACGGCTATGTCGGGCACCTTGGGGGTGTGCCGGTAAATATCCCACGCGCCTATGGCCGCTTCCTCGAATACGAAGGCGACCCCAATTTCATGGAGCAACGCAAAGGCGATACGCCGCCACGGGACTATCACTCAGGCATTCGCGGCTTCGCATTCGAAGTGCACTTTCCCGACATGGCCGTGCTTGATGTCCGAAATCCCGACGCTACGCCAAAGGAAACGCTTTCCACCAGTAGATGGATGCGCGTGCTGGTCTGGGCGAACAGCGACTTCAGGGTCGACAGCGAGACATACATGGTACGCATGACGAAAGAGGTCAGAATGACCGGACCTGATCCCTATCGGGAAGAGCCAGGGCTTGTACACGGTCTGCGCGCATTTTCGAATATCAAGGACGATGAGCGGCATCTAGGGGGCAGCGGCGAGAGACGATACCTGGAGGTCGGCAAAGACGGGAAGACGCTGACCCATATAGCGTGCAAGGTCAGCGTGTATGCGTCGAGCAGTTGCGCCATGACCTTTGTCCTAGATCCAGCCATGCACGCGAAGATTCGGGTGACGTTTCGCAAGGGATTGCTGGAAGACTGGCGCAAAATCAAGGCGTCGGTATCGAAAGTCATGCTCGAGTTCGCAGTCGCGAATGCGTCTGACAAGTAACTCAGAAATTTGATAGCCCCCCGCAACAGGGTCCGTGCAGGTAGGGGCAAGCAATAGCGCGCAAGCGTTGGCAGATTCAGCCACTGTGTCAGAGGTCCGGCGCGCTAGATCCCGTTCCTCAGATACAACAGTATTCCAACGCTGTGCTTACACTCGTTCTTGAGCGCGGCGACAAGGAAGATGGTTCCCCACACCTCACAAACGACTCTTCAACGAGGCAGTCTGATTGTCCGATTCGGAGAAACCCGGCAGGCCGCTATGGGTCGG
>NZ_CAJPVH010000146.1 GCF_905397395.1 Cupriavidus campinensis
TGTGTCGTTTGTGATGATATTGGCCGCGCTCGGTGGTTGCGCTGCGGTCCAGTCTGACCGTTCTGTATTGGCGGCGGCGCGCAGTGCGAACTACACCGAGGACTATATCTACGACTACTGGATTCAGACGGTCTCAGGCAAGGACACCGGAGTGGGCGGTATACAGGTTAAGGAATTCTCCAGAGGGGGAACCAGTGGAAGCATATGCTGTTCGCGGATGCCGGGTGTCGGTCAGACGATCAAGGTCGGTATGGCGAGTGGGCGGACGTCAGGACGACAAGTCCATGTGGAAAACCTACAGCCGGGATGTCGTCGTGAAAGGGACGATGCCGAAGCCGGGCTACAAGCTGCAGAGCTATCTAGTGGTCCGATTCTTCCCCAATCATGAGATCGAGACGGAATTGCTTTCTGGGGACGGCGATCTAGGCCCCGGAAATCCGCGGATGGACAGAATTTTCTTTGTTGGCCCGCGCGTAATGCGCCAAAAGGGAGAATAACGATGCAAGACTGGTTCACCGATAGCCACGATACTTTCCATCGGGCGCTCAAGACCGCCACGATGCTGCACGACGAAGCGTTCACGACCTGCTCGACCTGCGAGCAGAAGCCGTGGTTCAGCTTTTTTTTTGATGGCACAGGAAACAACCTTAAGTTGGACGAACCGGCGAAGAAGTTGTCCAACATCGCACGGCTCTATGCGGGACACGACGAGGAACGACCGCTGATCTGGAGGTTTTACTACCCAGGCGTTGGCACACCGCTAGATGCCAGTAATCCAAGCTGGTGGGAATGGATTCGCGACAGCGAGACATTGGGCGGGGGAGCCGGATTGGGCGCAGATGCGCGATTAGCGTTGGCCGAGGCAGATCTTCGAGATAGATTGAAAGCCAACCACAAAGTCACCCGCATCGATATCGCCGTATTTGGCTTCTCCCGCGGCGCGGCGCTTGCGCGTGCCTTTGTACACCGGCTGTTGACACAATGCGAGATGCGGCATGGCGCGCCCTTCTGGCCTTGCCGCACAGCAGTCGATGGTGAAGCCGCGCCGTTGCATATCCGGTTTCTGGGTCTGTTCGATACCGTCGAGTCCGTCGGGCTGCCGGGGCACAACCTCAATAGCGACATGTGGAT
>NZ_CAJPVH010000147.1 GCF_905397395.1 Cupriavidus campinensis
CTCTATGCCTTCGCGGCCGAGCCTTTGGCGGATGCCTTGCTTCGTGTCGTTGTAGTAGGTCACGCCATGATGGCAATCGCGATAGTTCTCGAGCGTCACGAAACGGTGGTCGTCAATGCGGTAGATGACTTGAGGCGGGACGTCATAATTAATGACGGGCGGGCCACCGTTCCTGTAGGGATAGAGATCATGGGCGCAGCCGGGCAGCAGAGCGGCCGCCGCAAGCAACAAGAGGGGGTAACGCATGGGACGGTTCATTTCGGAGCCGGCACGTTGGCTGGGCGGATGGACGGATCACAGGTGAAGCGCTCCTGGCCGGAGGGAGAACGGAGGCCTTGGGGGAGAGGGCGGGCTTTGTCGCCGAACGCCCATTGCCCCTTTGAGCGGTCGAGAGCGGAGAGATCTGCCGTCGGATAGAGCGGTGCCTTCTCTATGTATGGATTCCGGTCGCTGTCGAGGCGAAACATGTTTGCCTTGACGACATAGAGAGCATCTTGTGTGACGGCAATGGTGAACCGCCTCGATTCCTTGAAGGGATTGAAACTGTTCATGTATGCGTAGCCGTGAAAGGTTCGGCCGCCGTCGGTGGAGTACAGCAGCGAGGTGGTGCATCCCCGATCACTGCAACCAATATCAGGCGGCGCGGAAGAAGGTATGACGATGTTCTGACCGGTTGGATCGGCATTGATGAGCCTGCCCTGAAAGTTCTCGATGCCGGCCCGGCCAAGCCTTTGTCGGATGCCCTGCTTCGCGTCGTTGTAGTACGTGACCCCATGGTGGCAGTCGCGATAGTTCTCCAGCGTCACGAAACGGTGGTCGTCAATGCGGTAGATGACTTGAGGCGGGACGTCATAATCAATGACGGGCGGGCCACCGTTCCTGTAGGGATAGGGATCATGGGCGCAGCCGGCAAGGAGGCTGGCTGCCACGAGCAGCAAGAGGGGATAACGCATGGGACGGTTCATTTCGGAGCCGGCACGTTGGCAGGGCGGATGGACGGATCACAGGTGAAGCGCTCCTGGCCGGAGGGGGAGCGCAGGCCCCGGGGCATCAGTTGCCTTTTGGAAGCCCAACCGCTCTCGTTCTGAAAACCGGGGGGATATGGCTTTCTGAGGTCCACACTC
>NZ_CAJPVH010000148.1 GCF_905397395.1 Cupriavidus campinensis
GCTGGACCGCGGCGGCCGCAGCCACGGCGGCCGCCTGCGCCTCCGCGTCGGTTGCGTTCTGCGACGGCGCCGGCCCGAGCGGAATGATCACGCGGATGCGGTACAGGTGGGTACTGTCGATAGGGCCCGTGCGCTTGCCGTCCACCGAGGGCTCGGTGCCGCCCTCCACGGCCGCATAGCCGCCGGCCAGCCGCGCCTGCTCGGCGAGCATGCCCGACGGCAGGTCCGGCACCAGCGAGGCGTAGCTGCTCGACGCCGTGGCCATCACACGGCCGCTGCCGGTGAAAATCGCGGCCTCCTGCACGCCGTATTGCTCGCGCAGCCGGTTCAGCTGCAGCGACGTAGCCATGCCGGACGCCCCCGTGAGCTGGTCCGCCATCAGCCGGGCCTTGCTCTGCAGATCGGCCAGCTGGCTGTCGATGGTGGACCGGCCCAGGTTCAGCCCCGCCTCAAGCGCCGTTTCCACGCGCACGTCGAACCAGGATTCGATGCTGCGCGAGACGAACTGCAGCGAGACCAGGTAGATCAGCACGCCCGGCAGCACGCCCACCACGCCGAAGAACACGGCCAGCTTGGTCATCAGCCGCGTGCCGAACTTGCCGCGCCGGTAGCGTACCCACAGCGTCACGGCCAGTGCGCCCACGGTCAGCACCAGCAGCGCGCCGACGACCAGGTTGACCTTGAACAGCAGCGTGAAATAGCGATCGAAGAATTCGGTGTTGGCCGATGCCCCGGCCAGCAGGCCCACCAGGACCAGGGCCAGGAAGACGATGATCCCCACCACGACGCGATAGAGCACGCGGCGGAATCGGCTGTCCCAGATTGCTCCGTTCATGGCTGGCTCGATGCGGGCTGTACCAGTTGGCTCGGAGACAGGACCGTGGAGACGGTCTGCGAGAACGGCGTGCGGGCATCCGCGGACGGCGCGGAGGCCGCGGCGGGCGCGGAGCCGGGAATGGCCGGCGCAGCGGGTGGGGCCGGGGG
>NZ_CAJPVH010000149.1 GCF_905397395.1 Cupriavidus campinensis
GCCTGACGGTCCAGCGCGGCGTCGAGCGTGCGCGTGGTGGCACGGCGCTGGCGCCATTGCCGCACCAGCGGCCACGCCAGCAGCCCCGCCGCGCCGGCGGCGGCCAGCAGGCTCATCGAGAGCAGAGAGGTCATGTCGATCGTCACATCCATGCGCGCGCCCTCATATCGACTTGGCCAGCCGGTATAGCAGCAAGGCGCCGACCACCTCCAGCCCCAGCGCGGTCAGCAGCATCGCCTTGCCCATCGGGTCGCGCCACATCAGCAGGATGTAGCCGGCGTTCATCACGAACAGGCCGCCCGCCACCACCAGCGGCAGCAGGCCCAGCACCCACGCCGACAGGCGCGTCTCCGCCGACAGCGCCATCAGCTCGCGCTGCGCTTCCTCGCGGTCGCGCATGAAGGTGGCGGTGCGCTCCATCACCACATCGGCCCGGCCACCGTAGCGCACGGACAGGCGCAGCACCGACGACACGATCACCAGTTCGGCCAGATCATAGGCGCGGCCCACCATCAGCACCGCCTGATCGAGCTCCTTGCCGGCACGCTGGAGGTGAATGGCCTGCACCAGGCACTGGCGCAGCGGCGCCTCGGTGTTCGCCACGGAATTCTGGAACGCGGCCGGCACGCTGCTGCCGATGGTCATCAGCCGCACCACGCCATCGAGAAAGCCCGGCAACTGGCGCAGCATCTTCTCCCGGACGCGCCGGATGCGCACCCAGAGCAGGAAAGCGGCCAGCGCCACGCCCGTCACCAGCATCGCCGCCGCGCCCAGTGCGCCGCCGATCAGCCCGCCGAACAGCACCAGCGTGGCCACCGGGCCGCCCCAGCGCAGCGCCGTGGCGCGCGTGGGCGCGAGG
>NZ_CAJPVH010000150.1 GCF_905397395.1 Cupriavidus campinensis
GCCTCGGCGCCGGGCGGCCTGTCTGCGCTGCAACGCTGGCTGGCGGCCTATACGCTGCGGCAACTGGCGCTCGGCGAACCGGCACCCACCAGCCGGCGCGGCTGGGAGCAACTCTGGCAGCGAGCGCTCGCGGATTGGCAGGGCCATGCGGTGGCTCGGCCCGCGCGGCGGACCGTATCGCAGGCGGGCTCCGCCTCGTCATCGGCCGGCGGTACGGCCGGTGCCCCGCCATGGCGCTGGCATGTGATCCACCGAGTGGCCACGCGCGCGGAGCGGCTGCGCCATCTGCTGGCCCTGCCGCGGCACCGCGCTGCCGCACGCGACTGGATGGTCCGGCGCCAGATCGGCGAATGGCTCGCGGACCCGGTGTTGTGCGAGGACTGGCTCCATGCCACGCGTCCGGCGCAGCGCTGGGCGCTGGTGGCCACCCTGCATCCCCGGCAATCGGCCGCACTGCGCCGGGCCAGCCAGGCGCTGGAAGCGGCGCACGCGGCGCTGGTGGCCGGCCAGTCCGAATCGGCGCGTCAGCGCAGCCACTGGCGTTTCCTGGCCGGACATGTGCTTGCCATGCGCCTGGCGCCCACGCCGGAGGCGCTGGCGCGGCGCCACGCACTCCACCTTTATCGGGAGGCGGGCGCACCGACGCCGGGGCGTTCCGCGCTGGCCCAATGGTTTGCGCGCGTACGGCAATGGATGGCCGCGCCAAGCCTGGCGGGCGACGCCACTGCGCGGCTGCCACGCGGGCTCGGGGCGTGGTTCCGGGTGGCACGCCGGGCG
>NZ_CAJPVH010000151.1 GCF_905397395.1 Cupriavidus campinensis
CCGTGGAGCGCGTGCAGGCCGAGGCGCCCCGCCACGGCGCACCCGCGCCCCAGCCCGCGCCGTGGAAGGGCACCGCGTCGGCAGCCGCCGACCTGCCTGAGCTTGCCGTGCTGCCCACGCTTGGCGATAGCGATACCCACTACATCGGCGACGCCGGGCTGGTGCTGTTGGCTACCTACAGCCAGCGCCTGTTCGGCATGCTGGACCTGCTCGACGGCAAGACGCTGCGCGACGCGCAAGCGGCGGCGCGCGCGGTGCGCTGCCTGGCGTGGCTTGCGCACGGGCATGACCAGGCCAGCGAGCCCGAATGCGTGCTGCCTAAGCTGCTGTGCGGCATGCCGCTGGACGCGCCGCTGGTTGGCGAAGGCGCGCTGGACGCAGCCACGCGGCGCTTGCTCGACGATCTGATCGGCGCCGTAATCGGCCACTGGAGCGCGCTCGGCAAGACCTCGCCCGAGGGCCTGCGCCAGACCTTCTTGCTGCGCGAGGGCCGGCTTACGCGCGAGTCCAATGACAGCGGCCATCACTGGCGGCTGGCGGTCAAGCCGGGCCCGTTCGACATGCTGCTCGACCGCCTGCCGTGGTCGTTCAGCACGATCAAGCTGCCCTGGATGCAGGAGGTCATGTATGTCGACTGGCGCTAGATCCGACGTGGCGCTGCATGCCGAGGCGCTGGGGCGCGAGCTGGACTGGCTCGAGCGGGCGCTGGACCTGCGCTTCGCCGCGCATTTCGGCGCAGCCGGCGCCGACGGCGGCAGTGGCGCCGCCACGCCGCC
>NZ_CAJPVH010000152.1 GCF_905397395.1 Cupriavidus campinensis
TAGATATAGTCCTCGGTGTAGTTCGCACTGCGCGCCGCCGCCAATACAGAACGGTCAGACTGGACCGCAGCGCAACCACCGAGCGCGGCCAATATCATCACAAACGACACACAAGCAATCCGTCTCATTCAGCCCTACTCCGTTTCAAGCCGCGATGTTCTGCCGCGTGGCTATTGGACCAATCCTGCATCGTTATTCCCCCTTGTGGCGCATTACGCGCTCGCCTGAAAAAAGCTTGTCGACCCGAGGGTTTTTGGGATCCAGCTCGCCATATGGAAACAGCTCTGCCTCGATCTCGTGATTGGGAAAGAATCGAACAACCAGACGACTGTGATGCCTCGATCCTCGCGGCATCGTTCCTGTTACAACGACATCCCGGCTGTAGGTTTTCCACTCGGACCTGTCTTCCTGCCGTCCGCCGACCTGCCACACGACCTTGACCGTCTGACCGACGCCCGGCATCCGCCCGCAGCATTCGATCCCTGCGGTTCCGCCTCGAGAAAACTCCGCAACGTTGCCGCCCCCCACGCCGGTGCGTTTCCCCGAAACCGTCTGAATCCGGTAGTCATAGATATAGTCCTCGGTGTAGTTCGCAGCCCACGCCGACGCTTCGACATCCCGGTTCGGCAAAGCCACGGCGCAACCACCAAGCGTGGCCAGCAGTGCCACGAGGAACACCCCTGCAATTCCTTTCATTCCTTCACTCTCGGTTACCTCCCTGCTCAGCAGGCAGTTGGCATGGCTTTCGAAGTTCCAGGGACAGCGCCATC
>NZ_CAJPVH010000153.1 GCF_905397395.1 Cupriavidus campinensis
GTGTCGGCCGGCTTGGCTGGCTCGGCAGGCACCACGGTCGGCGCGGTGCTGGCCGCCGGCGTGGCCGGCGCAGCAGCCGGGGCCGGAGCCGCCTTGGCCTGGTTCAGCTTGGCGATCTCGGCATTCTTCAGCTCCATCAGGCGCTGCATGTCCGTGACGTTCTTCTCGAGCTGGGCCAGCTTCGACTCGGCGTCCTTGAGCTTGCGCTGCGTGGCCACTTCGGCTTCGGCCTGGGCTTGCGCCTTGGCCTGCGCGGCGCGGTCCGCCTTGCTCAGCTTCAGTTCGTCGCGCGGACCAGCGGCAGGCACCGTGGTGTCCTGCACGCGCGCGGTCACGTTGCCGGACTGCTCGCGGCCCGAGCCCGCTTCCACGGACTTTGCGGCGGCGGCGGCGGCCAGACGGCTGCGATAGCTGTCGAAACCCTGCGTGCGCGCCACGACTTCGCGGCGGGCTTCGCGCGGGCTCACGGCCTGCGCCTGCTGGGCGCTCGGCACCTTCAACACCGCGCCGGACTTGATCCGGTTGATGTTGCCGCCGATGAATGCATTGGGATTATTCCGATACAGCGCGAGCAGCATCTGCTCGAGCGACACATCCTGGCCTTGCGCGGCATCGCCTGCAATGCTGGACAGCGTGTCGCCGCGCTGGATCGTGTATGACTCGCCGGCGGCGGCGCCGTCGGTCGATGCGGGAGCTGCCGGGGCCGACTGGGCGGCGCGGCGCGGCTGGCGCGGGGCCGGGGCCGGACGTGCGGGCT
>NZ_CAJPVH010000154.1 GCF_905397395.1 Cupriavidus campinensis
GCCGCCAATGGCTGCGGCGCTGCTGGCTGGCGCTGCGGCTGGCCATCGCCCGGGTGCAGCCGCTCGCGCACGCACAGTTCGCGCGCAGCCTGGCCTCGGGCGCGCATGAGCCGTCGATGGGGCTGCTGCTAAGCGCGCTGCAGTTGTTCCAGTACAGCCGGGAGCCGTTGAATCGCTTTCCGGCGCGCCTGGTGGACTTCTACTATCGCGACGTGCTGCGCCTGGCGCCGCGCCCGGCGGTGCCGGAGTTCGTTCACCTGCTGCTGGCGCGCGCGCCGCGCCATGCCGGCGATGTCGAAATCGCGGCTGGCACGCGCTTTGTTGGCGGCAAGGACCACCAGGGCAGGGCGCTTGAATTCGCGGCCGAGACGGCTGTGGCGGTCACGGGCACGCATGTCTCGGCGTTGTGCAGCTTGCGCATGGAGCGCGACCCGACCATCTCGCCCGAGCGGGACTTCGATTATCCAACGCGCGTCCGGGTCGACACCGTGCCGCTCTTGCCGCCTGACGCCGCGTATGCCGAGCGGGCGCCATGGTGGCCGCTGCTTGGCGGCGCCATGCGTGCCTCGGCGGCGCAGGCGCACGCCGCGCGGCTGGGCTTTGCGCTGGCGTCGCCGCTGCTTCAACTGCAGGAGGGCCGGCGCGAGATCCGCGTGCGGCTGCTGTTCGCGCATCC
>NZ_CAJPVH010000155.1 GCF_905397395.1 Cupriavidus campinensis
CCAGCGCGCGGCCGCCGGTGGTGCGCAAGTCGCGCGAGGCTGCGCTGGTGCGCCCGCAGTTGTCGGCAGCCGGGGGTGCCCCCGCGGCCTCGCGTGCGGACGACGATTGGGCGGCGTTCTGATCGTCCCGATCCTCGTTCGAAGCAAGCGCTTGACTGTTCACATGGCGGAGACAGGATGCCGTGATGCGGGCTGCCCGATGGCCCGCATCGAGGACATGCCGGCATCCGTGCCCGCCACCAACGCGCCGCCCCCATGACTGCCACGAGTTACAGCCTCCTGCTGCTTGCGTCCGTGCTCGGCCTTGCCGCCGCGCGCTGGCGCCGCACGGCTTCGGGCGACCGCACGCCGGGTCGCAAGGTCGCGCGCAGCCTGACGTGGTCGGCGGCACTGATGTCGCAGGCCACGCTCGGCATGCCGGTCTGGGTGGCCATCGCCTCCGGCACGCTCACCGCCGCCAATGACGGCGTGAAGATGGCCGCCACGTTCGTGGCCACGCTGGCGGCGACGGCGATCGTCGCGCAAGTGATTCCCCCCATCTTCCATTGGTTCCGCCAGGGCCGGCGCGGCTGGGGCGTGGCCGTGGCGCTGGCGATGGCTTCGGGCGCCGGCCTGGTGGCCGTGG
>NZ_CAJPVH010000156.1 GCF_905397395.1 Cupriavidus campinensis
AGGCCGCCGAGCCCGATCCGGCGCTGCTGTGCCTGGACCCGGCACAGCGCGTCGGCATCGGCACCGCGCAGCCGCGTACCCGCCTGGACGTGGCGGGCACGGTGCGCAGCGAGGGGCGGCAGGGCGCGTTCACGCGCGCACATCCGGTGCCGCTGCGCGCCGACGGCCATTGGCAGGACCTGACCGACGATCTCGAAGGCTGCCAGGCGTTCGAGGTGGTGGCCGGCGCGGGGCTTCGCGGAAAGGGCCGTTTCGGGCTCGTCCATGCCATCGCGATGAACACCTACAACCCAACGCTGGGACTGTTTGATTTCCTGAACCGCAAGCGCGGCATCCGCAGCACGCATGGCTACTACAGCCGGCGCTGCGACCGCCTGGAGCTGCGCTGGGCCGGCACGAGCGGGCGCAACGCGAGCTACCGGCTGCAGATCCGCACCGGTTGCGACTTCGGCCCGGACGTGCTGATCCAGGCGCAGATCACGCAGCTCTGGACCGATCCGCATATGGACGGAGGCCAGCCATGAGGCGCGGCACGCCGGTGCCCGCCACGGGCACGCCGGCTGGACCCGGCATTTCCCAGGCGCCGCCGCCACGGCCGGTCACGCCGCCCGGCGCGTT
>NZ_CAJPVH010000157.1 GCF_905397395.1 Cupriavidus campinensis
CGCACGATATGGCCCAGGAACTGCGTCACCACGCGCGAGGAGCCTTCCTTCGACTCGAAGATCGAATCCAGCCCGGCGCCGATCCAGTTGAACGGGCGGAACAGCGTGTAGTTCAGCCCTTCCTCCATGCCGTAGGCGTGGATCACGCGGTCCATCAGCTGCTTGGAGCAGGCGTAGATCCAGCGCGGCTTGTTGATCGGGCCGTAGACCAGCGGGGAGGCTTCCGGGTCGAATTCATCATCGGCGCACATGCCGTAGACCTCGGAGGTGGACGGGAACACCAGGTGCTTCTTGTACTTCACGGCCGCCCGGACCATCGGCAGGTTGGCCTCGAAATCGAGCTCGAACACGCGCAGCGGGTGGCGCACGTAGGTGGCCGGGGTGGCGATGGCCACCAGCGGCAGCACCACGTCGCACTTGCGGATGTTGTACTCGATCCACTCCTTGTTGATGGTGATGTCACCCTCGAAGAAGTGCATGCGCGGATGGCTCACCAGGTCGCCGAGGCGGTCGGAGGCCATGTCCATGCCGTAGACCTCCCAGTCGGTGGTCTCCAGGATGCGGCGCGTGAGGTG
>NZ_CAJPVH010000158.1 GCF_905397395.1 Cupriavidus campinensis
ATGTCCACGGCAAGCCATAGAGCTGCCGGGATGGGCCGGGTGGATTGCCAAGTAGCGGGGAATCAGAGCCGTCCTGAGGACGGCTCTATTTGTTTGTGCGCCGGCACATTTCCATTGCAGTCCCACGACGATTCGGAACCCGCAGCGGGAAAATCTTCGTGTGCTCGGCGAAATCAGGAAACTGCTATAGACCGCTCAAATCGCATCACGTGATGCTGTGTGCTCTTGCCATAAACGGAAGAGATCATGATGCGAAACGACAAGCGGCACATGCTGGATGGCGCGAGCCGCACCAGCACTGGTGGTTGGCTGATCGCCACCAGCGATTCCACAAACATGGGCAAACGCCTTGGCCTGGAAGGGGACCACGGCACGTGCCCCGCCTGCAAGGTCGGCGGCCCGGTCTACAACGACTGCGATCCACGCTGGACCGACATGGGGAAATCCGTGCTGGTGGAAGGCGCGCGCGTGTATTGCCAATGCAAGGAAAAGCCACGGGTGTTTGCATCGCAGTACACGATGTCGTCGGAGGT